>URQH01000014.1 GCA_900549955.1 uncultured Eubacteriales bacterium | reverse complement strand
CCAGGTACACCTCGTTCCGCTCTGCCAGGTATCCCCCGAACAGCGCCCCCATCGCTCCTGCTCCCAATACTGCGATCTTCATTGTTTTTCACCTTATCTTTAATTGGCAACATAACATAATGTGAATTATGTTGTTTTCATCTGGATTGTGTTCTTGTGCCGTTGCAAACTGAAACTTAAATCAAAACAAATTTCAATCGATTTCAATCGGATTATAACACTAAATAACAAGAAAATCAATATGTTTACAACAAAATAATCTGCAAAATACTGGATTTCAAACGAAAATCCGGCATGATTTTCCAATGCCGGAGGCCACAGCCAATGGTAAGGCCCGAATATTGTTGCGCAATCGATTTTAAAATATAGATATCTGTTTTCACTTTGGGCTGCCTTCGTGCGCCCATACTGTCTTTGCCTGCTTCTTTTCCCTGCCTTTCACCACATAATTCACATTATGTTGTTGTTTTTTATGTTACCAGGCCCAGCCGTTCCAGCTTGCGCCGGTGCTCCAGTCCGGTGGACATGATATACAGCCTTGTGGTTTCCAAATTGCTGTGGCCGAGGATGTCCGCCAGTTTTACGATATCCTTCTCCAATCGGTAAAACATCCGCGCAAACAGCTTCCTCAGGTTGTGCGGGAAAACCTTCCCGGCCTGGATCCTCGCCTTGGCGCCGAGCCTTTTCATGGCCCGCCAGATATTGCTCCTGTCCATTGGGCGACCGCTTGCCGTGCAAAAGAGCACGCCTTCCTCAATGCCCGTTTCCTTTGCAAAGCGGAGCAGCTTCTTCTGCAGTTTCCCCGGGATCAATATGGTTCTCACTTTGTTTTTATTGTTCGCGACGACCTCCCCCCGCCGGACCGCTTCCACGGTGAAATAGGCGAGCTCCGATACGCGTATCCCGGTGCTGCAGATCATCTCCAGCAACAGCTGCAGCCTTGGTTTGGTGCGCGCCGCTTTCAGTAGCTGCTCATACTCTGCCTTCATCAGCATCTTTTCTCCGGAGCAGTATACCTGGTTCTGCGTCCGAATGCTTTTGACCCTGCAATCCGCTTTGCCCAGAAAGCCCAGATAATGATTCGTCGCCGCCAGCATGGAATTGATACTGCGCACGGCGTACCCCGATCGCACCAGCGTCTCCTTGTACGCAAGCGCCAATTCCTTGGTAGCCTCCCTGCCGTCGAGAAAATTCGCAAACACGCGGGCATCGTGTACATACTTTGCCACCGTAGCGGGCCGCTTTTCTTCCCGTATCAGCTGTTCCCGATATCGTTCCAATTCCGCTCTGTCATACACGGTTTCCATCGTGACCATCTCCTTTCAAAATCATGGTTCCCGTCCCGTCATCCCGCAGCCGTTTTTCCGCCGCCAGTCGGGACAGGTTAGGATTTCCTGTCTTGCCGTTTTATATGCAGCATACGCCCTTCCACTCTACGCTGTGCGCCTGCCGCCGCGCCGCCCGCCGGGCCCGCCGATTTTGGACAAAAGCAAAGCATGGTTTGCGGCTCCCCGGCAGAATGCAATCACACGCGGCACTCCACAAAGGGCGGCAAACCATGCCGGTAAAACAGCGGGTGTTCAGGGCAGCGCAGCGCCGGCAGTTTGCCGGCGCAAAGGCCTGCGCCACAGGGCCGGTCGGCAGAATCCGCGTTCGCTACGGCAGCCCGCCTGACAACAGGCGCGCAGTCCCGCCATTCCCTCTCCTACCCAGTCACTCCCATTCGATGAGGCCAAGGCTTTCCAGATAGTCCTCGCTGTAATCGAGGTAGTCCTCCGCAAAGCGCATGGCATACATCCTGTGCGCGGGGAAGGCTGCCGCCAGCGCCGCCTGCACCCGCTCAAACGCCTCGTCGTCATCGTACACGCCGCCATCCAGCGCACCGGAAGCCTCCATATATGCCTGTTCGGCCTGCTGCGCACAGGCGACCATCGCATCGAGATCCACGCCGTCGAGCACGAGGAAATCCCCCTGCTCGCGGAACTTGGCCGCAATGTAGGCGCGCGCCTCCGCCGCCTCAAACACCGGTTCCTGGTTTTCCATTGTCAAAATCCTCCCGTTTTATTTCAACAGTTGTTCCAGCTCGTCCACGCCCTGCTCGAACACCTCCAGGGCGGAGGCGATGCTGGCCTTGTCCGTCAGATCCACGCCCGCGTTTTGCAACAGGCGGATGGGATAGTCGCTCCCGCCGCTCGAGAGGAAGTCGAGATAGCGCGGCGCGCCGCCATGCTCGAGGATGTCGCGGGCCAGCGCCGTGGCCGTGCAGATGCCGGTCGCGTATTGATACACATAAAACGCATTGTAAAAATGTGGGATGCGCATCCACTCGCTGGCGATGTCGTCGTCCACGACGACGCCGGCATAGTACAGCTCGTTCAGCTCCCGGTACACCCGGCTCAGGCTCTCCACCGTCAGCGGCTCGCCGTTTTCGGCCATCCGGTGCGCCTTCAGCTCGAATTCGGCAAACATCGTCTGCCTAAAGCACGTCGTCCGATAGCTCTCCAGCTGCTGGTTGATCAGATACGCCCGCTTGACCGGGTCCGTTTCGCGCCCCAGCAGATACTGCATCATGAGCGTTTCGTTGACGGTCGAAGCGACCTCGGCCACCATGATCCTGTAGTCCGCCGTCTCATACGGCTGTTTTTCGTTGGAATGGTACGAGTGCATGGCGTGGCCCAGCTCGTGCGCCAGCGTGAACGCGTGATCCACATTGTCCTGATGGTTCAACAGTACAAACGGGTGCACGCCGTATACACCCCAGGAGAACGCGCCGGACGTCTTGCCCGCGCTCTCATATACATCGATCCAGTGGTTTTCATACGCCTCGTCGAGCAACCGGCCATACCGCTCGCCCAGCGGCTTGAGCGCCTCCTTGACCAGGGCCTTTGCCTCTTCATACGACATGGGCATGGAGCAATCCGGCACAATGGGCGTGTACAGGTCGTACATCTCCAGCTGGTCGAGCTTCAGCTGCCGCTTGCGCAGCGCCAGATACTTCTGCAATGCCGGCAATTTCTCATGCACGGCCTCTATGAGCTGCTCATACACGGCGACCGGCACATTGTTGCCATCGAGCGCCGCCTCGAGCGACCCGGCATACCCGCGCACCCGCGCACGGAACACATCTGCCTTCACCGACGCGGCATAGGTCGCCGCAATGGTGTTCTTCACGCTGCGATATGCCTTGTAGAGGTTGCGAAATGCATCGCGCCGGACGCGGCGATCCGGGCTCTCAAGCAACAGGCCATACGTGCTGTGTGTGAGCTTGACTTCCTGGCCCTGCGCATCCACCACAGTGCCAAAGTCCAGATCCACGTCGGACAGCATCGTGAACGCGTTGTCCGCCCCGCCGAGCGGATCCTCCGCCATGGCCAGGATCCGCTCTTCCGCCGCGGAGAGCAGATGCGCCCGCTGGCGGTCGAGATCCTCCAGATAAAACCGGAAACTCCCAAAACGCGGCTCCTGCGCCCACGCCCGCAAAGTTTCTGGGGCAATGGCCAAAATCTCCGGCTCGATAAAGGACAGCGCCGCCTGCGCGGCGATTATCGCCTGCATGGCCCGGTCGGTCATGCCCTGGTATGTGGCGTTGCCATTGTCCGTATCCTGGTGCAGGTGCGCATACGCATACGCCTGTTCCAGCTGGCGGCCCGCTGCGCTGCGGCTGCGCAGTACGGTGAGCAGCGTATCCGCGCTCTCGCCCAGCCGGCCACGATATGCCTCGATGGCGGCGATCTGCGCCTGCGCCTCCTGAAGCGCGCGCTCCCAAGCCGCGGTATTCTCATACAGGTCCGACAGGCGCCACTGGAGCTTTGGATCCTGTTCCTGACGGTCGTTTGTCATGGATGTTCCTCCTTCTGCCTCGCAAAATGCTGTTTCATGGTAAGCATACCACGTTTTCCCAGCCGTGTCACCTATCCACGCGCGGCGCCTGCATTTCGACAAACCACCGCGGGTCCTCGTAGAACAGGTTGCGTTCCCGCCCGCCGATCAGGCAGCGGTAGCGCAGGCCGGTCCCGCCCGCCTTCAGGCTGGCGGCGCGGCGCACGTCCATCACGCGATCGACCGGGAACCGGCGCCCGTCCTCCCAGATGACGCACAGCGGGCGCACGCCGCCGCCCTCGTCAAACCGCGCCTCCACCGCAACATACTGTTTCATGTCCTTCCTCTCCTTGGTCTGCACCCGCATAACGGCATCGTGCCTTCCGCGTTGAGCACCGTCCCCGGCCATCCTGCGCGGGGCAAGTTCAGTCCGTCTCCTCCTGCGCCTCCCTGCGCCAGCCCACAGGGTGGATGGTGTTCTCCTCGCGCGGGTTCAGCCCGCCAATGTCGGCATCCGTCAAAAAGATGGCCCGGGCAATGCTATGGTAGCCAAAGCGCCGCCGGATCTCGTCTACCGCGGCCTCCGCGCGCGCGGTTCGCTCCCGTGCGCGCTCATCCGTAAACAGGGACAACTGCACCGGCGCACCCGGCCCGAGCAGGTCGGTCGCGCAGACCGACAGGCTGCGCACCGGCCGGCGCCAGTCGTAGTTTGCCCGGAACAGCGTCATCGCAAGCGTCGCCAGTTCCATCGTCAGGTTGCTGGGTTTTTCCAGCCTCGCCTGCCGTGTGAAGGAGACGAGCTCCGTGTCGCGCACGCTCAGATGCACCGTCCGCGCCCGCTGGCCGCCGGCGCGCAGGCGCGCCGCAACCGATTCGCACAGCATCGTGACCGTCAGATAGACGTCGCTGTCGCAGGTCAGGTCGCGCGGCGTCGTCACGCCGTTTCCCACCGACTTGGCCTCGCGCTGCGCGTCCAGCCGCTCGACCGGCGTATCATCGCGGCCATTGGCAAAGTCGTGCAGCATCAGCCCCGTCTTGCCCAGGCGCGCGCGCAACAGCGACGGCGGCGCCAGTGCCAGTTCTCCAATGGTCGTGATCCCGACGGTGCGCAGCTTTTGCTCCGTCGCCCGGCCGATATACAACAGGTCGCGCGCCGGCAGCGGCCAGACCAACGTGCGATAGTTGTCCGGCGTAATGAGCGTCACGGCGTCCGGTTTCTTCATGTCCGAACCGAGCTTGGCAAACACCTTGTTGGGCGCCACGCCGATGGACACGGTCACGCCCAGTTCCTCGCGCACGCGCAGGCGGATCTGTTCCGCAAGCCGCGCAGCATCGGCAAAACTGTTGGTACAGTCCGTCACGTCGATCCAGTTTTCGTCGAGCCCAAACGCCTCTACGCGGTCGGAATATTCGGCATAGATCTCGCGGCCCAGGCGCGAAAAGCGCTGGTACTGCGGAAAATCCGGCGCCACGGTGACCAGCGCGGGACACTTCCTGCGCGCCTGCCAGATGACCTCGCCCGTCTGCACGCCAAAGCGCTTTGCCGCCTCGTTCTTGGCCAGGATCACCCCGTGGCGCGCGGCCGGGTCCCCGGCCACGGCAACCGGTTTGTCGCGCAGCGACGGGTCGAGCAGGCAGGCAACGGACGCATAAAACCCGTTGAAATCCGCGTGCAAGATGCGGCGTTGCGGCATACGGAGTCCCTTCTTTCCTCGCAATCGAACATTTGTTCGTATATGCTCATTATATCCGCTTTCGCCCGTTTGTCAACCGGAAAAAGTTCCCTGCCACCCGTTTTGTCGATGACCCCTGCGACAGAATGGGCGACGGGCGCGACGCCAATCCGAAAGGTTTGCTTTTGGCCGCGCTTTATGCTATGTTACAGATATGAAGCGCTGGATGATCAAAATTCTCTGTCTCGCCCTGCTGCTGTGCGGATGCGGCGTTCGCGCGCCTGAAACGCTGACGGTGCGGGTGTTTTCGATCGGCAAGGCCGACAGCATATTGCTTACCGACGGGACGCACGCCATATTGGTCGACGCCGGTGAGGAGGACGACGGCGGCGACATTCTCGAGTCGCTGTCGGCCATGGGTGTGGAGAAGCTGGACGCCATGATCCTGACCCACTTCGACAAGGACCACATCGGCGGCGCGCCGGAGGTGCTGGACGGCATTGCCGTGGAGCGCGTGGTCATGCCCGCCTATGAGCCGGACGGCAAGCGGTATCGCGCGCTGCTCGAGGCGTTGGACGCGGCGCACATCGCAGCGCAGCGGCCGACCGGGGACAGTTCCTTCACCGTAGGCGGCATGGCGATCGACATCTGGACGCCGCGCGCCGCCTACGAGGACTCCGACAACGACCAGTCGCTCGTGACGCGCGTCACCTTCGCCGGCACGCGCCTGTTGCTGCTTGGCGACGCAGAGGACGCGCGCACGCAGGAGCTGCTCGGCGGCGGCTATGATCTCTCGTGCGACATTCTCAAAATCGCCCACCACGGCCGGTATCACGAGACTTCCGCCGCGCTGCTCGACGCGGCGGCTCCCCGCTACGCGCTCATCACGGACTCCCAAAAAAATCCGGCCGAAGACGACCTGCTCGCGCTGCTGGAGGCGCGCGGCATACAGGCTCTGCGCACGATGGACGGGGAAATCGGCCTGTCCGTTTCCGGCGGCCAGATCACCGCATGGGTGGAGCCCGACTGACCGGCACGGGAAGGGCGGCGGCATGGCTTCCGGCGCCGACAGAATCAAGGGACACGCAAAGGGGCGGCGGACGCGCATCCGCCGCCCCTGTTCCCTCTTCCGGCCGTCAGCCAGGCAGATTTTTTTGCGCCGTGTTGTAAGATTTTCGGATTTGCAGAGTCTTATTGCAGGAGGAGGTGATGGGAGGCGTGGACTTTGAGGCGATCTACGGCGCATATTTCGGCGACGTATATTTCTACATGCTGCATCTTTGCCGCGACGCGCACGTGGCGGAAGAGCTCACCAGCGAGACGTTCTTTCGGGCGCTGCGCGCCATCCGCAAATTCCGCAGGGACTGCGACGTCCGCGTCTGGCTGTGCCGGATCGCCCGCAACTGCTATGCCTCCCATCAGAAACGAGCCGCGCGGTTTTCCACCGCCGGGGACGACGCGCTGGAGGCGCTCCCGGCCAAAGGCCCGCCCGTAGCGGAACAGGTGGCCGCGCGCGACACGGCAGCGCGGCTGCAGGCGCTGCTGCACACGCTGCCGGAGCCCTACAAGGAAGTGTTCCTGTGGCGGGTATACGGGGAACTGAGTTTCCGGCAGATCGGGCTGCTGTTTGAAAAGACGGAGAACTGGGCATGCGTCACTTACCACCGGGCAAGGGCCATGCTCCAGCAGAGAGGGGAGGACTGCGACCATGACGCCTGAATGCCACATCGTCCGCGACATCCAGCCGCTCTACCAGGAGGGGCTGGTGAGCGACGGCACCGCCGCCTTTGTGCGGCAGCACCTGGAGACGTGCGACGCATGCCGCGCCGCCTACGCAACGGCGCAGGCGGGCCGCGCGCTGGAGGACGCCGCCGCGCAGGACCGGCAACCCGCCCAGGAGGCGCACGCACTGCTTTCGCTCAAAAAAAAGCTCCGGCGCCGGGCGGCGCTGACCGCCTTGCTCGTCGCCGGATGCCTGCTCCTGCTGCTGGGGCTGCTGCGCTGCTTCCCGGTCTATCGCATCGCGCGCGTGGCCAGCCTCTCGTATTATGACGCCGAGGCGCTCTCGCTGCTCGCATCCATCGGCAGCCCGGTGGATCGCGCGCAGGCGGAAGCCGTGTTGCGGCAGGCGGACGCGGCCTTTGCCGATCTCACGCACACCAGCGCCGAAAACGAAGCGCAATATGGCCCGCTCTCCCGGTATGCCACGCCGGCCGAACGCGGCGCCGTGCGGGAGACGCATACGCTGGAGCTGTGGTCGGCGCACCTGGAGGAAACCACCGGCTATCTCTGGGTGTACTACTCCCAGGAGACCTTCGACGCCGACGGCGCCACCGTGTCCGGCAGCGCCCGGGTGCCCTCGCTCTGGCGCGTGGAGCGCAACGCCGCGGGACAGTGGAGCGTGACGCAAATCCGCGAGCATCCCTGACCTCCGGCCCGCCTGGCCGGCCAAATCCGGACGTGCGCCACGGGGCGCGGAGCCGGCAGCCGGCCGGCACGCCTCCGTAACCGCCAGTAGAACACGCAAGCCAAAGGCGCGCGGCGCCCCGATGACGGGCGCCGCGCGCCTGTTGTTCCCCGCCTGCCGGATAGAACCGTTATACGCGCTGGAAAAAGCCCTGCGGATGCGCGCAAAGCGGGCAGACCGCCGGCGGCGTGGTGCCGATGAACACGTGGTTGCAGTTTTGGCAGCGCCACTCGACCGGCTTCTCCGCGCGATACAGGGTGCCGTCGAGCAGCTGGATGCGATAGCGCTCAAAGCGCTTTTCGTGCGCCTCCTCCGCCTTGGCGGCCATCTCGAACAGCGCGGCCATTTCGGGGAAGCCCTCCTCCTTGGCCACCTTGGCAAAGCCGCTGTACATCTCCGTCCACTCCCAGTGCTCCCCCTCCATGGCGGTCTTGAGATTGTCCGACGTCTGGCCAATGGCGTTCAGCTCGGTAAACCAGCGATAGCCATGCGCCATCTCCTGCGCGGCTGTCAGCTCAAAGATGCGGCGGATCCCGTCGTACCCCTCCTTGGCGGCGCGGCGCGAAAAGTAAGTATACCGGCAGTGCGCCATCGACTCCCCGGCAAACGCCTCCAGCAGATTTTTCTCGGTCTGTGTTCCCTTGTATTTGGACATTGTCCCGTCCCGCCTTTCCCGTCAGTTTTCAACGGGTAGTATCGGCAGAACATCAGGATTATATGTGAATGGGCTTTTGCGGCTCGGTCGCGTCGATCGGCCCGCCGCCCAGGCAGGTTTCGCCATCGTAAAACACGACCCACTGCCCCGGCGTGACCGCACGCTCCGGCACATCAAACCGCACGTGCGCTCCCTCGCCCCGGCATTCTACCGTCACCGGGCGATCCGGCTGGCGATAACGGAATTTGGCCGTGCAGGCGAACGTGTGCGCCGGCGGTTCGCCCGCGATCCAGTGTACGCCCGCCGCGTCGAGCGACAGGGAAAACAGTTCCTCATGCTCCCCCTGCTGCACGATGAGCAGGTTGCGCGCAAGATCCTTGCCGATGACGAACCAGCTCTCACCGGTGCCGCCGGCCGTGCCGCCAATGCCCAGCCCGCGGCGCTGGCCGAGTGTGTAGTACATGAGCCCGTCGTGCCGGCCGACCACGCGCCCACGCTCGTCCACCATCTCGCCCGGTTGCGCGGGCAAATACTGCATCAGAAACTTCTTGAAGTTCCGCTCGCCAATGAAACAGACGCCGGTGGAATCCTTCTTGCGGGCGTTGGAAAACCCCTGCTCGCACGCAATGCGGCGCACCTCGCTCTTTTGCAGGCCGCCGATCGGAAAGACGGCGTGTTCGAGCTGCGCCTGCGTCAACCCGGCGAGAAAATACGTCTGGTCCTTTCCGGCGTCTGCCGCGCGCAGCAGGCGCGCCCGCCCGTCCGGGTCGCGACCGAGGCGCGCATAGTGCCCGGTCGCCAGGGACGACGCCCCCGTGGCCATGGCAAAATCGAGAAAGGCACGGAACTTGATCTCGCAATTGCACAGCACGTCCGGATTTGGCGTGCGGCCGGCACGATATTCCGAAAGGAAATAGGAAAACACGCGCTCGCGGTATTCCCTGGCAAAATTGACCGTATAATAGGGGATGCCGATGGCGCCGGACACGCTCTTCACGTCCTCATAGTCCGCCGCAGCCGTACAGACGCCGTCTTCTCCCTCCTCTTCCCAGTTTTTCATAAACACCCCGACCACGTCATACCCGTCGCGCTTGAGCAGGTATGCCGCGACCGTGCTGTCCACCCCGCCGGACATGCCGACCACCACGTGCCCCCCGCGCATCGGTTATGCCTCCGTAATGTCGTTGACGTCGAACCCCAGCGTCTCCACGGTTTCCCGTAGCCGCTTGGACGTGCCGTCAAAATGCACGGTCAGTCCCGAACACGTGCGGGTTTCGACCTGCGCTCCCGCCGCGCGCAGGCCTTCCTCCACGCGCATGGCGCAATGCGCACAGCCCAGCCCGTCCATTTCGATGCAATATGACTTCATAAAAGCAGCGCCTCCTTTGTGCAACGTATGGAACACACACTTGTGTTTCAAACACGCTTAGTATAGCACAAAGGAGGCGGATTTAGATCTTTTTCACCATCATTTGTCCGGGAATATCGTTAACAACCGCAGGTGCGCGGAGCCGACTGGCAGCCGCAGCCGTAATCGGCAGTGTTGGCGCCGTAGCCATTGCCGCAGTTGCAATAGCGGGAAAGCAGCAACAGCCAGATCAGGCTGTCGCAGGTGTTTCCATCGTTGTCCAGCAGGAGCAGCAGGATAATGATCCACCACATGCCGTTTCCGCCGCAGAAATTGTTCAGGCAACCCATAAAGAAACCTCCTCAACGTGTTTTTGTTTGCCGCGGCCGTTTGCCGCCGGCTACTGTATACTACGCACTGCGCGAATTTGTTGTGCTTGTCCGCCACCGGTCTTGACAAAACCGTACTTCTACCTAATAATAAATGGGTGGAAATTTGAGGAGGAGCGAATCGTTATGGCAGTTGCAAAATCGATGGATCAGATCGTGGCGCTGTGCAAGGGCCGCGGCTTTATCTTTGCGGGCAGCGAAATTTACGGCGGCCTTGCCAACACCTGGGACTACGGCCCGCTGGGCGTGGAATTTAAAAACAACGTCAAAAAGGCCTGGTGGCGCAAGTTTGTGCAGGAAAGCCCCTACAACGTGGGCATGGACGCCGCCATCCTCATGAACCCCGAAACCTGGGTGGCCAGCGGCCACGTGGGCGGGTTTTCCGACCCGTTGATGGACTGCAAGGCCTGCAAGGCGCGCTTCCGCGCCGACCAGCTGATCGAATCCTATGCGGAAGAACACGGCCTGGACGTCCGTCCGGACGGCTGGAGCAACCAGCAGATGGAGCAATTCATCGCCGACAACGGCATCGTCTGCCCGGAATGCGGCAAGGCCGACTTTACCGGCATCCGCAAGTTCAACCTGATGTTTAAGACCTTCCAGGGCGTTACGGAAGACTCGGCCTCCGAGCTGTACCTGCGCCCGGAAACCGCCCAGGGCATCTTCGTCAACTTCCGCAACGTGCAGCGCACCACGCGCCGCAAGATCCCGTTCGGCATCGCGCAGATCGGCAAATCGTTCCGCAACGAGATCACGCCCGGCAACTTCACGTTCCGCACGCGCGAGTTTGAGCAGATGGAGCTGGAGTTCTTCTGCGAGCCCGGGACCGACCTCGAGTGGTACGCCTACTGGAAGGACTACTGCAAAAACTTCCTGCTCTCGCTCGGCATGACTGAGTCGCACATCAAGCTGCGCGAGCACGAACAGGCCGAGCTTTCGCACTACAGCAAGGGCACGACAGACATCGAATTCCTGTTCCCGTTCGGCTGGGGCGAGCTGTGGGGCATTGCCGACCGCACGGACTTCGACCTCAAGTCCCACGCGGAGCACAGCGGCGAAAACTTTGAATACCAGGATCCGTTCACCGGCCGGAAGTACATCCCCTATTGCGTGGAGCCCTCGCTGGGCGCAGACCGCGTGGCGCTGGCGTTTTTGTGCGACGCATACGACGAAGAAGAACTGGAAGGCGGCGACAAGCGCACGGTGCTGCGCCTGCACGGCGCGCTCGCGCCTTACAAAGCCGCCGTGCTGCCGCTCTCCAAAAAGCTCGCGCCGCAGGCGACGGAAATCCATCGGCAGCTTTCCCGCAAATACATGGTCGATTACGACGAGACCGGCTCCATCGGCAAGCGGTACCGCCGCGAAGACGAGATCGGCACGCCGCTGTGCATCACGGTCGATTTTGAGACCGAAACGGACGGCTGCGTGACCATCCGCGACCGCGATACCATGCAGCAGGTGCGCGTGCCCATCGGCGAGGTCGCGGCGCACATTGAAGAAAAGATCGATTTTTGATGTCATGTCGCAGCTCCCGCCGGCATAGCGGCGGGAGCCTTCTTTTATAAGGGGGAAACCCATGGATCAGCTTTGGGACGTTATACTGGACGCGCTGCTCGACTGCGCCAAACTCACGCCGTTCCTGCTCGTGACCATCTTTTTGATGGAATACCTCGAGCACCGGGCAGCCGACCGGATGCTGTCCGCCGTGCGGCGCGCCGGGCGGTTTGGCCCGTTGCTCGGCGGGCTGGTGGGCTGCATTCCGCAGTGCGGCTTTTCCACCGCTTGCGCGCAGCTGTTCAACGGCGGCTTTGTCTCGGCCGGCACACTGGTGGCGGTGTTCCTCGCCACGTCCGACGAGGCGCTCCCCATCCTGCTCGGGCAGCCCGGGCAGCTCGACACGGTCGCCCTGCTGATCGGCATCAAGGTCGTGCTGGCCGTAGCCGTGGGGTTCCTCTTGGATACGCTCTGGAAGCGCGACCGGCAGCTGGCGGCACTGGACAGGGAAGCGCACGTGCATCAGTGTGAATGCGAGCGCGGCGCATCCTTTGGCCGCATCCTGGTGGAAGCCATCCGGCGCACGCTGTCCATCCTACTGTTCCTGTTTCTCTTTTCCCTGATGCTCGGCATGCTCATCGAAGGCATCGGCGAAGAACAGTTTGCCGCGCTGCTGCTGCCGGGTCCCTTCCAGCCGCTGCTGGCCGCCCTGTTCGGCTTCATCCCGAACTGCGCCGCCTCTGTTTTGCTTACGCAGCTCTATCTGGACGGCATGATTTCCTTTGGTTCGGCGATCGCGGGACTCTGCACCGCCTCCGGCGTGGGGCTGCTGGTGCTGCTGCGCGGCCGGCACCGCTTCCGGACCTTTGCCATCATCCTCGGCACGACCTATGTGGCGGCGGCGCTTGCCGGCCTGCTGCTGCAGCTCTTTTGACCCATGCAGATCACCGGGACGATACAATCCATCATCTACCGCAACGCGGAAAACGGCTGGACGGTGCTGGAGCTGCTCGACGAGAACGGCGAGCGGCTCTCCGCCGTCGGCCCGCTGCCGCTCTGCACAGCGGGCGAGCGTGTGGAGCTGGACGGCAGTTTTGTCACGCACCCGCGCTATGGCCGCCAATTTAAGGCCACCGCCGCCCGGACGCTCGCGCCCGCCACGCTGTCGGCCATTGAAAGCTATCTCGGCAGCGGCATCGTCAAGGGCATTGGTCCCTCGACGGCGCGCGCGATCGTCGCGCACTTTGGCATGGATGCGTTGAACGTGATGGACAACGAGCCGGAACGGCTGCTCGAAATCCCGGGCATCGGCCACAAGCGGTGCGCCATGATTGCCTCCTCCTACCGCGAAAACCGGCAGATGCGGGATGTCCTGCTCGCGCTCGAACCCTATGGCGTCACCGTCAACCAGGCATGGAAACTCTACCGGATCTACGGCGCCGGCTGCCTGGCCCGCATTGAGGAAAACCCCTATCAGATCATCGCAGATGTGGACGGCATCGGCTTTCTCACGGCCGACCGCATCGCGCAGAACGTGAGCGGCTACTCGTTCGATTCTCCTGCACGCCTCAGCGCCGGGCTGCTGTATGCGCTCTCGCAGGCGCGCAGCGAGTATGGGCACACATATCTGCCCCGGCAGTCGCTGCTCGCCTATGCGCAAAAGCTGCTCGGCGTGGAAATGGAACAGCTGGCCGACGCGCTCGACGGCCTGATCGGCGCGCGCGAGGTCGTCTATCAAATGGTGGACGATGTGGACGGCGTGTTCCTGCCGCGCATGTGCGCCATGGAAAACCGGATCGCGGAAAAGCTGCTCAAGCTGGCCGTGCCGCCCATTGAAAACCCGTTCCTGGCGGCTGCCGCCGTCGCCCCGCGCGGCGAACTCCGGCTCTCGCCGCAGCAGGCCGAAGCGGTACGGCTGGCGCTGTCCCAGGGCGTGCTGGTCGTCACCGGCGGCCCCGGCACCGGAAAGACCACCATCATCCGCAGCATCACCGAAATCCTGTCCGACATGCAGATGGACTTTGCGCTCACCGCCCCCACCGGCCGCGCCGCCAAGCGCATGTCGGAGGCCACCGGCTGCGAAGCCAAGACGCTCCACCGCCTGCTTGAATATGTGCCGGGCGAGGGGTTCCAAAGAAACGCGGACAACCCGCTCTTCTATGACGTGGTCATCGTGGACGAGGTCTCGATGGTGGATGTGCCGCTGCTGTATGCGCTGCTCAACGCGCTGCCGGAGGGCACGCGGCTCATCATGGTCGGCGACAGCGACCAGTTGCCGCCCGTCGGCCCGGGAGACGCGCTGCGCGACATCATCCAAAGCGGGGCGGTCCCGGTCGTGCGGCTGACCGAGATCTTCCGGCAGGCGCAACGCAGCCGGATCGTGACCAACGCGCATCGCATTAACGCCGGCAACATGCCGCTGCTGGACGGCGATCCGGACAGCGACTTCCGCTTTGAGCCGCTGGCAACCCCGGAGCAGGTGCTCCAGCGCGTGCTCGCGCTCTGCGCACGGCCGGGCGACGCGCTGCCGACCAGCGAGCCGCTGCTGGACATCCAGGTGCTCGTGCCCATGAAAAAAGGCCCGCTTGGCGTGTTCCAGCTGAACGCGCAGTTGCAGGCCGCGCTGAACCCGCCCGCGCCGGACAAGCCGGAACACACCTTTGGCGAGCGCACGCTGCGCGTAGGCGACAAGGTCATGCAGGTACAGAACAACTACAAGGTCGAGTGGACCCGCCGCGGCCCGGCCGGCACCGCCGTGGAGGGCACCGGCGCATTCAACGGCGACCTTGGCACGGTCTACCGCATCGACAACACCGCCCGCCGGTTCTCCATCCTGTTCGACGACGACCGGCTCGCGCACTACGACTTTACACAGGCAGATGAGATCGATCTGGCCTACTGCATCTCCATCCACAAGAGCCAGGGCAGCGAATTCCCGATCGTCATCCTGCCGCTTTGCGGGGGCCCGCCGGTGTTGCTCACCCGCAACCTGCTCTACACCGCCGTGACGCGTGCCCGCCGGCAGGTGGTCTGCATCGGCCGGCAGGAGACGATCGCCGCCATGGTGCAGAATAACCGTGCCCAGCGCCGCTACACGTCGCTGACAGCCCGCCTGAGGGAATGGCGGGCGCTGCATCCATGATGGCCCGGCTGCGGCAGGCCGCCCTCGATGCGCTGTATCCGCCCGACGTGGCCTGCCCGCTGTGCAACCAGGAGGCGCAGCTCGGCCCTCTGGGGCTGTGCGATGCCTGTGCAGACGCGGTGCGCGCCTGCCCTTTGCCCGCCTTCCGCGAGCCGCTGGACGGACTTGCCGCCGCCTTCCTGTATGATGGGCCGGCGCGCGACGCCATCCACCGGTTCAAATACGGCAACGCCACCTATCTGGCCGACTTCTTCGCCAAACATATCCCCATTCCGGACGACTGGAAACCAGACTGTATCGTACCCGTACCGCTGTACTGGCTGCGGCAGCTGCGCCGCGGCTATAACCAGAGCGAGCTGCTGGCGCTTGCGCTGTCGGAGCGGTGCGCCGGCCTGCCGGTGCGTACCGACCTGATACGCCGCACGCGGCATACGCGCTCACAGACACAGCTCAGCGCCGCCGAACGGCAGGCCAATCTGCGCGGCGCTTTCCGGGCTTTCTCCGCCGCAAAGGGCCTGTCCATCCTGCTGGTGGACGACGTGGCCACCACGCGCGCCACGCTGTGCGCCTGTGCGGCACAGCTCAAGCGGCACGGCGCCAAACGCGTCTATGCCGCCTGTGCCTGTGCCGTGTTCGAGTAAGTTACCGCGCAGGCGCCCCCTCTTGCTGCGGGCATTTGTACTTGCGCCAGGTCGCCTGGCCGCCGCGGATGTGGCGTTCCGCCTTGTTGCGGTCGAGCACGGCGCGCACCTGAGCCGCGAGCGCCGGATCGAGAGAGAGCAGCCGCTCGCTCACATCCTTGTGCACGGTCGATTTGCTGATTTGAAACACGCGCGCGGCGTCGCGCACGGTCGCACCGTTTTCGATGATATAGGCGGCAGACTGAAAGATCCTCTCCTCGATGTAATCGCGCAATGCATCGTCCCCCCATCGAACCGTTTGATACAGCGTATGAATCAGGCGGCGCCGATAGTACAAAACCATCTGCAACGGAGGCTTTTCATGGCACACGACATCTGTCTGGAACGGACGCCGCTGAAAGGCTGCATCCTGGACATCGGCGGCGGCGGAGAAGGCGTGATCGGGCGGCTCTATCCCGGGCAGGTCATCGCCATCGACCGGCTGGAAGAAGAGCTGCGCGAGGCGCCCGACGGCCCCGTCAAGCTCGTCATGGACGCGCGCTCGCTGGCATTCTGCGACGCCTGCATCGACCATGCCACCGCCTTTTTTGCGTTTCTGTTCATGCCGGCGGCCGACCATGCGGCCGTCGCGCAGGAGGTCTTCCGCGTGCTCCGTCCCGGCGGGACGTTTTCGCTGTGGGACGCGGCATTCGAGCGCGCCGACCCGTTTTTGATCGACCTCTTGATCGACGCCGCCGGCCAGCGCATCCAAACGACCTACGGCGTATCCCGGGACGGCCGGCAGGACGCGGCGCACTTTCGCAATCTCCTGGAGCGTGCCGGTTTTTTGCTGGAGCAGTTTGTTGAAAACGACGGCGTGTTTTTCATGCGCTGGAAAAAGCCGGAAGTAGCCGGGGCGAACTGACCGCTTGCCGCCAAATCCGTCGTGCTGCACCCGCGCCGTTTCCGCGAGGGGACGGCGCATAATTGTGCCGTGTTGGCAAAAACTACGTAGGAAACCAAATCCATTTTGCAAATGGAAACGTCGCACGGGAGGAATTGCATTGAAGGCAACCGGAATTGTAAGGCGAATTGACGAACTGGGACGGGTCGTCATTCCAAAGGAAATTCGACGCACGCTGCGCATCCATGAGGGCAGCCCGTTGGAGATCTTCACCGATCATGACGGCGGAATTATTTTGAAAAAATACTCTCCGGTCAGCGAGCTTGCGGGCTTTGCCAATGAGTTTACCGCCGCGCTGCACCAGATGTTCGGCATGAACGCACTGATCTGCGACAAGGACATGGTCGTATCCTGCGCCGGCCCCGGGCGGCGGGAATATGGCGAGCAGCGCATCACCGAAGAGGTAGAGCGCGCCATCCTCGCCCGCACAGCTGTTACGCAGCACGCAACCGACGGCGCAGTGCTGCGCATCGTAGACCGCGTGGAAAAGCCGCCCCGCGCCCTGCTGCTGGTACCCATCATCGCCCAGGGAGACGCCATCGGCGCCGTGATCCTCTTCTCCACCGAAGAACACGTAACCATCGGCGAAGCCGAGCTCAAGACCTGCCAGACGATCGCCTCCTTCCTGGGCAGGCAGATGGAAGCCTGACGCCCGGCCAGTCTTCCGGCGCGCGCGAATAAGCGGGCTGCATAGCACAGTTGCCCCCGCCTGCGGCGATGGCCGCAGGCGGGAGCAACTGTGTCCCTTCAGATATCATGCAGAATACCCAATCGGCGGGGAATACGCGGTTTGAAAACAGGATGCCCCGCACGTTTCCAGGGCGCTTTTGTCACTGCATCCGCGATTCCCGTGCCACATCCAGCTTCGTTCAAAATCCAGCCAAACGCATTATCAGACTCCCCAGGCGCACGGAACACGGCATGGCCGATGGCTTCCCCAAGCGGCCGCGTAGGCCGGCAGATCCCCGGCAACGTCCTGCCGTCGCCGCTCAACCGCCGCAGCGCGCCGCTCACAGCCATTTCTTGCGGCGAAAGATCCGGAAACAGATGCCGCACACCACGACACTCAGGGCGATCACCATCGGATACCCGAACGCCCAGCCGTACTCCGGCATGGAAAAATTCATGCCGTACCAGCCTACGATCAGCGACAACGGGAAGAAGATCGCCGTCATGACGGTAAACGTGCGCATGAGCTGATTCTGCTCGTAATCCAGCTGCGCCTGATAGGCCTCGCGCACCTGCGTCACATACTCGCGCAGATGCAGCACATAGTCCAGCAAGCGGTCCACATGCCGGTCCAGCGCCACAAAGAGCCGCCGCTCCTCCTCTCCAAACAGGCTGGCGGTATCTTCCGCCAGCGCCTCGGTGATGAGCGACAGCTGCTCATAATAGCGCTTGAGCGCGAGCAGCGACCGGCGCAGCGATACGATCCGTTCGCCGATGCCGCCCACCGGCTTCCCCGCCGTGACGATGGCATCCTCCAGCGCCGTGACTGCGCCCTCCATCCGCTCGAGCGGTTCGATGTCTTCGTCCGTCAGCCCCGCGAAAAAGCGGTGCAGAACGCGGGCAGGCGTGCCATCCTCCGCCGCCTGCATCAGCCTGACGCAGCGTGCGTCGTCCGTCACGAGTACGATCCGTGCCGCGCTCGCATACAGGCACACCTGGCGGACATGCCGCCGCTGGCCCGCCAGCTCGCACACGTGGAACAACAGCAGCAGCCCGCCATCCGGCAGCGCCGCCGCCAGATGGCGCCTGCCATGCAGCCGCTCGAACAGCGCGTCCCCGACATACGGCCGGAGCGCCTCCATCTCACCAGCCTTATATACTTCCCGTATCATTCGCATCCCTCCATAGTCAGATCTGCAAACGTCAGGCGCACCGCGCGCTGCAGCGCCTCCGGCGTCAGTTCCACCTGGTAGCCAATGCGCCCGGCGCTCAAAATCAGCGTGGGCAGCGCCGCCGCCGAGCGGTGCGCCACCGTCGCAAATGTCTTTTTCATGCCGATGGGCGAACATCCGCCATGCACATACCCCGTGAGCGGCTGCAGCTCCCGCTGCGGCAGCATAGACACGGACTTTTCCCCCACGGCGGCCGCCGCCTTGCGCAAGTCCAACTCGCACAGTACCGGCACGAGGAAGACATAATGCGCGCCGCTTCGCCCCACCGTAACCAACGTCTTGAACACGCGCGCCGGATCCAGCCCGAGCGCAGCCGCCACCTCCGCGCCGGACACCGCCCCGGTACCCACATAACAGTGCGGGGTATAGGGCAGCTTCTTTTGCTCCAGCAAACGCATGACATTGGTCTTTTCCAGTTTATCCATGTTCGTTCCGTCCTTTCCCGTGTTCCATCTGCAAGGCGCGCAGCCCGTCCGGTGCATGCCCATCCTTTCAAAAGCAGCACATGGCCAGCCGTCTCACGGCATGCCGGCGCCGTCAATGCCGCCGCAACGCCGCCTCGCCCGCCGCCCCACCGCGACCGACCAGCGAAACCGCCGCCGCTCCCCGGGCGAAAGCTGCACAAGTGTGGGCAGCGCCGACCATTCGGCCTCTGCGCCGCCCGGCGCGGGAAGCGAAAGCCAGGGCTCGATGCACAAAAACGGCGCACCGGTGTGCGGCGGCTGCCAAAGCGCCAGATATGGCGCGTCCGGAAACGTCACTTCGACCGTGCGCCAGTCATACGCCGTGAAAAGCGTCACAGACCGGGCCATTTCGGAAAGCACGAGCGCATCGCGGTCAAACAGGTCGGACGAAAGGCGCAGCGTGACGCCCTCCCGCACGGAAAACGGCGCCGTTTCACCGGACATCAGGCAATCGTCGCCCAACAGATGCTGCAGGGGCCGGCAGGGCGCGCCAAACCGGAGCGCATAGTCGTCCAGCGCCAGGCCCTCGCGCAGCGGGACGCGAAACCCCGGGTGCGCCCCCAGCCCAAACGGCATGGGCCCGTCACCCTGGTTTTCAACCGTAAAGCACGCGCGGAGCATGTCCCCCGCAAGCGCATACTCCACGCGGAGCAAAAAGGCAAACGGGTATTGCGCGCGCGTTGCGGCGTCGTCCCGCAGCGTCAGCGCAACGGAAGCCGGGGTGCGCGCCTCCACGGCAAAAACGGACTGCCGCGCAAAGCCGTGCAGCGGCAGGCTGTACGTCTCCCCCCGCCAGGTGTAGCGCCCGCCGGGCAATCGCCCCACGTGCGGGAACAGCACCGGCGCGTGCCGCGCCCACAGCGCCGGATCGCCCCGCCAGAGATATTCCGTCCCGTCCGCGCCATCGAGCGCGCACAGCTCCGCGCCCGTTTCCGACACCAGCGCCCGCAAAGCGCCGCCCACCAATTCGATCATGGCTCCTCCTCTGCCGCGGCATGGCCAGCCAGGCCAATTCACACGCCTTTTCTGGCCCGGATGAGCGGCGTGTGCCGATCCCCGGGCACAAACCCGATCAGCTCCACCTGGGAAAAGCCGCCATCGCGCATGGCCTGCATCTCATGGGAAAGCGTCAGCGGCGTGTCGAAATGCACCAGCGCACCATCGGGAATGCCGTCCCGATGCCGCCGGTTCCGGCACGCCTGAAACGCAAGGTCTTCCATGGCCTGGCACGTGGCGATATAGTCGCACTCCAGATACACGCCGCCCGGCTTCAGGCTGTCGCAAATCTTTTGAAACAGGCGGCGCTTGGTCTCCTGCGAAAAGTAATGCAGCGTCTCAAAAGAAACCGCCGCATCAAACGCGTTCGTGCCCAGATCGCACGTCAGATAGTCCGCGCAAAGGAGCGTCAGCGCCCGCCCCGGATGCTTGGCGCGCAATTGGGCGAGCATCCGTTCCGACAGGTCCACGCCCACCACATGCAACGTCTCAAAGCGGGCAAAGATCGCGTCCAGCTCCAGCCCCGTTCCGCAGCCGAGATCCAGCAGCGTTTCCGTCGCGGCAGGCAGCTGCTCCGCCAGCAGACGGTACTGCGCCCGGAAGCGCTGCATGTGGCTCTCATAGCCGTCGAGCCGCGCCTCAAAAAACGCCTCCATGGGCTCCAGCGGTTCGTCCTCCGTCTCGCGCAGCCATTCCCGCAGCGCCTGGTACGCGCCGTCCGTCATCGCTTCCGTACCTCCTCCCGGCATACAGGTACAGTATACCACGGCCAGACGGCGCTTTGCCACCACCGATGCGCCGGATTGCCCTGCCATTTTTTCTGCGCGGGAGCATTGACAGGTGGCGGGCCTGTGAGAGTATAATGAATATATGCATGGCGGAGCGCCCCGGCGGGCGCTGCCGCAATTTTGCGCACGGGAGAGACAGGCATGGAACAGGCAAAAGTATATTTCACGGATTTCCGCACCGCCGCTTACGGAGACGGGTTGACGCACAAGCTGCAAAAGCTGTGCCGCGCGGCGGGCATTGGCAACATCGACATGGATGGCAAATTTGTCGCCATTAAAATGCACTTTGGCGAAATGGGCAACCTGAGCTATCTGCGCCCCAATTACGCCAAAGCCGTCGTCGACCTCGTGCGCGAGCTGGGCGGCAAACCGTTTTTGACGGACTGCAACACCATGTACCCCGGCAGCCGCAAGAACGCATTGGAGCACCTGGCGTGCGCCTGGGAAAACGGCTTCACCCCGCTGTCAGCCGGCTGCCCCATCCTCATTGCAGACGGGCTCAAGGGTACGGACGACGTGGCCGTGCCGGTCGCCGGCGGCGAATACATCCGGGAGGCCAAGATCGGCCGCGCCATCATGGATGCGGACGTGTTCATCAGCCTGACCCACTTCAAAGGACATGAAATTACCGGTTTTGGCGGCACCATCAAAAACATCGGCATGGGCTGCGGCTCCCGCGCCGGCAAAAAAGACCAGCATGCCAACGGGCAGCCGACCATCGACCCTGCGCTGTGCCGCGGCTGCCGCCGCTGCGAGCGCGAGTGCGCCAACAACGGCCTGCAATTTGACGCCAGCGCGCGCAAGATGACCATCAACACGGCCAACTGCGTGGGCTGCGGGCGCTGCCTGGGCGCATGCAATTTCGACGCGATTTCCTTTGCGGATCGCACGGCCGCCCGCGACCTCAACTACCGTATGGCCGAATATACCAAAGCAGTTGTCGACGGCCGGCCCAACTTCCACATTTCCCTCGTGCTGGATGTTTCGCCCAACTGCGACTGCCACTGTGAAAACGACGCGCCCATCCTGCCGGACATCGGCATGTTTGCTTCGTTTGACCCGCTTGCGCTCGACCAGGCCTGCGTGGACGCCTGCCTGGCCGCAGAGCCGCTGCCCAACAGCCAGCTGTCCGACAACATGCACAGCGCGGCGTTTGTCGACCATCACGATCATTTCCAGAATAATGCGCCGGAAACCGAATGGAAAAGCTGCCTCGAGCATGCCGAAAAGATCGGCCTGGGCACGCGCAGCTATGAACTGATCCGCGTATAAAACGCCCCCATATCGCCTCCAAAGGTCTGCAAAAGAGCCGTAATCCCCTTTGAGATTGCGGCTCTTTTATCGTATGGTGCCGCCCCTTCCCGGCCTGCCGCCTTGACACGAAACGCTTTTCCCGATAAGATGATGAAAGAGATTTACAACATGAGGTCTTGCTAAAGTGGCGGTTCTGGCCTCGCGCTTGCAACGGCAAAATTGGCAATCGGGATAGGAATGATGGTAAAATTTCGGCATTTTTCAATTGGCGGCCAACGCGATGTCAACATGACGGAGGGCAACATTGCCCGGCACCTGATAGACTTTGCCGTCCCGCTGCTGATTGGAAATATCTTTCAACAGCTCTATAACACCGTCGATACCTGGGTGGTCGGCAACTACGTGAGCAACGAGGCGTTCTCCGCCGTAGGCTCCGTGGGGCCGATCATCAATATGCTCATCGGCTTTTTCCTCGGGCTGTCCAGCGGAGCAAGTGTCGTAATTGCCCAATATTATGGCGCGCGCAAGGATCGCGAAGTGCACGACACCGTCCACACCGCTATCCTCACGACCCTCATCCTTGGCGTAGCGTTCACCATACTCGGGCTGTTGCTGACCCCGGCCATGCTCCGGCTCATGAAGACGCCGGAAGAGGTATTCCCAGAGTCCTACGCCTACCTGACCATCTATTTTTCCGGCGTCATTGGCCTGATGCTGTACAACATCGGCTCGGGTATCCTGCGCGCCGTGGGCGATTCTACCCGTCCGTTCTATTTCCTGGTCGTTTCAGCCGTGATCAACACAGGTTTGGATCTGCTGTTTGTACTGGTGTTCGACATGGGCGTGAGCGGTGTGGCGCTGGCCACCATCATCGCGCAGGGCGTCTCCGCCGCGCTCGTGGTCATTGCGCTCATGCGCAGCCATGGCGCCCTCCGTCTGCGCTGGAAGGATTTGCGGATCAGCTTCAGCATGCTTTCCAAGATTTTACGCGTGGGCATACCGGCAGCCATCCAGATGGCTATCACCGCGTTCTCCAACGTGTTTGTCCAATCTTACATCAATGTGTTCGGCTCCGACTGTATGGCCGGCTGGACAGCCTACAGCAAGATTGACCAGCTGATCGTACTTCCCATGCAGTCCATCGCGCTCGCCGCCACGACGTTTGTCGGACAAAACCTTGGCTGCAACCTCGTGGAACGCGCGCAACACGGCTCCCGCACGGCGCTCTGGATGGCGCTCGGCACCACCGGCGTCGTGATGCTGCCCGTCCTCATAGCCGCGCCCTCGCTCGTGGCCTTTTTCAACAATAAACCGGAAGTGATCGAGTTTGGCACGCTCTTTTTGCGCTACATCTCGCCATTCTACCTCGTCATGTGTATCTATCAGGTTTATGCGGGCGCGCTGCGCGGCGCGGGGAACAGCCGCGTCCCGATGATCCTCATGTTGCTCTCTTTTGTCGCGTTCCGACAAGCATACCTGTATGTCGTTTCCCGTTGGATGCCCGGCGCCATCCTGCCGATCGCCCTCAGCTATCCGGCCGGCTGGTTGGCGTGCAGCGTGTCCACCCTCATCTATTATAGCCGGGCGCGCCTGTCAAAAAGCAGGCTGGTCGAAGACGACCCGCCTGCCAAAACCGCCTGACCCCCGACGCAACAGCGTATCCCCCCTGATGAAGTGCGCCGCCGCATACGCCCCTCACATTACGAAACACACACGCCAATCACCAACGAGACCAGTCCGCATGCCACCATGGCGAGCACGGGATGGAGCTTCCATTTTCGTATGGCAAGGAGCGCCAGCAAGAAGCTGACGGCCGCAACCCGGTCCATCGTATCCAGCTGTACGGCGCCGCCGGCAAACACTGCCGTGCCCAGCATGGACAGCGCAGCAGACGCAATCAGCGCCACCACGGCCGTGCGCAAACCGGCCAGCGTCCCCTGCATGAGAGCGCCGCGCCGGTTGCGCTCATACACATAAGCCAGCAACGGCACGAGGATACACGATGGCAAAATGCAGCCGAACGTGGCCAAAAGCGCACCGCCCGTACCCGCAATGCGCGTGCCCACAAACGTCGCCGCGTTAAGCGCAATGGGCCCCGGCGTCATCTCCGCAATCGTGACCAGGTTCGTAAACTCCTGCATCGACAGCCAGCCATGCAGGGAAACCACCTGCTCCTGGATGAGCGGAATGGCCGCATAGCCGCCGCCCACGCTGAACATCCCCACCTGGAAAAAGCTCCAAAACAGCGCCAGCAGTTCCATCATGCCCGCCGCTCCTTCCTGCCCTGCCAGAGCGCGGCGCACAGCCCAATGCCGGCCGCCGCCAGGAGGATGAGTACCGCATTGACCTTTCCAAAAAACGCCGCCAAGAACGCCGCCGCCATGAGGGCAATGTGCAAAGCCGACCGTTCCTGGATCACCTTGCCGGCCAGTCCAATGGCCACATCCGTAATCACAGCCGCCACGCCCGCCTGCATGCCCCGAAACACCAGCGCAACATATCGGTTGGTAGCAAACGCCTCGTAAAACACGGAAATGACCGACAAAATGACCAGCGGCGGGATCACCGTCCCCAGCACGGCGGACGCCGCGCCGGCCCAGCCCGCCACACGCCACCCTGCAAGAATGGCAGCATTGACGGCAATCGCGCCCGGCGCAGACTGTGCAAGCGCAATCAGGTCGAGCATTTCCTGCTCCTCCAGCACGTGCAGATGGTTGACAAACCGGCGCTTCATAAACGACACAATGACAAACCCGCCCCCAAAGGTGCAGGCACTGATATACAGCATGCTGACAAACAACTGCCAACACACGCCGGCCCTGTTGCCAGATTTTCTTTCCTGTTCCACGGCTTCCCCTCCATGGCCCGCTCCTCGCGGCCTACCTGCGGCAATATGCAATTTTAACACACAAACAGATGTGTGAAAAGAGTGCGTCATGCCCGCCTTCTGTTTTGACATCGGCGATTTTGACAAACCATGCAACGCCGGCGCGGCCGAAAGGCTGCATCTTTTTGAAGATTATGTGACCCGGTCACGGACGCGGCAAATTTTCTGTGATATTCTTCATATCATCACAAGCGACACTTTACTTTTTGCCCGTTTGTGGTATGCTGAAAGCAAGGAACAATCGCCGTTTCAAGCGGCACAAAAACATCCGACAGGAGGCAGAACGATGGAACAGAAATTCTATATTTGCGAACGCTGCGGCAACATGATGGCTGCCGTCAAGGAGAGCGGCGTCCCCGTCATGTGCTGTGGCCAGAAAATGACGCTGATCGTCCCCGGCACGGTCGATGCCGCGCAGGAAAAGCACGTGCCCGTCTACCGCGTGGAGGGGAACCAGGTTGTGGTGAACGTGGGCGCCGTGGCGCACCCCATGCTGCCCGAGCACTATATCGAGTGGGTCTCTCTCCAAAGCAAGTTTGGCAACCAGCGCAAGGCGCTCCAACCAGGCCAGCAGCCCGAAGTCTGCTTCGCGCTCTGCGAGGGCGACGAGGTGCAGGCGGTATATGCCTACTGCAACCTGCACGGCCTCTGGAAGTCCTGAACCGGCAACGGCTGTATGGCGGAACGGGAGATGGCAACCGGCGACATTGCGACGCATCTGAGCGCGCTGCCCTTCTGGCCCCGGCTGGACGCGGCACAACAGGCGCTCATGGAGCGCAATGCATCCATTCGGACGTGTGCCAAAGGCGCGTTGATCCACGGCGGCAGCGACGCCTGCCTTGGGTTTACGCTGGTGCTGGAAGGCGACATCCGGGCCTGCCTGCTTTCGGAAGAGGGACGCGAGATCACGCTGTTCCACCTGTATCCCGGCGACTGCTGCATGCTGACGGCGGCCTGCGTCATCAGCCAGATCACATTTGATACGCATCTCGTCGCCGAGCAGGACTGCCGGCTGCTGGTCGTCAGCGCGGGCGCGGTGGAAACGCTGGCGCAGCAGAACATCTACGCCCGCTGCTTCCTCTACGAGCTGGCCACGGCGCGCTTCTCCGCCGTCATGTGGTCCATGCAGCAGGTGCTGTTTGCGCGGTTCGACCGGCGGTTGGCAACTTTCCTGCTGAACGAATACGAGCGCACGGGCAACACGGAAATCCGCATGACCCACGAACAGATTGCCCAGCATGTGAGCTCTGCGCGCGAAGTCGTCGCCCGCATGCTCAAGCGGTTCGCGTCCGACGGGCTGGTCGAGATGCGGCGGGGCGCCATCCGCCTGTCCGATCCCGATGGGCTGCGCCGGCTGCTGTAGCGCACTGTACCCGTACATTCCCGCCACAGGACTTTGTGAACGGCAAACAAAAAGCAGCGGCACGGCCAGACCGTGCCGCCGCTTTTTTTCGTTCCGTCCGTCCTGCGCTCACCGGAAACGGGCGGGCAGGCGTAACCAGTTGTCCGGCAGCAGACGTTCCGCCAGCGCCCCGGCAGGCAGCGACAGCAGGAACACCGTGCCCCAGATGGCCCAACCATAATGCCCCTGCCCCAGCGCCGCGCCCGAGGGGTTGGGGCCAAACAGCATGCCCAGAACGCCCCCTGCCACAAAGCCGATCAAACACACAAACGCCATCCTCTGCCGTCCGAGCAGCGCCGGCAGCACGGACACGGCCATGGCGATCCAGAACAGGCGGCTGCTCAGCAGCCATCCGTAAAGATAGCTTCCCGGGCCGGTTGGCTGCGCAGTTGCCAAAAAGCCCAGCAGGGACACGCCCTCCTCCCCGCCGCACCACAGCGCGCGCCCCAGCAGGTACAGGCAGCCATACGCGGCCGCCACGAGCGCGGCGGCCAGCAGGTCGCTTCTGCGCCGGGCCCGCCGGTTCGATGCGCGCGCCGCCTGCCCCGCAGGATCTGCCGTCTCCGTATCCCCCCACAGCAAAAACTGTGTCGTCGTACCCAACACTTCCGCCAGGCGGAACAGCCGCTCTGCACTCGGCGCAGAGCGGTCTGACTCCCACTTGGCAACTGCCTGGCGGCTGACCTCCATCCGCTCCGCGAGCAGTTCCTGCGACATGCCGACCCGTTTTCTGGCCTCTCGAATCCGTTCGCCCAGCGCCATTGGCTCTCTCCTCCTCTGTTCGCCCCAGTATAGCATCCAGGACGGTATGGACACAAGCAACTATCCGGCAACCTGCGGTTAACCGGGGGACAACCACACCACGGCCGTGCCGGCAAAGGCGCGTTTTCCCCACAGCCGACGGCCAATGGGGCAATAAAGCAAAAAAATTTTGACGAATGAGACTTCGTCACAGTGGCGGGCGGTTTCGCGTGGTATACTGCATACGACGGCAAGCGAAAGGAGGCGTTCCCATGCAATACCTGATCACATTCCTGGAGGGGCTCATTTCCTTCCTGTCGCCGTGCATGTTGCCCATGCTGCCGGTCTACCTCTCCTATTTTGCCGGCAATGCGGACAAAAAACACCGGGTTCTGCTGCGCGCCGGTTGTTTCGTGCTCGGTTTTACGCTCGTGTTCAGCCTGATGGGGCTGTTCGCAGGAACGCTGAGTACGCTGCTGATGCGCCACCAGACGGTCGTAAACATCGTCACGGGCATCATCGTCATCGTGTTCGGGCTCAGCTATCTTGAGATCATTCCGCTGCCCTTTCTGCGCGGGATGCAGGCCCGGCGCGAGGTTACAGGCGCATTTTCCGCCTTTGTCTTTGGCATGATCTACTCAGTCAGCCTCACGCCGTGCGTCGGCGCATTCCTCGGGTCCGCACTGATGCTGGCTTCCACCTCCGGCACCGCGGTACAGGGCGTGCTGCTGTTGCTGGTCTATTCACTGGGCCTGGGCGTGCCGTTCTTGCTCTCGGCGGTTTTGATTGAAAAGCTCAGCACCGCTTTCGCCTTCATCAAGCGGCACTACCGCGTGGTAAATCTGGTGTGCGGCGGGTTCCTGATCGTGGTGGGCATCATGATGGCCTTTGGCTGGATGAGCGCGCTGCTGGCGGTCTTTTCATAACACAACGGAGGAATATGCTATGACGCAGACAAAGAAATGGATCCTGCTGGCGCTTGGGTTTATCGTGCTGCTGGCGCTGGCCTTCTGGGGCTATCAGGCGCTTGCCGGTCAGTATCAGGCGGATGCCGGCGCGCCGGCGCAATCCCCCTCTCCTACTGCGCAGGACGCCGCTACGGTGGCGCCGGACGGATCAAGCGGCACCCCTGCGCCCACCGCCACCCCAATGCCCGCGCCGGATTTCTCCGTGCTGGACGGAGAGGGCAACACCGTCAGCCTGTCGGACTTTGCAGGCAATCCGGTCGTCATCAACTTCTGGGCCACCTGGTGCGGCCCCTGCCGCTCGGAGCTTGGCGCGTTTGACGCGGCGCATAAAGCCTATGGCGATGACATCGCGTTCATGATGGTCAACCTGACCGACGGCTCGCGCGAGACTGTGGATGGCGTGAAATCTTTTGTAAAAGACGCCGGATACGGCTTCCCGGTCTACTACGACACCACCTTGACCGCCGCCGGCACTTACGGCGCCTATTCGATCCCCCTGACCGTGTTCGTCGGCGCGGACGGCTCGCTGCTGGGCGGGCAGATTGGCGCCATGTCGGAATCGGCACTGCTGCAACAACTGGAAACTATGAAAGGAGCATAAACCCATGTCTGAAATTATCGTTACGGAACAAACCTTCGATCGCGAAGTACTGCAATCCGACCTCCCCGTGCTGGTGGATTTCTGGGCCAGCTGGTGCGGCCCGTGCCGCATGCTGTCCCCGGTCGTCGCGCAAATCGCCGAGGAACAGGCCGGCAAGGCAAAAGTGTGCAAGATCAATGTCGACGAGCAGCCGGCGCTGGCAGCCCGCTACGGCATTGCCAGCATCCCCACGGTGATGGTCTTCCGCAATGGCAAGGTGGCCAACACCGCCGTCGGGTTCCGCCCGAAAGCCCAGCTGGAAGCGCTGCTGCAATGACGTCCCCCTGCCGCGCGCCGCATGGCCGCGGCAAGCCGGCAACTTGTGAACTTCCTTTCCAGGCAGAGACCGCCCCGGCCGGAAATCGGCCGGGGCGGTCTTGTCACGTCTGTTCCATTTCCCTGCCTGCCGCGCATCCGCGCGCCGGTCAGGCCTCGCCGACGATGGTCAGCCCCGCGCGCTCAATGGCGTTGATGATCGGGACATAGCCCGTGCAGCGGCACAGGTTGCCGGCCACGGCCTCCCGGATCTCCTCGCGCGTGGGATGCGGGTTCTTGAGCAACAGCGCGTACGCGCTCATCAGGAACCCGGGCGTGCAGAAACCGCACTGCACCGCGTCGCCCTCGACAAAGCAGCGCTGCAGGATGCTGCCGATCTCCGTCTCGGACAGCCCTTCCACCGTCATGATGTCCGCGCCCTGCATCTGTCCGGCCAGCACCAGGCAGCTCGTGACCGCCTCGCCGTTGACCACGACCGTGCAGGCCCCGCACTCGCCCACGCCGCACCCCTCTTTGGTGCCCGTCAGGTGCAGATCCTCGCGCAGCACATCCAGCATGCGCCGGCCGGGCTGCGTCTCTACGGAATACTCCTTCCCGTTGAGCCGGAAGTTCAGTTGTATCTTATCCATCTCGTTTTCACCCCTTCAGCAGTTGGTGCAGAATGCGTGCGCACAGCTTCTCGCACACGGGCTGTTTGTACTTCGTGGAGGCGCGGATACCGGCAATCTCGGGGATCTTGTCGGAAAGCGCCTTGGCCACCGCCGCGATATCCGCGTCGTCCGGCCGCTTGCCGATGAGCATGGCGTTGATGTCCGGGAACATCATGGGCTGCGGGAACGTGGCGCCCATCGTCATGCGGAAGTCCTGCACGACGCCGGCGGCGTCCGTGCGGAGCACCGTGGCGATCGTCATGCGCGAAATGGCCAGCGCGCGCCGGCGCGCGAGCTTGTAAAAGTCGCACACCGTACCCTCCGGCAGCTTTTTGACGATGATGCGCGTGATGATATCCCGATCCGACAGCGTCGTGCGATACGGACGGGCGATCACCTGGGACAGCGGCTCGCGCCGCACCTCGCCCAGGCGGTTGATCTCAAGCTCCGCATCCAGCACCGCCAACGCCGCAAACGAATCGGCTGCGGGCGACGCATTGCCGATGTTGCCGCCGATGGTCGCGTGATTGCGGATCTGCAGCGAACCCACCGTACGGCAGGCGCAGGCCAGCACGTCGGCATACCGCTGCACGAGCGGCGACTGCTCGATCTCGGAATGGGTCGTTCCGGCGCCGATGAGGAGCGCGTCCTCCGTCTCCTCGATGCCCCGAAGCTCCGGCAGGCCATAGATGTCCACTACGGTGTGGTCCGCATAGCGGTCGTCTCCCTCGCGGCCATAGACCAGCACGTCGGTGCCGCCGGCCAGCAGCGTGACCGGGCCTTCCGTGCTGCGAAGCAGCGCAATTGCCTCCTGCAGCGAGGCGGGCTTGACATACTGTTTCAGCTTCATGTGCTCACTCCCCCTTCTGCGCTTCCAGGCTGCGCGCGGCAAAGAACACGCGATCCAGGTCCGCCGGCAATTCGTGAATCAGCCCCGCCTTGCCAAGCGCGTGGTTGACCGCCGCGACGACCGCCGCCGCCCCCGGCTCCGTGGCCGGCTCGCCCAAAGAGCGGCCGCCAAAGGCGGTACGCGGGTCAAAGTGCTCGTCAAGCAACGGCACGTTCTCCGGCACATCCATGACGGTGGGCAGCAGATAGTTTTCAAAGTTCAGGTTCTTGAGCACGCCGGTCTTCGGGTTGTGGCCCAAGTCCTCAGTCAGCGCCATGCCGGCCGCCATGGTCATGCCGCCGTAGATCTGGCCCTTGACCATGGTGGGATTGATCGCCTTGCCCGGATCGTGGCAGCCGACCATCTTGATCACGTCCACACGGCCCGTATCCAGATCGACCTCGACCTCTGCCGCGTGACAGGAGTAAGTGTAGGTGTAGAACGGCTCGCCGGTGTGGTGATTCCACTCTGTAGTCGGCGCAACATACGTGCCGACCGCAATCGGCGTCACGCCCTGCGAATAGCAGGCGTGAATCGCCTCCGGGAACGAGAGGTCCATATCCGCAAAGCGGACGCGGTCGTTCTCAAAGCGGATGTCCGTCGCAGGCTTGCCATATTTACGCTCCAACGCCTCGGCAATGATGGCGTGCAGCTTGTCGCAGGCATCCTTGATCGCCCAGCCTCCCACATACGTGCCGCGGGACGCGATGCACGCGCCCGTCGTCGGGCAGCTGGAGGTGTCCACTTCGTTCATCGTGATGCGCTCAAACGGCACGCCCATGCCGTCTGCCGCCATCTGCGCCTGGCAGGTGCGCAGACCCTGGCCGATCTCCATCAGGCCCAGGTTGACGTTGACGCTCGCATCCTCTTCAATCTCGATCATCACGCGGCTGACATCCAGGCCGTCCGCGCCGATGCTCGCGCCGCGCATGCTCGTCGCTATGCCTACGCCACGGCGGATCCGGCGGTTGGGATCCTTGTTTTCACGAGAATACTGTTCAAACTTGCGGTCAAAGTCCAGCTCGGCCGCCGCCTTTTCCATGACGGAGCCGATGCTGACCTCGTGGAAGTCGAGCACGTGCCCGCACGGGCTCGTGTCGCCGTTTTTCAGCAGGTTCTTCCGGCGCAGCTCAGTGGGCGACATGCCCAGCTGCTCGGCCAGCTCGTTGAGCGTGTTTTCGAGCGCAAAGATGGCCTGCGGCGTGCCGAACCCGCGCATGGAACCCGTGTGCGAGTTGTTGGTCAGCACGCAGGTGGCGTTGTAATCCAGGTTGTCATACCGGTACGGCCCCGGCCCGAGCGTCGCCGTCTTGTACATGACCGGCGGGGACATGTTGATGTAGCAGCCCGCGTCGCCAATCGCCTCGACCTTCACGGACTTGAGCGTACCGTCCTTCATGGCGCCGATCTTCAGGTCAAACTCGATGGGATGGCGCTTGTAGGTCTCGCGGATGGACTCCTCCCGCGTCAGGGTATACTTGGCCGGGCGGCCGGTCTTGAGCGCCACGAGGCTGGCGCGCACCGCAATGGCCTCGGCGCCTTCGATCTTGCCGCCAAACGAACCGCCCACGACGCTGGGCCGCATGATGACCTGCGACATGGGGATGTTCAGCATGCGGCTGATGGAAATGCGGGCGTTGTAGGGCGCCTGCAGGGAACCCAGCACCGTCACCTCCGGGCGCATGCGGCTCGGGATGGCCGTGATCGATTCCGGCTCGATGTAGGCATGCTCCACAAAACCGGTCTTGTAATGCCGCTCGATGACGACGTCCGACTCGGCAAAGCCCTTTTCCACATCGCCCTTGAGGGCGTGGATATTGCCGCAAACGTTGTCCGGATAGTCGGGATTGACGACCTGCTCATTGCCGATGGCCTCGCGCGGCGTGCCCAGCACCGGCAGCACCTCATATTCGGCCGTGACGAGCTTGGCCGCCTCGTCGGCCTGCTCCTGCGTCTCGGCCGCCACCACGGCGATGACGTCGCCAAAGAAGCGGGCCTTGTCACACACCAGCGGATACTGGTCGACAAAGATCTCGCCAAACATCTTGGCACCGGGAATATCCTTGCCCGTGACGACGCAGACCACGCCCGGTGCGCGTTCCGCCGCTTCGGTATGCACCGCGAGCAGCTTGGCGTGCGCATATTCCGTGTACACGCCCTTGCAGTAGACCATGTCCGGCAAATGCACGTCCGCGCCAAACTCCGCACGGCCGGTCACCTTGGCCCATGCGTCGGTTCGCTGTAACGGCTTGCCAACGATATGCTGTTCCAAAGAAAGATCCCTCCTTGTCGATGCGATCGTTTCGTTGCCTGATTACCATTTCACCTGATATGCTACCGTTATTGTAACTAATTTCATCAATTCTGTCCAGCGATTCTGTAAAATGCGCGTTGTTCTTTTTGTAGGATAAGGAAGCGTGCCGCTCCGGTTTTTCCTCTATCCTGCCAAAATCCGGCGCATTGTCCGTCCGATCGTCCGCCCTGCGCCGTTTCTACAATCTGCTTTGCCGCCACACTTTCCGTGCGTAACCGTTTTCATTCCCTGTCCCAATGTCCCGCACAGCACGCTTTGCCTGCATGCCGGCCATTGACGCCGCGTCAGGCTTTTGCCACCGCACGTGTGACAAGGCCGTAAATTTTTGCCGGAGCATTTGAAAAGTGGCGCCGGACATGCTATAGTGGACATGCTATCTATGGTAAATTTTACGTTGACAGGAGAGAACATGGAACAGGAAAGACAGACGACTCCCCCTGCCGCCATCTCCGAAGCCGCCCCGGGAAAATATGACCACATGGGCGTCGGTCTCTGGCTGCTTCGCGTCATCCACGGTGCGCTGATCGGCGCAGGCGCCATCCTGCCCGGTATCAGCGGCGGCGTCCTCTGCGTGCTCTTTGGTATCTACCGGCCGATGATGGCGCTGCTGGCGCATCCGATCAAGACCTTCCGCATCTACTACAAGCTGTTCATCCCCGTGCTTCTCGGCTGGGCCGTGGGGTTCTTTGCGCTGGCCGGACTCGTCAACCTGCTGATGGAAGTCTCTTCCGCCATTGCCGTCAGCCTGTTTATCGGCCTGATTGTGGGCATGATCCCCTCCCTGTACCGCGACGCCGGCAAATATGGCCACCGCAAGACCGGCTACCTCTCCATGTTCCTGAGCTTTGTCGTGCTGTTCGGTTTCCTGCTGTACCTGCAGCAGGGCGTGCGCATCGACATCGAAGGCAATGCCTGGTGGTTCTTCTTCTGCGGCATCATATGGGGACTGAGCCTCGTCGTTCCGGGGCTAAGCTCCTCCTCCATCTTGATCTTCATGGGTCTGTATCAGGAGATGACGGCCGGTATCTCGCGCTTTGACCTGGGCGTGCTGATCCCGTTGGTGCTGGGCATCCTCTGCACGGCGCTGCTGAGCGCACGGTTCGTCAACCGCCTGTTTGAACGCCACCACACGATCGCCTATCACGCCATCCTCGGCATTGTCATCGCCTCCACGCTGCTGATCGTGCCGCTGGAGTTCAAGGACGCCACGGAAGTGCTGCTCTCCATCGTCTGCGCCATACTCGGTTTCCTGGCCGCCTGGGGTATGGACCGGTATGGGCAGCGGGTAAGGCCGGCCGAGTAAGGCGCCCCCGCAAGACAAGCCCGGTTCTGGCCGCCGCCCGCGGGCCGGCAGTCTCCCCGTCGCACAAGCATCGCAAGGCCCCCGCGCCCAATTCGGGCGCGGGGGCCTGTTTTGTTGTCGGGACCTTGCCTGCACATGGCGCGGCCGCCTTCGCGCCGTTTGCCGCCGGCCGGGCTGCGCCCGCAGCATCTGCTTTTTCAGAACAGGAACAGCCAGGCTACCAACGCAAACAACAGCAGAATGCCCAGCGCAATGGGCAGGATCACGATCAGAGCGGAGAGGATCATGGCTTTCAGGTCGTTCTTCTCCAGGCCCCCCGCCGCCTCGATCCCGTCGCGCAGCTCGCGCTCGCGCTCCGGATCGAATTTCCGGAGCTTGCGCAGCCTGCGAATCAGCATGACTCCGCCTCGGCCGCGTTCGGCTGCCACTGGAACAGGTAGTTGCCCTCGGCATCGATCTTGCGATCCAGGAAATGGCAGGCGACATAGTGCCCCGGCGTGACCTCGACATACGGCGGGGGCACGCGCTTGCACTTTTCGCACGCCATAAAACAGCGGGTGTGGAACTTGCAGCCCTCCGGCGGATGGATGGGGCTCGGGATGTTGCCCTCGAGGATGATCCGCTCCTTGCGGTCCTCCTGCGCCTCGGTCGTCGGGATGGAGGAGAGCAGCGCCACGGTATACGGGTGGCGCGGGTCGGAAAAGACCTCTTCCGCCGTCCCCAGCTCGACGATGTTGCCGAGATACATCACGCCGATGCGGTTGGAAATGTACCGCACCACGGACAGGTCGTGCGAGATGAACAGGTAGGTCAGGTTCTCCGTCTCCTTCAGCTCTTCGAGCAGGTTGATGATCTGGGACTGGATCGACACGTCGAGCGCAGACACGCACTCGTCGCACACGATGAACTTGGGCTTGACCGCCAACGCGCGGGCGATGCAGATGCGCTGGCGCTGGCCGCCGGAAAACTGGTGCGGATAGCGGTGCAGCATGTAGCCCTGCAGACCGCATTCCTCCATGACGCCCAGGATGTACTCCTTCATCTTGGGGTCGCGGCTCTTGAAGAACTTGTGCGTGGTCAACCCTTCGCCGATGATCTGGCCGACCGTCATGCGCGGGTTGAGGGACGAATACGGGTCCTGAAAGATGATCTGGATGTCCTTGCGCAAAATGCGCATCTCCGTATAGCGCAGACGGCTCAGGTCGATGCCCGTGTCGCGCATGGCCTCGTACTTTTGGAACATCTCGTCGTCGGCGTATTTTGCCCGGAGGGCGTCCACCGCCGTCTCCTCGTCCTGCCGAATCGCGCGCAGTCTGGCCGCCTCCGGCTCCAACGCGCGCCTGCGGGCGCGGAACTTTTCCGCCCGCCGGAGCGAGCGGCGGATCTTGCCGGCGGCGCGCTTGGCGGCGGGGTCTTCCTCCAGCTCCCTGGCGACGGCCTCGTGAAACGCGATCTCCGCGTCGAGATCCCGCATCCGGTCGTTCAGCCTGCACAGCCGCGTCGTCGTGCCATACGCCTTGAGCAGCGCGGCGGCGCCCTCCTGCGGGTCGTCCAGCGCGGCAAACCCGCCCAGAATCTTGACCAAGCCATGAAAGGCGGTCTCCGCCTCCGCCTGCAGCAGGTTCATCGTCTGATGCTGGTAAAACGTGGCTTTGTCGCCCGCCTTCTCAACCTCGGCAGCGGCCGCGTCGGCCTTGACCTGCTGCTTACGATAGGCCTCGAGCAGCTTGTTGGCTTTTTGGAGCGTGACCGTCACATAGGCGGGGGCAAAGTCCTCCAGGGTGCGGCCGTAGTACATCGTGCTGCCGGCCGTCTGGTCATAGAGTTGGAGGATCGTGCGCCCCAGCGTGGACTTGCCGCAGCCCGATTCTCCGACCAGGCCAAACGTCTCGCCGCTTTTGATGTCTATGGTAATCTCCTCATTGGCGCGGACATACAGCTGCTCCTTCTGGAAGAAGCGGGTCTTGGCCACAGGAAAATACTTTTTAAGATTCCTGATTGACAAGAGCGTTTCTGTGTTCTTCACTGCAGCGCACCTCCTTTTCGGGATAGAAGCAACGGATCTTCTGGCCGGGCGTAACCTCCCGCAGCGCAGGCTCCTGCTCCAGGCATCTTTGTGTGGCGTATTTGCAACGCGGCGCGAACTTGCACCCCTTCGGCAGCGCCAGCGGGTGCGGCACCACGCCCGGGATGGGCTTGAGCTTGGCGCCCACGTTGTCCAGCCGCGGGATGGAATGCATCAGCCCCTCCGTGTAGGGATGGCTCGTCGGGCAGTTGGTAAAGATGACCTTGGCCGAGGTCTGCTCCACCACCTGGCCGCAGTACATGACGACTACGTCGTCCGCCATCTCGTTGATGACGCCCAAATCGTGCGTGATGAAGATGATGGCCGTGCCGTTGTCCCGCTGCAGGTCGTTCATCAGGCGCAAAATCTGCGCCTGGATGGTCACGTCAAGCGCGGTGGTGGGTTCGTCGGCAATCAGGATGCGGGGCTTGCAGGCCAGCGCCATGGCGATCATCACGCGCTGGCGCATGCCGCCGGAGAGCTGGTGCGGATATTGCAGCAGCACGGTCTCCGGGTTGGGGATCTGCACGGCATAGAGCATCTCCAGCGCCTTCTTCTCCGCCTGCTTTTTGTTCAGCTTCTGGTGGATGATGAACGGCTCGCTGAGCTGGCGCTTAACGGTAAAGACCGGGTTCAGGCTGGTCATCGGCTCCTGAAAGATGACGGAGATCTTGTTGCCGCGTATCTCGTACATCTCCTGCTGGGAGAGCTTGGTCAGATCGCGCCCCTCGAACAGAATCTCGCCTTCGGCGATATAGCCGTTGCCGTCCAGCAACTGCAGGATGCTCATCGCAGAAACCGATTTGCCGGAACCGGACTCGCCCACGATGCCGATCGTGCGGCCGGGTTCCAGCGAATACGACACGTCGTTGACCGCCTTGACGATACCCTTCCGCGTCTTGAAATAGGTATGAAGGTTTTTCACTTCCAATAAAGCCATTTCTCTACCTCCACCCGTCATTTCTCCTGGCTGCTCTTGGGATCAAGAACGTCGCGCAGGGTGTCGCCGATGATGTTGATGCTGATTGTCGCAAGCGACAGCGCAATGGCCGGGAACACCCACTGCCACCAGTAGTTCTGAATGACAATGGAATTGTTCGCGCCATAGAGCATGTTGCCCCACGTCGGCTGCGGCTGTTGCACGCCAAAGCCCAGGTACGAAAGAGAGGACTCGGTCAGCATGCAGCCGGCAAAGTCGAGCGTGATGTTCACCAGTATGATCGAGATCACGTTCGGCAGGATGTGCTTGAAGGCGATGCGCCCTTCCCGTACGCCCATGGACTGCGCCGCGATGACAAACTCCTTTTCGCGCTCGGCCAGCACCTGTGCGCGGATCATGCGGGCCAGGCTCGTCCAGCTCAGCAAGCCCAGCATGACCATGATGATGAAGATACGCGTCGTCTCATCGATCGGCATCGTTCGTATGACGTAGGACAGCATCATGGCAAACGGCAGGAACGGCAGCGACGAGAAGATCTCCGTCACGCGCATGAGCAGCATGTCCACCCAGCCGCCAAAATAGCCGGCGAGGCAGCCGACGATGATGGCGATGATCGTGGATACGATGACCGCCACAGCGCCGATGGTCATCGTCATCTTGCCGCCGTGGATGATGCGGGTCAGGATGTCGCGGCCGCGGTTGTCGGTCCCCATCAGGTAGCCGCGGAAGCCGGAGCAGTCGATCAGGCTCCCCTCTTCGTCCACGAGATAGGTCTGCTTGGCGCCGGTATACACCAGCGCGCCCTCTTCGCCGTCCACATCGCACTGGCCGCCGTCGTTGTGGCCCCAGGCGTAGATCCGCCCGCTCTCGCCGACGGCGACGAAATGCCGCGTGCCGGCGTTGATCTCCACGATGCGCTCCTCCGCGGTCGCCGCGGGGATGTCCCGCTCGCCGTATTCCGCTGCGCCGAACACCAGCAGGCTGCCGTCGTCCATGACAAAGCAGTAGCAGTTGTTTGTGGCGGCGATGTCCACCACCGTGCGGTCGGTCAGATACGTGCGCAGGTTTTTGATCTGCCCGTCCTTGTTGGAATAGGCAGACTGCATGTTGAACGTGAGCGTCTGGCCGCCCGTCACCGTGCCGTCCTCGCGCAGTAGGATGGCATAGTAGTTGGAGAAGGCGACCTTCTGGATGCCGGTGTTGTACCGCTCGTTCGTGGCGAACTCCCGCAGGCTGAGCATGGCGTTGTTGTTGCCCCACATATACAGCCGCCCATCCTCCATGACGAGCGCCGTGGCCTGATAGCCGCAGAGCAGCTGGCGGACCTGCGTCGCGTCGATCGTGCCCTCGAGCAGCTCGTCCGGCATCTGCGTATACGGGTCGTTCTCACTCTTGAGATACCCGTACTGGCCGTTGTTGCCGTTGCCCCAGCCGACCACCTTGCCGTCCGTCGTAATCGCGATGATATGGTCTGCGCCGGCGGAGGCAGCGACCACGTTCCCGGGCCGGATCTCCTCGGGATAGGCCGTGTAGTCCACGCCGGTCAGATTGTTCTTGACGTTGCCCCAGATATAAAAGTCGTTGTCGTTGCTGACGCCGACAGTAAAATCGGCAAACCCGCTGATGCTGCGGATGTTGTCCTTGAGCCCGTCCGGCACCGACATGAGCGAATAATTTGGCGCCATGTTCGCCTGCAGCGGATCGGTGTAGTTCAGGTCCATCGGCACAAAGTACGGCCCGATGAACACGAACAGGAACAGGGCAACCAGCACGCACAACGCCACAACCGCCAGCTTGCGGCGGAAAAACGCCTTGGTCGCCATGACGGATGGGCTTTCGATCTTTTCGACCGCAAACCTTTCGTCGTCCGTCAGCTCCTTGCTGGCGCCGAGGAACATGCGCTTGGTCCAACGCCAAAGCGTGCTCGGGATGCGGCTGAATCCGTTTTTCTTTGCAGCGTCTTGTCTCTGCTTCGTCATCTCTGCCGCCCTCCCTTACTTATTGACGCGCACGCGCGGGTCGACCAGGCCATAGATCAGGTCGATGATCAGGTTGCCGACCAGAGAAATGATGATGTAAAACATCTGCAGCGCCAGGATGACCTCGTTGTCGCTGCCGTTGAGCGCATCGTAATAGATTTTGCCGATGCCGTTCAGGCCAAAGATGTTTTCGATCATGAGCGACCCGCTGAAGATAGCAAGGAACCAACCGATGATCAGCGTGATGACCGGCAGCAGCGCATTTCGCCAGGCGTGCGAGTAGATGACGACCTTTTCACGCACGCCCTTGGCGCGCGCAGTGCGCACGCAGTCCATGGACAGCGCCTCGATCATGGCCGCGCGCACATAGCGCGTCATGCCGCCGAGCGACGCGAACGTCATGACGATCAGCGGCAGCGCCAGGTGGTACATCTTGTCCCAGAACTTGGCCCAGGGGGACCAGTTCAGGCTGCCCGCCGTCTGCATGCCGGAGACCGGGAACCATCCCAACGTCACGGCAAACAGCCAGATGAACACGATGGCAATGATGAACACCGGCAGGCTGTACCCGACGATAGTGCCCACCTGCACGGCCACGTCCCGCTTGCTGCCGCGCTTGACCGCACAGAAGATACCCAGCGGGATCGTGATCCCCAGGGCCAGGATCGTGGCAAAGATATTGATGAACACGGTGTTTTTCATGGGCTCGATCAGCACTTCCACGACCGGCTGGCCAAATTTGGTGGAATTGCCGAGATTGCCCTGGAACAGGCCGTTATAGGACCCGTCGCTGTAGGGATAGACCCCCAGCCAACGGAGATATCTTTCAAATTTAGTACCATTGGTGCCGTAGCGGTGCTGCCAGTATTCGTACCGCTCGTCATAGTTCAGGTTCCTGTTGGCTGTGATCTCGGCCCTGGCCGCTTCGGCCGCCTTGTCCACCGGCAGGAGATTGTAGACCATAAAAATCAGAAATGAGAGGATAAAAAATACGACGACGATATAGATGATCCTCTTGACGATATACTTCCCCATTGGCATCCTCCCTCGCGAAATCCCCCGCCGCTGTCGCCACGGGGACGGCTGCTCGTCCTCATTGGTAAGTGTGCACTGATCTGCCTGCGAAACGGGCGGACCTTCGTCCGCAGATCAGTGCCCGCTTTCGCCCCGCAACGACAGAATTCGCCCAATTTCACGACCTGGAAGGGCATATGCATGCCCTTCCAGGTTTGCGTGTTCCGTTCTTTCGTTGCGGTTCAAGAGACCTCACAGAAGAACTCAGTAGTTCTCCCAGAAGTCGGCCTCGTCCATCACGTAGCTGATGGAGTAATCCGCATACATGCTCTGGTCGATGGTCCAGTTGAACGAGTAGTCGTAGGCGGCGCTGGTGAAGCCGGTCGCGAAGTTGATCGCGCAGCACTTGGCGACGCCGTCCCAGCCGTAATCCTCGATCTGGTAATACTCGCCATACACGCCCGTGTTGAAGTCACAGGAGGTATAGGTGATGTATGCGCCGATGTTGGTGGTCGCGTTCGGGTTGGTCTGCCACGCGGTGATCAGCTGATCGGTCACATCGTTGGGCTGCGTGCCGTACCAGTTGATGGCCAGCGGCATGTAGTACTCGCCGTTGATCTTCAGCGTCTTGTAGGCGCCGTCGACCGTCGCGTAGGTGATGTTCTGCGGGGAGAGGTCATAGCCCTCGAGCTTCTTGTAGCGGACGGCGTCGGTCGCCGGGTCGAAGGTCTGGCCCTTGTCGTTGTACACCCAGCCGCCCTCTTCGAGCACCGCAACGGCGGTGTCCGCGCTGTAGGCATACTGGTTCAGCAGGATCTCGTCCTCCACCGCCTTGTAAGCGGAGTAGCCGGTGTAGTACGGGCCATGGACGACGGAGCCGTAGCCGCCCGTGAAGGTCTGCGCGAACTCAGGACGGTTGATCGTGTACAGGATGGCCTGGCGCACTTCGGTGAAGTTCGTCGGGCCAAGGTCGCAGCGGAAGCCGAGCTTGCCGTAGCCCGCGCGGTCATAGTGCGTCTCGGCAAACTTCTCCGGGCTCTCCTCCACGAGCGCCAGCGCTGCAGCGGTCACGTCCGCACCGGTCACGCCGGCCAGGATGTCGACCTGTCCGCTCTTGAACTGGTCGGTCTGCGTCTCTTCGATGATCCTGATGTAGGTGATCGTCTCGATGGAGGGCTTGCCGCGCGCATCGTCACCCACGTAGTTCGGGTTCAGCGTCAGCGTGGCCACCCGGGACGACGCGTCATAGTCGGAAACCACATACGGGCCGGAATACGGCAGGCCGGAATCCCACTTCAGGTTGTTGTTGATCACGTCCACCATGACATAGGTGTCGACGCCGGCCTTTTCTTCCTTGGCATAGAAGCCGTCGGACAGACCGCAGGCGCCCTCTTCGTTCGTCACGATATCGTTGTCGCCCAGGTACAGCGCGAGCGGCACCGGGGAGATCGCGGCGTAGATTATCGCATAATAGTAGTTGGCATAGTCCGCAAGGAACGTGAGGGAGAACGTATGGTCGTCGATGAGCTTGACGCCCTCGAAGTAGACCTTGTCGCCCTCGCCCTCATAGGCCTTGAACGCATCGTAGCCCACCATCTGCAGGCCGGAATTGCCGGTGCCGCCCGCCGCAACAGCGACCGGCGTGGAGTTGGCCAGCAGGTAGGCAATGTAGTTCTTCGCCATGATGGCGGAACCATCGGAGAACACGAGGCCTTCCTTGATCTTGATCGTGTAGGTCAGCGTGCCGTCCTCATTGTGTACGGCCACGGGCTCCTCTGCCAGCACGGACATATCCCACACGTAGTTGCCTTCCTGGTTGGACTGCGCCGTGGCGTAGCCGGAGGTCAGCTTTTTAATATCCTGGTCGGAAGCGCCGGGGGAAGCTTTGCCCCAAACCGAGTTGCGGAACGCGCCGGACAGCTCGGTCGTGCTGCCGAGGATGACGGAGTTCTCCTCCCCCTCCTTGACGGAGGCGGCGACGATCGCATCGGCCGGGCCCCAGTACGGCGTGGTCACAAAATTCTGAATCTTGGCATTGTAAATGTCAAAATACTGGTTGGAGTACAGCGGCACTTCGCAGGCGAGGTAGTTCCAGCGCTGGATGTAGAGCTTCCACCACTCGTTGAACACGTCTTCCTCGGTCTGATACTCGGTGCTGCCCTCCGGAACGGCGCAGTTGTACACCATGGCCATGGACAGGAAGTCCATACCGGCTTCATACGTCTTGCCCTCGTACTCGATGGTGGCAAGGCCGGTATCGGGATCCTCCGTCACCATGTCGATGGTCACGTTGGCGCCGATCTGGGAATAGACCGAAGTGTAGTCGGCATGGACGATGGCGTCCGCCACATCCACGTCCTCATACACGGGTTCCGCGTCCGGCTCCACGGCGGGGGCTTCGGTGGCGGTGCCGGGATCGTCAGTGGCTTCCGGCTGCTGTTGCTGGCAACCGGCCATCACGCCGGCAACCATCGCGAGCGCCAGCACGAGAGCCAGCAGCTTTGCAAGTTTGCTTTGCATTGCATTTCCTCCTTTTTTCTATATTTTCCGGCATTGCCGGAAAACCATGCCCGCATGTCCTGAAGTACCATTGTTTGTCATGAATCCTTTGGATTCATGACAAACCGCCATGGCGGTTTGTGCGCGGCGCAATGGCGGCACGCGGGTCGACAGAATAATTCGTATTGTTAATTTAACACACAAACCAGGCAAATGCAACAGAAACGTGACGGTTTAGCGGTGCTGCCCTCGCCGCCGCGCCTTTTCTTCGCCTGAAAGCGACCGGATCCCCCCCTCTTGCAAAGCGCCGGCTTTGCGCTGTGCAAAGCCGGCGGCCGTTTATAACCAGCCCAGTCCCAGCCGTCGTTTGGGGCAGCGCGCGCTGCACAGGCCGCAGCCGTCGCACCGCGTGGAGTCGATCACGATATGGCCGGACGCATCCCGGGAAATGGCGTCATAGAGACAGCCGTGCAGGCACATGTCACAATCCATATCCGCGCAGGGCTGGCGCACCACGACCGTCAGCGGCCGCGGGCGGATGTCCTCGAACGGCTTGAGCGTGGAAAGCGCCGCGCCGCGCACGGCATCCAGCGTATCGTATCCATGCTCCGACAGCCAGCGCGACAGCCCGTCGATCACCTCCGTGATCACCCCATAGCCGCGCAGCTGCACGGCCGTGGCGAGCTGCACGGCGTCCGCGCCCAACATGATGAACTCCAGCGCGTTGCGATAGTCGTAAATGCCGCCGCAGCCGCAGATGCGCAGCGGCGTATACTGGCGCAGCGCCGCCACCGTTGCCAGCGCGGCCGGGCGGATATGCGCGCCGCTATAGCCGCCATATGTCGGCATCATGGCCCGCTCGTGTTCGATATCCACCCCGGAAAGCCCCTTAAGCGCATCGATGGCGCTCACCGTCTGCACGCCGGCCTGATAGATGGAGTTGGTAAACTCCGGCGAACTGCTTGCCTCATAGGACAGTTTCACAAGCACCGGAATGCTCACAGCCTTGACCACCGCCTGCGCGAACTCATGAATATGGGGTGTGTGAAAGCTCAACGCCTGGTTGCGCGTGCCGATCGGCGCGGAAATGCTGACCTCCACCGCGTCCGCCCCCATGCGCTCGGCCTTGGCCGCCAGATACGACAGCTCCGAGGCAGAACTGCCCCAGATGCTCACGATCAGCTTGCAGTCGCCCCGCTCGATCGTCTCCAGCTCCGTTTCCCACTGTTCCAGATGAATGTCCGAAAACAGCTTGGTGTTGAACAGCTGCCCGTCGCTCCCGACATACATACGCGGGCTGAGATTGGCATTGGCCTCGAGCGAAATGGTCTCCGTGATGACGGCGCCGGCGCCTGCCTCAATACACTTTCGGATGGAAGCGGCGTCGCGCGCCCACGGGCCCGCGGCTACCATGACGGGGTTCTTCAGGTGCAGCTCACCCAGATTGACCGACAGATCCATCGCTATGCCTCCTCAATCGAACAACTCGTAAATGTGCTTCCGGTTCCCGCAGGAACGCCGGATCTTGAGCTTCGGCTGCAAAATGATCTCCTGCGGCGCGGCCAGCTCCAGCTCTTCCCCCTCGATTTTGTCAAACAACATGCGCGCCGCCACCATGCCGAGCCTGGTGGCCGGCTGCTCCACACCGGTGACAGCCGGCGAGACGATGGAGCACATGGCCGAGTCCGTCATCGTCGCCACGGCCAGGCGGTCCGGCACGGGAATGCCGGCATCGCCGGCGGCCTTGAGCACGCCGAACGCCTGATCGTCCGTGAAGGTGATCAGCGCGCCGGGCGGCTCGCCTTCCGCGCCCAGGATCCGCTGGCCGGCGGTATACCCGTCCTGAATGCCGCTGCCGCAGTTGTAAATGCTCAGCCGGCCTTCCAGCCCCGCAGCCTGCATGGCGCGGCGGCTGCCGCTTTCCACCTGCTCCGTTTCACAGCGGAGCCGTTCGTCCAGCAGCAGGCCCACAGACATATGCCCCAGCGACAGCAGATGCTGCGTCAAGCGGAACGCGCCCTCCTCAAAATCGATATAGCACTGCGTATCGAACCCGCACACCCGGTTGCGCCCCACGTGCACGCAGGGGATCTGCGTGCCGATAAACGGCGCAAGCTGCTGCCCGTCCAGCACCGACGACACGACGACTACGCCGTCGATGTGGCGGGATTCCACCGTCTTGAGATAGTCCAGCTCCCGCTCCGGGTCGCTGTCCGTATGGCAGAAAATGACCGCATACCGCTTGTTGCGCGCCACCGTTTCAATGCCGGCTATCAGCTTCTGATACAGCCACACCTCGATGCTCGGCACGAGCAGCGCAATCGTATTCGTCCGCCCCAGATTCAGCCCCCTCGCAAACCAGTTGGGCGTATAGTTCTGCGCTTTCATCACCGCCAGCACGTGCTCCCGCGTTTCGGGCAGCACCTGCTCCGGGTGGTTCAAGACGCGGGATATGGTGGCAACCGATACGCCTGCCGCCTTCGCAATCTCCTTGATATTCAACGTGAGCCCCCCGTTCTCGCTGTGCCATGTGGGACATATTATATCATGAAACGGCAGCCCGCGGCAACCGCCTTCGCGGTACGACCGACCCCGGCCGGATTCGACCGGTTTCGTAAACGGTTTCAACACTTTGCCGCGAATCTGCCGCCGTGCAACCCATCCCCCGTTGGGCCTGGCTGAGAAATTTTGAAGAAATTGTGACATTTGCGATTGACAATCCCGTGAATATCCTGTAAATTATAATTGTTCAGGATGTATCCAGTTACATCACATCTGCAAATTCTCCGGAACATC
>URQH01000013.1 GCA_900549955.1 uncultured Eubacteriales bacterium | reverse complement strand
TAAAGCGAGGCGTTGTTGGATATGACGCCGATGCGGTAGCCCCGGTCCTTCAGCGCCTGCAGCATCTCCGCCGCGCCGGCGCGCAGCTCCCGGGCGAGATAGGCGGAGACCTGGGCGCCGAGCGCGCGCTCTGCCCTGCGGGCGGCGCTCAGCTCGTCCGTCTGCTTCTGCACGGCCGCCTCCACGTTTTCGCGGCCCGTGGAAAACCGCCGCGCGAGGCGGTCCACCGCGTCGTGCATGGCGCGGGCGTGCCGGAGCGCGCGCAGGCCGCACAGGAACGTGAGGCGCACGCCGCCCTTCCAGGCCACGGCGTCGGTGAGGAACAGCATGCCGATCTCCCCGGTGCGCGCGCAGTGCGGCGCGCAGCAGGTGCAGCAGTCCGCCCCCTCGATGGTCACGACGCGGATCGGCGCGGTCAGCCCCTCCGCGTGCTTGCGCAGCGGCAGGCCCTCGAGCGCCGCTTCGGACGCATAGCTTGCGGCGGTCACGGCGAGGTCGCGCGCGGCCAGCTCGTTTGCGGCCCGCTCCAGCTCCGTTAGCTGCGCGGCGTCGAGCGGCCGGTCGAGGTCGATCGTGCCGTAGGTTTCGGACAGGTGGAAGCCCACGTTCACCGCGCCAAAGCGCGAAAACGCGCACCAGGAGAGCAGGTGCTCGCCGGTGTGCTGCTGCATGTGGTCGAAGCGGCGCGCCCAGTCGATTTCCGCCTCCACGTCCGTGCCCGCCGGCACGGGCCGGTCGGCGTGGTGGAGGAGCGCGCCGTCCGCCTCGTCGCAGCCGGTGACCGTGACGGCGCCGCCGGCAAAGCGGAGCGTGCCGGTGTCGCACGGCTGGCCGCCGGCGTTGGGGAAAAAGACCGTCTGGTCGAGCGTGAGGTCGTAGCCCGTCTGCGCCGGCGTGCAGGAGAGCACGCGCGCGCGGCAGCGGGTCAGGTGGCTGTCTTCGAGATACAGGCGTCGGGTCATGGGGGTCCCCTTTCCGGTCGTGGGCGCGGCTCTTGGCGAACCGCGCGTTCCGTTTTTGTAGATTGGCACCTCATTATAGCACAGACGCCCCGCCAATGGGAGAAATTTCCCATTTTGTATTTCCTTTGGCGCATGAGGATGTTATAATTTAAAAAAGACGCGAGGTCGCGCGACAGGGGGAACCATGGCTTACCATCTGGACGATACCGAGCTGTATTTTTTCAACGAAGGCATATCGACCGCCGCATACCGCGCGCTCGGCTGCCACGCCTGTGAGGGGGCGGCAGGAGAGCGCGTGTATCGCTTTGCCGTGTGGGCGCCGGAGGCGCGCGCGGTGAGCGTGGTGGGCGATTTTAACGAGTGGAACCCACGGGCGGACCCGATGCGCATGGTCGGCACCACGGGCGTGTGGGAGGCGCACCTCGGGTTTGCGCGCGAGGGGCAGCTCTACAAGTACGCCATCGTCACGGCCGACGGTAGCGAGGTGTTGCGCGCCGATCCGTACGCCGTGCGCGGCGAGCCGGGCGGCACCGCGTCCGTGGTGTGCGAGTTGCCGGCGTTTGCCTGGACCGACGGGAAGTATCTCGAACGGCTGAAGCATGCGCGGCGGCGGCCCATCAGTATTTACGAGGTCCACGCCGGTTCGTGGAAGGCCGGCCTTGGCTACCGTGAGCTGGCGCACGAGCTGGTCGATTACGCATACGACATGGGCTATACGCACATCGAGCTCATGCCGCTCATGGAATATCCCTACGACCCGAGCTGGGGCTACCAGGTCACGGGCTACTATGCCGCCACCGCGCGCTACGGCAAGCCGGAGGACCTGATGTACCTGGTCAACCGCGCGCACGAGCGCGGCATCGGCGTGATCATGGACTGGGTGCCGGCGCACTTCACGCGCGACGCGCACGGCCTGCGCCGGTTCGACGGCTCCTGCTGCTATGAGCACCCGGACCCGCGCCGCAGCGAAATGCCGCAGTGGGGCACGCTGCTGTTCAACTTCGACCGCACACAGGTGCACAGCTTCCTGCTTTCCAATGCGCTGTTCTGGCTCAAGGAATATCATTTTGACGGGTTGCGCGTGGACGCGGTGTCGTGCATGCTGTATCTGGACTTTGGCAAGGACGAGGGCGCCTGGCTGCCGAACCGCTATGGCGGCAAGGACAATCTGGGCGCGATCGCGTTCCTCAAAAAGCTCAACGAGGCCGTGCACGAGCTGTCCATGGAGAAGCTGATCTTTGCGGAGGAGAGCTCCGCCTATCCGCGCGTGACGCGCGGGCAGGAGGACGGGGGGCTGGGCTTCTCGTTCAAGTGGAACATGGGCTGGATGAACGACATGCTGAACTTCATGGAGATGGACAGCTTTTTCCGCAAGTGGAACCACCACAGGCTGACGTTCTCCATGTGTTACGCGTTTTCGGAGGCGTACGTGCTGCCGCTTTCGCACGACGAGGTGGTGCACGGCAAGCGCAGCCTGCTGTCCAAGATGCCGGGCGACTACTGGCAGAAATTTGCGCAGCTGCGGCTGCTGTTTGCCTATCAGTTTGCGCACCCCGGCAAGAAGCTCATGTTCATGGGAGACGAGTTTGGCCAGTTCATCGAGTGGAACTTTGCCGACTCGCTCGACTGGCTGCTGCTCGACTATGACAAGCACCGGCAGGTGCAGCGCATGGTGCGCGAGCTGAACCGGTTTTACACCGCCACGCCGGCGCTGTACCGCATCGAGGACTCGTGGGACGGGTTCCGGTGGCTGGCGGCGGACGACAATCTGCACTCCATCGCGGTGTGGATGCGCATGGACGGCCAGGGGGGCGCGCTGGTGTGCGCGTTCAACTTTACGCCCGTGCCCTGGGAGGATTACCGCGTGGGCGTGCCGGCCGCGGGGGTGTATACGGAGGTGTTTTCAACCGACGACGCGCGCTATGGCGGCACGGGAGAATATGCCAACGCGCCGGCGGAGACGGTGGACGAGCCCCTGGGCGGGTTCGACCAGCAGCTCTCTTTGAAAATCCCCCCCTACGGCGCGGTCTACCTGCGCTACGAGGGGAAGTATCCCGATGATGGCGACGCGCCGGAGACGGCGGGATAACGCGCAAATGGCAGAAAGGACGCAGGCATGAAGAAGAAGATCGTGGCAATGCTGCTGGCGGGCGGGCAGGGCAGCCGTCTGGGCGTGCTGACCTCCAACATGGCCAAGCCTGCCGTACCCTATGGCGGGAAGTACCGCATCATCGACTTCCCGCTCAGCAACTGTGTCAACTCCGACATCGACACCGTCGGCGTGCTGACGCAGTACCGGCCGCTGGCGCTCAATTCCTACATTGGCACCGGCCAGCACTGGGATCTGGACCGGCTCACGGGCGGCGTGTTCGTGCTGCCGCCCTATATGACCGGCAGCGCCGGCCACTGGTATTCCGGCACGGCCAATGCCATCTACCAGAACCGCGAGTTTGTGGACCAGTACCGGCCGGACTATGTGCTGATCCTCTCCGGCGACCACATCTACAAGATGGACTACTCGAAGATGCTCGACTTCCACGAGCAGAAGGGCGCGGCGGCCACGATCGCCGTGCTGCCGGTGCCGCTGGAGGAGGCGCATCGCTTTGGCATCATGAGCACGGACGCGCACGGGCGCATCACCAAGTTTGCCGAAAAGCCCGCGCATCCCGAGTCCAACAACGCCTCCATGGGCATCTACATCTTCAACTGGTCGGTGCTCAAGGCGTACATGGAGCGCGACGACGGGGACCCGGCGTCCGAACATGACTTTGGCAAGAACCTCATCCCGGCCATGCTGGCCGCGGGCGAGCCGATGTACGCCTATGCGTTTGAAGGATACTGGAAGGACGTCGGCACGGTGCAGAGCCTCTGGGAGGCGAACATGGACCTGCTCTCCCACCCGCCCAAGATCGAGTTGAACGACCCGACATGGCGTATCTACAGCCGCAACCCGGTCATGCCGCCGCACTACGTGGGCGAGAAGGCCGACATCACCGACAGCCTGGTGACCGAGGGCGGCGCGGTGTACGGCCGTGTGGAGCACAGCGTGCTGTTTGCGGGGGTGCGCATCGGCGAAAACGCGGTGGTGACCGATTCGGTCATCTTCCCGGGCGCGGTGATCGACGGGGGCGCGCACATCCACAAGGCGATCATCGGCGAAAATGTGCGCATTGGCCGCGACGCGGTGATCGGCGGCGCGCTGCGCGAGGGCGAAGTGGTGGACAACCGGCTCACGGGCGACATCACGCTCGTGGGCAACGACCTCTGCATCAGCAGCGGCGCATACCTGCCCTGCGGCACGGTCGCCGCCGGCGCCTACGACGAGCAGGAGGACGGCTGAGCCGTGCCCCACGGCCCGCCGTGCGGCGGGCGGGAGCGCGTTCCGACCCAACCGGCAGCATCCGGATACCGGACAGAAAGGAGACTTCGCGAGGCGAAGCGTGGCCACTGACATGACGAGCAATGCGTTTGGACTCATCTACACAGGCGAAAACAACCCCCGGCTCCGCGACCTGACCCTTTCGCGCGCCGTGGCGGCGGTGCCGTTTGGCGGCAGGTACCGGTGCATCGACTTTATTCTGTCCAACCTGGTCAACACCGGCGTCACGTGCGTCGGCCTCATCGCGCAGAAAAACTACCATTCGCTCATGGACCATCTTGGCGCGGGGAAGGAGTGGGACCTGCACCGCAAGCGCGAGGGCCTGTTCATCCTGCCGCCGTTCATGACCAAGGAGAACACGGGCGTCTATCGCGGCACGGTGGACGCGCTCCGCTCCTGCATGGGGTACGTGCGCCGCTGCACGCAGCAGTATGTCATCCTGACCGGCAGCCACACGATCTTCAACACCACGTTCGACGCGCTGTTTGAGCAGCACGTGCGCACCGGGGCGGACATCACCATCCTGTATAACGAGGACGACGTGTATGAGCCGGAGGAGCAGAACGACGACCTGCGCCTGCTGATGGACGCGTCCGGCCGGGTGACGGAGATGGAATTCAACCCGTACCGCCCGCGCACGAACTGCCGCAGCTGCGACGTGGTCATCATGGATAAGCTGCTGCTTGAATACCTTGTGGGGGAGGCGTTTTCCCGCGGCGAGTATGACTTTGTGCGCGACGTGCTGTTGAAGAAGTGCGGCTCGTTGAAGGTCTACGGCTGCCGCTATGACGGCTACGTGGCGCGGATGGACTCGGTCACGAGCTATTTCCGCCACAACATGGCCCTGCTCGACCCGGCGGTGCGCGCGGACCTGTTCAACCCGGCGCACCCGGTCTATACCAAAGTCAAGGACGAGGTCAGCGCGCGCTACGGCGAGGCGGCGGCGGTGCACAATGCCATCCTGGCCGACGGCTGCGACATCGACGGCGCGGTGGAGAACAGCGTGCTGTTCCGCGGCGTGACGGTCGGCCGCGGCAGCATGGTGAAAAATTCTATCGTCATGCAGGGCGTGACCATCGGCAACGGTTGCACGCTCGACCACGTGGTGCTCGACAAGGGCGTCACCATCCGCGACGGGCGCACGCTCGTCGGGTACGACAGCTTTCCGATCATTCTCAAGAAGAACACGACGGTCTGAGCCGCGCTCGGTCGTCCGCGGCAGAAGGAGGAGCAGCGCATGAAGGTTCTGTATGTGGCCAGCGAATGCGTCCCGTTCATCAAGACGGGCGGACTGGCGGATGTGGCGGGCTCGCTGCCCATTGAGCTCAACCGGCAGGGCGCGGACGTGCGCGTGGTGCTGCCCAAGTACCGCTGCATCGACTGGTACTGGCGCGAGCGGATGACGCACGTGACGGACTTCCCGGTCCTGTTCGGCTTTGGGAGCATGTATTGCGGCGTGGAGACGCTCGTGGACAACGGCGTGACGTACTATTTCATCGACAACGAGGAGATGTTCTCCGTCGACTCGATCTATGGCGACGGGATGCAGGAGGGGTACCGCTTTGCGTTCTTCTGCCGCGCGGTGGCCGAAATGCTGCGGCACATCGACTTTGCGCCGGACGTGCTGCACCTCAACGACTGGCAGGCCGGGCTCATCGCGGCCATGGTGCGCACGCAGTATGCCGGCGACGCGCGGTTTGGCGCGATGCGCATCGTGTTCTCCATCCACAACCTGCGCTATCAGGGCATCTTCGACTGGCCGCTCATGAACGCACGGCTCGGCTTTGACGAGCGGCTGTTCACGCCGGACTATCTGGAGTTTTACGGCAACCTCAGTTGCATGAAGGCCGGGCTCGTGTTTGCCGACCACATCAACACCGTGAGCCCGACCTATGCGCGCGAGATCCGCACCGCCTACTATGGCGAGCGGCTGGACGGCCTGCTGCGCGCGCGCGGCGCGGCGGTCTCCGGCATTTTGAACGGCATCGACCGCACGATCTACGACCCGGCCACCGACCGGTTCCTCGGCGCGCACTTCAGCGTGGGCGACATGGCGGGCAAGGCCACGCAGAAACGGTACCTGCAACAGGAGATGCACCTTTCAGAGCGGCCGGAGGTGCCGGTGATCGCCATGGTCTCCCGGCTCACGCCGCAGAAGGGGCTCGACCTGGTCGAGCGCGTGCTGACGGATATCCTGCGCATGGATGTGCAGCTCGTGCTGCTGGGCGACGGCGACCGGCGCTTTGTGGATCTGCTCAACTGGGCGGCGTGGCGCTATCCCGGGCAGGTGGGCACGTACATCGGCCTCAACGAGGGGCTGGCGCACCGCGCCTATGCCGGCAGCGACATGTTCCTCATGCCGTCGCAGTTCGAGCCGTGCGGCCTGTCCCAGATGATTGCGCTGCGCTATGGCTCCGTGCCGGTCGTGCGCGAGACGGGCGGCCTGTGCGACACCGTCGTACCCTATAACAAATATACCGACGAGGGGACCGGCTTCTCCTTTGCCAACTACAACGCGCACGAGATGCTCTTTACGCTCGAGCGCGCGGTGCGGTATTATTATGAAGATCAGCCCATGTGGGCGCGCCTGGTGCGCCGCGGCATGGAGCAGGACTTTGGCTGGGGGGCGTCGGCTCGGCAGTATCTCGCGCTGTACCGGCTGCTCTGCGGCCTGCCGTCCGAGGAAGCGGCGCCGGAACCGGCCGCCGGGGAGCAGATGGAGGCGGTGCAGGCGGAGCCCCAGGCGGGCGTGGAAGCACAGCCGGCAGCGGCGGCGCCGGAGGCCGGGCAGCCGGCGGAGCCGACGCCCGCCGCGAAGAAACCTGCGGCAAAGAAACCCGCGGCGAAGCAGCCGGCGGAGAAAAAAACCCCCGAGAAAAAGCCTGCGGCGAAGAAGCGCGCCGAGAAAAAGCCTGCGGCGAAGAAGCCCGCGGCCAAGCAGCCGGGCGGGGAGCAGGCACAGTAGTCGGCCCATGGCGGGGCCGGGCGACACAAAACACAAGGGATGGCCGCCGACAGGGCGGCAGAGCGGGCGAGTGGGGCGCGGCGCGCGCCCCTCGCCGCATTTTGGGGCAGGAGGAAGCCATATGACGATGGAAACGGAGGGACAGGCCCTCGATTTAAGCGGTATCGACACCGTGCTGCTGGATCTCGACGGGACGCTGATCCCGATGGAGCAGCAGGCGTTTCTCGACGCGTACTTTGCCGACCTGGCGCGCTTTGTCGCCGGGTACGGGTATCGGGATGTGCGTGCGCTGCTGGACGCGCTCATGCGCGGCGTGGGGGCAATGATCCAAAATGACGGCGGCGCGACGAACCGGGAGCGGTTTTGGGACGCGTTTTCGGCCGTGCTGGGGCAGCAGGTGCGGGAGCTGGAGCCGGCGCTGCTCGGGTTTTATCGGCACGAGTTTGACGCGGTGCGCCGCGTGCTCGGCCCGGCGCGCGACGTGCGTCGCCTGCTCGCGCTGCTGCGCGGCCCGGGGCGCACGCTGTATCTGGCCACAAACCCGCTGTTCCCGCCGGTTGCGGTGGAGACGCGGCTCGGCTGGATCGGCCTGACGCCGGCGGACTTTGCCGGCATCACCACCTATGACAACAGCCACTTTTGCAAGCCGAACCCGGACTACTACCGGGAGATCCTGCGGCGGCTCGGCCGGCGGCCGGAGACCTGCCTGATGGTGGGCAACAACCCGTCGGACGACATGTCGGCGTTGCAGGCGGGCCTTCACGGCTTTCTCGTGACGGACTATCTGGAGAACGAGCAGGGACTCGACATCGCGCCGTTTTGCCATGGCACGTTTTTCGAGCTGACGGCGCTCGCGGCGCGGCAGGCCTAGCCTTTGGCGCGGCGTATGCCGGGTGAGGGGCGTACCCACCGGAAGGGAAGGGAAAGGAAAGGCGAAAGGAAACAATGATACTGTATTTTAGCGGCACCGGCAACAGCCGGTATGTGGCAAAGCGGCTCGGCGAAGCGTTGCAGGACGAGGTCGTGTCCATGAACGACTATCTGCGCAGCGGCAGGCAGGGCGCGTTTCAGTCCGAGACGCCGTACGTGTTCGTCACGCCGACGTATGCGTGGCGCATGCCGCGCGTGGCGCGCGCGTTCCTTGCCCGGGCCGAACTGTCCGGCAGCCGCGACGCCTATTTCGTGCTGACCTGCGGCGGCGCGGTGGGCAACGCCGCGGCGGATGTGGCGCAGCTGTGCGTGGAAAAGGGCCTGCACTTTTGCGGGCTGCAGCCGGTGGTCATGCCGGACAACTATCTCGTCATGTTCCCGGTGCCCGCGCCGGACGAGGCGGCGCGCATCGTGCGCGCGGCGGCGCCGGCCATCCGGCAGGCGGCGGACTGCATCCGCGCCCGGAAGCCGTTCCCGGCGCGCCGGGCCGGGCTGGGCGGCAGGCTGCTGAGCGCGCTGGTCAACCCGCTGTTCTATCTGCAGCCGCATCGCGACCGCGCCTTCACCGTCAGCGACGCCTGCATCGGTTGCGGGCGGTGCGCGGCGCTCTGCCCGCTCGGCAACATCCGTTTGGAGCAGGGCCGCCCCGTCTACGGCGGCAACTGCACGCACTGCATGGCGTGCATCTCGGCGTGCCCGGTGCGGGCCATCGAGTATGGCCGCGCGACGCGCGGCAGGCAGCGCCACTATCTGGAGGACGGCGGCCCGGCGGGAGAGGCGTGACCGTGCGGCCGCGGCGCTAAAACAGCAGCGCCGCGACGCCCAGCAGCAGCGCGAGCCCGGCCACGTTCACGAGCGTGAACACGGAGAGGAACCGCCGCGCTCTGGCGCCCGGCTCTTTCAGGTACAGCCGCAGGGAGATGAGACTCGCCAGCGAGGCGACCGGCGTGCCCAGCCCGCCGATGTTGACCCCGGCCAGCAGGCCCTGCCAGTCGCCCGTGAAGCCGGAGAGCAGGATTGCCGCCGGCACATTGCTGATGCACTGGCTGGCCGCCGCAGCGCACAGCAGCGTGCTGCGATCAAGCAGCGACTCGAGCAGCGCGCGCACGGCCGGGATGCGGCCCAGGTTCCCGGAAAAGACGAAGAAGCAGCAGAACGTGAGCAGCAGGCCGTAGTCGATGCGCCGGAGCAGCGGCCGGTCTAGCAGCAGCAGGAGCAGCAGCGCCGCCGCGGCCGCCACGGCATAGTGGACGAGGCGGAACACGGCCGCAAGGCACAGCAGGAACAGCGCCGCATAGGCGGCGAGCCGCCGCGCGTCCGCGATGCGCGTGGGCTCTGCAAACGTCACATGCACCCGGCCGCGCGGCGGCGCGGACAGCACCGCCGTGAGCGCGAGCGCGACGAGGCTCACGAGCGCGAGCGGCAGCACCACGCTGAAGAACTGGCCGGCGGTCAACGCATAGCGTGCGTGCAGATACAGGTTTTGCGGGTTGCCGATGGGCGTGGCCATGCTGCCGAGGTTGGCGGCCACGGTCTGCAGCACGCAGACGCGCACGCCCAGCGCCTCCGCGTCCGCCTGCCGCAGCAGGAAGAACGTAAACGGCACGAGCGCGAGGAGCGCCACGTCGTTTGTCACCACCATGGAGACGAAAAAAGGCAGCAGCACCAGCAGCAGGCAGAGTGCGCGCAGCGTGCGTTCGCCGCTGAGCAGACGCTCCGCGAGCAGCCGGAACAGCCCGCACCGCACAAAGCCCTGTACCACCGCCATGAGCGCAAACAGCAGGCACAGCACCCTGAGGTCGATATAGGAGGGATAGGCCGCGTCCGGCGGCACAAACAGCGCCGAGAGCAGCGCTGCGGCAAACGAGATGCACAACACCGCCTCCGCGCGCAGCCGGCGCAGCAGGCGGTTCGGGAAGGTCTGGCGTTCCATGGCCCTGTTCATTGCAGCCTTTCCGCGGGGCGTTTTGCGCGCTGGCCGCCCGGTTGCGGGCGCGCCGCGGTCTTTTCCCCGCCGTCCGCGAACAGTATAGCAGATTTGTGCCGCCGCGGGTAGTCCCGCGGCGGCTGCGCGTGTCAAAAAGTGCGTCCCTTCGCGCCCCCTCCGTGTGCGGCGCGACCCGGCATCGCCGCGGGCGCTTTGGGTTTTGCGTGCCTTGCCGCCCCGTGCTTCATGCGCTCCATCCGTGCGCGGCGCCTGCTTGTGCCTGCAGCCCGGTTTTTGTGGCGCGCCCGGCCTGTGCCGCACGCCGCTTGTGCGTCCGCCTGGATGCCTGTGCCTCCCTCCCGCAGGGACATTTTGCCGCCTGGCGGGCGTCATACTGCATTTGCGGCCATCCTGCCCGCACAAATGACGGATGCAACAGGGGCGCGTTGCAGGCGCGTGCAGCAAATCCTGCAAATCATGCCTGACTTGCATTCGACTGGCCAAAAAACCGCCAATTTTGCAGGATTTGCCGTCACGTTTGATTGACAGGCCCCGGTGCGGAGATTATAATAGTATTCGGTAAGAAGTGGGTTTTTGCACCCGTACAGGCTCGAAAATCGGGCAGTTTTACATAACGACAGGAGGAAGAGAAAATGGCAAAGACCATGACCATCGACGGCAATACCGCCGCCTCGCACGTCGCGTATGCATTTTCCGACGTAGCGGCAATCTATCCGATCACGCCGTCATCCCCGATGGCGGAGGTCGCGGACGACTGGGCGGCAAACGGCAGGATCAACCTGTTCGGCCAGCAGGTGCGCATCGCGGAGATGCAGAGCGAGGGCGGCGCCGCGGGCGCGGTGCACGGCTCGCTCAAGGGCGGCGCGCTGACGACGACGTTCACCGCGTCGCAGGGCCTGTTGCTCATGATCCCGAACATGTACAAGATCGCCGGCGAGCTGTTGCCGTGCGTCTTCCATGTGAGCGCCCGCGCGCTGGCCGCGCACGCGCTGTCGATCTTTGGCGACCACAGCGACGTGATGAGCTGCCGCCAGACCGGTTTTGCCATGCTGTCCTCCGCTTCGGTGCAGGAGGTGATGGACCTTGCGCTCGTGTCGCACCTGTCCACGCTCAAGGCCTCCGTGCCGTTTCTGCACTTTTTCGACGGCTTCCGCACCTCCCACGAGGTGCAGAAGATCGAGATGATCGACTATGAGGACATGCGTCCCCTCGTCGACATGGACGCGGTCAAGGCGTTCCGCGCCCGCGCGCTCAACCCGGAGCATCCGCACCAGGGCGGCACGGCGCAGAACCCGGACATCTACTTCCAGGGCCGCGAAGCCGCCAACAAGTATTACGCTGCCATTCCGGAGATCGTCCAGCACTACATGGACGAGGTCGGCAAGCTCACCGGCCGCAGCTACCACCTGTTCGACTACGTGGGCGCGCCCGACGCCGAGAACGTGATCGTCATCATGGGCAGCGGCGCGGACGTGTGCGAGGAGACCGTGAACTATCTCAACGCCCGCGGCGAGAAACTGGGCGTGCTGAAGGTGCGCCTGTACCGGCCGTTTGCGGCGGACAAGTTCGTGGCGGCGCTGCCGGCAACCTGCCGGCGCATCGCGGTGCTCGACCGCACGAAGGAGCCGGGCTGCCTGGGCGAGCCGCTGTATACCGACGTCGTGGCGGCGCTCAAGGAGCAGGGCCGCGACGGGATCGAGGTCATCGGCGGGCGCTATGGCCTTGGCAGCAAGGAGTTCACGCCGTCCATGGTCGGCGCCGTGTATGAGAACCTCGCCGGCGAAAAGAAGAACCACTTCACCGTGGGCATCGAGGACGACGTGACGCACCTGTCGCTCCCGGTCACGAAGCAGATCAACGCCGCGCCCGAGGGTACCATCGCGTGCAAGTTCTACGGCCTCGGGTCCGACGGTACGGTCGGCGCGAACAAGAACAGCATCAAGATCATCGGCGACCACACCGAGCTGTACGCCCAGGGCTACTTCTCCTATGACTCGAAGAAGTCCGGCGGCTTTACGGTGTCGCACCTGCGCTTTGGCAAAAAGCCGATCCAGAGCCCGTACCTGATCGACGCGGCGGACTTTGTCGCCTGCCACAACCCGTCGTATGTCACACGCTATGCCGTGGCAGAGGGCATCAAGGAGGGCGGCACGTTCCTGCTGAACAGCCCGTGGACGCTCGACGAGATGGAGCACGAGCTGCCCGCCGCCATGAAGCGCGCCATTGCCCGCCAGCACGTGAAGTTCTACAACATCAACGCCATCCGGCTGGCGCGCGAGGTCGGCATGGGCGGCCGCATCAACACGATCATGCAGTCCGCGTTCTTCAAGCTCGCGAAGGTGATCCCCGCGGAGGACGCGCTCGAGTACATGAAGGCCGCCGCCAAGAAGTCCTATGGCAAGAAGGGCGATGACGTCGTGCAGAAGAACTACGCCGCCATCGAGGCCGGCATGAACGCGATCGAGGAGATCCACTATCCCGAGAGCTGGGCGAACGCCACGACCGGCGCCGAGCCGATCAAGGTCACGGACGATCCGTACTTTGTCAACTTCATCCACCCGATCCTCGCGCAGGAGGGCGACAAGCTGCCCGTCTCCATGCTCTCTCCCGACGGCACCGTACCGACCGGCACCACGAAGTATGAAAAGCGCGGCATCGCCGTGGACGTGCCGCGTTGGATCCCGGAAAACTGCATCCAGTGCAACCAGTGTTCGCTGGTCTGCCCGCACGCCACCATCCGCCCGTTCCTGCTCGACGCGCAGGAGGCGGCAAACGCGCCCGAAGGGTTCGTCAGCGTGGACGCCAAGGGCAAGGAGCTGGCCGGGCTGAAGTTCCGCGTGCAGGTTTCGCCGCTCGACTGCACGGGCTGCGGCAACTGCGTGGACGTGTGCCCCGCCAAGGAGAAGGCGTTGAAGATGGCACCGCTGTCCGAGGCGCAGCAGGACGAGGCCAACTGGAACTACGCCATGACCCTCACGCAAAAGGACGTGGACGTGAACACCAGGACCGTCAAGGGCAGCCAGTTCCGCCAACCGCTGTTCGAGTTCTCCGGCGCGTGCGCCGGCTGCGGCGAGACGCCGTATGTCAAGCTCATCACGCAGCTGTTTGGCGACCGCATGGTCGTGGCCAACGCCACGGGCTGCTCCTCCATCTACGGCGGCAGCGCGCCGACCTGCCCGTACACCAAGAACGCCAAGGGACAGGGCCCCGCATGGGCCAACTCCCTGTTTGAGGACAACGCGGAGTTCGGCTTCGGGTTGAACCTGGCCAACAAGCAGCGCCGCGCGCGCCTGGCCGACACGGTCAGAAAACTCATCGCCGTCGAATGGTGCGACCAGGCGATCAAGGACGCCGGCGCCGAGTGGCTGGCCAACATGGACGACGCGGCCGGTTCCCGCGCCGCGGGTGAGAAGCTGCTGGCGGCCTGCCGCGACGGCATCGACGTCGATCCGACGGGCACCGAGTATGAGGCCGCATGGCTGGCCAACGGCAAGAAGTGCCCGTGCGAGGCGTGCACGCTCGCGCGCGAGGTCATCGACAATGCCGACCTGCTGACCAAGCAGTCCATCTGGGTGTTCGGAGGCGACGGCTGGGCGTACGACATCGGCTACGGCGGACTCGATCACGTGCTTGCCATGGACGAGGACATCAACGTGCTCGTGCTCGACACCGAGGTGTATTCCAACACCGGCGGCCAGTCCAGCAAGGCCACGCCGACCGGCTCCGTCGCCAAGTTCGCGGCGGCCGGCAAGCGCACCAAGAAGAAGGACCTGGGCCTCATGGCCATGAGCTATGGCTATGTGTACGTGGCCAAGGTCTGCATGGGCGCCAATCCGGCGCAACTGCTCAAGGCCGTCAACGAGGCCGAGGCGTACAAGGGCCCGTCGCTGATCATCGCGTATGCGCCCTGCATCAACCACGGCATCAACATGGGCTTCAGCCAGGCCGAGGCCAGAAAGGCGGTCGAGGCCGGTTACTGGCCGCTGTACCGGTACAACCCGGATCTGGCGGCGGAGGGCAAGAACCCGTTCGTGCTCGACAGTAAGGACCCGAAGGCGAGCTACCGGGAGTTCATCATGGGCGAGGTGCGCTATGCGTCGCTCAAGAAGCAGTTCCCCGAGGTGGCCGAGCAGCTGTTCGACCGCGCCGAGAAGGAAGCGGCCGAGAAGATCGACTACTATAAGAAGCTCAACGAGATGTAACGCATCTTGCGTATCCCGCGCCGCCCGGCAGTGCCGGGCGGCGCTTTTTTGCGCGTGCCGGGGACGCGTGCGCCGGGGACGTGCGCGCCCGCCCCGCGTCCTGCCGGGACGCCGCGGACGGGCGGGCCGCCGTGCGCTGCCCGCACTGACCGCGCGATCCCGCGCTGACCGCAGCGCCCGCGCTCTGCCGCGTGACCCTGTGCCTGCCGGAGCGCCTACGTCCCAACCGTGCGGTCCAATCCCAACCGCGTTCCTTCGCGCCCCCCGCGCCCCATCGCGCAGCCGGCTCTGCCGGAACATGGCAAACGGGCGGCACAGGCAGCGCAGATGGAACGGCCTGCCGCACAGATTTTGCCGCGAGTTCACAATTTGGTTAACACTGTTACCCGGTTTTCTGCTATACTAAAGACAACCGCAAAAGACGGCTTCCCATCTTCACAGGAGTATTGCAAAACCGGTTATGAACGAGGCGTATGAAAAGAACGAGACCGTCGCCCTGTGGGGCGATTCGCTGGCCAAGGGCGTCATCTGGAACGGGCAGCGCGGCCGCCATACCTACGCGCAGGAAACGGCCGTGGCCGTGGCGGAACGGGAGCTGGACATCCACATCATCAACCGCGCGCGCTTTGGCTACACCGCGCCGCAGGGACTGGCGCTGATGGAAAAGGACCTGGCCGGCGGCATGACGGCCGATGCGGCGGTCATCGAGTTTGGCGGCAACGACTGCAACTTCGACTGGCAGGCCATCTCGGACGACCCGGAGGCCGAGCATCTGCCCAACACGCTGCCGCACGTCTTTGCGGATACGCTCCGGCGCATGGTGACGCTGCTGCGCGAGCGCGGCATCCGGCCGATCCTCATGACGCTGCCGCCCATCGACGCGGAGAAATATTTCCGCTTCCTCGTGGGCGACAAGCTCAACGCAGCCAACATCCTGCGCTGGCTTGGCGACAAGCAGCGGATCTACCGGTTCCAGGAGATGTATTCGCTGCTCGTGGAGCGGGTGGCGCGCCAGATGCAGTGCGCGCTGGTGGATCTGCGCGAGGCCTGCCTGCTCGACAGGGACATGTTCTTCATGCTCTGTGACGACGGGCTGCACCTGACCGACGAGGGGCAGCGGTTCATCGGGGCCCAGGTCGTGTCGCTCGTGCGCCAGGGCTGACGGACCGCCGGCTGCCGGCAGCGCGGGCGGACGGAAACGAAATGCAAAAATGCAAAGCGGCGCCCCTGCCTTGTCTGGCAGGGGCGCCGGTGTTCGTATTGCGTGGGGGGTCACTCACCCGCGGTGGGCAGCGGGATGTCGATGAGCGTGTTCTCCGCGCCGGACATGACGGTGGGCAGCTTGCCGTCCCATTTCTGCACGGACTGGTACTGGAGCAGCAGCTCGGTCAGCGACTCGGTCAGGATTCGGTTGCTCTCGGCGTTGGCCTCGGCCAGCACCTTGATCTCATTGGCTTCCGCTTCCGCGGCTATGACGCGCTTTTCCGCCTCCGTGTTGGCAATGACGAGCGCCTGTTCCTGCTCGGTGCGCGTCTTGATGAGGTTCTGCTCGGCCACCTGCTTGGCCTCGACCGCTGCGATGTATTCCTCAGAGAAATCCCAGTTGATGATGTTCAGTTCGTTGACATAGATACCATATTCGTTGAGCTTGCTGTTGAGCCCCTCGTTGAGCAGCACGCTGACTTCGCCGCGGGAGCCGACCAGGTCCACGGCGGTGTATTCCGCGGTGACGGCCTTGAGCACCTCGTTGACCACGGGCGTGATGAGCACGTCTTCAAAATTGGGGCCGATCTCCTTGTAGATGTTCTGGCTCTGGTCCTTGTTGACGCGATAGTTGACCGCAAGCACGGTGGAAACGGTCTGCAAATCCTTGCTGAACGCCTCGGTGGTCACCTCGAGCTTGACGATGCGGTTGTCGATCGTGACGACCTGCTGCGCAAACGGCAGCTTGAAGTGCAGGCCCTCCTGCAACACCACGTCGTTGACGCGGCCGAATGTCAGCACAACGCCGGTATGTCCGGCGGGGATGACGACGAAGCTGGAAGAGATCAGCACGCCGAGAGCCAGCAAAACGGCGACGGCCAGGATGATCTTGCCGATGGAAAGGTTGCCCGCTTTGTCACGGAACATAGTCAATCCTCCTAATACACGGTGTTGTCGAACAGTATACCATACGGCGCGGCATAATGCCATAGCCAAAAGCGCCCATCGGGCGGGTTGCTGCCCAGCCTGACTGGCGGCACAGACAAAGGCGCCCCCGGCGTTGCCGGCGGGGCGCCTTTCTGCTTCCAATTTCCAATGGCCGCAGGGCCTATTTCTTTTTGCGCGAATACGGCGTGTCCGCAAGCGGCAGGCTGTTGCGCTCCTTGCCGTCGTAGCGGTAGTAGGCCTCTGCGATGGCGGGCGCGGTGGGGATGGAGGTGATCTCGCCGATGCCGATGGCGCCGTAGGCCACGTTGAGCCCCGGCTTCTCGACGATGATGGCCTGCACCTTGGGCACGTTGTCGGCGCGGAACAGGCCGAGCGTGCCAAAGCGCGCGGTGGGCCTGCAGTTGTCGAGCGGGAACTGCTCCGTCAGCGCGTAGCCCATGCTCATGACGACGCCGCCCTCGATCTGCCCTTCGATGGACAGCGGGTTCACGGCGCGCCCCACGTCGTGCGCGGCGACGATCCGCTCGAGCCGCCCGTCTTCGCCGACGATGGCCACCTGTGTGGCATAGCCGTAGGCGACGTGGCTCACGGGGTTCGGCTTGTCGGCGCCGAGCGGGTCGGTCTTGGCCAGGTATTCGGCGTAGAACTCTTCGCCCTCCATGTCGGAAAGGCTCCGCCCCTGCCGCGCCGCGTTGAACAGCGTGCAGGCGCGGCGGCACGCCTCGCCCGTGATGAGCGTCTGGCGGGAGCCGGAGGTGGTGCCGGAGTCTGGCGCGTCGAACGTGTTCACGCGGTCGTAGTGGATCTGGTCGCGCGGCAGGCCGGTCGTCTCCGTCACGATCTGCACGAGCACCGTGCCCACACCCTGCCCGATGCAGGATGCGCCCGAGTGGATGGCCAGCCGCCCCTGCTCCACGCACAGGCGCACGCGCCCGGTGTCGGGGATGCCGACGCCCACGCCCGCGTTCTTCATCGCACAGGCGATGCCGGCGCGCGGGCTGGATTCATAGATGTCGCGCACGGCCTCGAGCGTCTCGACGAGGCCGGTGGAGTCGTCTACGATCTGGCCGTTCGGCAGCGTCTGCCACGGGCGGATGGCGTTGCGGTAGCGGATCTCCCAGGGGGAGATGCCGAGCTTGTGCGCCATGCGGTTGAGCAGCGTTTCAATGCAGAAGCACGTCTGCGTCACGCCGAAGCCGCGGAACGCGCCGGCGGGCGGGTTGTTCGTGTAGTACGCCTTGCCGTCGATCTCAAAGTTCTGGTAGTTGTAGGGGCCGGCCGCGTGCGTGCAGGCGCGCTCGAGCACCGGGCCGCCGAGCGACGCATAGGCGCCGGTGTCCGCGACGACCTGCGCCTTGACGCCGAGGATCGTGCCGTCGTCGTCGCAGGCGAGCGTGAAATCCATGTCCATCGGGTGGCGCTTGGGGTGGATGAGGATGCTCTCTGCGCGCGTCAGCTTGACCTTGACGGGGCGCTTGAGCAGGTATGCGACGAGCGCCGCATGGTGCTGCACGACCACGTCCTCCTTGCCGCCAAAGCCGCCGCCGACGAGCTTGTTTTCCACGCGCACCAGCTCCGGCGGCAGGCCGAGCATGGGGCAGATCTCGTGCTGGGTGTCGTACACGCTCTGGTCGGAACAGTAGATCAGCACGCCCTCGCCCCACGGCTGCGCCACGGCGCACTCCGGCTCGAGGAACGCGTGCTCGGTAAACGGCGTCGTAAAGTGCGCGGAGAGCACGTGCGGCGCCTCGCGGATCGCCTTGTCGGCGTCGCCGCGGCGCACGTGGCGGTGGGCGAGCAGGTTGCCGCCCTCGTGGAGCTGTGGCGCGTCCTCGGCCATGGCTTCCTGCGCGGAGCGGACGGGCGGGAGCTCTTCGTATTCGACTTCGACGAGCGCCTTTGCCGCTTCCAGGATCTCCGGCGTCTCCGCCGCGACGAGCGCGATGGCGTCGCCCAGGTAGTGGGTGATGCCGCCCACGCCGATCATCACGTCCCAGTCGCGCTTGAGGTGGCCCACCTTGTGCAGGCACGGGATGTCGTCCGCCGTCAGCACGCAGGCGACGCCGGGCAGCGCCCTGGCGCGTTCGGTGTGGATGGCCAGCACGCGCGCGCGCGGGTATTTGCTGCGCACGGCGGAGGCGTGGAGCATGCCGGGCAGCTCGATGTCGTCGGTATACACGCCGGTGCCCAGCACTTTTTCGCGCACGTCCAGCCGCGGCACGCGCGCGCCGAGCCGCCAGTCGCCGTCAGCCTTCGGAATCTTGCCGGCGCGCAGTACGGCGGCGGCGATGCGCACCGCCTCGATGATCTTCACGTAGCCCGTGCAGCGGCAGATGTTGTTGCGCAGCGCGTGGCGGATGGCGGCCTCGTCCGGGTCTGGGTTCACGTCGAGCAGCGCCTTGGCGCACAGCACCATGCCGGGGATGCAGAAGCCGCACTGTACCGCGCCGGCCGTGCCGAAGGCGTATACATAGACCTCTTTTTCAAAGTCGGACAGGCCCTCGACGGTCAGGATGTGCCGCCCGTCCAGCCTGTCGGTCTGCTGCACGCACGCCTTGACCGGCTTGCCGTCGAGCAGGATGGTGCAGGTGCCGCACGCGCCCTCGCTGCACCCGTCCTTGACGGAGGTCAGGCGCAGCGTGTCGCGCAGGTAGCGCAGCAGCTTCTGGTTTTGCTGGACCGTCACGGTCTGGCCGTTGACGGTGAAGGTAGCAGCCATGGCAGGCCATCTCCTTATGCTTGAAATGGGTGGGGCGGGGGCGGCGCGCGCCGCCCCGCCCGCAGCGGTGGCCGGATGGGGCCGTCAGATCAGGTAGTTGTAATCGGTCAGCACCGCGAGAAGGAAGCGCTCGAGCGCCTGGTCCAGCGCGGCGGGCGGCGCGTCGAGGTCGATCTCCTGCGCCGCGCCGTCGGTGCGCAGCAGCAGCTTTTTGCCGCCGAGCGGCAGGAAGCCGGGGTTGTCGCTCTCTTCAAAGGCGGCGCGGTCGGAGAACAGCGTCAGCTTTTCCTTGTAGGGGCGGCTGTCATAGGGACAGAACACGGCGCAGTTGCCGCACTCGTTGCACATGCGGTCCACGTGCAGGATCTGCGGCATGGGCTGGCCCTTGACACGGATGGCGATGTTGGCGCGGTTCGGGCAGACCTGTACGCAGCACTCGCATATGGTGGAGCAGTGCAGGCAGCGGCCCGCCTCGTGCGTGGCGCAGTCGTACACCTGGAGCACGCCCTGCTTGGCGATGCAGCTCTCCTCGCTCACGGCCGCGTTTTCCGGCACGGCATAGCGGTGCTCGCCGACGATCGCGTCCGCCACGGTGCGCGCGTCCGCGATGGCCTCGACCACCGTGGCCGGGCCGCGGTTCGCGTCGCCGATGACGTATACGCCGTCGAGGTTCGTCTGCAACAGGCCGTCGACTGCCGCGCGGCCGCGCTCGTTCAGCGCAATGCCGTTCGCGGCGAGCGCCTCGCCGTCCACGCGTTCGCCCGTCGCGGCGATGAGCGTGGAGCACGGCAGTTCCGCCGTCTCGCCCGTCGGGACGGGGGAGCGACGGCCGGAGGCGTCCGGATCGCCGAGGCGCATCACGTCGCAGAGCAGCTTGCCGTCCCGCAGCGCGCGCGGCGCAAGCAGTTCGCAGAATTCCACGCCGTCGTCGAGCGCGAACTGCAGCTCCTCCTCGTCGGCCGGCATGTAGCGGCGCGTGCGGCGGTAGACCAGCCGCGCGTGCTTCACGCCCGGCACGCGCCGCGCGGTGCGCGCCGCGTCCATGGCGGTGTTGCCGCCGCCGATGACGATCACGTCCTCCCCGAGCGGGGGCAGCGTGCCGGCCTTGTAGTCTGCAAGGAAGCGCAGCACGTTCATCGCCTCGCCCGCCTCGAGCGAGACGCCGCCGGGCTTCCACGCGCCGATGGCGTAGACGATGTGCGTATAGCCCGCCGCGCGCAGCGCCGCTGCGTCCGGCGCCTTCGTGCCGGTGCGGACGTCCACGCCCATGGACTGCATGATCTGCACGTCGCGGTCGATGCCCAGCTCCCCGATGCGGAACGGCGGGATCACGTAGCGGACGATACCGCCGAGCTGCTCGCGCTGTTCAAACAGCGTCACCGCCGCGCCCGCGCGGCCGAGGAAGAAGGAGACGGCCATGCCGGCCGGGCCGCCGCCGACGACGGCCACGCGCACGTCCGCAAGGCGCGCGCCCGGCTTGAGCGTGCCGATCACGGCGTCAAACCCGTTGCGCGCGGCGGCGAGCTTGGCGTCGCGGATGTGGACGCTCTCTTCATAGAAGTTGCGCGTGCACTTGTCCATGCAGCGGTGGCTGCAGATGCGGCCGGTGATGAACGGCAGCGGGTTCTTTTCCAGTATGAGTTTCAATGCGTCGGCGTATGCGCCCTTGCCCACCAGCTCCACGTATTCGGGGATGTCCTGGTGGATGGGGCAGCCGTGCGCGCAGGGGGCGGTGAAGCAGTCGAGCAGCGGCACCTTGCCGTCCAGCTTGCGCCGGGGCGCCGGCTTGATCGCCTTGTGCTGGCGCGCGTCGCGGCGGGCCAGGTCGGACAGGTACGCGACCTTGCCGACGGATACGCCGTCAAACGGCGCATAGTCGTGCTTTTGCAGCTGTTCGGCCAGCTGCGTGAAGCGCTGGTAGCCGCCGGGCTTGAGCAGCGTGGTCGCCATCGTGATGGGCCACACGCCCGCGTCGAACAGCGGCTCGATGTTGAAGTGGTCGATGCCGCCGGAGAAGGACAGGCGCAGCTTGCCGTCGAACTCGCGGCTCAGGCGGTGCGCCATCTCGATGGTCAGCGGATAGAGCGCGCGCCCGCTCATGTACATCTCCTCGCTCGGCAGCTCGCCCCGGCGCACGTCGACCGGGAAGGTGTTGGAGAGCTTCAGGCCGAACGAGAGGCCGTGTTCCCCGGCGAGCGTCAGCAGGCGCTTGAACATGGGCACCGCGTCGCGGTATTGCAGGTCCTCGTTGAAGTGGTGGTCGTCGAAGGCGATGTAGTCAAAGCCCAGCCCGTCCAGCGTGCGGCGCGCAAAGTCATAGCCCAGCAGGGTCGGGTTGCACTTGACGAACGTGTGCAGGTGCTTCGTCTCGATCAGGTAGGCCGCGATGCGTTCGATCTCCTGCGGCGGGCAGCCGTGGAGCGTGGACAGCGTGATCGAGGTGCAGATGCGCGGGCTGATGGCGTCGAGGTAGGCGGCGTCCACGCCGGGTAGCTCGGCAAGGTGCGCTTCGGCCCAGGCGCGGCACTCGGCAAAGATCGCGGTGTGGGACGCGTCCTTGAGCCCCTCGATAAAGCGGTCGATCTTCTCGCTCGTGATGCCGGCATAGTCGTAGCCGACGCTCATGTTGAAGATGAAGCCGTCCGGGTCGCCCCAGCCGAACGCGCGGGTGAGGAGCTTGAGCGCGTACCAGGCCTTGACGTATTCGTCAAACGCCTGGGGCACGGTCAGCTCGGTGGACCACTCGCAGTTGTAGCACTCGTCCTCGGCGGCGATGCAGGGCTTTGGCACGCAGCGGGAGAGCTCCTCGCCGTCCATGATCTGCACGGTCTTGAGCTCGAAGAAGCGGCTGCCGGCGTAATAGGCGGCGATCAGGTTCTGCGCCAGCTGCGTGTGCGGGCCGGCGGCGGGGCCAAAGGGCGCCTCGAGCCGCTCGCCAAACAGGGACAGGAGCTTGCCGGGCGCGGGCTGAAACGCCCGGTGCAGGCCAAACACGCTGCCGGCCTGCCGCTCGGCGAGGATCCAGCGCATGAGCTGGGCAAAGGGGATGGGGGTCATGAGGTCGGTCATACAGTCGTCTCCTCCTTCCTTGGGGTTCAGCCGTTGATGGACGTCCAGAGCCGCCGCGCGCTCTCGCGGCATTCGGCCATGAGCGCCTGTTCGTCTATGCCGGTGAGCACGCGGTCGCGCATGAGCACCTTGCCGTTGCACACCGTGTGCGTGACGGAGCGGCCCTGCATGCCGAAGAGGATGTGCCCGTTGACGTTCGAACCGTCCATCGGCGTGAGCGGGTCGTAGTCGGTCACGATCACGTCGGCATAGGCGCCGGGCTTGAGCACGCCGACGGGCGCCTTGAGGAACCGGCCGGCCATCGCCGCGTTGTTGTCAAACAGCATGGCCGGGATCTCGCCCCAGGCCACGGTCGGGTCGCACAGGTGGTGCTTGTGGATGATGTTGCCGACCTTGTAGCTCTCGAGCATGTCGTTGGTGTAGCCGTCGGTGCCGAGGCCCACCGTCACGCCCTCACGGAGCATGTGCAGCACCGGGCCGCAGCCGACGGCGTTGCCCATGTTCGATTCCGGGTTGTGCACGACCATGGAGCCGGTGTCGCTGAGCAGCTGCATCTCGGCGCGGTTGATGTGGACGCAGTGGATGGCGAGCGTGTGGTCGCCCAGCACGCCGGCGTCGTAAAACCGCTCGATGATGCGCTTGCCGTAGGTCTTGAGGCAGTGCGCCAGGTCGGCCGGCCCCTCGGCGCAGTGGACGTGATAGCCCGCGCCGTGGCGGTGCCGCTCGCACAGGCGCAGCGTCTCGTCCGATACGGTGAACGAGGCGTGCAGGCCCATCATGCCCTGCAGCATGTCGGAGCCCTCCGCCTGGGTGCGCAGGATGAACCGCTCGTTTTCGAGCACGGATTCCTCGGCCTTTTTCGCGCCGTCGCGGTCGGACACTTCGTAGCAGAGGCTTGCGCGCACGCCGAGCGCGGTCGCCGCGGACGCGATGTCGTCGAGGCTGCCGGGCACGTCGAAAAAGCTCGCGTGGTGGTCGAACACGGTCGTCACGCCGTTTTTGATGCAGTCGGCATAGACCGCGAGCGCGGAGAGGCGGTTGTTTTCATGCGTGAGGTGGCGGTCGATCTTCCACCACTGCCCCTCCAGGATGTCGTTGAAGTCCTTCGGGTTGTAACCGTTGATCGAGAGGCCGCGCGCAAACGCGCTGTAGATGTGGTTGTGCATGTTGATCAGGCCCGGCATGATGACGCCGCCCTTGGCGTCGATCTGCTCGGCGTCCGGATATGTTTGCCGCAGCGTCTCGCTGTCGCCCACCGCGACGATCCGCTCGCCGTCGATGACGACCGCGCCGTGTTCGAGGAATGTGCCGTTGTCGCGTGTGATAAGCCTGCCGTTACCGATCCAAAGCATGAAAATACGATCCCCTTTCAGATTGTTACACGAGAGAAATGCAGTATCTTTGTGTGTCAGTTCATTATACTATGCGCCGTGTGCGCGCGCAATAGAGAGCGGCCGAAAACCTAAAATTTATTTTTGCAAACAAAAATTATTTTGAACACAAAAATCCTACTGTACAACTTCCCCAAAAACTGCTATGATAGAGACACATTTTCTTGTGTTGGGTTGGGAGGATGCCGCCATGCGACGCGTTGCCGGATATCGCTGCACGATCTGCGGCCGGGAATTTCCGTTCGAGCCGGAACGGATGACCTGCCCGCATTGCGGGGAAAAGGGCATACTGGACATTCTCTACGATTATGATGAAATCGCCCGCGACCTCACGCGCGAGAGCCTGGCCGCCTGCCGTGACAACAGCATGTGGCGCTACCGCGCGTTGATGCCCGTTGCCGACTCGGTGGACGTGTCGCGCTTTTTGCGCATCGGCTGGACGCCGCTGTACGAGTCGCTTTCGCTCGGGCGCGAGCTGGGCGTGAAGGCGCTCTACATCAAGGACGACGGGCTGAACCCGACGGCGTCGCTCAAGGATCGCGCGTCGGGCGTGGCGGTGGCCAAGGCCATCGAGCTCGGATACGATACCATCGCCTGCTCCTCCACGGGGAACGCCGCCTCCTCCTGCGCCGGCAGCGCCGCGCGCATGGGGCTCAAGGCGGTCATTTTCGTCCCGGAGCGTGCGCCGGAGGGCAAGGTCGCGCAGCTGATGATCTTCGGCGCGCGGGTGGTCTCCGTCCACGGGGACTACAAGGCCACGTTCGACCTGTCCAAGGCGGCCATCGAGAAATACGGCTGGTACAACCGCAACGCGGGCATCAACCCGGTCATGACCGAGGGCAAGAAGACCGTCGCGCTGGAGATTGCCGAGCAGCTCGGCTGGAACGTGACGGACTGGGTCGCCTGTTCCGTGGGCGACGGCTGCACGATCGGCGGCGTGTACAACGGGTTTTATGACCTGTACCGCCTGGGGCTGATCGAGCGGATCCCGAAGATCCTGGGCGTGCAGTCCACCGGCTGCTGCCCGTTTGTCGACGCGGCGCGGGAGAACCGGCCGCTCCGGCCCACCGCGGAGAACACGCTGGCGGATTCGATCGCCGTGGGCGTGCCGCGCAACCCCGTCAAGGCGCTGCGCGCGGTGCGGGAGAGCGGCGGCGCGTGGATCGCCGTTTCGGACGAGCGGATTCTGGACGCGATGCGCGTGCTGGGCCGCACCGAGGGCGTGTTCGGAGAGCCTGCCGGCGTGACCGCGACGGCGGGCGTCATCCAGGCGGTGGCCGACGGGCTGATCCGGCCGGACGAGACCGTGACCGCCATCAGCACGGGCAGCGGGCTCAAGGACGTGAAAAACGCGCTGCGCGCGGCGGGCAAGCCGCGGCTGTGCGAGCCCGATCTCGCCGCGCTGGAGGAGAGCGGCATCCTCGCCTGAGCGTGCCGGCCGGCGCGGGGGCGCGCCGGGAAACGGACAACAGAATACAGACGCTGTCTTTTAGGATATGAAAAACGTGCCGCGCGCGGCGGGCAAGCCGTGACGGTGTTCGCCGGGGAGAGACGCCCCGGGGCGGTGGGAAGTGCCGCCGGGACATGAAAGGTGCGTTACGCGGTTGGAAGTGCCGCGTAGACGGCCCGCAGAAGGGATTCGCCTGACCTTGGCTTTTGTGGTTCCCCGTCTTTTCCGGTTGCCGCATCCGCAAGGATGTAGAATATGCAACAATCATAAGGAGGTTAAAAATGAAGAAACTGCTTGCTCTGTTGCTTTGTCTGACCCTCGTGTTCGGGCTCGTGGCATGCACGACCGGCACGCCGTCCGGCGACGATGCGGATGCCAACGACACGGCGGCGCCGGTAGCGGACAACGAAGGCACGGACACGCCGGATGACGGCGCCGAAGCCGATCCCATCAAAGTAGGATTCATCTTCCTGCACGACGAAAACTCCACCTATGACCTCAACTTCATCAACGCTGCCAATCAGGCCTGCTCCGAGCTGGGCCTGACGGAGGATCAGTACATCCTGCGCGTCAACGTCCCCGAGGGACAGGAGTGCTACGATGCGGCGGCGGAGCTCGTGGACGAGGGCTGCGACATCATCTTTGCCGACAGCTTCGGCCATGAGCCGTACATGCTCCAGGCGGCGCAGGAGTTCCCGGAGGTGCAGTTCTGCCACTCGACCGGCACGCGCGCCCACACCGAGGGCCTGGACAACTACCACAACGCGTTTGCTGACATCTATCAGGGCCGCTACCTGGCCGGCATCGCGGCCGGCATGAAGCTCAACGAGATGATCGAGGCGGGCGAGTTCACCGCTGAGGAAGCCAAGATCGGCTACGTCGGCGCGTACACCTATGCGGAGGTCATCTCCGGCTACACCTCCTTCTTCCTCGGCGCCCGCTCCGTGTGCCCGACGGTCACGATGGAGGTCACCTTCACCAGCTCCTGGTACGATGAGACGGCCGAGAAGGAAGGCGCCACGCTGCTCATCAACAACGGCTGCAAGCTCATCAGCCAGCACGCCGACTCCATGGGCGCGCCGACGGCCTGCGAAGAGGCCGGCGTGCCGAACGTGTCCTACAACGGCAGCACGATCGACGCCTGCCCGAACACGTTCATCATCTCCTCCCGCATCGACTGGACGCCGTACTACAAGCTGGCCATCGAGTCGGTCATGAACGGCGAAGCGATCCCGGCCGACTGGTGCGGCGGCATTGAAGAGGGTTCGGTCGTGCTGACCGAGGTCAACGAGGCCGTGGCGGCCGAGGGCACCGCGGAGGCGATTGCCGAGGCGCAGGCCAAGATCGTTGCCGGCGAACTCCACGTGTTCGACACCTCCACGTTCACCGTGGACGGCAAGACGCTGACCAGCTACATGGCTGACGTGGATACGGACGACGCCTACACCCCGGACACCGAGGTCATCAGCGACGGTTACTTCCACGAGTCCGAGTACCGCAGCGCGCCGTACTTCGATCTGCGCATCGACGGCATCACGCTGCTCGACGAAGCCTTCTAATCAACGTCAAGCGGAAGCCCCGCCCTCATGGACGGGGCTTCCCCCCATTCCTGCTTCCGCCGGAGGGGGCGGCGCAGCGGCTCGCATCCCTGCGCCGCCCCGTTCGGCGGAGCCCTTGCCGAACCCCTGGATAGAGGAGGGAAGTCATTGGAAACGAAGATCCCAGCGGTGCGCATGCGCAACATCACCAAGACCTTTGGCCGCGTTACGGCGAACGACAGCGTAGACCTCGACATCTACCGCGGCGAGATCCTGTCGCTGCTTGGGGAGAACGGCAGCGGCAAGACCACGCTCATGAACATGCTCTCGGGCATCTATTTCCCGGATGAGGGCGAAATCGAGGTGGACGGGCGCAAGGTGTCCATCGGAAGCCCGAAGGACGCGTTCGACCTCGGCATCGGCATGATCCACCAGCACTTCAAGCTCGTGGACGTGCTGACTGCGGCGGAGAACATCATCCTCGGCCTGCCGGGCAAGCAGCGCCTGGACCTGAAGGCCGTTGCCGCGCGCGTCAAGGAGATCTGCGACGCCTATGGCTTCGAGGTGGACCCGAACCAGAAGATCTACAACATGTCCGTGTCGCAAAAGCAGACGGTCGAGATCGTCAAGGTGCTCTACCGCGGGGCGGATATCCTGATTCTCGACGAGCCGACGGCCGTGCTCACGCTGCAGGAGACGGAAAAGCTCTTTGCCGTGCTGCGCAACATGCGCGACGCGGGCAAGGCCATCGTGCTCATCACGCACAAGCTCAACGAGGTGGAGGAGCTGTCCGACCGGGTGGTCGTGCTGCGGCATGGCAAGTTTGTGGGCGACCTCGTCACGCGCGAGACGAACGCGCAGGAGATGACGAACATGATGGTCGGCCGCCAGGTCACGCTGAATATCGACCGGCCGGACCCGGTCGACCCGAAGCCGCGCCTGCGCGTGGAAGGGCTGACGGTGCGCAGCGCCGACGGGGTGCTCAAGCTCGAGGACGTGTCGTTCACGGCCAACAGCGGCGAGATCCTCGGCATCGCGGGCATCTCCGGCAGCGGGCAGAAGGAGCTGCTGGAGGCCATCGCCGGCCTGCAGGCGGCGGAAAAGGGCAGCATCCGCTACGTCGCGGACGACGGCGCGGAGAGCGAGCTGCTCGGGTGCGACCCGTTGGCCATCCAGCAAAAGGGCGTGCTGCTCTCGTTCGTGCCGGAGGACCGGCTGGGCATGGGGCTCGCCGGCAGCATGGATTTGGCGGACAACATGATGCTGCGTTCGTTCCGCAACGGCAGGAGCATGTTTACCGACCGCAAGAGCCCGCGCGCGCTGGCCAAGCGCGTCGTGGAGGAGCTGGACGTGGTGACGCCGGGCATCTTCACGCCGGTGCGGCGCCTCTCCGGCGGCAACGTGCAGAAGGTGCTCGTCGGGCGCGAGATCTCGTCCGCGCCGTCGGTGCTGCTCACGGCGTACGCGGTGCGCGGGCTGGACATCAACTCGTCCTACACGATTTACGACCTCGTGAACCGGCAAAAGCAGAAGGGCGTGGCCGTCATCTTTGTCGGCGAAGATCTCGACGTGCTGCTGGAACTGGCCGACCGCATCCTCGTGCTGTGCAGCGGCAGGGTCAGCGGCATCGTCCCCGGGCGCGGCGCGGATAAGCGCAACGTCGGCATGATGATGACCCGTCTCGGAGGTGAAAGTGCCCATGAGTAACACCAATCGCGTGCCCCTGATCCACATTTCCAAGCGCGCGGCGCTGCCCTGGCAGAAGGCCTGGGGCATCCGCGGCATTGCGCTGGTGCTGGCGCTGGTCGTTTGCGCGCTGATCACCACGCTGCTCACCGGTGAGAACCCGATCGACATCTATGCCGCCATCCTCGACGGAGGCTTCGGCACGGCGCGCAAGACGTGGGTGCTGTTCCAGAACCTGGCGGTGCTACTGTGCATCTCGCTTGCGGTCACGCCGGCGTTCAAGATGCGCTTTTGGAACATCGGCGCCGAGGGACAGGTGCTCGCGGGCGCGCTGGCGTGCGCGGCGTGCATGATCTGCCTGCGGGATGTGCTGCCCAACTGGGCGGTCATCCTCTGCATGATCGTGTCGAGCATCGCGGCGGGCGCGGTCTGGGCGGCGATCCCCGGCTTTTTCAAGGCGCGTTGGAACACGAACGAAACGCTGTTCACGCTGATGATGAACTACATCGCTACACAGCTGGTGGCCTACTTCGTCATCCTGTGGGAGGTGCCCAAGGGCGCCGGCAAGATCGGCATCATCAACCAGTCGTCGCATGTCGGTTGGCTGCCGCAGATCGGCGAATACCGCTATCTGCTCAGCATCGTCGTCGTCGCGGTGCTCACGGTACTGCTGTACATCTACCTCAACTACAGCAAGCACGGCTATGAGATTGCCGTCGTCGGCGAGAGCGAGCGCACGGCGCGCTATGTGGGGATCAACGTGGAGCGCGTCATCGTGCGCACGATGCTGCTCTCCGGCGCGATCTGCGGCGTGGCGGGCCTGCTGCTCGTGGGCTCCACGGAGCACACGCTCACGACCACGCTGGCCGACGGACGCGGCTTTACGGCGGTCATGGTTTCGTGGCTGGCCAAGTTCAACCCGATCTTCATGATCTTTACGAGCTTCCTGCTCGTGCTGCTCGGCCGCGGCGCGAGCGAGATCTCCACGGATTTTGGCCTCAACCAGTCGTTTGCCGACATCCTGACGGGCGTGATCCTGTTCTTCATCATCGGTAGCGAGTTCTTCATCAACTATCAAATCCATTTCCGCCGGGCCGCAAAGCCTGCGCAGAAGGAGGGCGTCGCCCATGTTTGATTTCATCACATTTTTCCCGCGTGCAGTGATGCAGGGTATCCCGCTGCTGTTCGGCAGCACGGGCGAGACGTTGACGGAGAAATCCGGCAACCTGAACCTCGGCATCCCGGGCGTGATGTACGTGGGCGCCATCTGCGGCGTGATCGGCTCGTTCTTCTATGAGCACGGCGTCGGCGCGGAGAACATGACGGCGTTCCTGGCCATCGGCATCCCGCTCGTGTGTTCACTGCTGGGGTCGTTGCTCATGGGCCTGCTGTACTGCTTTTTGACGGTCACGCTGCGCGCCAACCAGAACGTCATGGGCCTTGCGCTGACGACGTTTGGCGTGGGCGTGGGCAACTTCTTCGGCGGTTCGCTCATCAAGCTGACCGGCAGCGAGGTGCCGTCCATCGCGCTGTCCGGCACGAGCATCTACTTTTCCAAGTCGCTGCCGTTTGCCGCCGACTGCGGCGTGTTCGGGCAGCTGTTCCTCTCATACGGCTTCCTCGCCTATGTGGCGATCATCATCGCGCTCATCTGTTCCTATGTGCTCAAGCGCACGCGCGTGGGCCTGCAGCTGCGCGCCGTGGGCGAGAGCCCGGCCACGGCGGATGCGGCCGGCATCAACGTCAACCGGTATAAATACGTGGCCACCTGTGTGGGCAGCATGATCGCGGGGCTTGGCGGGCTCTACTACATCATGGATTACGCCAGCGGCGTGTGGTCGAACAACGCCTTTGGCGACCGCGGCTGGCTGGCTATCGCGTTGGTCATCTTCACGATCTGGCGGCCGAACGTGAGCATCCCCTCGTCCATCCTGTTCGGCGGGCTGTACATCCTGTATCTGTCGTTGCCGACGGGCGGGAACTTTGCGGTGAAGGAGCTGCTCAAGATGATCCCCTACGTCGCGACGGTCATCGTGCTCATCGCGGTGTCGCTGCGCCGCCGCCGCGAGGATCAGCCGCCGGAGAGCCTGGGCCTGCCGTATTTCCGAGAAGAGCGGTAGCAGGACGGCACACAAACCATACGGCGTGCGAAAGGGCGTTCCCGCGCCCTTTCCGGCTATGGGAATAGCGGACTATGATGCCACGGGAACCTGGCTTCCCGGGCGCTGAAAAGGAGGTTCATATGATGGATTACGGTCGTACGTACAATTTTTCTGCCGGTCCCTCCATGCTGCCGCAGCAGGTGCTGGAGGAATGTCGGGACGAGATGCTCAATTACCGCGGCAGCGGCATGAGCGTCATGGAGATGTCGCACCGTTCAAAGGCGTTCCAGACCATCGTCGACGAGGCGGAGGCGGATCTGCGATCGCTCATGGGGATTCCGGACAATTACAAGGTGCTGTTCGTACAGGGCGGCGCCACGCTGCAGTTTTCCATGATCCCGATGAACCTGATGCCAAACGGCGTGGCGGACTACATCGTTTCCGGCGCCTGGTCGAAGAAGGCCTATGCCGAGGCGAAGAAATTCGGCAAGATCAACCTGCTGGCCACCAGCGAGGATCGCAACTACAGCTACATTCCCGATGGGCGCGACCTGCCGGTGGACCCGGCTGCGGACTACGTCTATATCTGTGAGAACGAAACGATTCACGGCACGACCTATCAGCAGCTGCCGGATACCAAGGGCAAGGTGCTCGTGTCCGACCAGTCCAGCATGTTCCTGTCCAAGCCGTGCAACGTGGCGGACTACGGCGTGATCTATGGCGGCGTGCAGAAGAACATCGGCCCGGCCGGCATGGCGATCGTCATCATCCGGGAGGACCTGATCCGCGAGGACGTGGACGCGAAGACGCCCGTGTATCTCAAGTTCAGCACGCACGCCGACAACGGCTCCATGTACAACACGCCCAACTGCTGGTGCATCTATGTGTGCGGCAAGGTGTTCAAATATCTGAAGTCGATCGGCGGCCTGGCGGAAATGGACCGGCGGAACCGGGAAAAGGCCGCCATCCTGTACGATTTTCTCGACGGCAGCGCCATGTTCCACGGCACCGTGGAAAAGCCGTTCCGCTCGCTGATGAACGTGCCGTTCGTCACGGCCAGCAAGGAGCTGGATGCGGAGGTCGTCGCCGCGAGCAAGGCGGCCGGGTTTGACAACCTCAAGGGGCACAAGAGTGTCGGCGGCCTGCGCGCCTCGATCTACAACGCCATGCCCAAGGAGGGCGTGGAGGCGCTGGTCGCGTTTTTGAAGGACTATGAGGCCAAGCACGCATAAGGAGGAGGCAATATGATCCGCATTTTGGCATCCGACGGCATGGAGAAGGGCGCGATCGCCGCGCTGGAGCAGAAGGGCTGTGAGGTGGTCTGCCGGTTTTATGATCCGGAGGCGCTCAAGGAAGCCGTGAAGGAGTTTGACGCGCTCGTGGTGCGCTCTGCGACCAAGGTGCGCGTGCCGCACATCGACGCGGCGTGCGAGGCCGGCCGCCTGCGCATCATCATCCGCGGCGGCGTCGGCGTGGACAATATCGACGTGAAGTACGCCGAGGAGAAGGGCCTCATCGTGCGCAACACGCCCTGTGCCAGTTCGGATGCCGTGGCAGAGCTGGCGCTCGGGCACATGTTCTCCGTTGCGCGGTATATCTCTGCGGCGGGGCACAGCATGCGCGAGGGCGGCTGGGAGAAGAAAGCATACAAGGGCATTGAAATCACGGGCCGCACGGTGGGCATTGTGGGCTATGGCCGTATCGGCCAGGCGCTGGGCCGCCGCTGCCAGGCGCTGGGCATGAGCGTGCTCGCTTATGACGTGTATCGCAATCCGAGCCTGGAGTGCGAAACCATGCGCTATGTGGAGCTCGAGGAACTGCTCGCGCTGTCGGATATCATTTCGCTGCACGTGCCGTCGCTGCCGGGCCAGCCGCTCGTCAATGCGGACACCATTGCGCAGATGAAAGACGGCGTGATCCTGATCAACACGTCCCGCGGCAACAACGTCGATGAAGACGCGCTGCTGGCGGCGCTCGAGTCCGGCAAGGTATATGGCGCGGGGCTGGACGTGTTTGCAGAGGAGCCGCCGAAAAACGCGGCGCTGCTCAACCATCCGCGGGTTTCCGCAACGCCGCACATCGGCGCATCCACCGTGGAGGCGCAAAAGCGGATCGGCGCGGAGATCGTGGAGATCCTGACCGAAACGTTCTCGCTGTAATCCGGCGCATCGCGCAGCCAACGCACCGAAAAAGCGCCCCCCTGATAGGGGGGCGCTTTTTCGGTGCGTTGGGGACAAAACCACAAGATATTGTGTTTCGACTTGTTTCACGCTACAAATTGTTGTACAAAGCGAGAACAAATTATGAACTCTTTTTTAACAAAATTCATAACCATTCATTCCATACAGCATGTACCCGCCTTATCCACATGGCCGGTCTGTTGCAAAAAGGTGGGAAACCGCCCCAATTACAACACTTTTCCAGTTGCAAGGGAATTTTTTCCACTGCTTATCCACCGCATATCCACCGATTTTATCAAAATATGGTATGCAAATTCCGAGATTGACACAATATCTTGTATGCGATACACTATCAAAGCACACAATGCGTGGAAAGCGCCAATAGATAGGGGAGGATGACAGGGATGTTTACTGAGATCGTCAAGCGCGACGGAAGAACCGAGCCGTTCGATAAAAAGAAGATTCAAAACGCCATCTGGAAGGCCGCGCAGGCGGTCAACGGCACGGATGAGGCGCTGTCTGCGCGCCTGACGGACGAAGTCATCCGCCTGGCGGAGCTGCGCTATACCGACAAGGCGCCCGACGTCGAGGGCATCCAGGACATCGTGGAAAAGGTGCTCATCGAGGCGGGCCACGCCCGCACCGCGAAGGCCTACATCCTCTATCGCGAAAAGCGCCGCGGCACGCGCGAGATCAACGCGCTCATCGGCGCGACGATCGACATGTTCGGGGATTACCTCAACGACAAGGACTGGCAGATCAAGGAAAACTCCAACATGCAAAAGAGCGTGAACGGGCTCAACAACTATGTCCGCGAGGCGTTCACGAAGAAATACTGGCTCTATGAGGTCTATCCGATCGACGTGTGCAAGGCGCACGAGAGCGGCGATGTACACATCCACGACCTCGGGTTCTTTGGCCCGTACTGCGCGGGCTGGGATCTGCGCCAGCTGCTGTCGGAGGGCTTTGGCGGCGTGGAGGGCAAGGTGGAGTCCAAGCCTGCCAAGCACCTGCGCTCGTTCCTCGGCCAGATCGTCAACTCCACGTTCACCACGCAGGGCGAGACGGCCGGCGCACAGGCCTGGAGCTCGTTCGACACGTATTGCGCGCCGTTCATCCGCTATGACAACATGGACTTCGACCAGGTGCGCCAGTGCCTGCAGGAGTTCGTGTTTAACATCAACGTCCCGACGCGCGTGGGCTTCCAGTGCCCGTTCTCCAACCTGACGTTCGACATCAAGGTGCCCAAGACCCTGCGCGACGAGCCGGTCATCATCGGCGGCGAGTACAAGGACGCCACCTATGGCGAGTTCCAGGAGGAGATGGACCTGTTCAACCGGGCGTTCTGCGCCGTCATGCTCGAGGGCGACGCCAAGGGCCGCGTGTTCACCTTCCCGATCCCGACGATCAACATCACGAAGGATTTCGAGTGGGACAGCCCGGTCGTGGACGACTTCATGCGCATCACGTGCAAATACGGCATCCCGTACTTTGCCAACTATATCAACTCCGACCTGTCGCCCGAGGACGCGGTGTCCATGTGCTGCCGGCTGCGCCTCGACAAGCGCGAGCTGCGCAAGCGCGGCGGCGGCCTGTTTGGCTCCAACCCGATGACCGGCTCGATCGGCGTGTACACGATCAACCTGCCGCGCATCGGCTACCTGTCCAAGACGAAGGAGGAGTTCTTTGAGCGGTTGGCGCACCTGGCCACGCTCGGCAAGACGAGCCTTGAGATCAAGCGCAAGATCATCGAGCAGCAGACGGACCGCGGGCTGTACCCGTATTCGGCGTTCTATCTGCGTAACGTCAAGGCGCGCACCGGCGAATACTGGACGAACCACTTCAACACCATCGGCCTGGTCGGGATGAACGAGGCGTGCCTGAACTTCCTCGGCAAGGACATCGGCAGCCCGGAGGGGCTTGCGTTCGCGCTCGAGGTCATGCACTTCCTGCGCGACCTGATGATCCGCTTCCAGGAGGAGACGGGCCACAGCTACAACCTCGAGGCCACGCCGGCCGAGGGCACGAGCTATCGCCTGGCCAAGCTCGACAAGGCGCGCTATCCGGACATCATCCAGGCCGGTATCGACGAGCCGATGTACACCAACTCGTCGCAGCTGCCGGTCACCTATACCGACGACATCTTCGAGTGCTGCGATTTGCAGGATGAGCTGCAGTCGCTGTACACCGGCGGCACGGTGCAGCACCTGTATATCGGCGAGCGGATCGAGGACATCGAGACCTGCAAGAACCTGATCCGCACGGTGTTCGAGAAGTACAAGATGCCGTATATCTCGATCACGCCGACCTTCTCGGTCTGCCACGAGCACGGCTATATCGCCGGCGAGCACTTCACCTGCCCCGAGTGCGGGCGCGAGGCGGAGGTCTGGAGCCGCGTGGTGGGCTACCTGCGCCCGGTGCAGAACTACAACCCGGGCAAGCGGGAAGAGTACATGATGCGCCAGAAGTTCGTCATCTGAGCGCAGGGGGCGCGCCGCAGCGGCGGCGCGCAGCAGGGCAAAGGACGCGCACCGGCCCGCCAGCGGCGGCGGGTGCGCGTTTGTCTTACGGCCGCGACCCGTCCCGGGGCGCACGGCCGGCGGAGGGAGAGAGGGCATATGCTGATCGCGGGCTTTCGCAAGACGTCGTTTCTGGACTATCCTGGCCAGCCGTGCGCGGTGGTGTTCACGCCGCACTGCAACATGAACTGCACCTATTGCCACAACGAGCAGATCCTGCGTGGCAGCGTACCGCTTGTGCCGGAGGCGGAGGTGCTCTCGTATCTGGAAAAGCGCGTGGGGCTGCTGCCGGCCGTGACCGTGTCGGGCGGCGAGCCGACGCTGCAGCAGGACATCGTGCCGTTTGTGGAGCGCGTCAAGGCGCTGGGCTTCCTCGTGAAGCTGGATACGAACGGCATGAAGCCGGCCGTGCTGCAACAGCTGCTGTTGCGCGGCCTCGTGGACTACGTGGCCATGGACATCAAGGCGTCGCCGGAGAAATACGACGCGGTGACGCGCGTGCGCTGCGATCTGGACGCCGTGCGCCGCAGCATCTATCTGCTGCAGAACAGCGGCGTGGCGCATGAATTTCGTACCACGTTCGCGCCGGAGCTGACGGCGGAGGACGTCGTCGGCGCGGCGGAGCTGGTGCGCGGGACGGAGCGGTATTTTTTGCAGCAGTACCGGCCGCGCAAGGACGAGGACCTGCCCGCCCATCCGCCCTCCTATGTGCGCGAGACGGCGGAGAAGGTGCGGCAGGCGATCGGCGTGTGTGAGGTGCGCGGGCTGTGAACTGGGAACCGAAGGAATATGTCGTGTTGCGCATCGACGGGGAATACGCCTACCTGCGCCGCACGGACCAGCCTGAGGCGGAGGAGCTGTTCATCGCCCTGGCGCTGCTGCCGCAGGGGACGGACGAGGGCAGCCGCCTGCGCTATGAGCTGCTGCAATATACGCTGCTGTAACGGCTCCCGTCCATTTTGGGAACGCGCAGGAGCCGCCCAAATATACCGGCCGCCGGGCCAGTCGACCGGCGGTCGGTTGCCTTTTTGGCGCCGCGCCGCTATACTGGGGAGAGGAGGTGGTCCTTTGGACAGGGGAAAGACCGGCGCGCTGATCGCGTCCCGGCGCCGCGCATGCGGCATGACGCAGCAGGCGCTGGCCGCGCGCGTGCACGTTACGGCCAAGGCCGTCTCCAAGTGGGAGCGCGGGCTGAGCTTCCCCGGTGTGGACGTGTTACCCGGCCTGGCGGCGGCGCTGGGGCTCTCCGTGGAGGAGCTGCTCGCGGGGGAGGCGGGGGAGGCGCGGCCGGCCGCGCCGGCGGACCCATCCCCGGAAGGGGGCGCGCAAGCCCGCGGCGGCACGAAAAAGCGCCGGATGCGCGTGCTCGTGGCGCTCGTGGCGCTGCTGCTCGCGGCGGGCGGCGTGCTCTGGCGCTATGGCGGGGCGATCTTCCAGCGCGGCAACCCGATCCCGTACCTGCTGGCCGCCGCACAGCTCGACGGCGACACGCCGTTTGCCGAGGTGGGCAGCGGCGATGGGGTGTACATCGCGCCGCGGGGCGAGTGCCCCGCACTGCTGGAATTTGTGGAGCGGACGCGGCATGTCTCGTTTGTGGAGCGGGCGGGCAGCGGCTATCTGTTTTCCAACGGCGTGGACAGCCTCGTCGTGAGTTCGGAGGTCTATTGGGGGCGGTTTACCGTTTATCAGGTGCCCCTGCACACGCTGCAGGCGCCGTGACGGGCGCGCTGCGGCCGTATTGGCGCACCGGGCGCGGGGACTGTTTCTGCTTCCTGCCGGCTTCGGGCGGCTCCCGCTTGGCCGCTGTCGGCTTGCCCTCTCTCCCGATGGAAGGACGGCTTGTTTCCCATCTGGCAGTCCGATGGCACCCATTCGTGGATCGATGTTTGTTCCGTTGCCTATATCCCGAAAGGAATCAGCACGCTCAGGAGGATAGCCACCGGAATCGAAGCGGCAACCAGGCCGACGGTTTCCTTCCAGGATTTCCGCAACATCACGACGCCAAGGATCAGCATGAGCAGATGCAATGGGGAGCGAACGTCAACATACCACATGCCGTAGGCGAGCGTACAGTGGATCAAAAACCCCAAAATGCCGGCGGAAACTGCAAACGCAAACCACCCTTTCCCCGTTGCATACCAGCAGAAAAACGCCAAAACAGGGGAAAGAAGCGTAAATGCAACCCATATCATCGCATAGCTTTTCGGAAAGAAACCTGCCACAAAGTTGGAGTATAGATAATAGCTGGTCACCATTCCGGCAAAAAACGCAAAGACATGCAGCCCTGCCCGGAAGGCGCTGCTGCTTTTGATGGAAAGGAAGACGGCCAGAACGACCCACGGGGCAAACGTTCCAAGAAAATTGTGAAGATCCAACGTTTGATCGATCAAACTGAGAAAGGGCGGCAGTTCCGCTTGACGGTAATCCAAAAACTTTGAAAACGCGCCAAGACAGACGCCCAACAGCAGGACACCAGCGGTGATGCCGATTTCTTTTTTCAGAGGGTCGTGTCTTTCGGGCGTCCGCATTTTTTCAAAACAGTTCATGAGCCCCTCCGTTCCAGGCGTGGTTGCAACCGCACCTGCAACTTAGAAACCCGCCTCAAAGTAGTACCATTTTTCAGCGAGTTTTTTCGTTGTTCCACGGTTGTCTCCCGCTGCCTGCCAGATCCAGCTGCCTTCGCCGTCCGGCAGCAGAGAGACGTCGGTATTTTGAAACGGCAGAGGCACGTCGTCGGGAGAGTAGTATACGCCCCAGTATTGACGGTCTCCGGTTCCAGTCCCCAATCGGAATTCGTACATGAGATGCGCGCCGTCCCACGTATCGATCGCTATCCCGTCTAGTATTGCAGGGATTGGCTGGCCGCTATCTGCCAGCGCAGAAAAGGCGGCGCCATGTTCCCTGACAAACTGTGCGGCCTTGTTTTCGGGCGCACGGGCCCCGACGGTCCAACCGATGAGAACCGCTGCCAACAGGAGGACGCCAACTGCAAGAAAGGCGGTTTTCTGTTTCATATTTTCCACGTTCCACAATCGTTTTGCCGCGTGCTCAGCCATCCGCCGGCGTGATGGCGCGACGGATGCCGGTCCCGCGCCTGTCCGTGGTACGCTGCCACGGTCGCCGGGCGCGCTTGCGGCGAAGCCTGCCGCCGGAACGGCCGCTACCGTTTCTTCTCGATGGCGTACAGCAGGAAGCCGCCGATGGAGACCACGGCAAACAGCGTGCCGATGCCGGCCATGTTCCAGCTGATGCCGATACTTGCCTCGAGCAGCAAGGCGATGAAGAATATCGCAACAGAAATCAAAATGGCCTTTAACATATCCCCTTCTCCCGTTCGTTCCGGCGCCTCGTACGTTCGTTTGCTGCGCCGGTGGTTTTGCGCGCCGGCGGGCGGCGCCTGAGAAAGCCCGCGCCCGCCGGTCAGCCTTTCGGCCCGTCCAAAAGCGCGGCGTCCAGCACGGCGCGCATGGCCTCGCGCGAGGGCACGCCCTCGTGCAGCTTTTTGCCGCCCACAAAGCAGCACGGCACGTACCAGTAGTCGAGCGAGTCCGCCAGCGCCTTGTTGCGGCTCTCGTCCTCGATCTGCAGCGGGATGGCGGCATAGTCCGGCCGTTCGGCGCGCAGTTCGTCGAGCAGCGCGAGCGCGCGGCGGCAGTGAGGACAGTTGGGAAGGATCATCATGAGGATGGATTGCATGGGGGGAAGTTCCTTTCTCCGGCTTGTGCGCCGGTCGGGGTAGGTAGAGGGCAAACAACGGGCTGCGCCCCGCTCGAATGGGGAGCGGGGCGCAGGTGGGAACGACTGCCGGGGGTGCGGCGCTCCGCTTACTTGCGCAGGAACGCCGGCACGTCCAGCTTGTTTTTGGGCTTTTCGTTGTAGTCCCGGCGCAGGTCGCTCTCGCCGAACGTCGCCTCGCCGCCGAGCGGGGCCGGTTCTGCCGAGGGCTCTTCCGCCGCGACGGGGCGGCGCGGCGCATAGGCCGCGGAGGAGAAGGGCTGCGGCTGCTGCCGCTGCTGCTGCACCGGCGCGCGGAACGCGGACTGCTGCTGGTAGGCCGCCTGCTGCTGTTGCTGCTGCTGGAAGGCGGACTGCGTGAAGATCGAGCCGCCGCCGAACATGTTGCCGGCCGGCGCCTGCGGGATCGTCCGCTCGGACTCGAAGCCGGTGGCGATGACGGTGATGCGCAGCGAGTCGCCCATGGCCTCGTCGATGTCCGCGCCGAAGATGATGTTCGCGTCCGGGTCGGCGCTCTCGGCGATGATCTCGGCCGCCTCGTTGACCTCGAGCAGGCTCAGGTCCGGGCCGCCGGTGATGTTCATCAGCACGCCGCGCGCGCCGTTGATGCTGGTCTCGAGCAGCGGGCTTTCGATGGCCTGGCGCGCTGCCTCCGCGGCGCGCTTTTCGCCGTTGGCGTTGCCGATGCCCATGTGCGCGAGGCCCTTTTCCTTCATGATCGTCTTGACGTCCGCAAAGTCGAGGTTGATCATCGCGGGGACGGCGATCAGGTCGGAGATGCCCTGGATGCCCTGGCGGAGCACGTCGTCCGCGACGCGCAGCGCGTCTGGCAGGCTGGCGCGGCCGACCAGGTCGATGAGCTTATCGTTCGGGATCGTGATGAGCGTGTCCACGACCGGCTTGAGCGCCGCGATGCCGATCTCGGCGTTGCGCATGCGCACCTTGCCTTCAAACGTGAAGGGCTTGGTCACGACGCCGACGGTCAGCACGCCGAGCTCCTTGGCGCATTCGGCCACGATCGACGCCGCGCCGGTGCCGGTGCCGCCGCCCATACCGGCCGTGATGAACACCATGTCGGCGCCCTTGATGGCCTCGACGAGCAGCTCCCGGCTCTCGTCGGCGGCCTTGCGGCCGATCTCCGGGTCCGCGCCGGCGCCGAGGCCGCGCGTCAGCTTTTCGCCGATCTGGATCTTGGCCTCTGACTTGGAGAGGTACAGCGCCTGCCGGTCGGTGTTGACGGCGATGAACTCCACGCCCCGCAGGCCGTATTGCACCATGCGGTTGATGGCGTTGCAGCCCGCGCCGCCGACGCCGATTACCTTGATTTGAGCAAAAGTTGCATTTTCATAATCCTGTTCAAACATCGTCGTTCCCCCTTATTTTATCAATAAGTTTCGCAGTTTATCCAAAATCCGGTCCCACAAAGAACCGGCGGAGGGCTCCTGTGCCGCCGCTTCGCTTTCGTTGCTGGCGCGAAGCACAAAGTCGAGTGCGCCAAACGCGCTGGTGTAGTTGGGCGAGTTCATCTCGTGCATGTAGGAGGGCATGTCCCGCCGGACGTGGTAGCCCAGCTGCTGCCGCAGGTATTCGCCCGAGCCGTGCATCATCGAAATGCCGCCGCCGGTGAGATAGATCACGGGCCGCGATTCCGGCCGGATGCCCATGTCGCGCAGCGCCTTTTTGATCAGGTCGGCCAGCTCCTGTGCCCTGGCGTCCACGATCAGGTCCACCACGCGGTGGTCGACACGCTTGACGCCGGTCGGCATGCGGATGATCTCCACACTCGAGAGCGGCTCCTGCAAAAACGTGTAGCGCCGCTTGACCTGCTCGGCATATTCCATCGGAATGCCGAGTCCAAAGCTCAGGTCGGACGCAAACTGCTGGCCGCCCAGCTCAAACGACTGGAGGTTGGTCAGCGCCGCGTTTTCGATGAGGCAGACGTCGGTGTGTGAGTAGCCCACGTCGATCAGCACGGCCGGGCGCACGCGCTCCTGCTCCGGGATGATGTGGATGGCCTCGGCCAGCTGCGCGCTCACGCACATGGAGATCTCCACGTGCATGGACGAGAGGATGCGCTCCATCTGCTGCACGAACGATTCGCGCACGTACATGTGCGACACCTCGGCGGACAGCTCGTCCGCGCGCGCGCCCTCGGGGACCGTTGCGCTCTCGATCCCGCCGACGGTGAAGGAGACGGGCGTGCTGTGCATGAGCAGGTGCTCCGGCGCGCGCGCCTTTTCGAGCGACATGGAGATCACGTCGTCGATGTCGTCCACCGTGATGCGGCGGTTGCGCGATTCGATGTGGAGCGTGGCGCGCGTGGTGATGAGCTTCACAAACGGCGCGGGCACCGCCACGGCCACCTCGCGGATGCGGGTGCAGCTCTGCTGTTCTGCGTCCTCGATGGCCGTCAGCACCGCCTCGCCGAGGGAGGCCATGTCGTTGAATTCCCCGTTTTCGAAGCCCGCATATTCGCAGATACCGACGCCGTGCACCAGGATCCCGTCCGTGTGGACGGAGCTGCCGCACAGACAGACGACTTTCGAGCTTCCAATATCCAGTATTGCAGCGGGTTTCAACCTCAGGACTCCTCCGCGCAGCACAAACGCTATATATACTGAGGTATTATATCACACAAAATTCGTCATGCGCAACCTTCGGCTCAGGTTTTACCGTTTTTTCGCAAATGGCGCTGTTCATAGTTTGTTTGCTTGTTGCGGGATGGATGAAGACGATATAATGTACTTATCTATATGCATTGGGAATGGGAGCGGGATTATGGGGCTGTTTGAGACCTCCGACATCGGCATCGACCTGGGCACCTCGAGCATTCTGGTGTACGTGAAGCACCAGGGCATCGTGCTCCGGGAACCGTCCATCGTGGCCGTCGAGCGGCAGACCGGACGGTTGACCGCCATCGGCGAGGAGGCGCGCGCCATGCTGGGCCGCACGCCGCCCGGCATTGCCGTGGTGCGGCCGCTGCAGGACGGCGTGATCTCGAACTTCGACGTGACGGCCCGCATGCTGCGCCACTTTTTCAAAAAGGTCGCCGGCGCGCGCCCGTTTTTCAGGCCGCGCGTGGTCATCTGTGTGCCGTCGGGCGTGACGGAAGCGGAGAAACGCTGCGTGGTCGAGGCGGCGGCGGAGGCCGGCGCGCGCTATTGCTATCTGATCGAGGAGCCCATCGCCGCAGCGATTGGCGCGGGCGTGGACATTGCCGCCGCGCGGGGCAGCATGGTGCTGGACATCGGCGGCGGCACGACGGACATCGCGGTCATCTCCTTTGGCAGCGTCGTGCTGTCCGATTCCATCCGCGTGGCGGGGGACAAATTCGACGAGGCGCTTGTGCGGTATATGAGGCGCAAGCACGACCTGGCTATCGGCGAGCGATCCGCTGAGGACATCAAGATCGCGTATGGCCGGGCGCACATCGAAAAGGAGCAGCAGATCGTGGAGATCCGCGGCCGCAGCCTGCTTACTGGCCTGCCGGAGTCCGTGCCGGTGGCGACCAACGAGCTGGTGGATGCCACAGCGGAGCCGCTCCGGCAGATCATGGAGCGCGTGCGCGGCCTGTTTGAACAGACGCCCCCCGAGCTTGCGGCCGACATCACCGAAACGGGCATCTGCCTGACCGGCGGCGGCGCGCAGTTGCGCGGGCTGGATCGTTACATCGCCGAGCACACCGGGGTGCCGTGCCACCTGGCGGAGGACCCGGTCAGCTGCGTGGCCATCGGCACCGGCAAGGTGCTGGAGGACTTTTCTGCATATGCCGGCGCCATACAGGATTACCGCCGCGGGGGATTCGCGCGCGCCTGAACGCCAAAAAGCAGGAAAAACTCCCCGGTTTGGGGATAATTTTCCGAAGAAGAGTTTATCCTTTGTTCAAGGAATGGACACAGTTGCATGGTATACTGGATCCACATAAAATAGGTAACGCGATGCTTTGAGAAAGGAAACGTGCTTACATGAATCGTTTTTGGCGCCGCACCCGGGCGCTAGCCAAACGGGCCGGGAAAATCTTTCTGGCACTGATGAAAAAACTGGGCCGGCTGGCCTGGCGGGCGCTTCAGGATGGGTTCCGGAGATTGTACCAGTTCCTGACCAGCCTGCCGCCGCGCACGCTCTGGGTCGGCATCGGCGCCATGAGCCTCGTGCTCGTGGTTGCGCTTGTGATTGCCATTGCGCTGCCCGGCAAGCCGTCCACGCAGACCGTGTCGGGCGGGGATCGCAGCGCGCAGTTGGCGGCGACGAACGTCCCCGTGCTGCCCAACGTGACCCCCGTGCCGGTAGAGCCGGATACGCCCGTTGCGCCCGTTACGGCCGATGACGCGGAGCAGACGGGAAACGGGACGCAGGCGCAGACGGCCACGGAGCCGGATACGTCCGGCGGCAACGCGACGGCCGAACCGACTGCCACGCCGTTTGCCGTGTTGAAAGAAGGCGACGATGGGAAAGTGATCGCCACGATCCAGACACGGCTCATGGAGCTGGGCTATATGGATTCCGACGAACCGACGGAACATTTTGGCCCCCTTACGGAGACGGCAATTCGCACGTTCCAGCGCCACAACGGCCTGACGGTCGACGGCACAGTCGGCTCCCAGACGTACACGGTGCTGATGGGCGGCGACGCCAAGCAGTTCGTCATGCAGGTGGGAGACGAGGGCGAGGACGTCAAGAGCGTGCAGCAGCGGCTGTATGAGCTGGGCTACATCACCGACAAGGGGAACCTCACCGGCACGTTCGGCGAAAAGACCGAGGCGGCCGTCAAGGAGTTCCAGGAGCGCAACAAGCTCGCCGGCGACGGCAAGGTCGGCAATGTGACGATGGAAAAGCTCTACAGCACGGAGGTCGTCTCCAAGTTTTACTCCGTGGGCGACGAGAGCGACGAAATCAAGGAGTTCCAGCAGCGCCTGCAAAAGCTCGGATATTATGACGGCAAGGCAAGCGGCGAGTTCACGAAGGCGACCGCCGCCGCCGTGCGCGAATTCCAGTCGGCCAACGGCCTCGTCGTGGATGGCAACGTTGGCCCGGCCACGAAGGCGCTGCTGCTCTCGAGCGACGCGCAGTCCAAGGTCATCAAGCTGGGCGACAGCGGCAGCGACGTCGTGGCGATCCAGAAGCGGCTGGCCGAGCTGGGCTACATGCGCGCGGCGAACGCGACCGGATACTTTGGCGAGATCACGCAGGAGGCCGTCATGGCCTTCCAGCGCCGCAACAGCCTGGGCGCGGACGGCAAGGTCGGCACCGTCACGCTGAACACGCTCAATTCGAGCAAGGCCAAGAAGGCCGCTTCCAGCAGCTCGTCTTCCGGTTCGTCGTCTTCCGGCAGCTCGTCGTCCGGGTCCTCGTCCGGCAGCTCGTCCTCCGGCTCGTCGTCTTCCGGCAGTTCGTCCTCCGGCAGCTCGTCGTCCTCCACCGGCGTGGAACGGCTCATCGACGTGGCGGAGAGCAAGCTGGGTTGCAAGTATGTGCGCGGCGCCAAGGGGCCGAGCTCGTTCGACTGCTCCGGCTTTGTGTACTGGTGTTTGAACCAGGCGGGCGTCAAGCAGAGCTATCTCACGTCCGTCGCGTGGCGCAGCTGCACCAAGTATAAAAAGATCACCGACATGGACGACATCAAACGCGGCGACATCCTCGTGTTCTCCGACACGTCCATGGCGACGGGACACGTGGGCATCTATCTGGGCAGCGGCAAGATGATCGACGCCAGCTCCGGCGCGGGCAAGGTGCGCATCACCTCCACCGTGCTGAGCGGCTCCTACTGGCCGAGCCACTTCCTGATGGCGTTCCGCGTATTCTGATTGGCACACCGCATTGCCGCGGGCAGGGCTCATGGCGGCCCTGCCCGCATATACTGTGAAACGACACATTCGGCAAGAACAGGGGAGGGCTTTTGATGAAGCGGGGACTGGCGCTGCTGTTGTGCGCGATCACCTTGCTGGCCGTTTGTTCGGCGCCCGGCACGGCGAAGGCGCTCGACGAATTGAAGAACACCGATCCCGACAAATATTACATCCTGCTCGACCTGCGCAACCAGATCGTAACCGTGTATGAGCGCGACGAGGCGGGGGAATACACCCGCGTCGTGCGCCGCTTCCTGTGCACCACCGGCCGTACGGAGGTCGATCCCGAGGATCCGGAGGACGAGGCGACGCCCACGCCTTCCGGCATCTGGAAGATGGGCGGGCGCGAGCGCTTTGGCAAGTTTGCCAACTTTGGCAATGAATATGCGCGGTATTGGACGCAGATCGTCGGCGATATCTTTTTCCACTCGATCATGTTTTCAAAGCGCGACGTGGATACCCTCAAGCGCGGCGCGTTCAGCAACCTGGGCGACAACGTGTCGCACGGCTGCGTACGCCTGTACATCGAGGATGCCAAGTGGCTTTACTACTATGCCTGCCCCGGCACCACCGTGGAGGTCTCCACGAACGAGCCGTCGCAGCGGGCGCTGCGCAATGCGCTCAAGAGCACGCTCTCGTTTTCCGATTATAACGAGCTGCAGAAGAACTTTTACGACGGGCCGGAACTGCCCAACCCGAGCGCCTGGGTGACCGTGGACGGCGCGCGCATGCGCAAGGAGGGCAAGGACAGCGCCGTGTCCGTCAAAAAACTGGCGCTGGGCACCGAGGTCGAGGTGCTGCTCGAGGGCGAGGCCTGGGTCAAGGTGCGCTGCGAAGAGCGGGAGGGCTACATCAAGCGAGGCTACATCTCCATGGTGGAGGGCGAGCTCGACACGCGCGAGGACGCCAACCTGATCCGCCAGACCGTGTGGCTCATGACGGAGCCGGGCGGCGGCGAGCGCATCGTCAAGGTGCCGACCGATACGTCCGTCAAGATCCTGGAGACGACGGAGGACGGCGACTATATCAAAATTGAATATTGGGGCGAGACGGGCTATCTGCGCGCCAATGCCGTCAAGCAGGGCTGGGGCAAGGACGTGGGCTGACCCGGCCGCTGGAGTGCAAACACACGCCGCCCGCCCGGCGCATGCGCCGGGCGGGCGGCATTGCCGTTTTGGCGGCGGCAGCGGCTTGCCGCGGCACCAAACGGGGCGGCGGTTCAGCGCCGCGCCTGCCCGGGGCGTGTGCCGCCCTCACGCCTGCCG
>URQH01000012.1 GCA_900549955.1 uncultured Eubacteriales bacterium | reverse complement strand
AAACTTGCCGCTTCCCTCTTTCCTCTCACTGTCCAATATGTTTGACAAACCTACAGTGTTTTTTTCCAAAAGGGTGCCGCGCCGCCCGGGGGGGATGGGCGGCGCGGCGGATCAAGGATGGTTGGGGTATGTCATCGCTTTTCGCGCAATGACCGAGGTCAGTTCTCGGGGGTCTGTTCCCCGAAGGTGACGGTGATTTCCAGCTGTTGGCCGGTACTCTGCACCGTACGCTGTATCGTTAGGGTTGCCTGATCGCCTGCATTATATGCATTGATTTGCGATGCAAGCTCGTCTGCGGAGGAAATCTGCGTGCCGTCAATGGCGAGGATCAGGTCGCCGGCCTGGATACCGGCCGTTTCCGCCGCGCTGCCGGACACGACGCTGGTCACCAGTACGCAACTCGTGCCGCCGTAGTAATAGCCGTTGTAGCCGCTGTTGGCGCGGAGCGTCACATTCTGCAGCGTGACGCCGAGGTAGGCGCGGCCCTTGACGTAGCCATGCTCAATCAGGTCGGAGATGATCTGCTTGACGCTGTTGACCGGGATGGCAAAGCCGATGCCTTCCGCGTTCTCGCTGCTCGCCTTGGCGTTGACAATGCCGATGAGCGAACCGCTGCTGTTGAACAGGCCGCCGCCGGAGCTGCCGGGGCTGACCGCCGCGTCGTGCTGGATCAGTGTCATGGTCGTGCCCTCCACGTCCACTTCGCGGCCGAGCGCGCTGACCATGCCGCCGGTAGAGGTGCCGCGCAGTTCGCCGAGCGGGTTGCCGATGGCGACCACGTCCTCGCCCACGGTCAGCATGTCGGAGTCGCCGAGCGCGGCGGGCGTCAGGCCGCTGGCCTCGATCTTGATGACGGCCAGGTCGTTGCGGGCGTCGGTGCCCACGACGGTCGCTTCATACGAGGTGTCGTCGCTCAGCACGACGGTGATCTTCGTGGCGTCTTCAATCACGTGGTTGCACGTCACGATATAGCCGTCCGAGGTGATGATGACGCCGCTGCCGCTGCCGGTCATGACCTGGTTGGAGCCGTCGCGGCTGCCAAAGCCGAAGAAATAGTCGAATCCGCTCGTGTAGTTGCCGTTGGCCGGGATCTCCACATCGATGCCGACGACCGACGGCGCCGCGATCTCGACGATCTGCGCCCGCGTATAGTTGCCGGTGGCGCTGCCCTGCGTGAGCAGCGTGGACATGGAGCCGTTGCCGTCGGTCTCGTTCGGTTCCGCCGTGGCCTGCGGCGTGGCGGTGGACACCGGCAGCTGGGTGTTCTGCGGGAGCGAGGCCGTCTGGTTGCCCTGCGTGGCGTTTACGACAAAGCCGCCGAGCGCGCCGCCGAGCAGCGCGGTGATGAGCATGCAGGCGATGGCAGCCGGCAGTCCGATGCCGCGGCGCTCCTTTTTCGGTTTCTGCTGCGGCGTGCCGGTGGAGTCGGTCTGCGTCTGATGATATTGGTCGTACCAATTATTGTATTCCATAAATCCACAACTCCTTTGCTGCAGTTCTTTGACTGTGCTTATGATACCCGAAAAATTTGAACACGCAACATCGATGGTTTGTATCGTTTGTGTACGATTATGGATGGATTGTGGCAGCCGTCACAATTGCCGCGCCCTAATTGCCGGATGATTCCAGCGCGGTTTTCTACTTTCAGGGAGATACTAATGCCAAAATGCAAGGATTCCGCATAGGATGAAATGAACTGCTGTAAGGGAGAGAGCCGATGATTGTGCGCACACTGCATACGCAGAAATACGACGTGGACCTGGAGCGACTGCTGGCGCGGCGGCTGGTGCAGGCCGATTGCGCCTTTGCCACGGAGCCCATTCCGGGCGGCGTGGCCGTCTCGGTGCAGGGAGGCGACGCGCTCGAGCGCCTGTCGGAGGCGGTGGCGGCGCTGCTGTGCCGCGACCTGCAGTATTTTGAGCTTGCGCACATGACGGACGCGCTGCCGCTGGACCTGCCGCAAAAGCAGGAGGTGCTGACCGAGGCGCTCGAGAGCGCGCGGTGCCTCGAGCGCCTGGAGGAAGTGCGTCGGGGCGTGGAAGACTACCTCGCCACCGAAAACGAGATGAACGTGGAGGGCTATTTGCGCTTCCGCATGCGCGAGAAGCTGGAGACGTGGCAGCTGTGCGTGGAGCGGGCGGCGGCGGACCTCATGCTGTGCAGCGAGTGGGGGGAGCTCATGGAGCTGCTCTCTGCGCTGTCCCGGGAAAACGGCAGGCACACCGGGGAAATTTCGGTGTGCCTGAATCCGGATGGAAGCTGTACGCTCACGGATGATTCCGATGTGCGCATTGAATATGTGGATTGTACCGACGAGGGGATCGTGCATCTGCTCATGAACATGGCGCCGGAGCGCCTGACGGTGTATGACCTGTCCGGCGGACGCAGCCGCCTGGCGGAGACGCTGACCCATGTCTTTGCGGGGCGCGTGCGCGTGTTCCGTTAGGCGGCTTCGTACAGGACCGAGCAGCACAGGCGCATGGTATCGCCACTGCCGGAGACATAGGCGGAAAACTGGAAGCGTCCGTACTGGTCGGAGGCGCTTTCGCTGTCGTTTTGGAGCCCCAGCAGCCGGGCGCACCACAAAGACCGGGTGGTCTCGGGCAGCGCGCCCTCGACGTCAAAGGCGCGGAATACGGCGTGCAGCACGGCCTCCATGGCCTGCGCCTGCTCGGTGCGCCGGGCGGTCGCGCGCTCGGCAAGCGCGGCTGAAATTGCGCTGCCGTCTTCATCGGGTTGGACGACGCACGGAAACGACAGTACAAATCCCTCCGCCGTCCCGTCGTGCAGCGAAAGCGTGAGCGCGCCGGTGGTGTGCGCGGCGTCCATGCCTTCCGGACGGAGCGCATATCCAGTGCCTTCCGGTTCGGCGACAATGCCATACAGGGCCAGATCCGCAGCAAGCGCGTAAGCGGGTCGCCCAAAGGGCGTAGCCGTGGGCGACGCGGCCGGCCACGGGGTGTCGGCAGCGGTCGAGGCGGGACGATGTCCGGTCAGCAGGTAGATCACGATGAGTGCGGCGACGATGACGAGGGAGAACAGATAATTCAGGATGGCATGCTGTTGTTTTGCGCGCGGCTCCATGGGGACAGTATACTACAAATCCTGCCGGTATCGGCATATTTTTTCCAAATTCTACAAAATTTTTACGGCGTTGCAGGCATGCCAGGCGTGTAAAGCGCCGCCTCTGGAGCCGGTTTACGGTTCGGCCGGCAAAGGGAGCGCGAGCAGCCGCTGCAGCAGGGCGGCGTCGGCCGTGCCGGTGACGGGCAGGCCGAGGGCGCGCTGCAGCAGCAGCACCGCGCGCCGCGTGCCGGCGCAATAGGTGCCGGAGCGCGCCGCGGTTTGCGTGCCAAAGCGCTGCAGCAACGCCTGCAGGCGGCACACGTCCGCCCCCACATCCCCGGGACGCAGCGCCCGCGGCGGCAGCGCCTCCAGGTGCAGGCAGTCGGGCGGGAGCGACTCGGTCCCCACGTGGTAAAACCGGCCGGTGCGCACTGCGTCGCAGCGCAGACGGGCACGTTTTTGGGGCGGCAGTTCCCTTCCAACGTCAAACGCCGTGCCGTTGCCGTGCGGCGAGGGACAACCGGGCTCGGAAAACGCACGGCTGATGCGCAGCGGGAATGGCGTGGACGACGCGAGGGCGTCCAGCGCCTCCAGCGCGCGCCGGTCGCTCCAGGCAAAGGACAGGTGCGAGCGCCCGAGAAAGGCCGAAACGGGAAAGGGGAACCGCTCGACAAACGGCATCTGCGCCCAAAGCGGCAGGCAAAATAGCCGTGGCTGCTCCAGGACGTGGTCGTAGATCCAAAGCGTTACAACGATAGCGATCGCCCTCCCGGCCCCAGGTTCATACCCTTTACAGTATGTTCGTCGGGGGGAATGCGTGCGCGAAGCGGTCAGGGCTGGATGGTGCGCCGGCGCAGCGCGCCGGCGGCGGCGATCGTCAGGCACAGGCCGGCGAGCATGCGATAGTACAGCGTATAGCGCGTCAGGAAGGAAGCCGCGAGCAGCACGAGCCCCGTCAGCAGATATTTTTTTGCGCGGGTGGCTGCGCCGGCGCCGGACAATAGCTCCTGCAGCCGCGCGCGCGGGCGGGGGTGTTGCTGCAACTGCGCGGCGATATAGGCATGCACGGCCTCGTCGTCCGGCCAGAGCGCGTCCGTTTCGCGGGCGGCTTCGACCAGCGCGTCCGGCCCGATCAGCGTGGCCCGCTGCGGTGCGCGACGGACGAAATCCTCGGCGGCGGGCGTAAACCCGGCGCTGGAACACACGACGGGCGGCGCCTGATTGCCTCCCCGCAGCAGCGGCAGCAGCACGTCCGCGCCGACGGGTTCGGCCCGCTGCAGCGCCACGGGCCGGTCGCAGTTGCCGGCACGGCGGCACAGCGAGCGGAACGCTTCCGGCTCGAGAAACATCAGCCGGTCGCGCATCAGCAGCGTGCGGATGCGGCGCAGCTCCCGCTGCACGAACCGCTCCATCGTCACGTCGCGGACCACGTGCAGCACGAGCGTGGCAATGGCAAGCGCAATGGCGGCCAATATGGCCGCGTGCGCGGCGTCCATGCGCAGGCGGAAGAACAGGAACGCGGCGAGGAACAGGATGAGCCGCAGCGCCACATAGTCCAGCACGCGGGCGGGCGCGCTGCGCCCGCCGTAGCGCCGGCGTTTAAAGTATCTGGAAAGTTCCCTTTGCGTGAGCATGGCAGGCTACTCCCCCTTTTGCGCCTCCCTGTGCGGAGGCTGTATGGGGAAAGCATTGCCATACGCCGCCCCGTTCATACCGATTCTCTCTTGTGGCGCGGCGGGCATTGCGCTATACTGTACAAGGGCCCTGTCTGTGGACAGGCGTGGAGGAGGTGAGCAGATGCGAATCGGAGTGTTGGGCGGCACGTTCAACCCGGTCCATTCCGCGCATCTTCAGATGGCCGAAGCGGCGCGCGATGCGTTTGCGCTCGACCGCGTGCTGCTCATGGTGGCGGCCGACCCGCCGCACAAGCGCGTTGCGGGCGCCGTGGCCGGGACGCACCGGCTGCGTATGGCAGCGCTGGCGGCCGAACCGCTGCCCCGCGTGGAGGCGAGCGACCTGGAGCTTGGCCGGGAAGGGCCGAGCTTTACGGTCGATACGCTGACGGAGCTGGGCGCGCGGTATCCGGGCGCGGAGCTGTTTTGGATCGTCGGCAGCGACATGCTGCTCGATCTGCCCACCTGGCGCCGTGTGGAAACGCTGCTGCAGCTGGCTACGATCATCGCCGTCCCGCGGCCGGGCGAGTCGGCTGCCGACGCGGACGCCGCCGCGTACCTCAGGCGCGCATTCGGCGCGCGGGTGCTGCCGCTCGACGTCCCGGTGGACGCGGTGTCGTCCACGCTGGTGCGGCAGCGGGTGGCGGAGGCGCTGCCGGTCACGGGGCTCGTGCCCGAGGCTGCCGAACAGTATTTATATGAAGAAGGCCTGTATCTTCCGGCAGCGGTCGATGCGGTGCGGCGCCGCTTGCGCGGCGCGCTTTTGCCAAAGCGCTACCGCCACGTGATGGGCGTGGTGCGGCAGGCGGCGAGCCTGTGCGCCCTGTATGGGGCGCCGCGGGCGCTGTATCCACAGGCACGGCTTGCGGCGCTGCTGCACGATTGCGCCAAGCAGCTGCCGCCGGACAGGCTGGCAGTGCTCGCCGGCGACGATACGCCGGGGGCGGACAACGTGCTGCACGCGGCGGCGGGCGCGGTGCTTGCGCACACGGCGTACGGCGTGACGGACGACGCGGTATTGCGCGCCATACGCTTGCACTGCACCGGGGATGCGGGCATGACGCTGCTCGATATGATCGTCTATCTTGCGGATCTGACCGAACCGGGCCGCGCGTTTGCCGGCGTGGAACGGTATCGCGCGCACCTGGGCGACGGCCCTGCGGCGGCGATGCGCCTGGCCATTGCGGGCACGCTCCGGCTACTGGCGTCGCTCGGCGTGCCAGTGCACCCCGCCACGCTGCGGGCGGAGGCCTATTTTGCACAATTGCAGCACACGAAAGCCAATGCGGGGGACACCCGGAAGGAGGAACACGGTTGAACACACGCTTGCCGGAACAGGTGGAGACGCTCTGCGCCGCGCTCTACGACAAAAAGGCGCAGGACATTTTGGCCATCCACGTCGGGGACAGGACGATCATTGCGGACTGGTTTATCATCTGCAGCGGCCGCGCCGTGCCGCAGATCAAGGCGCTCTGCGACGAAGTAGAGGAGAAGGCGGAGGCGGCCGGGCTCGTCCTGCGCCGGCGGGAAGGATATGACGCGGGCCGCTGGATCGTGCTCGACTATGCGGACATCCTCGTGCATATCTTTCATCCAGAGGAGCGGCAGTATTACAACATGGAGCGGCTGTGGGACACGGACGATAGCGCCGTAGACTATTCGCGCCTGCGCGACGCGGCGGAAGAGCGTAGCACAAAGGCATAAGGCAAGGAGATGCCGGCCTCGCGCGACGGGTTGGGCACGGACGGAATGGGAAACGAGAAAATGATGGAACATACATTGGGACAGTTACAACCGGGGGAAGCCGGCGTCGTCAAAACGGTGGGCGCGGAAAACCCGCGCGTCAAGCGGCGGCTGGTGGACATGGGCATCACGCCCATGACGCGCATTGAGGTGCGCCGCATTGCGCCGCTGGGCGACCCGATCGAGGTGAGCCTGCGCGGGTATTCACTCTCGCTGCGGCGCGAGGACGCGCTGCAGATCACGCTGCTGAGCGACGCGGAGGCCGAGGAATACCTCAAGCGCGAGGCGGAGCTGCAGCGGCAGTTTGCCGCGCGCGCGGACGCCGCGCTTGCCACGCATGCGGCCGATACGGATCTGGAGGCGCACCGCCAGGCGGAACAGCTGACCCGCTGGATCATCCGCACGCCCGGGTCGTGCAGCGCCGGGGACTGCGCGGGGTGCGCCGCGTCGTGCCGGCGCAGGGATAGCGAAAAGGCGTCCGCGCCCACGCCGGTGCAGCCGGAGCAGGACGACCTGCCGGTCACGCTCGCGCTCGTGGGCAACCCCAACTGCGGCAAGACCACGTTGTTCAACGCGCTGACCGGCGCGCGCGAATACGTGGGCAACTGGCCGGGCGTGACGGTCGAGAAAAAGGAACGTCATCTGCACGCGCACGGACACGACATGACGATCGTGGATCTGCCGGGCATTTATTCGCTCTCCACGTACTCGATGGAAGAGGTCGTGGCGCGCAATTTTGTGATCGAAGAAAAGCCGGACGCCATCATCAACATCATCGATGCGACCAACCTCGAGCGCAACCTGTATCTGACGGTGCAGCTGATGGAGCTGGAGCGGCCGATGATCCTGGCGCTCAACATGATGGACGAGGTCGCGCGCATGGGCGTGACGATCGATTGCGCGCGCCTGTCGCTCGAGCTGGGCGTGCCGGTGGTGCCCATCTGCGCACGCACGGGCGAGGGCGTGGACGAACTGCTGCGCGAGAGCGCCAAACTGCTGACGCTGGCGCACGAGCAGCTGCACACGGGCTTTCACATCGAGCCTGACGACCTGTATGACGCGCACACGCACGCGGCGCACCACCGCATCGGAAAGATCCTGGGCGACGCGCCCGCGCGGGCCGGCCTGCCGACGCACTGGGCGGAGATCAAGCTGCTCGAGGGCGACACGATGGTGCGTGACCAGCTGCAGCTGACCGACGCGCAGGCGCAGGCGATCGACGCCGTTATTCAGGACTATGTGGGGACCGGCGTACCGGGCGACAACGAGACCCGCGTGGCGGACAGCCGGTACCGCTACATTGGGCGCGTCTGCGCGGCGGCGACCTCCCGCCGCGGCGCCGGGCCGGACCGCACGGACCGGATCGACGCAGTGTTGACCAACAAGTGGCTGGGCATCCCGATTTTCCTGCTCATCATGGGCTGCATCTTCGTGCTGACGTTCGACACGCTGGGCGCGTGGCTGTCGGACGGGGTGGAGCGGCTGATCGGCGACCTCTTTGCGCCGTGGGTGCGGGGGCTGCTCGAGGGGGCCGGCACCGCGCCGTGGCTCGTCAGCCTCGTGTGCGACGGCGTTATCACGGGTGTCGGCGGCGTGCTCGTGTTTTTGCCGCAGATTGCGCTGCTGTTCTTCTGCCTGTCGCTGCTCGAGGACAGCGGCTATATGTCGCGCACGGCGTTCCTCATGGATCGCGCGCTCAAGCGATTTGGCCTGTCCGGCAAGTCGTTCATCCCGATGCTGATGGGGTTTGGTTGCACGGTGCCGGCCGCCATGAGCGCGCGGACGATGGAGAATGTGAACGACCGGCGCATGACGATCATGCTGCTGCCATTCGTGTCCTGCTCCGCCAAACTGCCGGTGTACGGGCTGATTGCGTCCGCATTTTTCGATGAATACCGCGGCCTCGTGGTGCTGAGCCTGTATGTGCTCGGCATCGTGGTGGGCATTCTGTCCGGCATCCTGTTCAAACACACGCTGTTCCGGGAAAACCGCGCGGCGTTCGTGCTGGAACTGCCGCCGTACCGCTGGCCGTCCATGCGCAACACGCTGCTGCACGTGGGCGAGCGCGTGGGGCACTTTTTGCAAAAGGCCGGCACGATCATTTTGCTCATGAGCGTGGTGCTGTGGTTTCTCATGCACTTCGACTTCACGCTGTCCATGACGGACCGCACCGAGACGAGCATCCTCGGCGTGGTGGGCGGCTGGATTGCGCCGGTGTTCCAGCCGCTCGGCTTTGGCACGTGGCAGGCGTCTGTGGCGCTGCTCACCGGGCTGGTCGCCAAGGAGGCGGTCAACTCGTCCCTTTCGATGTTCCTTGGCGCGACCGGCAGCGCGCTGCCGGCGGCGCTTTCGACGCTGTTCACGCCGCTGTCGGCCTACTGCTTCCTCGTGTTTGTGCTGCTGTACGTGCCGTGCATGGCCGCGGTGGCGACCATCCGGCGCGAGCTGGGCAGCGCGCGGCACACCTGGATCACGATCGGCTATCAGATCGCCGCGGCCTATGTGATGGCGCTGCTCATCCACACACTGGGCAGCCTGTTCTGACATACTGGTGGACGCATGCAACCTGTAGTGGTGCGGGAGCGCCTGCACCACAGGGGATAGTGGCAATTCCTGCAGGGAAAGGAAAGATTTCCTGCAGGAATTGCTTTTTGGCGACCGGTGTGGTACACTATAGGATATCTTTTTGACAGGGAACTTGCATGAAACTACTCCTCAGCAACGACGATGGATATTTGGCGGCTGGCATCGGCGCTCTTGCAAAAACCTTGCAGGCGGCGGGGCATGAGGTGTTCGTGGCGGCGCCTCACCGGCAGCGCAGTGCTGCCAGCCGCTCGATGACGCTGTTCGATCCGCTGCGCGCCGAGCGCGTGTCGCTGCCGGCCGCGCCGGACGTCGAGGCCTATGCCGTGACGGGCACGCCGGTGGACTGCGTGCGCCTGGCGCTGGGCAACCTGTTCCCGGAGCCGGATCTGGTGCTCTCCGGTGTGAACGAGGGCGCAAATCTGGGCACGGACACGCTGTATTCCGGCACGGTGGCCGCGGCGCACGAGGCGGCGCTGCTGGGCTATCAGGCCATCGCGGTGTCGTGTCACGGGCACCGGCCCGTGCACTTTGAGACGGCGGCCCGCGTGGCCCTCCGCGCGGCGGAGCGCCTGCAGGTCGCGCCGCTGCCGTTTGGCGTGGTGCTCAACATCAACGTGCCGGACGTGCCGTTCGAGGCGCTGGCCGGCGTGCGCACCGCGCCGCTGGCCGTCAATCAGTACCCGCTGCGCTTTGAAGAGCGGACGGACCCGTACGGTGGGCGCTACTTCTGGGCGCCGAGCGGGCAGAAGCTCAGCGCGCACGAAGGCGAGGACGTGGACGAGCGCTGGGTGCGCGAGGGCTGGGCGGTGTGTACGCCATTGACGTACGACCTGACGGATTTCAATACGATGCACGGGATTTCCGTGGAAGAATTCAACCGGTGAGGCAAGGAGGAGACGCATGGAAGGCCTGCTCGACGTAATCGCGGAACAGTATCAGCAGTTTTCCAAGGGGCAGAAACGGATTGCGGAATACATCATGCACTCCTATGACGACGCGGCCTTCATGACGGCGGCGCGCCTTGGCGAGACGGTCGGCGTCAGCGAGTCGACCGTGGTGCGCTTTGCCTATGCGATCGGGCTCGACGGATATCCGGCGCTGCAGGAGGGGCTGCAGGAGCTCATCCGCCACCGCCTGACCAGCGTGCAGCGCATCCGGCTGGCCGCGTCCATTCCGCAGAACGACATCCTGAAACGCGTCCTCACGGACGACATGAACAACATCCGCGCGACGATCGACATGATCGACAACGACAGCTTTCACGCGGCGATCGAGGCGCTGCTCGGCGCGCGGCGCATCTATGTGCTGGGCATCCGCAGCGCGATGTCGCTCGCGCAGTTTTTGACATATTATCTCGACTACGTGTGCGACAACGTGATGTTCGTCAACGGCGCGGTGCAGGACATTTACGAGCGCATGATCCGCCTTGGGCCGGAGGACGTGTGCATCGGCATCAGTTTCCCGCGCTACAGCGTGCGCACGGTGGACGCCATGCGCTATGCCAAGCAGCGCGGCGCAACCGTCATCACGCTGACGGACGTGCCCAACTCGCCTTCTGCGCAGCACGCGGACTATGTGCTGTGCGCGCGCAGCAACATGGCCAGCTTTGCCGACTCGCTCGTAGCGCCGCTCTCGCTCATCAACGCCATCATCATGGCGGTGGGCCTGGCGCGCAAGGACGAGGCCTATCAGCATTTGAACCAGCTGGAGCAGATCTGGAGCGAGGAAGGCGTGTATATGACCGATCCACACAAGCTTGCCGGGGACGCGCAGCAGGAACGGCGGGGCACATGACCGTCGTCGTCGTGGGCGGCGGCCCGGCCGGCATGCTCGCCGCGGCGGAGGCGGCGCAGGCGGGCGCGCGCGTGCTGCTGCTCGAACAAAACGAAAAACTGGGGAAGAAGCTCTATATCACCGGCAAGGGACGCTGCAATGTCACCAACGCGTGCGACAGGGACGGCTTTTTCGCGGCCGTCGTGCACAACCCCCGCTTTTTATACAGCGCGTTTGCTGCGTTTGACAACCGCGACCTGATGGCGCTTTTGGAGCGGCTCGGCGTGCCGCTCAAGACGGAGCGGGGTGGGCGCGTGTTTCCCGTGTCCGACAAGTCCAGCGACATCCTGCGCGCGATGGAGCGCCACGTGCGCCAAAGCGGCGCGGAGGTGCGATTGCACACGCGCGTGACCGGCCTTGAAACGGAGGGCGGTGCGCTTCGCGCCGTGCGCACGGAGCGGGAGACGATCCCCTGCGACGCGGCGATTCTCGCCACGGGCGGCCGCAGCTATCCGCAGACCGGTTCTACGGGCGACGGATACCGCTTTGCACGGGAGACGGGGCACGCCGTCGAGGCGGCGCGCGGCGCGCTGGTGCCGCTCGTCACGCGCGAGGCCTGGCCGGAGACGCTCTCGGGGCTGACGCTGCGGAATGTGACGCTGTCGGCGTTTCGCGGCGACCGGCGCCTGCACGCCTCCGAACCGGGCGAGCTGCTGTTCACGCACTTTGGCGTATCCGGCCCGCTCGTACTCACGCTTTCGTCGCTGATTGCCGACGATCCGGCCGGCGTGCGCCTGGCGATCGACCTCAAGCCCGGCCTCACGGCACAACAGCTGGATGCGCGTCTGCTGCGCGAGCTGGAGGCCAACCGCCAGAAGCAGCTGGCCGGTGCGCTGCATGCGCTGCTGCCGGAACGGCTGCTGCTGCGGGTGCTGGAGGAGGCGGGCCTCGATGCGCGGCAGCGTGCGAGCGAGTTCACGCGCGCGGCGCGCGCCGCCCTCTGCGGCGCGCTCAAAGGGCTGCCGCTGACCGTGGCCGGCGCCCGGCCGATCGACGAGGCGATCGTCACGCGCGGCGGCGTCTCGGTCCGCGACATCCAGCCCAGGACGCTGATGTCCCGCCGGGTGGCGGGCTTGTATTTTGCCGGGGAACTCATCGACGTGGACGCCGTGACGGGCGGCTACAACCTTCAAATTGCGTGGTCGACGGGCGCGTTGGCCGGGAGGAGCGTATGCAGCAGCGATTGAACATCGCCATCGACGGGCCTGCGGGCGCGGGCAAGAGCACGGTGGCGCGGCGCGTGGCGGAGCGCCTGCACATCCGCTATCTCGACACCGGCGCCATGTACCGCGCCATGGCGCTGTACGCCATGCGTTGCGGCGTGCCGGTGGGCGACGAGGCGGCGGTAGAGCGGGTCCTGCGCGACGCGGACATCCGCGTGCGGTACACGGAAGACGGGCAGCGCGTGCTGCTCTCCGGCGAGGACGTGACGGGCGGCCTGCGCACGCCGGAGCTGTCCATGGCGGCGTCGGACGTGTCGGCCCACCGCGCGGTGCGGGTGAAGCTGACCGAGCTGCAGCGCCAGGTGGCGCGCGAGAACGACGTGGTCATGGACGGGCGCGACATCGGCACCAACGTGCTGCCGGATACGCCGTACAAGTTTTATCTGACCGCAAGCGTCGAGGAGCGGGCGAGGCGCCGTCTGCTGGAACTGGCGGCCCGCGGCGCCGCGGCCGGCACGCTGGCGGACGTTGCGCGGGAGATCGAGCAGCGGGACTACAACGACAGCCATCGTGCGTATATGCCGCTCCGGCAGGCGGAGGACGCGCTGTACATCGACTCCACGGGGATGACCGTCGAGGAAGTGACGGAGACGATCCTGCGCCGTGTGCGGGAGGTCGGCGGCAGATGATCTATGTGCTGGCCAAACTGATCCTCTCCCCGCTTGTGTTCCTGCTCATGCGGCCGCGCGTGCGCGGGCTCAGGCACCTGTGGCGCCGCGGCGGCGCGATCGTGGTCAGCAACCACTGGGCGCTGTCCGACCCGATCCTCATCGCGCTCATCAGCCCCCGCATCATCCACTTCATGGCCAAGCAGGAGCTGTTTCACAACCCCGTGGCGCGGTTTTTGCTCATGCGCGGGCTGTATGCGTTTCCGGTCAACCGCAAGCAGGCGGACATGGCGTCGCTCCGCCAGGCGATGGACGTGCTGCAAAAGGGGCGCGTGTTCGGCATTTTCCCGGAGGGAAGGCGCTCGGTCACGGGCGAGTTGGACGAACTGGAGCGCGGGGCGGCGTTCCTGGCGCTGCGCTGCAAGGTGCCCATCATCCCGATCTATTCGGACCCGCGCACCTACCGCAAGCTGCGCATCAACATGATCGTCGGTGAGCCGATGGACGCCCAGGCCATTGCCGCGACGCACAAGGGCAAGCCGGTGGACGTGGTCACGCAGGCCATTGCCGACAAGCTGCAGCAGCTCCGGCTGCGTCTGGAGGCCTGACCCGGATGCGCATTCTGTTGGGGAAGCACAGCGGGTTCTGCTTCGGCGTCCGCCGCGCGGTGGCGCTGGCCGAGCAGCTGGCGGACGGCGCCCGTACGGTCTATACCTATGGCGCGATCATTCATAACGAGCGCGTGGTGGAACAGCTCTCTGCCCATGGCGTGCGCGCGGTGGACGGCTTGGAGGCCCTCCGGCCGGGCGACACGCTGATTCTGCGCGCCCATGGCGTGCCGCCGGCGGTCGAGACGGGCTGCGCGCTGCGCGGCATCCGCGTGGTGGACGCGACGTGCCCGTTTGTGAAGCGCATCCACCGTTTTGCTGCGGCGGCCGCCGCACAGGGGGTGCCCGTGCTCATCGCAGGGCGGGCGGCACACCCGGAGGTCGTCGGGATCTGCGGCTATGCCGGGGAAGCGGTATATGTGCTCGAGACGGCGGAAGACGCTGCCGGGCTGCCCCCGCTGGAGCGCGCGTGCCTCGTGGCGCAGACGACGATGGACCGCGCGGGGTTTGAGGAGATCCTGCTCGCCGTGCGGGCGCGCGTGGCCGACCTGACGGTGCATGACACCATTTGTGACACGACGCGGCAGCGCCAGCGGGAGGCCGCGTTGATTGCTGCACGGTGCCGTCACATGCTCGTCATCGGCTCCCGTTCGAGCGCCAATACGGCTCGATTGGCGGAAATCTCCCAAAAGCTGTGCCAAGATACCAAAACCATAGAGAATATAGGCGATATCGGTAAACTTTTTCTTGATAATTTACAATCCGATGATATAATAGGAGTTGTCGCAGGCGCATCGACGCCGGACTGGATGATTAGGGAGGTTATACAACTGATGAGCGAACTGGAAAAGACGACGATTGAAACCATCGAAGCGGAAGCTCCCGCCGAGGAAATCGCCGTGACCGAAGCCCCCGCTGTGACTGAGGAAGTCGTTGCGGCCGAAGAACCCGCCGTGGAAGCCGAGCCCGCCGTGGAAGCGGAAGCGACAGAGGCGCCCGCGGCAGAGGAAGCGACCGAACCTGCCGAGCAGGCAGAGGAGACGTCCGATTTTGCAGAGGCCTTCGAGAAGACCCTGACGCGCATTCGCAACGGCCAGATCATCACGGGCACCGTGTTGCAGATCGTGGACGGCGAAGTGTACGTCAACGTCGGCTACAAGTCCGATGGCATCATTCCGAAGAATGAGTTTTCGAGCGACGCCGACGCCGATCCGGCAGAGCTGCTCAAGGTGGGCGACTCCATCGAGGTCGAGGTCTTGAAGGTCAACGATGGGGAAGGTAATGTGCTCCTCTCCCGCAAGAACGTCGAAAGCAAGAAGCTCTGGGACAACCTGATGGCCGATGAGGACGTGGAGAACAAGGTGTTCGACGCGGTCGGCAAGGAAGTCGTCAAGGGCGGCATCATTGCGGATATCGAAGGCATCCGCGCGTTTGTGCCGGCCTCCCAGGTTTCGACCAAATACATTGAGAACCTCAGCGAATACGTCGGCAAGCCCATGCGCCTGAAGGTGCTGGAAGTGGACAAACAGCGCAAGCGCATTGTCGCCTCCCAGAAGCAGGTGCTGCTCGCCGAGGCTGCCGCCGCCAAGCGCGCCAAGTGGGAGTCGCTGGTCGTGGGCAGCAAGGTCAAGGGTATCGTCCGCCGCATCACCGATTTCGGCGCGTTTGTCGACATCGGCGGTATCGACGGCCTCGTACACGTGACCGACGCCGCGTGGGGCCGCGTGAAGCACACGTCCGACGTGCTGTCCATTGGCCAGGAGATCGAAGTGCTCATCCTGAACGTGGACGTGGAGAAAGAGCGCGTCTCCCTGGGATACAAGCAGCTGCAGCCCAAGCCCTGGACGCTTGCGGACAAGAAATACCCGGTCGGCTCCATTGTGGAGGGCAAGGTGGTCCGTATCGTGCCGTTTGGTGCGTTCGTTGCGCTGGAGTCCACGATCGACGGCCTCATCCACATCTCGCAGGTTGGCGTGCGCCGTATTGCGAAGGTGGAGGACGAGCTCAAGGTGGGCGACATCGTCCGCTGCAAGGTGCTCGATGTGAACACCGAGGCCAAGCGCATCAGCCTCAGCCGCCGCGAGGCAATCCTCGAGGAGCAGCCGGAAGTGGCGGAACAGCTGCAGGCCGAGCGCGCCGAGCGTGACCGCCAGTATCAGGAGCGTCAGGAGCAGCGCCAGCGCGAGCGCGACCAGCAGCAACAGCGCCGTGACCGCAGCGAGCATGCCGCGCAGCAGAGCGACGGCGGCGAGCGCAGGGAGCGTGGTGGCGACCGTCGCCGCCGCAGCAGCGAGGATGGCGACTATGAGCTGCCGCCGGTGCAGGCGACGACCACGTCACTGGCCGACCTGTTCCAGGCCTTTAAGACCGAGGAGTAACAAAGCGCTTCCCGGCAAATGCCAAAGTATGAGCGCCTCTGCAGCAGGGGCGCTCTGTGCTTTCCAATTCCACATGACAAAGGAGTGAACAAAATGAATCTGAAAGAGTTGAGTGCTATCATGGGCAAGTTTGCCCACGGCGTCTTTGCCACGGTCGATGAGAACGGCTATCCGGACATGCGCGGCTGGGAGTTCCAGTTCGAAAAGGACGGCAAGCTGTACTTCACCACGTCGAGCGAGAAATCCGTCTATCGGCAGATGGTCGCCAATCCGAAGGTGGCGTACACCTGCGACGTGAACGGCTACCATGTCCGCATCAGCGGCACGGCGGTCATCGTGAAAGACGCGGCCGAAAAGGAGGAGATCTATCGCACGATGGATCCCGGCGTACAGGCGATGTATCCGACGATCGATTCCAACGGCTTTACCGTGTTCTACATCGAGCATGGCACGGCCAAGTATGCCAAGGGCAACGATCCGTTTGAAACGTTTGCGTTTTGACGCGGCGGAACGGAACAGGCGGCAGGGCGGCAGCCCTGCCGTTTTATATGCAGCGCCCATGCCCGGCGCTCAGCCGCCCGGCGGATAGCGGCGTGACAGCAACAGCAGCGCCAGCAGGTTTGGCACGGCCATGAGCATGTTCAGCAGTTCGGACACGCGCCATGCGAGTGTGAGCGGCATCAGTGCGCCGAATATGCACAGGCCCGTAAACACGACGAGGTATGGCCGCACCGCACGCGGGCCGAACAGGTAGGCAGCGCACTGCGAGCCATACAGCGAGAAGCTCAGCATGCTGGAAAAGGCGAACAGCAGCAGCGAGAGCGAGAGGAAGAGCCCGGCGCCGAAGGAGCCGAGCCGTGTGGCAAAGGCGGCGGTGACCAGCGCGCCGGCGGCGCTTGCATCGCCATAGGGCAACGGGATACCGGACACGAGCACGGCGAGCGCAGTCAGCGTGCACATGACGATCGTGTCGAGAAAGATTTCAAAGATGCCGAAAGTGGCCTGGCGCTCCGGCGAGTTCGCGCCGGCGGCCGCATGGGCGATGGCGGAGGTGCCGAGACCCGCTTCGTGTGTGAATACGCCGCGGGAGATGCCGATGCGAAACGTCTGGCTCAGCGTGAACCCGGCTGCGCCGCCGAGCGCCGCCTGCGGTTCGAAAGCGCCGCGCACAATGGCGGAAAGCGCGGGCAACACGTCGCCCGGCTTGCCCAGGATCACGAGGATCGCGCCGCCGATATAGAGTACGCTCATGAACGGCACGAGCAGCGCCGCCATACGGCCAACGCGCTTGCTGCCGCCGAGTACGGCGCAGGCGATCAGCGCGGCGACGGCTACGCCCGTGACAAATGCAATGCGGCGCACGGCAGGCTGCGTCAGGCCGTCGCAGACGGCTGAAAACAGCGCTATGGCCGATTCTGCGACGGTATTGACCTGCGCCAGGTTTCCCATGCCCAGCGCGGCGAAAGCCCCGCAAAACGCAAAAATGGGCGCCAGAAAGTGCCAGCGGGCAGGCAGCCCCCGTTCGATGTACAGCATGGGGCCGCCATAGCCGCCGGAAGCGCCGGAACTGCGGAACCGTACGGCATAATAGATCTCCGCGTATTTGAGCGCCATACCCAGCAGTGCGCTGACCCACATCCAAAACACTGCGCCGGGGCCGCCGATGAGCAATGCGCCCGCCGTACCGGCGATATTGCCGGTGCCGATGGTGGCCGCGAGCGAAGTGGCCGCCGCCTCAAACGGGGACACGTTGGTTCCAGACTCCCCGTCCCCCGGATGGAAAAAGGCGAGAAGCGACGGCACAAAGCGCCGCACCTGTACGAACCGTGTTTTCAGCGTAAAATAGCCGCCCGCTGCAAGCAGCAGCAGCGCAATGCCGGTTTCCACAGCCATCCCCCCATGTTTTGTGACGTATATTTGTGCTATACTCTGCATGGATACTACTATCCTATTGTGGCATGGGGGCTTTGCATGACGCATTCGAGAAACCGGGTTTGGCTGTGCGCGCTGCTGTGGGGCATGACGGGGCTGTGGCTGGCGCTGATCTGGTATCTGTCGGCGCAGCAGGGGACGGAGAGCGAGACGCTCAGCGTCTCCCTGACACACCGTGTGGCTGCGTGGCTGTGGCCGGGGGCGGACGCCGATGGGGTATGGGTATCTGCGCTCGAACATCTGCTGCGCAAAGCGGCGCACATGTTTGAATATGCCGTGCTGGCCGTGCTGTTGGCCGGGGCGTTCCGGGCGTCCCGCGTGCCGCACCCGGTGCATTTTGCGTTTGTGGGTGGGCTGCTTGCCGCGGCGCTCGACGAGTGCCACCAGCTGTTTGTGCCGGGACGGTCGGGGCAGGTGAGCGATGTGGTCATCGACTTGGTGGGCGCTGCCGCCGGGCTGCTTGTGTTTTCGCTCATCCGGCGGGCGTGGCGCAGGCGAAGGCGCGTAAGGGACGAAAGCCGCACAGGCCTGTGACCGTGCAGCCCTGCGCCACTGTTTGGTGTGGCAAAGGAACGAAGACAAACAGAGCGCGCCATGCGGTTTTCCGCATGGCGCGCTCGCCGTTTGCCGGTTGGAATGTCAGGGCATGTCGTCGTACAATCCCTACACGGGTTCGGGGTCGCTGCTCGACGATTCAGGCGTCGGCTCTGGCGTCGGCTCAGGCGTTGGTTCAGGCGTCGGTGTCGTGGGCACAAGCGTGCCGATGGTCACCTTCTGCCGGATGGCCGCATACTCGTCCGTGTACAGGTAGGTGGAATCCACCAGTTCGCCGTTGAGGAACTTGTCCAGATAGACCTCCACCTTGTAGCCGTTGCGCGCCTCGACGGTGACGACCTCTTCGCCTTCGAGCATTTCCGGATCGTAGGTGACGATCGGTTCGTCCGGTACCGTCTCCTCCAGCTGCACCGCGCGCGGCTTATATGTCACGCCCTCCGGCAACGCCTGCCCATAGAGCAGCACGGTGATGTCGCTCCAGCGTGAAGATTCCTTGGAGATGTTCGTGTATGCAAACAGGTACAGCGGGTAGTCCGTGTTATTCCTGAACTTAAAGTCGATATGGCCGGTGTCGACCGTTGCGTCCAGGCCGAGCGGCACATAGTCCGCGGGGATGGAGTGCTTGCGACGATAGACGATCTCGATGTTGGCCTCCAGCAGCGCGTTGTAGAGCGTGGAGCTGACCTGGCAGACGCCGCCGCCATATTCCAGCCGGTAGGTCTCGCCGCCGACGATGGCGTTGGCCTCTTTCCAGCCGTTTTTCTCGTTGCGGTCGCCGACCGTATCGTTATAGCTCCAGACTTCGCCGGGCTGGATCACGTTGCCGTTGATCAGCCCCGCCGCCTTTTCTACGTTGAAGGAGCGGTTCAACGTGGTCTGCATTTTCTCCTCGGTCCATCCCGCCAGCCCCTTGTTGCGGTATTCCGTCGTGCAGGAGCCGATCAGCGTGATCTGCTGCTTGAGGTCGTCCACGGTGATGGACGGCTGCTGCTGGGTGAGCTGCGGGGTCAGGGAGGCCTGGTAGTTGCCGCTGTCCAGCGCTTCACGCACGAGCTGCTCGGTGGCCGGGATGTCGATGCCCATGCCGACACGCCCCTCCGTGTAGACGAGGTTGGGCTTGCCATCTTCATCCATCGTGAGGGAGAACGTGGCGTCCGCCGGGCCGAACGACAGGGCACTGTTGATGGCGGCGATGCGGCGGTCGAGCGCCTCATAGTCGATGGACAGCGTGGTGTTGTAGGACTTGTTCTTGCCGCCCACGAGCGCGTCCAGCAGCACCTGCTCGATGTCGGTGGAAATGTTCATGTCGGCGCCTGAGATGGTCTCATAAAAGCTTTCCCCGCCCATCTCGCCGGTGAGCGAAATGGCGATGCGCGATACAGTCTGTTCAATGCCGGGCATCAGGATGTCCCGCACTTCTGCGAGCGTCTTTTCGGAGACGAGAATGCCGTTGATGTAGACCTCATCCGCGTAGGTGGCGGTCTCGGTGTCGATCGTAGACGGGTCGATGGGACCCGACGGGTTGCAGCTGCGCACGATGACGAAAATGGTGGCGGCAAACAACAGCAGCAGCACGAGAAAGCCGAAGAAGATGGCGCGGCTGCGCTTTTGCAGCTGCCGCTTGCGCCGCGACGGGCCGGAACCGGAGGAACGGCTGCCCGATCCGGAAGCGCGGCTGCCGGATCCGGACCGGCCATTCCGGCTGGAGGCTGACGCACGATAATAGGAGGCCGTGCCGCCAACATACGGTTCGTTGCCATAGGTACGGCCGCCCGTGCGCGAACGGGCGGAGGATTGCGCGCCGGAGCGGGCGCGCGTGCTCCCCTGGGAGGCGGCGGGCCGGCGGGAAAAATCATTCATATAAGATGGGCTTTCGCGGCGCGACGAATTGCCCGTGCCATCGGTGCGCGGGCTGCCGGTCCGTGCGGACGGCGAAAAGTCCCGAAACATTTCGTCCATACGATCCCTCGTGTGCATATATGCAAAAATATACAAATACAGTATACACTACATCGCACACGGGGGCAACAGTTGCAAAAAGAATTTACAATATGCTACAATACGTCATATGCTGCACATTGTATTGGTGGAACCGGAAATCCCGCAGAATACGGGCAATATCTCGCGCACCTGCGCCGTGACAGGCGCGGCGCTCCACTTGGTGCATCCGCTGGGGTTTTCCATTGACGACCGCCAGCTCAAGCGCGCCGGGCTGGACTACTGGAAGGATTTGACGCTGTTTGAACACGGCAGTTTTGAAGAGGTGGAGCGCCTGTATCCGGATGCGCGCTTCTTCCTGGCTTCGACCCGCGTGCGGCGGCGCTATACGGACGCGGCGTACCGGGACGGGGACTTTCTCGTGTTTGGCAAGGAGACGGCCGGGCTGCCGCAGGCGCTGCTGGACCGCCGGGCCGCGGACGGCATTCGCATTCCAATGGGGGTGGGCCAGCGCTCGCTCAATCTGTCCAACTCCGTGGCCATCGTGCTGTATGAGGCGCTCAGGCAGCTTGGGTTCCCGAGCCTTACCTGAGACGTAGCAGGGGGAGTGCCGGGGCACTGCAAAAAGTGCGAAAAACCCCGGAGAATGCGTAAAATAGTGCTTGCAAAAGCCCGTACCGCATGGTAGAATAATTCCGTTCGATTTTTAGCAAGGAGGTGGACTTTCATGGGTAAATACTGCGAAGTCTGCAAAAAGGGCGTCATGTCCGGCAATCTGGTCAGCCACTCGAACCGCAAGACGAAGCGGAGCTGGGCGCCGAACATCCAGAGTGTGCGCGTCGTGATCGATGGCAAGCCGCAGAAGCTGAACGTTTGCACCCGTTGCCTCCGTTCCGGCAAAGTCGTGCGCAGCATCTGACCGGTTTTTGCAACGCAAATGAGAGCGGCGTGGCCGCTCTTTTTTGTGTATGCGCTTTTGGTGCGATCCGGTGCAACGGAGGGCATGAAGGCCGGCCACAGAAAAATGATATATTTTTTGCTTGACAACGGCCGGGCGGCGTGCTACCATAGGGGAAACCGTTGAAGAAGTGTAAGTACTTCATGTTTGCTCCGGCAAAGAGAGCCGCGTCTGGTGGAAAGCGGTGCGGAGGGCATGGACGAATGGGCTTCTGAGGGCGAGCTGAATGCAGCAGTAGGCGAGCCGGACCGATCCTCCGTCAAAGGGATCTGCATATGATCGTATGCGCAGAGTGGGCGCTTTCGAGCGCCAAGCCGGGTGGCACCGCAAGAGTGAAATGATGACGCTCTTGTCCCAGCAAACGCTTTGGGACAAGAGCATTTTTTTGTCCCGCCAATACTGCCGCATGTGCAGGAAAACAGGAAAGGAGACGTTCAACATGCAAGCACAGGAAATCCCGTACAAGATCTATCTGGACGAAGCGGAGATCCCGCGCCAGTGGTACAACGTCCGCGCCGACATGAAGGTCAAACCCGCGCCGCTGCTGAATCCGGCCACGCTGAAGCCGATGACGGCCCAGGAGCTGTCCGCCGTGTTCTGTGAGGAGCTGGTCCAACAGGAGCTGGACGACGATACGGCGTATATCGACATCCCGGACGAGATCGTCCGGTTTTATAAGATGTACCGGCCTTCGCCGCTCGTTCGCGCCTATTTTCTCGAGAAGGCGCTCGACACCCCAGCCAAGATCTACTACAAGTTCGAGGGCAACAATACGAGCGGCAGCCACAAGCTGAATTCCGCCATCGCGCAGGCGTACTACGCCAAGAAGCAGGGCCTCAAGGGCGTGACCACGGAGACGGGCGCCGGCCAGTGGGGCACGGCGCTGTCCATGGCGTGCGCCTATTTCGGCCTGGACTGCAAGGTCTACATGGTCAAGGTGTCGTATGAGCAGAAGCCGTTCCGCCGCGAAGTCATGCGCACCTATGGCGCTTCCGTCACGCCGTCGCCGTCGATGGAGACCGAGGTGGGACGCAAAATCCTGGAGCGCTTCCCCGGCACGACGGGCAGCCTGGGCTGCGCCATTTCCGAGGCGGTGGAGGCCGCGACCAGCCGCGAGGGCTATCGCTATGTGCTGGGCAGCGTACTCAACCAGGTGCTGCTGCACCAGTCGATCATCGGCCTGGAGACCAAGGCGGCGCTCGACAAGTACGGCATTGTGCCGGACATCATCATCGGCTGCGCCGGCGGCGGGTCGAACCTGGGCGGCCTGCTCTCCCCGTTCATGGGCGAAGTGCTGCGCGGCGAAAAACAGTATCGCTTCATCGCGGTGGAGCCGGCGTCCTGCCCGAGCCTCACGCGCGGCAAGTTCGTCTACGACTTCTGCGACACGGGCATGGTCTGCCCGCTCGCGAAGATGTACACGCTCGGCAGCGGGTTCATCCCCGCGCCGAACCATGCCGGCGGCCTGCGCTATCACGGCATGAGCGCCATCCTGTCGCAGCTGTATCACGACGGCTACATGGAGGCCACGAGCGTCGAGCAGACGAAGGTGTTCGAGGCGGCGGAGCTGTTTGCGCGCACCGAGGGCACGCTGCCCGCGCCGGAGAGCAGCCACGCCATCCGCGTGGCGATCGACGAGGCGCTCAAGTGCCGCGAGACGGGCGAGGCCAAGACCATCGTGTTCGGCCTGACCGGCACGGGGTATTTCGACATGGTGGCCTATGGCCGCTTCCACGACGGCGAGATGACCGACTATATTCCTACGGATGAGGAATTGGCCAAGGGCCTTGCCGGCGTGCCGCGCTTTCCGGGCAACGAGATCTGAGCCCGGGACACTGCAAACCGTGCGCTGCCGCGGGGGAAACGCCCCGCGGCAGTTTTTTGCGCCCCGCGCCGTGCCGGGACAGGACAGGCCGCCAGTCCGGGAACCCGGACGGGCGGCCTGTCTTGTCTGTCAAATCGCTCAGAGCAGGCTGTGGATAAACTGCTCGGCGGCGCGGGCGGAGCGGCCGCCCTTGCGCAGCGCAAACGCCTCCGCCTGCAAATCGAGCTCCTGCGGCGGCACGGCGATACCGAAGCTCTCCGCCAGGCCGTGGACGATGCGCAGATACAGCGCCTTGTCCGGCTTGCCAAAGAGCACCGTCAGCCCGAACCGTTCCGACAGCGACACGAGCTCCTGCATCGTGTCCTGCCGGTGCACGTCGTCGCCGTCGCGCTCGGAAAACGTCTCCTTGACCAGATGGCGGCGGTTGCTCGTGGCGTAGATCACGACGTTTGGCGCCTTGGCGGCGGCGGAGCCCTCGAGAATGGCCTTGAGCTCGCCAAAGCTGTCGTCGTTTTTCTGGAAGGACAGGTCGTCGATGAACAGGATGAACCGCAGCGGGTTGCCGGACAGCTCGCCCATGATCGACGGCAGCAGATAGAGCTGGTTCTTCTGCAGCTCCAGCAGGCGCACGCCGTCGGCAAAAAAGCGATTGGCTACGGCCTTGACCGTGGAGGACTTGCCCGTGCCGGCATCGCCGCAGAGCAACACGTTCGCGGCCGGGCGCCCCTCGATGAGCGCGCGCGTGTTGTCGATGACCTGCTGTCGCTCGCGCTCGTAGCCCACGAGCGCGTCGAGCGAGATCGGGTCGGCGTGCTCGATGGGGGCAATGTGCCCGTCCTGCAGGCGGAACATGCCGTAGCGCGCATAAATGCCGTAGCCGCGCGTGCGGACGGCCCTGGCCTGCGCGTCATAGGCGGATACAAAGTCGGCCGGCGTGTTGGCAATCCGCGCCAGCGAGGCCGGCGGCACGCCCGTGTGGGCGGCCAGCGCCGCCGGGTCGAGCCGCGACAGCGCCTCGAGCAGCCGAAGCTCCCGCTGCACGCTCTCCGCCATGACGGCGGGCGGCGTGTTTCCCGCGGCGAGCGCCCGGATGTAGGCGTTGTCGTCGGTCAGCGCCGCGTCGAGCAGGTAGGCGCCCAAATCGCAGCCGCGCGCATACAGCGCCGCGGCAAACGCCGCGTAGCGCGGCACGCGCGCCTCGGGCGCCCCGGTCTCCCGCAAAAATGCGGCAAGCGGCGCAAGCACCGGCCCTTCGGCCACGCTGCGAAAGACGACCATGCCGGACAGGTCGCGCGCGAGCGCGGCCGCGTCAAATTTCGTACTCATAGCTGCTCCAAAATGGCGTCGGTCATGGCCGCCGTGGTCAGGGGGGCGATGCCTGGCCCGGCGATGTCCGCCGTGCGCAGGCCTGCGTCCAGCACGGCCGCAACCGCGCGCTCGATCGCGTCCGCTTCACTGGCGAGGTCGAGCGAATAGCGCAGCAGCATGGCGGCCGAGAGGATCGTGGCGATCGGGTTGGCCTTGCCCGTGCCCGCGATGTCGGGCGCGGAGCCGTGGATCGGCTCATACAGGCCGCGCGTCCCGTCCCCGAGCGACGCGGAGGGCAGCATGCCGATAGAGCCGGTGATCTGCGACGCCTCGTCGGAGAGGATGTCGCCGAACATGTTGGACGTCACGACCACGTCAAACTGCTGCGGCGCGCGCACGAGCTGCATGGCGGCGTTGTCCACCAGCATGTCGGAGAGCGTCACGTCCGGATAGTCCTGGACGACGGCGTGCACCGTCTCGCGCCAGAGGCGCGAGGTCTCGAGCACGTTCGCCTTGTCGATGCTCGTCACATGGCCGCGGCGCTTCCGTGCCACGGCAAATGCGGCGCGCGCGATGCGCTCGATTTCAAAGCGGCTGTAGCATTCCGTGTCGAACGCCTCTTCGCCGTAGGCCCCGTTGCGCCGGCCGCGCTCGCCAAAGTAGATGCCGCCCGTGAGCTCGCGCACGATCATGATGTCAAAGCCCGCGGCGGACACCTCCTCGCGCAGCGGGCAGGCGCCGGAGAGCGCGCGATACAGCTTTGCGGGGCGCAGGTTGGTGTATACGCCCATCGCCTTGCGGATGCCCAGCAGCGCCTTTTCCGGGCGCAGGTGGCCGGGCAGCGTGTCCCACTTGGGGCCGCCGACCGCGCCGAGCAGCACGCTGTCGCTTTTGAGGCAGCCGTCGACCGTCTCGTCCGGCAGCGGCGCGCCGGTCTGGTCGATGGCCGCGCCGCCGATCAGGTAGCTGGAAAAATGGAAGGTGTGGCCGAACTTGGCGCCGACGCGCTCCAGCACGCGCACCGCGCTGCCCACGATCTCTGGGCCGATGCCGTCGCCCTTGAGAAGCGCAATGTCAAATTGCATGGGGAAAACCCTCGCCTTTGCGCATGCAAAGGCTTCCTTTCTGCGGATGATGGTGGGGAAAACGAACGGCCGGACGCCGGAGGGCGCCCGGCGGACGGCTTGCCGGTCAGGCGATGTCGCCGTTCTGGATGGAGGCGATCAGCCCGCCGTTTTGGATGATCTTCTGGATGAACGCGGGGAACGGCGCGGTGGGGAAGCGCGCTCCCGTGGTCAGGTTGCGGATCTCGCCGCTGTCCAGGTCGGCCTCCACGCGGTCGCCCTCGCGGATGCCGTCCACGGCGTCCGGGCACTCCACAATGGCCAGCCCGATGTTGATGGCGTTGCGGAAAAAGATGCGCGCAAAGCTCTTGGCGATGACGAGCGACACGCCGCTGGCCTTGAGCGCGATGGGCGCGTGCTCGCGCGACGAGCCGCAGCCGAAATTCTGGCCGCCGATCACGATGTCGCCGGGCTGCACGCGGGCGGTGAACGTCGCGTCCAGGTCCTCCATGCAGTGCGCGGCGAGCTCTTTCGGGTCGCTCGTGTTCAGGTAGCGGGCGGGAATGATCACGTCGGTATCGACGTTGTCCCCGTATTTGATGGCGTTTCCGGAAAACTGCATCGTTACAGCACCTCCTCGGGGCCGGCGATCCGGCCGGCAATCGCGCTGGCAGCCGCCACGGCGGGGCTGGCCAGATAGACCTCGGACTCGGGGTGACCCATGCGCCCGACAAAGTTGCGGTTGGTCGTGGCCACGGCGCGCTCGCCTTTGGCGAGGATGCCCATGTAGCCGCCAAGGCAGGGGCCGCACGTGGGCGTGGACACGACGCAGCCCGCCTCGATGAACGTGCGCAGCAGCCCGTTTTCCATGGCCTGCAGATAGATCTCCTGCGTGGCCGGGATGATGATGGCGCGCACGCCCTTGGCCACATGCCTGCCCTGCAGGATGGAGGCGGCCTCAAAGAGATCCTTGTAGTGGCCGTTCGTGCAGGAGCCGATGACGACCTGGTCGATCGGCACGTTGCCGACCTCGTCGATCACGCGCGTGTTCTCCGGCAGGTGCGGGAACGCCACGGTCGGGCGGATGGCGGACAGGTCGATCTCGATCGTGCGCGCATAGTGCGCGTCCGCGTCGGCCGTAAAGACGACGGGCTCGCGGGGGCAGCGGCCGGCGAGGTAGGCAAGCGTCTGGTCGTCTACGGGGAAGATGCCGTTCTTGGCGCCCGCTTCGATGGCCATGTTGGAGATGGTCAACCGGTCGTAGATGGACAGGGCGGCCACGCCGTCGCCGGTGAACTCCATGGACTGGTACAGCGCGCCGTCCACGCCGATCTGGCCGATGATGTGCAAAATCACGTCCTTGCCGCTCACATAGGGTTGCAGGTGGCCGCGCAACACGAAGCGGATCGCGCCGGGCACCTTGAACCAGGCCTTTCCGGTCGCCATGCCGCAGGCCATGTCGGTCGAGCCGACGCCCGTGGAAAACGCGCCCAGCGCGCCATAGGTACAGGTGTGCGAATCGGCGCCGATGACCACGTCGCCCGCGGTGACCAGCCCCTTTTCCGGCAGCAGCGCGTGCTCGATGCCCATTTCGCCCACGTCGTAGAAGTGCTTCACCTCGTGCGCCGCGCAGAATTCGCGGCACAGCTTGCACTGCTCGGCGGCCTTGATGTCCTTGTTGGGGGCAAAATGGTCCATGACCATCGTCACGCGGCTCTTGTCGAACACCGATTTGGCGCCCAGCCGGTTGAACTCCTTGATGGCAACGGGCGAGGTGATGTCGTTGCCCAGCACGCGATCGACGTCCACGAGCACGAGCTGCCCGGCCTCCACGTCCGGCAGCCCCGCGCGCGCGGCGAGGATCTTTTGCGTCATTGTCATTGGCTTTGCCATGCGTGCCTCCTTTACGGGTGGTTGATGATGGCGCCGCGGTCGGCCGAAGAGACCATGGCGGCGTAACGCTTGAGGTATCCGGTCACGGGCGGGCGCTCCGGCGGGACGAACGCGCGCCGGCGCGCTTCGAGCACCTCATCCGGCACGCACAGCCGGATCGAATGCGCGGGGATGTCGATGGCGATGCGGTCGCCGTCCTCCACGAGCGCGATCAGGCCGCCGCGCGCCGCCTCCGGTGAGACGTGGCCGATGGATGCGCCGCGCGTGGCGCCTGAAAAGCGGCCGTCCGTAATCAGCGCGACCTCGCGGTCGAGCCCCATGCCGGCGATGGCGGAGGTGGGGGAGAGCATTTCACGCATACCCGGGCCGCCCGCGGGGCCCTCGTAGCGGATGACCACCACGTCGCCCGGGCGGATGCCGCCGGCATAGATCACCTGGATGGCCTCCTCCTCGCTGTTGAACACGCGCGCCGGGCCTTCGTGCACGAGCATCTCCGGCGCGACCGCGCTGCGCTTGACCACGCAGCCGTCCGGCGCCAGGTTGCCGCGCAGCACCGCGATGCCGCCGGTCGCACTGTACGGGTTGGACAACGGGCGGATGACCGTTTCGTCCAGCACGCGCGCATCGGCGATGTTTTCGCCCAGCGTGCGGCCCGTGCAGGTCATCACGTCCGTGTGCAGCAGGCCGCCCTCGGCCAGCGTGTGCAGCACGGCCGGTACGCCGCCCGCCTCCTGCAGGTCCTCCATGTAGGTCGGGCCGGCAGGGGCGAGGTGGCACAGGTTGGGCGTGCGCTCGCTCACGCGGTTGGCCATGTCGAGGTCGAACGGGACGCCGCACTCGTTGGCGATGGCCGGCAGGTGCAGCATGCTGTTTGTCGAGCAGCCGAGCGCCATGTCCGCCGTGAGCGCGTTTTCAAACGCCTCCGCGGTCAGGATGTCGCGCGGGCGGATGTTGCGCCGCACCAGCTCCATCACCTGCATGCCGGCCTCCTTGGCCAGCTCGATGCGGCGGGAGTAGGGGGCGGGGATGGTGCCGTTGCCGGCCAGCCCCATGCCCAGCACTTCGGTGAGGCAGTTCATGGAGTTGGCCGTGTACATGCCGGAACAGGAGCCGCAGCTTGGGCACGTCTTTTCCTCAAACTCGCGGAGCTTTTCCGCGTCGATCTTGCCCGCACTGTAGGCGCCCACGGCCTCGAACATGCTCGAAAGGCTGGTCTTTTTCCCGCCGACGCGCCCGGCGAGCATCGGCCCGCCGCTCACGAAGATGGTCGGGAGGTTCAGCCTGGCCGCGGCCATGAGCAGGCCGGGTACGTTTTTGTCGCAGTTGGGGAGCATGACCAGCCCGTCAAACCCGTGCGCGAGCACCATCGCCTCCGTCGAGTCGGCGATCAGGTCGCGCGTGACGAGCGAGTATTTCATGCCCCGGTGCCCCATGGCGATGCCGTCGCACACCGCGATGGCGGGGAACACGATCGGGGTGCCGCCCGCCATGGCCACGCCGAGCTTCACCGCCTCGGTGAGCTTGTCGAGGTGCATGTGCCCGGGTACGATCTCGTTAAACGAGCTGACCACGCCGATGAGCGGGCGCGACAGCTCCTCCCGCGTCAGGCCGAGCGCGTGGTAGAGCGAACGGTGCGGCGCGTTTTGAAAGCCGTCCACAATGGTGTCGCGGATCATAGAGGCTCCTTTCCGGCCGGCGCAATGGGCCGGCGTCAGTTGTTGATCAGCTTGTCTTCGTCGCTCCAGCTGTAGAGCTTGCGGATCTCCTTGCCGATGAGCTCGGCCGGGTGCTCTGCCGCCAGCTTGCGCATGGCGTTGAAGTGCACCTGCGAGCCGGCGTCGGACATGTCGAGCAGGAAGTCCTTGGCAAACGTGCCGTCCTGGATGTCGTGCAGGATCTTGCGCATGGCCGCGCGCGTCTCCTCCGTGATGATCTTCGGGCCGGTGATGTAGTCGCCGTATTCGGCGGTGTTCGAGATCGAGTAACGCATGCCCTCGAACCCGCTCTGGTAGATCAGGTCCACGATGAGCTTCATCTCATGGATGCACTCGAAGTACGCGTTGCGCGGGTCATAGCCGGCCTCGACGAGCGTCTCAAAGCCCGCCTGCATCAGCGCGCACACGCCGCCGCAGAGGACGACCTGCTCGCCAAAGAGGTCGGTCTCCGTCTCGGTGCGGAACGTGGTTTCGAGCACGCCCGCGCGCGCGCCGCCGATGCCCAGCGCGTAGGCGAGGCCGATATCCAGCGCGTCGCCCGTGGCGTCCTGTTCCACTGCGATCAGGCAGGGCACGCCCTTGCCGGCCTGGTATTCGCTGCGCACGGTGTGGCCGGGGCCCTTGGGCGCGATCATGATGACGTTGACGTTCTTGGGCGGCTGGATGCAGCCGAAATGGATGTTGAAGCCGTGCGCGAAGGCGAGCGTCTTGCCCTCGGTCAGGTTGGGCTCGATGCTCTCCTTGTACAGCTTGGCCTGCTTTTCGTCGTTGATGAGGATCATGATGATGTCGGCCGCCTTGGCTGCGTCGGCGGCGGTCATGACGGTCAGCCCCGCCTGCTCGGCCTTTGCCCAGCTCTTGCTGCCGTGGTAGAGGCCAACGATGACCTGGACGCCGGAGTCGCGCAGGTTCAGCGCGTGCGCGTGCCCCTGGGAGCCGTAGCCGATGATGGCGACCGTCTTTCCATTGAGCTTGTTCAGATCGCAATCCTGCTGGTAGTAGATGTTTGCCATGATAAAGACCTCCTGCCGTAATTATTGTTCTTTTTCGAGGAGACTGCCCGCGCCGCGTTCGAGCGCGACGATGCCGGTGCGGCACAGCTCGCGGATGCCATAGGGCTTCATGTTTTCGATGAAGGCGTTGATCTTGCTCGGCTCACCGGTGACCTCGATGCACAGCGCCGTGGGCGTGTAGTCGATGATCTTGGCGCGGAAGATGTCCACCGCTGCGAGCACGTCCTGCCGCGTGGCGGCGTTGTTCTCTACCTTGAGCAGCATCAGCTCCCGCTCAAACGACGTGGCCGGGTCGAGCACCTCCACGCGCTTGACGTTGAACAGCTTGCGCAGCTGGTTGATGAGCTGGTCGCGCGCATAGCCCGTGCCGCTCATCGTGATGGTGATGCGCGAGTAGGCCGGCGTCTCCGTTTCGCCCACGGTCAGCGAGTCGATGTTGAAGCCGCGCCGCGTGAACATGCTTGTCACGCGGGTCAGCACGCCAAACTGGTTGTCTACATAGACGGCGATGACGAATTTCTCCATGGCTTCAGTCCTCCAGCTTCACGATCATGTCTTCTACCGCGCCGCCGGGGGGCAGCATGGGCAGCACAAACTCGTCCTGGTCGATCCGGCAGTCGATCAGGTACGGCGCGTCCAAATTGTATGCGTGCCGGAGCGCCGCTTCAAACGCCGCCGGCGTGTCTACGCGGCAGCCCTCGGCGCCAAATGCCTCCGCGAGCTTCACAAAGTCGGTCTGCCGGTTGAGCGTCGTCGCGGAGTAGTGCTTTCCATAGAACAGCGTCTGCCACTGGCGGACCATGCCAAGCACGCCGTTGTTGAGCAGCACGATGGTGACCGGCACGTTGCAGGAGACGGCGGTGGCCATTTCGTTGAGGTTCATGCCGAAGCTGCCGTCGCCCGTGATGAGGATCACGCGCTCGCCGGAGCCGATCTGCGCGCCGATGGCGGCGCCAAGGCCGAAGCCCATCGTGCCGAGCCCGCCGCTGGAGACGAACTTGCGCCGGCGGTGGAACACGCAGTACTGCGCCGCCCACATCTGGTGCTGGCCGACGTCCGTGGCGATGATGGTACCGTCATCCTTGACGCGGTTGATGATCTCCATGGCCTGGCGCGGGCGCAGGTGTTCCGCATCGTCCGGCGGCAGTTGCGCCGCTTCCTGCGCGCGCAGCTCGGAAAGGCGGTTTGCCCAGTCCGGGCGGGCCTTTTTGGGCAGCTTGGCGAGGATGCGGCGGAGCGCGTCCTGCATGTCGCCCGTCACGCCCACGTGCGCCGGTACGTTTTTACCGATTTCTGCAAAGTCGGTGTCGAGCTGGACGATCGTCGCGCCCTTTGCAAAGCGCGTCTTGTCGCCGGTGGCGCGGTCGGAAAAGCGCACGCCCACGGCGAACACCAGATCCGCCTCGTCGAGCGCAATGGAGGAGGCAAAGTGCCCGTGCATGCCCTGCATGCCCACATAGCGCGGGTGATCCGTGTCGATCGTGGAAATGCCCATGAGCGTGCAGCCGATCGGCGCGTCCAGCCTGTCCGCAATTTCCAGAACTTCTTCCGTCAGCGAGGCGGTGTTGACGCCGCCGCCGACGTAGACGTACGGCCGTTCGCACTGCGAGAGACGCTCGACCGCCGCGTCGATGGCGGTTTGCGGCGCTTTGGCCGACGGGAACGGCGGTTCCACCGGCTTGGGCTCAAATTCGCAGGTTGCGACCTGCACATCCTTCGGGATGTCGATCAGCACCGGCCCCGGCCGGCCGGAGCGCGCAATGCGGAACGCCTCGCGGATGGTGTCGGCCAGGCGGGTGACGTCGTTGACAAAGTAGTTGTGTTTGGTGATGTGCAGCGTGATGCCGGTGATGTCCACCTCCTGGAACGCGTCGCGCCCGATCTGCTCGAGCGGCACGTTGCCCGTGATGGCGACCAGCGGCACGGAGTCGAGCATGGCGGTGGCGATGCCGGTGACGAGGTTCGTCGCGCCGGGGCCGGACGTGGCGATGACCACGCCCACCTTGCCGGTGGCGCGCGCATAGCCGTCGGCGGCGTGCGCAGCGCCCTGCTCGTGCGCTGCCAGTATGTGGCGGATGCGGTCGCTGTATTCGTAGAAGGCGTCGTAGATGCTGAGCACCTGCCCGCCGGGGTAGCCGAACACGTCGGTCACGCCCTGTTCAATCAGGGTTTCGAGGACAATTTGTGCGCCGTTGCGTTGCATGGTTGTCGCGTTCCTTTCAAGAGTTTGGTGCGGCGGCAACGCGCCGCCGGAATGCCGTCAGTCACCCTGCCGCTGGGTCAGCATGCGGTTGATCGCGCTGACCAGCGCACGGATGGACGAGAGGATGATGTCGCTGTGGATGCCCGCGCCCCAGACGAGCTGGCCCTCCGGCGTGGCGATGCCGACGTAGGAGGCCGCCTGCGAGGTGGCGCCCGTCTCGAGCGCGTGCTCGGTGTAGGTGTCGAGCACGTAGTCGCCCACGATCTGGTGCAGCGCGTTGCTGACCGCGTCGAGACGGCCGTTGCCCACCGCGGTGACCTGGTAAACTTCGCCGTGGTAGGTGGCGGTGACGTGCGCGGTGATGCCCTGCTTCTGCTGGTAGTGGACTTCCGTCACGCACAGCGGCGACTCGATGTTGACATAGTTGTCGCGGAAGATGTCGTAGACCTCCTGCGGCTGCAGCTCCTTGTGCGCGTGGTCGGACACGCTCTTGACGTGGTAGCCGAACGCCTCGCGCATTTTGGGCGGCAGGATGTGGGAAAACCGCGTCTCCATCAGATAGCCGATGCCACCCTTGCCGGACTGCGAGTTGATGCGGATCACGTCCGTCTCGTACACGCGGCCCACATCCGTGGGGTCGATGGGCAGGTACGGCACGGTCCACTGCTGCGTGCCGTGCTCCTGCCGCCACTTCATGCCCTTGGCGATCGCGTCCTGATGCGAGCCGGAGAAGGCGGCAAATACCAGCGCGCCGCTGTACGGCTGACGCTCATAGACGTGCATGCCGGTGACCCGTTCGTACACCTCGCAGATGTGCGGCAGGTCGGAGAGCTCCAGCTGCGGGTCCACGCCCTGGGCGTACATGTTCAGCGCGAGCGTGATGATGTCTACGTTGCCGGTGCGTTCGCCGTTGCCGAACAGCGTCCCCTCAATGCGGTCCGCGCCCGCCAGCAGCCCCATTTCCGCATCCGCCACGGCGCAGCCGCGGTCGTTGTGCGGGTGGAGGGAGATGATGAGGTTCTTGCGCCCGTTCAGATTTTCGCACATGTAGGCGATCTGGTTGGCGTAGACGTGCGGCATCGAGAGCGACACGGTCACGGGCAGGTTGAAGATCACCTTGTCGCTTGCCGACGGCTTCCAGATGTCCGACACCGCGTTGCAGATCTCCGCTGCGAACTCCGGCTCCGTACCGGTAAAGCTCTCCGGCGAATACTCAAAGCGGAAGCTGCCGTGCGTGCGTGCGCGGTATTCGGCGCAGAGCGTGGCGCCCGTGCGCGCAATTTCGACGATCTCCGCGCGGCTCTTGTGAAAGACCTGCTCGCGCTGGGCGAGCGATGTGGAGTTGTACAGGTGGACGATGGCGTTCTTGGCGCCGTCGAGCGCTTCAAACGTCTTGGCGATGATGTGCTCGCGCGACTGGGTGAGCACCTGCACCGCCACGTCGTCCGGGATGAGGTCGCGCTCAATGAGTGTGCGGCAGAACGCGTACTCCGTCTCCGAGGCGGCGGGGAAGCCGATTTCGATCTCCTTGAACCCGATGTCTACGAGCAGGCGGAAGAAGGTGAGTTTTTCCTCCAGACTCATCGGGGTGATGAGGGACTGGTTCCCGTCGCGCAGGTCGACGCTGCACCAGATGGGCGCGTGGTCGATGTAGGTCTTGTGAATCCAGTCCATCGAGGCGGGCTTCGCCTCAAAGAACTGCCTTCCGTACTTCTGGTAGCCTTGCATGTCAGTTTCCTTTCCCGGCTGCCGGGTAAAAAATAACGCCCCTTTACCCAAATGCAACCATGCTTTGAATAAAAGAGACGAAGATCTGCGTGTTCTCCGCGGTACCACTCTTCTTGACGCAAGCGCGCCCACTCTGCTCATGTCTGACAACATGACGCCCGGTAACGGGGGAATCCGTCCGCGCTTACTGGCGGGCGCGCCCGCGTTCGGCCGGAAGCTCCGGGAGGAGTTATGCTCCTGCGTCCTTGCCGTCTTGCACCAGCCGACGGCTCTCTGGAAAGGATGGGCGGAGTTTGTTTCCCTTCATCGCTGATGTTCTGAATTATATACTATTTATATGCGCACGTCAAGAGCAAAAATCACCGCTTTCCGGCATGGGGCGTGCTCTTTGGCTGTGCATTGACCCATACCGGGGGGTGATGTATACTTAATATATAAGATGAAACACGGCGCTTGGCAAAGATCGTATTGCCGTGGCAGCCTTGATGCGATTGCCATTGGGCGCCGTGCGGGGGCTGTGAAATGGCCGGGGAAGCGGGAGGTGCGCGATGGCGAAGGAAAAGACGGTGTTTCTCTGCGGGGAGTGCGGCTATGAGTCGCCGCGCTGGATGGGCAAGTGCCCGGCTTGCGGCGCGTGGAACACCATGGTGGAAGAGGCCGTCGTGTCGGTGCGCGACCCGCAGCAGCGGGGCAGCGTCCAGCGGCTGTCGGACGTATCCGCCATGCACGCGGCGCGCGTGTCCACCGGCATGTCGGAGCTTGACCGGGTGACCGGCGGCGGGTTGCTTGCCGGCATGGTGGTGCTGCTCGGCGGGGATCCCGGCATCGGCAAATCGACGCTGCTCATGCAGGCCGCAGATTGCCTGGCCGGCAAGGGCGCGGTGCTGTATGTCTCCGGGGAGGAGAGCGCCGCCCAGCTCAAGCTTCGCGCCGACCGGTTGCAGGTGCAAAACGACATGCTGCTGCTGTGCGACACGTCGCTGGAACATGCTCTGGAGCAGGCGCGCGCGCAGAAGGCCGATTTTCTGATTGTCGATTCGATCCAGACCATATGTACCGAAGAGTCGGAGAGCGCGCCGGGCAGCGTGTCGCAGGTGCGCGCGGCGACCGCCGCGCTCACACGCTTTGCCAAGGAGAACGGTACGGCGGTGCTGATTGTCGGGCACGTCACAAAGGACGGCGCCATCGCCGGGCCGCGGGTGCTCGAGCACATTGTGGACACGGTGCTGTATTTCGAAGGCGACCGCCACGCCGGGCTGCGCCTGTTGCGCGCGGTCAAAAACCGCTTTGGTTCCACCAATGAGATCGGCGTGTTTGAGATGGGGGAGCAGGGCATGCGGCAGGTGCTCGACCCGTCGCGGCTGTTCCTGTCCGGCGAAAATGCGACCGGCTGCGCCGTTACCTGCGCCATCGAGGGTTCCCGGCCGATGCTGGCGGAGGTGCAGTCGCTGCTGATCGAGACGTCCTTTGGCAGCCCGCGCCGCACCGCGGCCGGGATCGACGGCGGGCGGCTGAGCCTGCTGCTCGCCGTGCTCGAAAAGCGCGCGCGGCTGAAACTGTCGGACAAGGACGTGTATGTGAACGTGGTGGGCAATTTGCGCCTGGAGGAGCGCGGCGCGGACCTGGCGGTGGCGCTGTGCATCGCCTCCGCGCTGGCGGACAAGGCGCTGCCGCCGCACACGGCGGCCATCGGCGAGCTGGGGCTGACCGGCGAGCTGCGCGGCGCGGCACAGATGGAGACGCGCCTGCGCGAGTGCCTGCGCCTTGGCTATACGCACGTGCTGCTGCCCAAACATGCGCGCGTGACCAAGATGGAGGGGCTGACGCTGGTGCCGGTCGCCACGATTGCGGAGGCGGTCGAAACCATCCGGTATTGCCCGTGAGCAGTCTGGCTGCAAACCTGACAGAATCCCCTTGCCTGCGCATCAAAAGCGTGGTATAATGCTTTCGCACGCGTGTTTGGGACGCAAATTTCCCGCCATGCGGCAGCGCCGGCCGGAGGCCGGTTGCCACAACCCATCCTGTACCCGTAGCTCAGCTGGATAGAGCGTTGGACTCCGACTCCAAAGGCCAGAGGTTCGAATCCTCCCGGGTACGCCATATTAAGACGTCACTTTTGATAAAAAAGTGGCGAGGAGAAAATCCCTGTTTACAGGGGTTTTCTCCTTTTTTATGCCCATTTTCCGGCTCCGGAAGCGCATTTGAGCCAGTTCCTGTATATTGCTTTACTCCTTGCCTCTACACGGAATACCTCGATTTGCACCCGATGCACCCGCGCCGGTGAAAGTTTACGATTTGCACCCGTCCCGTTTATGCCTTACAATTTTTCCTCGATTTGCACCCTGCCAAAAAACAAAGCCAAAGTCAGGCAATGCTCACTTCTTAGGGATAGAAACACTATTGGATTTAGCTGTTATAAGTGATATCATATATAATACAATGTCCCGGACTTGTTCATGGATTAAGCAGGAGGACCGGAAGATGCAACAGATTTTTAGTAACACAACATTAACAGTTAATCAGTTGATCGAAAAGATTGACACCGGAGAACTCGGTCTTCCAGAACTCCAGAGGCCATTTATTTGGAAAGATTCCAAGGTTCGCGATCTGTTTGATTCAATGATGCGCGGGTATCCTATCGGCTATTTGATGCTGTGGGAATGCCCTACGCTGGAGAAAAAGAAGACCATCGGAACAGGCACTCACAACTACGAATCTCCGAAACAGGTTATTATTGACGGCCAGCAGAGACTAACCTCACTCTATGCCGTAATGAAGGGAAAAAAAGTCATCAATTCTAGATATGACGAAAAAGCCATTATTATTTCCTATTGCCCACTAAGGAACAAGTTCGAGGTTGGTTATCAGGCCACCAAAAAGGATCCGGAGTGGATCTACAACATTAGCGAGGTCTTTACCACGCAGAACATTACGAAACTGATTATCAACTTTACCAAGAAACTGTCGGAGCATCGTACCTCCAAGGGCGCAACGCTTAATGACGAGGAACAAGATCTTATCTCCGAAAACATCACTACGCTTTCTAATTTGAGGCAGCATATACTTCCGGTATTTGACATCAAGGCTAATGCCGAAGAAGAGGATGTCTCAGAAATCTTCGTCCGTGTTAATTCCGGTGGCGTGGCTCTAAAGCAGAACGATTTTATCCTAACGCTGCTTTCGCTGTATTGGGATGAGGGCCGCAAGGAAATTGAGCGCTTTAGTAAGGAGTCTACCTACCCAGCGAAAGATAAAATCACATCGTATAATCAGCTGACCGAGGTGACAGCGCAAGATGTCATCCGAGTCGTCATGGCATATGCGTTTGACAGGGCTCGTTTGAAATATGGCTACAAGTTGCTCCGTGGAGCTGACTTTGACAAAAAAGGCGCTGTCGACGAGGAGCTGCGCAATCAGCGTTTTGACCTGCTTAGGACAAAACTCCCGGATGTCCTTGATGTTCATAATTGGCATGAGTTCTTAAAATCTATTATGAATGCCGGTTACTTGTCTGGAGACCTGATTCTTTCTGGAAATGCAATTTATTACACCTATGCTTTCTACCTGATTGCGAAGTACCGCTTCAATGCATCATACAATGAAAACATGCATCTGACTTCGCTGTGGTTCTTCTACGCGTCTTTGGTGTCGCTATATACTGGATCGTTTGAATCCACGGTCGAAAACCACTTGAACTCCATCAAGGAGTTATCCACGCTTGACGAGTACAAGCAGTTTATTCTGTCTAGGGTCGAGGAACGTCTCACGAATGACTACTTCGATATCACCCTCATCGGTTCGGAAGGGCTTGCCGTTTCTGGCCGAGGCAACAACGCATGGAACGCTTATGTGGCCGCCCTTAACATTCTGAATGCGAAGATTTTGTTTTCCAAAAGCAATCTGCTCGTCAGCAAGCTGTTCGAGTCCGGTACCGACGGAAAGAGAAAGTCATTGGAGAAACACCACTTGTTCCCGAAGGCTTATCTAAAGACGTTGGGATACAACGATGCCAAGATAAATCAGATGGCAAACTACGCCTTTATTGATTGGAAGGATAATATGGAGATACTCGACGAGTCTCCGTCAGTTTATTATCCTGTTGTTTGCAAAGGTCGCAGTCAAGAGGAAATCCAAAGAATGGAAGAAGAAAATGCTCTTCCGCATGGTTGGGAGAACATGCCCTATGAGGATTTTTTGGTCGAGCGTAGAAAACTGATGGCGGCCAAAATCAAGCAGGCGTTTGAGGTTTTGAAGGACAATGCAGGTTGAAATGCAGGGATAATCCCTGTTTATAGTGTGGAGAGCAATGAACCACGGTGATTTTTTATCATCGCTGACGTCTTGACACACGTCGGAGCAAGCTCCGCATACAATACCCCATCTAAAGGATGGGGTATTTGTTTGCTTTGCTGATTCTCCTTTACGCAAAAAGTCACGCTGCACCTTCGCTGTTCGCTTGTAAACGCGCTCGCTACGCTTCGGCTTGCTACCAACTTTTTGTGAACTGTTATTAACAAAATATCGATATGATCAATGATAAACACAAAAAATCCCGAAAAACAGGCGTTTTCGGGGTTTTTTGTTTGTAAAAACAGACTAAAATTTCATGCATTTTGTACCTGTTTTTTCTTTTTTTGCACAAATCTGCGATTTCCTCTTGCGGTCGATTGCGTACTATGATACATTACATTACAAGGGAACATGATAACACGGGGCGACGGATTTGCCGCCTCGGATAATGGGGAGGAAAAGGGGAGGAAAATGGGGATGTTTAGAAAAATAGCTGGACTGGCCTGCGCGATGCTGCTGCTTTTGGCGATTTTCGCCCTGCCTGTCACGCGGACGGCGCTGGCGGGGGATAACGACGCAGCGAAGATCGGCGACAAGACCTACGAAACGCTGGAGGCAGCGTTTGCCGACGTACCCGATGGGACGCAGACGACGATCACGCTGCTGCGGAATGCGTCGGGCAACGGCATCCAAGTGGCAGGAACCAAGAACATCACGTTCGACCTCGGCGGCTTCACCTATACGATCGACGGTGAGACGGTGGGGTCCACGGGCACGGCGACCAACGGGTTCCAGCTGCTCAAGGGTGCCACCGTCAAGTTCCAAAACGGCACCATCACCAGCGCCAAGGCCAAGATCCTCATCCAGAACTACAGCAACCTGACGCTGCAGGATGTCCGGCTGGACGGAACGAATCTTGCTGGCAGCGCCCCCTATACCTTGAGCCTGAATTGCGGGAAGATCCAGATAACGGGCAACACCTCCATTCTGGCAAAGCCCAACGGCGGCGTGGCGTTTGACCTGTATTACTGGGCGGACGGCGGCTATGCGGAGGGCGTCCAGGTCACGGTCGACACCACGGGCACGATCAGCGGGCCCATTGAGCTGACCACGGACAAAACGGGCGCGGAGACCGCCTCCCAATACAACAAGCTGACGATTCAAAATATCTGCCACAAGGGCACCATTTCTAATCAGCTGGGCGAGTTCGATACGAAGGTCGTCAGCATCAGCGGCGGCGTCTTTTCCGAATCGCCGCTGGAGTACACCGACGATACCGTGGTATCGACCGGCGGCGACTTTTACGTGGGCAAGCAGGCCAATGAGGTGCTGCTGGACTCCGCCACCAAAGAGGTGACCGTGTACCAGGCGAACGGACCGCTCAAGGCGCGGGACGGCTTGAAAGTGATCAACAGCACGGGCAGTGCTATCACGGTCAACGGCAACGAGGTGGCGCCCAACGGCCAGGCGGAGGCCCACAACATGAAGGCGGTTGCCGCCAAGGCGCCCACCTGCACCAAGGTCGGGAATTCCGCCTACTGGGTATGTGAGGATTGCGGCCTGCTGCTGGATGCCGACGGCAAGGTGCTCAAGGCGGTCCCCGCCATCCCCGCCACGGGACATAAGTATCAGGACGGCGTCTGCACGGTCTGCGGCGCGGATGAGGATGCGCCCGTCCCCGAGACTGGCGATGGCGCGCACCTGCTGCTCTGGTTTGTGCTGGCGACGGTCGCCGCAGGCGGGCTGCTGTACAGCGGGCTGCGCAAGCGCTGTAACTGACGGCAACAAACCGCTCTGGCCTAATTTGAACGGCCCGCTTTTCGATACATCGAAAAGCGGGCCGTTTATGTTGCAAAGCCCTGCCGCTGCGCCCCGCCTTTTCGGGGCCGCCGCGGGAAACATCCGCTGCGCGGCGCGCGGAGGTTATTTCAGGTGTTCGGGGTTCAGGCCTTCGAGCTCGGGGAGGACGAACCGGCCGTCCTTGCGCACGAGCACGCCGTCGAAATACATCTCGCCGCCGCCATATTCGGGGGTTTGGATCAGCACGAGGTCCCAGTGCTGGGAGGACTTGTTGCCGTTGTCGCACTCGTCGTAGCAGGAACCGGGCGTAAAGTGGAACGAGCCGGCAATCTTTTCGTCGAACAGGGTGTCCTTCATCGGGAACGTGATGTATGGGTTCACGCCAATGGCGAATTCTCCCACATACCGTGCGCCCTCGTCGATGTCCAGCTGCGCGTTGATGCGCGCGGTGTCGTTGGCCGTGGCCTTGACGATGCGTCCGTCCCGGAACTCGAAGCGGATGTCGGTGTAGGTGAAGCCGTTCTCAAGCGACGGCGTGTTGTAGGTGATGACGCCGTTGACGCTGTCGCGCACGGGCGCGGTGTAGACCTCGCCGTCCGGGATGTTCATCCTGCCCGCGCACTTGATGGCCGGCAGGCCCTTGATGGAGAACGTGAGATCCGTGCCGGGCGACACGATGTGCACGCGATCCGTGCGCTCCAGCAGCGCCACGAGCGCGTCCATGGCGCGGTCCATGCGGGAATAGTCCAGGCAGCAGACGTTGAAGAAAAAGTCCTCGAACGCCTCGGTGCTCATGTCCGCCAGTTGCGCCATCGACGGCGACGGGTAGCGCAGGATGACCCATTTGGTCTTGGGTACGCGGATGCGGCCGTGGACGGGCTGCCAGTAGTGGGTCATGTAGTCGTTCATCTTGCCGGACGGGACGTCGGCCAGCTCGCTGCTGTTGCTGCCGCCGCGCACGCCGATATAGGCCTGCATGGACGCCATGACTGCGCCGTCCCAGGCGGCGCGCCGTTGGAGCTGTTCCACGCTGGCGCCGAGCAGCAGCTCGCGGTCGAACGCCTTGTCGGAGAGCCAGAGAAACGGGGTGCCGCCTGCGGCGTATACTTCTTTGATCAGCGCGCGCACGAGGTCGTCGTTGCCGCCGATGGATTCGATGAGGATGTTTTCGCCGGGCTGGAGGTCGCAGGAAAACGTGACCAGCCCGTGCGCGAGTTGCTTGATGCGAGGATCGAACATGTGGGTTACCTCCGATATTGATGTTACGGGACTATTATCGCACCGAACGGCAAAAAAATCCAGACCCGGATGGAAACCGGCGCCCGGGCCGTGCTTGCACATGCGCGCCGGATGGGGTATGATACAGGTAACATTTTCTGTGGAGGAGGGCGACGATTTGATCGATCAGAGAACCGCCGAGCGGGTGCTGCTGGCGGCCCTGTCCTGCGGGGCGGATTTTTCAGAACTGTATCTCGAGGATACCGAAAGCAACGTGATCGGCATGTCGGACGGCAGGGTGGAAAACGCTGCCTATACCCGCCGGTGCGGCGCGGGCGTGCGCGTGCTGCAGGGGACGCGCAGCGCCTATGCGTACACGGCCGATACCGGCGAGGCGGCGCTGCTGGCCACGGCAAAGGCGGCGGCCGCCGCGCTGCAGGGGGCGCCCGCCGGCACGCAGGTGGCGTTTGCCGCGACCAGTTTTTGCGCGCCGATGGACATCCCGTTTGCGTCGGTGGACAACGACCGGCGCGTGCGCCTGCTGCGGGAAGCGACCGGGGCGGCGCGCGCCGTGTCGGCGGAGATCACGCAGGTGCAGGCGCTCTACATGGACAAGGTGCGCCGCACGCTCGTGTGCAATTCCGAAGGGGTGTTCGCCGCTGCCGAGCGGCCGTATACGCGCGCCTATCTTTCCGCCATCGCCATGCAGGGCACCGAGGCGCAGACCGGCTTTGAAGGGCCCGGCTGCTGCCGTGGCTTTGAGGCGTATACCGGTGAGATCGACCTCAATGCGCGCGCAGAGGAGGCGGCGAGGACGGCCGTGACCATGCTGCACGCGCCGGACTGCCCGGCCGGCCGGCTGCCCGTGGTCATTGACGGCGGGTTTGGCGGCGTCATCTTTCACGAGGCCTGTGGGCACAGCCTGGAGGCGACGAGCGTGGCAAAGGGCGACAGCGAGTTTTGCGGCAAGCTGGGGCAGAAGATCGCTGCGGACTGCGTATCTGCCGTGGACGACGGCACGATGCCGGGCGAGTGGGGATCCATCGACGTGGACGACGAGGGCACGCCGTCGCGCCGCAACCTGCTCATCGAAAACGGCGTGTTGCGCGGGTATTTGATCGATCTGCTGGGCGCGCGGCGCATGGGCATGCCGGTCACGGGCTCAAGCCGCCGGCAGGACTATACGTTTGCGCCGACGTCGCGCATGACGAACACGTTTATCTGCCCCGGGCGGGACGACGAAGCGGAGATGATCGCGACGATGGGCGAGGGGCTGTATGCCAAGAAGATGGGCGGCGGCTCCGTCAACCCGCTGACGGGCGAGTTCAATTTCGCCGTCAGCGAGGGCTACTGGGTGCGCGACGGCAAGCTCCTGTCGCCCGTGCGCGGCGCCACGCTGATCGGCCGCGGCGCCGAGGTGCTGCAGCGCATTGACCGCGTGGGACCGCGGATGTGGATGGGGCAGGGCATGTGCGGCTCGCTGTCCGGCTCGGTGCCGACCAATGTCGGCCAGCCGCGCATCCGCGTGACGGAAATCACCGTTGGCGGCAAAGGAGGGAAGCTGTGATGACGATGCAGGAGTTTCGCGAGCGCGCGTTTCAGAGCGCGCTGGCGCAGGGATGTGAAGCGGCCGAAACGTACTATGCCGAACAGGAGGCGTTTGAGGCCAATGCGCAGGGCGGCGAAATCGACCGGTATGCGGTGTCCCGCACGGGCGGGCTGAGCCTGCGTGTGAAGCTCGGCGGCCGCGACGGCTACGCCTATACGGAGTGCCTGGACGACCCGGAGGGGCTGGTGCGCCGGGCGATGGACAATGCCCGCGCGATTGAGGAAGAGGATGCGCACCCCATGCAGGGCGCCTGTACCTATGCACCGGTGGCGACGCCGTCTTCCGCGTTGGACGGCGTGGATGAAGCAGGCAAGCTCGCGCTGGCGTTGCAGCTGGAGCGGGAGACGCTGGCGCAGGACGCGCGCGTCAAGCGCGTCATGTATTGCGAGGTAGGGACGGCCGCCGGCCGCATCGCCATTCACAACACGCTGGGCCTGGCTGCCGAGCGGGAACAGCGCATGGGCTACGCCTATGTGATGCCGGTCATGCAGCAGGGCGAAGAATTGCAAAACGCGCTGGCGTTCCGCACCGGCCGCGAGGCGGCAGACACCGCGGCGTGCGCGGCGGAGGCCGTGCGCGAGACGCTGGACCGCTTTGGCGGCGAGCCGGTGCCGACGGGAACCTATGGGGTGATATTGCGCGGCGACGCGATGGCGGATCTGCTGGCCGCATTTTCCCCGATGTTTTCTGCCGAGGAAGCGCAAAAGGGACGCTCGCTGCTGACCGGCCGCGAGGGGGAGACGATCGGCGCACCGTGCGTGACGCTCGTGGACGACCCATTCCACCCGTATGCGCCGCGTGCGTTTGACGGCGAGGGCACGCCGTGCCGGCGCAAACAGCTTGTGGAAGCCGGCAGGCTGGTCACGCTGCTGCACAACCTCAAGACCGCGCGCAAGGCCGGCTGCGAGAGCACGGGCAATGCGCTGCGCGCCTCTGCCGCGTCGCCGGTGGGCGTGGGCCCCACGGTGCTCTACCTGCAGCCCGGCGAGCAGGGACGGGATGCGCTGCTCCGGCAGATGGGCGACGGCCTGTTCATCACGAGCCTGGAGGGCCTGCATGCGGGCGTCGATCCCATTTCCGGCGACTTTTCGCTCAAGGCGTGTGGCCGGCGCGTGCAGGGCGGGGCGCTCGGCGGCGCAGTCTCACAGATCACGGTGGCCGGCAACTTCCTCACGCTGTTGCAGGCGGTGGCCGCGGTGGGCGACGACCCGCGCTTTGGACTGCCCGGCAGCGTCTGCGTCGGCGCGCCGAGCGTGCTGGTGCGGGAGCTGATGGTGGCCGGCGCATAGGGCGCCGCGACACGGACGGGAAATGAGGGGCGCGCCACTGCGCGCCTTTCATATTTATATATATCATATCCCGGGGGCGCACCGCGGGCGGCAGGGCCGGGAGATGGCACAGGCACGGCGGAGGCGCGCTGCCGGAAGGCTCGGAGCCATGGCCGGGAAATCTTTTCTGCCGAGCGCAAAAATATCGTTGACACAGGGCGCCCATTGTGGTATCGTATCAAAGGTGCCCCGAAAACGGGGCTCGTTTTTGATGCTTTTGACCTAGACAGGAGGGTTTCACAAATGCGCGTAAAGATCACACTGGCCTGCACCGAATGCAAGCAGCGGAACTACAACACGTTCAAGAACAAGAAGAACGATCCGGATCGACTGGAGTTCTCCAAGTACTGCCGTTTCTGCCGCAAGCACACGATCCATCGGGAAGCGAAATAATTCCGGGAAAAGAGGACGCTATGGCGACGACGACCAACGAAAAGAAAAAGCCCAAGAAGGAAAGACGGTTCCATCCCATCCGCTATTTTCGCGAGATGTTTGGCGAGCTCAAGAAGCTGACCTGGCTGACGGGTAAGGAGTTGGTGTCGCACACGATCGCGGTGTTCGTGTTTGTGCTTGCGATGGCACTCATCATCTATGTGCTGGATCTGGGCTTCTCCACGGGGATGGGTGCGCTGGAAAGCATCAGCCTCGGGTAAGCGCCATGAATCAGGAAGCAAAGTGGTACGTTGTCCATACCTATTCCGGGTATGAAAACAAGGTCAAGGAAGACCTCGAGAAATCGGTGGAGAACCTGGGCCTGCAGGACACGATCCTCGAGGTGAAATATCCCACGGAGGAGACCATCGAGATCCTGCCCAACGGCAAGCGCAAGGTGTCGCAGCGCAAGGTCTATCCCGGCTACGTCATGGTCAAGATGGTGGTGGACGTGGTCGAAAAAGAGCGTCCGCCGGAAAAGGGCGGCGGCACGGTGCAGGACCTGGTCATGAACCCGCGCGCCTGGTACGTCGTGCGCAACACGCGCGGCGTGACCGGCTTTGTGGGGCCGGGCTCCAAGCCCATCCCGCTGTCGGACGAGGAAGTGACCGCCATGGGCGTGGAGCGCATCCCGATCGTGCTCAACATCGAGGTGGGCGAAAACGTGCGCGTGGTCTCCGGCCCGCTCGAGAACTTCATCGGGCGCGTCGAGCATCTCGATCCGGAACGCCAGAAGGTCAAGCTGACCGTGTCCATGTTCGGCCGCGAGACGCCGGTCGAGCTGGACTTTGTCCAGGTACAAAAGCTTTGATGACCCGCGTGCCTCGGCACGCTGTCATACCGCGTGGGAGGGGGAGGCACCCCGCTCGCACCACAAAATCTACAGGAGGGAACTGCAATGGCAAAGAAAATCACAGGCTATGTGAAACTTCAAATCCCTGCGGGCAAGGCGACGCCCGCGCCGCCGGTCGGCCCGGCGCTCGGCCAGCACGGCGTGAACATCATGGGCTTCTGCAAGGAGTTCAACGAGCGCACGAACAAGCAGGCGGGGCTCATCATCCCCGTCGTCATCACGGTCTATCAGGACCGTTCGTTCTCCTTCATCACGAAGACGCCGCCGGCGGCCGTTCTGATCAAGAAGGCCTGCAACATCGAGACCGCGTCCGGCACGCCGAACAAGACGAAGGTCGCGACCATCACCAAGGCGCAGGTGCGCGAGATCGCCGAGCTCAAGATGCCGGATCTGAACGCCGCGAGCGTCGAGGCGGCCATGAGCATGATCGCCGGTACGGCGCGCAGCATGGGCGTCGTGGTCAGCGAGTGAGGAGGGAACGGATATGAAGCACGGTAAGAAATATCTGGACAGCAAGAAGTCCTATGAAACCCTCAAGCTGTTTGACGTTCGCGAGGGGCTGGAGACCGTCCTGAGCACCGCCAAGGCCAAGTTCGACGAGACGATCGAGATCTCGGTGCGCCTGGGCGTCGACCCGCGCCATGCCGACCAACAGGTGCGCGGCGCGGTGGTGCTGCCGCACGGCACGGGCAAGACCGTCCGCGTGCTGGTGTTCGCCAAGGCCGACAAGGCGCGCGAGGCGCAGGAAGCCGGCGCGGATTACGTGGGCGACGAGGATCTGGTCAAGAAGATCCAGACGGAGAACTGGTTTGATTTCGACGTGTGCGTCGCGACCCCGGACATGATGGGCGTTGTCGGCCGCATCGGCCGCGTGCTCGGCCCCAAGGGCCTCATGCCGAACCCGAAGAGCGGCACGGTCACGATGGACGTGGCCAAGGCCATTGCCGACATCAAAGCCGGTAAGGTCGAGTACCGCGTGGACAAGACCAGCATCGTGCACTGCCCGATCGGCAAGGCGTCGTTCGGCGTGGAGAAGCTGGAGGAGAACCTGACCTCGCTGATGGATGCCATCGTGAAGGCCAAGCCGGCCGCCGCGAAGGGCACCTACCTCAAGAGCGTCGTCGTGTCGTCCACAATGGGCCCAGGCGTCAAGTTCAACCCGGTGCGCTTTGGCTGAGCAACCGCTGCCGGCGCGGTTCGTGCTTGACAGTCGGGGGATGGTGTGATACACTGTCCTACGGTAAAAATTGCATACTGCCTGAGACAGTCGGTGGCCGCAAGGCGTAAATCCTACCGAGGCGCTGTAAAACCACAACAGTCGTTGCGCGCGTTCCCTGTCTTTGGCAGGGAACGCTTTTATCGTCTTATGAGGAGGTGAAACAAGAACCATGGCTAATGTGAAGAACATCGAGATGAAGGCTGCACAGGTTGCCGATGTGCAGGACAAGATCCAGCGCGCCAGCGCTGTGGTGGCGTTCGACTATCGCGGCCTGACGGTGGAGGAAGTGACGCAGCTGCGTAACGAAATGCGCAAAGCGGGCGTGGACTACATCGTCATCAAGAACCACATCGTCGGTCGCGCCTGCGACGCCGCGGGGATCGACGCGTCGATCCATGAGGTGCTGCATGGGCCGTCCGCCTTTGCGTTCGGCTATGAGGATGCGGTCATGCCGGCCAAGATCCTCAAGGAATTCATCAAGAAGGTCAAGAAGTGCGAGATCAAGGGCGGTATCGTCGAGGGCGCGGTGACCAGCGCCAAAGATCTGGACGCCATCGCCGATCTGCCGTCGCGCGACGTGCTCATCGCCCGCCTGCTTGGCAGCATGATGTCGCCGATCTCCGGCCTGGCGATCGTGCTCGATCAGATCGCCAAGAAGCTGGGCGGCGCAGACGCGGCAGCTTCCGAAGCGCCTGCTGCTGAGTAACCCCCAATCGACCCAAAGAATGATTACCAAATTTGACAGGAGGAAAGAACAATGGATAAAGCGCAACTGATTGCCGATATCAAAGCGATGTCCGTGCTCGAGCTCAGCGAGCTTGTGAAGGCACTGGAAGAGGAGTTTGGCGTGTCCGCCGCCGCGACCGCTGTCGCCGTGGCCGGTCCTGCGACCGCCGCCGCCGCCGAGGTGGAAGAGAAGACCGAGTTCGACGTCATCCTGAAGGAAGTCGGTCCCGAGAAGATCAAGGTCATCAAGACCGTCCGCGAGCTCACCGGCCTCGGCCTCAAGGAGGCCAAGGACGTCGTGGACAACGCGCCCAAGCCGGTCAAGGAAGGCGTCTCCAAGGAAGAAGCCGAGAAGATCGCCGCCGCGTTCAAAGAGGTCGGCGCGACCTGCGAAATCAAATAACCCAATTGCCAAACAAACCGTCGGAGGGGAGCACAGCGCTCCCCTCTGCGTGTCTTTTGTGAGATGAGAGCAAGACGAAGTTCCCGAACCCGGACGCGCCCGGCAGCGGCCCTGTACCTGCTGCTGGCGGCCGCCTGCGCCTTTGGCTGTGCGGAGCCCGCCGATACGGCGCTGCCAACGGCTCCACCCGTGGTGGTGCAGCTCGCGCCGCCTGCCGCGACGGCGGCCC
>URQH01000011.1 GCA_900549955.1 uncultured Eubacteriales bacterium | reverse complement strand
AGGCTTACGAGCTGCTGCAAATGCTCCATGCTTGGAAAGAGCAGGCGGACAAGCTATCTTCCGAGGAAATCAGCAGGGAAGAATACGACAACTGGCGTTATTACTATCCGAAATTCGACACCACACAAATCTGGGCGAAAGTCCCTTCGCAGGAGTTAAGCGATACGCTGGCTAAAGTATTCAAGGATAAATTGGATAAAGAGGAGTAATATTATGGTTTCAAAAGAACAAATTGCCCACGAATTAGCAATGGTTTATATGAACAACAAGTATGGCATAAACGTCCGTGGCGATTTTTACCTTAATGATGGAGCCGGAAATGGAACTATTGAAACCGACCATTTTCCTGATGTATCTGAAATCTCATATTCTAGGGTGAGAACTGGCGAAAAAGGATTTTTGGGTATTGAAAAGAAAAAGGAAATCCCCTCTGGGTGCCAAGTAGACCCACTTTTTTCAGAAATGGTAGAAAACTACTACGGTGCATACAATAAATTTCTTGATCTATTATCATCAAAATGACCTCCGCATAAAGCTATAAGAACAACAAAAAGCCCTTAGCCATGAGTTTCATACCCACAGCTAAGGGCTTTCTAATATGGATTTCTTTTGCCACACAACCGCTTGTCAATCATCCTGTAACCCATAAACCACTGGATTACAAGAATAATGGCTCTTGTATGGCTGTTATCAAATTGTTATCAAAAGACTTCTCCGAACGCCGCAAACCCGCATAAACACTGGGCTTTTACGGTGTTCCATTTTATTCCCACTCAATCGTGCCCGGGGGTTTGCTCGTGATGTCGTAGACGACGCGGTTGACGTGGGGGACTTCGGCGATGATGCGCTCGCTGATACGTCGGAGGACCGGGTAGGGGATTTCCGCCCACTCGACCGTCATGGCGTCGGTCGACGTGACCGCGCGCACGCCGATGGCATAGTCATAGGTGCGCAAATCGCCCATCACGCCGACGCTGCGCATGCCCGTAAATACGGTAAAATACTGCCAGATCTGCTCGGCAAGGCCCGCCAGGCGGATTTCCTCCCGCAGGATGGCGTCGCTGCGCCGCAAAATGGAAAGTTTCTCCTCCGTAATGTCGCCCAGCACGCGGATGGCGAGCCCCGGCCCCGGGAAGGGCTGGCGCCAGACCAGCTCGTGCGCAATGCCAAGGTGCTCGCCCAGCGCGCGCACCTCGTCCTTGAACAGCATGCGTAACGGTTCCACCAGGCCGCGAAAATCCACGTCCTTGGGCAGGCCGCCCACATTGTGGTGGCTCTTGATCGTCGCGCCGGTCTCCGTGCCGCTCTCGATCACGTCCGGATAGATCGTGCCCTGCAACAGATAGTCCGCGCCGCCCAGCTTTCTGGCCTCCTCCTCGAACACGCGGATGAACTCCTCGCCGATGATCTTGCGCTTGCGCTCCGGCTCCGTGACGCCGGCAAGCTTTGCGAGGAACCGCTCCCGTGCGTCTACGGCAATGATATTCAGGTTCAGCTTGTCCCGATAAAAACCGATGACCTCCTCCGCCTCGTTCTCACGCAGCAGGCCGTGGTCGACAAAGATGCAGGTCAACCGGTCGCCGATGGCGTTGTGTACAAGCACGGAGGCCACCGACGAGTCGACGCCGCCGGAGAGCGCGCCCAGCACGCGCCCCTCCCCCACCTGGCGCCGCACCTGCTCGATGAGCGACTCGGCCAGCCCGGCGACGCTGTACGTGCAGTCGCAGCCGCAGATGTTTCGCAAAAAGTTACGGAATATGCGCTCGCCCTGCGGCGTGTGCGCCACTTCCGCATGAAACTGAATGCCGTAAAAACGCCGTGCATCATCGGCAAATGCCGCGATGGGACAGTGTTCGGTGGACGCGATGGTATGGAAGCCTTCCGGCAGAGTAAGCACCGCGTCGTTGTGCGTCATCCAGACGTAGTCGCTGTCGATGCCCTGCAGCAGCGGGCTGTCGCCCCAGCGAATTGGCGTCTTGCCGAACTCGCGCACGGGGGCCTCTCCAACGGTGCCGCCAAACTGCGCCGCCATCATCTGCATGCCGTAGCAGATGCCCAGCACGGGCACGCCCAGGGAAAACACGCCGGGGTCACAACGTTTGGCGCCTTCCCAATACGCACTGTCCGGCCCGCCGGACAGGATCACGCCCGAGAGCGCCTCGCCCCGGATGCGTTCGAGCGACGCATTGAACGGGATCAACTCCGAAAACACGCCCGCCTCGCGCACGCGCCGCGCAATGAGCTGGTTATACTGCGCCCCAAAGTCGAGGACGACAATTCGTTCAGGCATCGGCGCCCTCCTCGTCCCGGAATGTGATGCCATTCTCGTCGGCCGACTCGATAATGGCCAGCGATTGCAGGTTCTGACCTTCCTCGCGCAGGCGCTTGCCGCCCGGCTGGAAGCCCTTCTCCACCGCCACGCCGATGCCGACGAGCTCCGCGCCGGCCTGCTCTACGATCTCCACCAGGCCGCGCAGCGCCTCGCCGTTGGCCAGAAAATCGTCCACAATGAGCACCTTGTCGTCCTTGCCGAGCCACTGGCGCGACACAAGCAGCGTGACCTTTTTCTTATACGTGTAGGAGAAGATGTCGCTCTGATACAGGCCGCCCTCGATGTTGTCCGACTTGGCCTTCTTGGCAAACACCATGGGCACGCCCAGTTCTTCTGCACAGATCGTGGCGAGCGGAATGCCGCTGGCCTCGACCGTCAGCACGGCGGTCAATCCCTCCGTGTGAAACCGGCGCTTGAACTCCCGGGCAATTTCCCGCAGCAGCGCAGTGTCCACGCGGTGGTTCAAAAACCCGTCGACCTTGATGATGTTGCCAGGCAACACCTTGCCCTCACGACGAATCCTCTCCTGTAGCAATTTCATGCCAAAACCTTCTCCTCTCACGTTGATACAATTCGGAGTCATTGTATATTATCGCTCAATTGATCGCGAGAATCAAGAGCCGCGCGGGAAAAAGGTATGAATTTGTCGTCGCGCCCCGTCGCATCCCGGCAGTAAGGGGCAAATCAAAGATCCTGTCCTCAGGCGCTCCGCCACAGGGGAACGGGGCGCCTGCCCCGCCGCGCCATCCCCTGCCGCACAAGGGCAAAAAGGTTTGCATAACGGGCAAAAAGGGTGTACAATAATACGATTCAATATCCTGGGGAGGAGTCGCGATATGGACACGGCCTATACCACGTTTGCGCCGCTTTACGACGCCATGATGCATGACGTGGACTACGACCGGTGGGCGGCGCGGTTGGATGCGCTGTTGCGGGCCACGCTCCCCCAGGCCGATGGCGCCGCGATCGCCGACTGCGCCTGCGGCACCGGCGCGCTGTCCATCCGTCTCGCCCGGCTCGGCTACCGCGTGACGGGTATCGACCGCTCCGAGGACATGCTCCGCGTGGCGCAGGAGAAGACGCGCAAGCTCGGCCTGCGCATCCCCTACGTATGCATGGACATGTGTCACCTAGAGCTGCACCATCCGGTGGACGCGGTCAACTGCGGCTGCGACGGTGTGAACTACCTTACCTCGCGCGCCGCACTGCTGGCGTTTTTCGGGGCCGCGCACGCCGCGCTGCGCCCTGGCGGCGTGTTGCTGTTCGACGTATCCACGCGCCACAAGCTCGCCGACGTGTTGGGCGGCAACTGCTTTGGCGAGGATCTGCCGGACTGCACGTACCTCTGGCGCAACGCCTACGACCCGGAGCGCAAGCTGATTGAAATGCAGCTGCACGTGTTCGTGCCGGCACCGGACGGGCGATACACGCGCTTTGACGAGGTACACGTGCAGCGCGCGCACTCCAGGACGGAACTGGAGCACGCGCTTGCGCAGAGCGGTTTCACCGACATACAGGCCTTTGACGGCCTGACGGACGCACCGCCAGGCGAGCGTTCGGAACGGATACAATATATTTGCAGAAAACAGGACGGTTGAGCGAACCTTTGCCGCTCTGCCCCACCCGGAAAGGAAGGATTCCAGATGGACAGCATACTGCACGCGCTGTGCGCCAACGGGCGCGTCCGCGCCGCCGCCATCAGCGCACGCGACATGGTGACGCAGGCACAGGCGCTGCACGGCCTCTCCCGCGTGGCAACGGCCGCGCTCGGCCGCCAGCTGATGATGACGGCCATGATGGCGTCCCAACTCAAAAACGATGGGGACCGCGTGTCCACGATTATCCGCGGCGACGGCCCGGCGGGCAGCATGGTCTGTACCGGCGCGCCCGGCCCGGTGGTCAAGGGCTATGTCGCAAACCCCGAAACGGAGCTGCCGCCCACGTCGGAAGGCAAGCTCGACGTCGGCGGCTATGTCGGCCACACCGGAAGGCTGACCGTCGTGCGCGACCTGCCGGTCGGCGAGCCATACGTCGGGGTCTGCAATCTCGTTTCCGGAGAAATTGCAGTGGACTTTGCACAATACTTCACCGTGAGCGAGCAGCAGCCCTCCCTCGTCTACCTCGGCGTACGCATGGACGCGGGAACCGGGCACGTCCGCGCTGCGGCGGGCGTGTTGCTGCAGCCCCTGCCCGACTGCCCGGACGAAGTCATTGACGCGCTGCAGGCGCGCGCAGACGAGATCACCACCCTGGCGCGGCGGCTGGACGGCGGGGAGGATCTGGAGATGGCGTTTCAAGCGCTGCTCGGCGGGATCGATGTTTCGATCACGGAACGGTTTACGCCCGTGCTGCGCTGCGACTGCACGCGCGAGCGCATCGAGCGGGCGCTGCTCTCCGTCGGCGCCGACGAGCTGCGCGACATGATCGAGCAGGACGGCGGCGCAGAGGTCAAGTGCCATTTCTGTCATGCGGCATACCGGTTTTCAGCCGCAGAACTGACCGAACTGCTCCGGCAGGCACAAGCGGAGGAACATGGACAAGACGCAACCTGAAAACAAAAAGGCAAAGATCCTCCCGTTCCGCCAGGACGTGGACTTCTTCCTCAAGCGCGGCGCCAAGGAACGCGACCGGAACGACCTGCTCGCGGCCGTCCAGCGATACCGCCAGGCGTATCACAGCGACCCGGCAGACCTGGACTCCTGCCTTGCGCTTTCAGAAGTGCTGAGTCAAATGCAGCGATACGAGGAGAGCAACCGCCTGCTGCTCGTCGACATGTCGATGAACGACCCGGACCCGGAAAGCTATTTCGGCCTGGCCTGCAACTACTACGGCATGCACGAGTACGCCTACGCCAAGGAGAGCCTGGAAACGTACCTGGAGTTGGATCCGGAAGGGTTTTATGCGTATGACGCGATGGATTTTCTGGATCTGCTGGAGGACCCGAACGAGCTGATGGAGACCGTAGGCGTGGCGCAGGACGAGTCGCTGGAGACGCTGACGGTCTGCCAGAGGGCGCGCCACGCCACCGAACGCGGCGATCTGGCCCAGGCCGCCGCGCTGCTGGAGGCGCATCTGGCCCGGGTGCCCACGGCGCTGCGCGCCAAAAACCAGCTCGCGGTCGTATGTTATTGCATGGGCGACAAGGCACGCGCACTGGCGCTTTCGGGCGAGGTGCTGTCCGCCGACCCGAACGACATTCAGGCGCGCTGCAACCAGGCCCTCTTCCTCTGCATGGGGGAAGACGCGCAGAGCACGCAAGTACAGGAGGCGCTGGACGCGCTGCAGCTGCTCCGGCCGGAAGAACCTGACGAGCTGGCCAGCATCTCGCTGCTGCAGCTCGAGTTTGGCCGATATGCGGCCGCGCAGGAAACCCTCCAGCGGCTCTGGCAGTATATGCCCTATGACGAAAACGTCATCCACCGCATGGGATACTGCCGCTATCTGCAGGGCGATGTGGAGGGCGCACAGAGCTGCTACCGCCGCCTGCTGCGCATCGACCCGGACGACACCGTGGCCCACTACTATCTGAACGCCTGCCGCAAGTACGACGCAAAGGCGCATGCGCGCCACTGGCAGCTGCCATACCGCGTGCCGCTCGGCGAGACGTTCCGGCGCTTCCAGCAGATCAACGCGCTGCTGGACGAACCGCAGGCGGAAATCGTCCGCCGTTGGCGCGAGGACCGCGCCACGCGCAATCTGCTGCTTTGGGCGCTGACCATGCAGGACCAACGGTCTAAATCCGCTATCTTGCATCTGGTCGCGGGCATGCAGGACGCGGAGGCAGAGCGCGCGCTGCGCGACTTTCTGCTGCGTACCGACCAGCCCGACGGCGCCAAGCGCGAAGCGCTCGCCCTGCTCACCCGCATGCAGGCGCGGGAGCCGTTTATGGCCTATCTGGACGGCCAGTGGGTGCAGGGCCGCGTGAGCGCGCTGGAGCTGCCCAAACAGCTGCCCGCCGCTTACGAGGGCGTCCTGCAACTGCTGGCGGCGCACCTGTTGCCGGACTGCACGGAGGAAGTGCTCCTCGCCACGGCCGGCATCATCCGCCGCTATCTGGCCGCTGTGGACGGGCACTACCCGCGCATCTCCGCCAACCAGCAGCACTCGTTTGCCGCGGCGCTCGAGCTGCTGGGCCGCCAGCAGGCGGGCGAGCAACCGGACGAGGAGGCAATCGCCCGCAAATACCGCGTGTCGCTGCTCAGGCTGCACAACGCGGTGCAGAAATTTGCCCCCTACCGGGAGGAACCGTAATGCGCTTTCTCGCCACCTGCAAACTGGGGCTGGAGTCCACCGTCGCCCGCCAGCTGCGGCAGCTGGGCATCGACGTGGAACGCACCGAGGACGCCCGCGTCAGTTTTTTGGGCGGGTATGCCGAAATGGCGCGCGCGCTGCTCTGGCTGCGCACGGCGGAACGGCTGTTGCTCGAAGTCGGCAACTTTCGCGCCACGAGCTTTACCGAACTGTTCGACGGCGTACGGGCGTTGGACTGGAAGCCGTACCTCAGCCGGGACGCGCGCATCCACGTCAACGGAAAGTCGGCCAAGAGCGGCCTGTTTTCCGTTTCCGACTGCCAGAGCATCGTCAAAAAGGCCATCGTCGAAAACCTGAAGGCGGCCTATCACGCCACGACCATCCCGGAGACGGGCGCGGAAGTCATCGTCGAAGTCGGCATGCTGCGCGACGTGGCGACGCTCGCGCTCGACTGCTGCGGCGCAGGGCTGGCGCGAAGGGGCTACCGCACCTATAACGTGGCCGCCCCGCTGTCTGAGACGCTCGGCGCCGCCATCGTCGACCTGTCGCGCTACCGGGCGGAACAACCGCTCATCGACCCGATGTGCGGCTCCGGCACCATGCCCATCGAAGCGGCCATGCTCGCTGAAAACCGCGCGCCGGGGCTGCTCCGCGCCTTTGCCGCGGAGCAATGGCCGTTCGTCCCGCCGTCCGTCTGGACACAGGCGCGCGAAGAGGCGCGCGACGGCATCCGTCCCGCCAGGCTCGAGATTCTCGGCTGCGACATCGACCCGCGCTGCATCGAGTTGTGCAAGCGTCACGCAAAGAAGGCCGGCGTGAAAGTCGACTGGGTGGTGCGCCCGCTTGCCGAGCTGGCCGACGCCCGCACGGGCGGGGTACTCGTGTGCAACCCGCCCTATGGCGAGCGCCTGCTCGACCCCCGCGCGGCGGAGGGCCTGTACCGGCAGATGCGCGAACGGTTCGACCGCCTGGACGGCTGGTCCGTCCACATCATCACCGGGTACCGGGATTTTGAGCGCGTATACGGCAGGCGGGCGGACAAGCGCCGCAAGCTCAGCAACGGCGGCATGCCCTGCTGCCTGTACCAGTATTTTAAGGGGCAGGCGCAGCCATCCCGCTGCGCCGCCGTTTCCAAAGACGCCCGTCACCGGGCAAAACGCACAGGAAAGGAACGCACAACATGAAGTATGTCGTCTTTTTGGGCGACGGCATGGCCGACGTGCCGGTGCCGGAGCTGGGCGGAAAGACCCCACTCGACGCAGCCTGTCACCCAACGATGGACCTGCTTGCGCAAAACGGCACGTTCGGCATGGTACGCACCGTGCCGGAGGGCATGAAGCCGGGCAGCGACACGGCCAACCTCGCCGTGTTCGGCTACGATCCGCGCCGCTACTATTCCGGGCGCTCCCCGCTCGAGGCCGCGAGCATCGGCATCGAGCTTGCGCCGGAGGACGTCACCTACCGGTGTAACCTGGTCACGCTGTCGGAGGCCGCGTCGATCGACGATGCAACGATGGTGGACTACAGCGCGGGCGAAATCTCCTCAGAGGAGGCGCGCCAGCTCGTGGACGCGATCAACGACAAATTTGCCACCGCCACCGCGCGCCTGTATCCGGGCGTATCGTACCGGCAGTGCTTCGTGCTGCGCAACGCGGAAACGGGCGCGCAGCTCACCCCGCCGCACGACATCTCGCGGCAGAGCGTCCACGGTCGCCTGCCGGAGGGGCAAAACGCCGCGCTGCTGCGCGAGATGATGGAATACGCCTACGCCACGCTCGGCCAGCACCCGGTCAACGTGGCGCGCGTGCAGGCGGGCAAGCACCCCGCCAACGCCATCTGGTTCTGGGGCGAGGGACGGCGCCCTGCCCTACGGCCGTTTTTCGACATGCGTGGCCTGCACGGCGGGGTCATCTCCGCGGTCGACCTCATCCAGGGCATCGGCAAGTGCGCCGGCATGCGCGTCATCCCCGTGGAAGGCGCCACCGGCAACTATCACACCAACTTTGCGGGCAAGGGCCGCGCGGCCATCGACGCGCTGGGCGGGGACTGCGACTTCGTCTACATCCATGTGGAAGCGCCGGACGAGTGCGGCCACCAGTGCCAGATCCCGGAAAAGGTCTATGCCATCGAGCAGATTGACGGCCAGATCGTCCGCCCGGTCCTGGACTACCTCGACCAGAGCGGCGAGGACTACGCCGTACTGCTGCTGCCGGATCACCCGACGCCCGTGCACCTGATGACGCACACGGGCGACCCCGTCCCCTTCGTCCTCTACCGGCGCGGCGACCGGGCAGGGCGCGCGCACGTGCGCTATACCGAGGCGGACGCGGCCCAAACCGGTCTGTTCGAGCCGGAAGGCTTCCGCCTGCTCGACCGGATGATCGCGCAATAGCGCCTCCGCCGCGCGCGAGCGGCGGAAACGGCCGCAACGCCCGGATATATTTGACAAACCTGTATTTTTTCAGTAGAATCAATCTGACTACCGTGGTGTAGTATATAGTAAATTGTAATGGAGAAGGCTATGAAGCAGTATCGAGTTGCCGTTGTGGGCGCAACGGGTATGGTCGGCAGAAAGTTTCTGCAGGTGTTGGAAGAGCGCAAGCTCCCGGTTTCCGAGTATTTTCTCTTTGCCTCCAAGCGCAGCGCCGGGACACAGGTCACGTTCATGGGCAAGCCGTATACCGTCCGCGAGCTGACCGACACCGCGTTTGAAGACCTGCACGTGGACATTGCGCTGTTCTCCGCGGGTGCTGGCACCTCCAAGCACTTTGCCCCCATCGTGGCGGCTTCCGGCGCGGTGGTGATCGACAATTCGAGCTGCTGGCGCATGGATCCCGACGTGCCGCTGGTCGTGCCGGAAGTCAACCCGGACGCCATTCCCGGCTACCGCAAAAAGGGCATCATCGCCAACCCGAACTGCTCCACCATCCAGGCCATGGTGCCGCTCAAGCCCCTGCACGACGCATACGGGCTCAAGCGCGTGATCTACTCTACCTACCAGGCCGTGTCCGGCGCCGGACAGCAGGGCTATCTCGACCTGCAGAACGGGCTCAAGGGCGAAGCGCCGCAGAAATTCCCGCACCCGATCGCGGGCAACTGCCTGCCGCACATCGACGTGTTCCTCGACAACGGGTACACCAAGGAGGAACAGAAGATGATCGACGAGACGCGCAAGATCCTCTCCCTGCCGGAGCTGGCCGTCACTGCCACAACCGTGCGCGTGCCGGTCTTCCACGGCCATAGCGAGAGCATCAACGTCGAGTTTGAACGGCCATTCGACCTTGCCGAGCTGCGCGCGCTGCTCGAAAAGGCGCCGGGGCTGGTCGTCATGGACGACGTGGCCAACAACGTGTACCCCATGGCCATCACCGCTGAGGACACCGACCCGGTCTACGTGGGCCGCATCCGCCGCGACTTCTCCATCGAAAACGGCATCAACTTCTGGTGCGTTGCCGACAACATCCGCAAGGGCGCCGCGACCAACGCCGTGCAGATTGCGGAAGAACTGATCCGTCAATGGGAGGCGTAATTCATGTCCGTATTTCAGGGGTCCGCCGTGGCGATCATCACGCCGTTTCACAACGGCGCGGTGGATTTCACGGCCTTTACCCGGCTGATTGAGCTGCAAATTGCCAGCGGGACCGACGCGATCGTCGTCTGCGGGACGACGGGCGAGGCATCCACGATGTCCGTGGATGAAAAACTCTCCGTCATCCAGTTCGTCGTAGAGCGCGTCGGCGGGCGCGTGCCGGTCATCGCCGGCACGGGCGGCAACTGCACCTCCACCGTGATCGAAAACAGCCGCTCCGCGGAGGCCATCGGCGTGGACGCGCTGCTCGTGGTCACGCCCTACTACAACAAGACCACGCAGGCCGGCCTCATCGCACACTTTATGGCGGTCGCCGACAGCGTGGATCTGCCCATCATCACCTACAACGTCCCCTCGCGCACAGGCGTCAACATCCAGCCCGCCACGATGGCGGAGCTGCTCAAGCACGAGAACATCGTCGGCACCAAGGAGGCGAGCGGCAACATCGAACAGATCGTCAACCTCGCCGCGCTCTGCCCCGACTGCGACATCTACGCCGGCAACGACGACCATGTGCTGCCCGTGCTCAGCATTGGCGGTAAGGGCGTGATCTCCACGATCGCCAACGTCATGCCGGACGCGATGCACAGCCTGTGCGAATCGTTCTTCAAGGGCGACCTCGCGGCCGCGCGGGAGATGCAGATCCAGATGATCCCGCTCTGGCGCGCCGCCTTCTGCGAGGTCAACCCCATTCCCGTCAAGGCCATGATGGGCATGATGAAGCTGTGCGAGCCGGAAGTGCGGCTCCCGCTCGTCCCCCCGTCGGAAGCGAGCCTGCGCCTGATCGAAGACACGCTTCGCGCCTATGAACTGATCTGACCCCCGAAAGGAGCATCCATGATCCGCATCCTGATCAATGGCATCTGTGGCCAGATGGGGCGGGCAATTTCAGAGGCCGCTGCCAACCAGAGCGGCCTCTATTCCGTTGTGGCGGGCGTCGACCGCGCCGCAGCGGGCAACAGCCCCGTCCCGGTATACGCCTCCTGCGACGACGTGCAGGAGCCGTTTGACGTGCTGGTGGACTTTTCCGTCCCCGCCGCGCTGCCGGACACGCTGCGCCTGGCCCAAAAACGCCGCGTGCCGATCATCGTCGGCACCACCGGCCTCACGGAGCGGCACCTGCGCCTGCTCGAAGGCGCCGCCAAGCAAGTACCGGTCTTTCAGACCGGGAACATGTCCCTCGGCGTGAACCTGCAAATGGAGCTCATCCGCCACGCAAAAGCCACGCTCGGCAGCGGGTTTGACGTGGAGATCATCGAGCGGCACCACCGCCGGAAGGTCGACGCGCCCAGCGGCACCGCGCTGATGCTCGCGCGCTGTATCCAGGCGGAATCCACCGGCGAGAGCGAGCTCGTCTTTGGCCGGCACGAGACGAACAAGCGCCGTGCCGACGGGGAGATCGGCCTCCACTCGGTCCGCGGCGGCACCATCGTGGGGGAACACGAAGTGCTGTTTCTCGGGCGCGACGAGGTGGTGGAGATCAACCACCGGGCCTATTCCAAACAGGTGTTCGCCGTCGGCGCGCTGCGGGCGGCCAGCTTCCTGCTCGGCAAGCAAAACGGCCTGTACAACATGCAGGACATCGTGAACGAGAGCAACGTGGCCTCGCACGTCTCCGCCATCGAAGGGCAGGCGATCCTGCACATCTCCGGCCTGCCCGCAGACGGCAAGCTCGTGCGGCGCATCCTGGCGCGCATCGCCGAACAGGGCGTGTTCGTGGACATGATCTCGATGGCGCTGCCCGGCGGCACGGACGCCAGCCTGGGCTTTACCGTGCCGCAAAAGCAGCTGGGCGAAGCGGTGAACACGCTGATCCCGCTCCGCGCCGAATACGGATTTGAGCTGTTTGCCGAGGGCGACGTGACCAAGCTCGTGATCGAAGGGCCGGGCATGGCGCGGCGTTCCGGCGTGGCGGCCGACCTGCTCGGCATTCTCGAAGACGCGGACATCCGCATCCGCCTGATCACCACGAGCGAAACCAAGATCGAGCTATGCGTGAGTGCGGCACAGGCCGCACGCGCCGCAGCGGAGATCCAGCAACAGTTTTTGAAGCAGTATTGAACCGCCGGCAGCGCCGGCACGACAGCGGAGCGGCCAGTTTGGCCGCTCCGCTGTTTCTGTTTGCCCCCCATGCTTGCCGCACCCCCCGGCCAGTCCCAGGCCCTTACACTGCCGGCACCCAGACGGCCGCCCCCGCATCTTCCAGCGTAGCGACCGCGCGCACCCCGTCCTCCTCCAGCGACGCCGCAATGGCGTCCGCCAGATACGGAATGGCCGCAAGCGCCTGATCCAGCGAGTTGCAGTTGTGCCCCACCTCCACGAGCAGGCAGTGGCTGGAGATGTGCTGGTTGTACCGCCCCGTCTTGACGCGGATGGGGCGAGCCAGGCGGCTGTCAATCGCAGTCAGCCGGTTCGTAATGGCCTCCGCAAGGGCGTAATTGCTTTCAAAATCCGGCATTTCGTCAAAACCCGTGCCGGTGGCACCTTCTCCCGTGCCGACCACGAACATCATGCGCGCGACCTCCGTGCCATCCAGCTCCAGATAGTCGGTGATGGGCGTATCGCTGTTGCCATAGGCGTCGCGGTGCACATCGATAAATACCTCGAGCGACGGATACTTCTGCTGATAGTCGCGCATCGTCTCTTCCGAGCGGCTGTATGCGGTCGCCAGCTTGGGCGGTTCGTGGTCCGTCGTGTCGTGCAGCACGGAAAATCCCCGCTCCCGCAGCAGCTCCGCCAGCCGCTCGCCGACGGCCACGATGTTCTTGTCATTCTCATCCGTGCGCCAGCTGCCCGTGGACACATAGGTATACGTCTCCGTCTGCCCGTACGCCTCGGTGGTATGCGTATGATAGATGAGGATGGTGGGCGCGGCGTCCGCCGGCTGCTGCACCTGCAGCACCGGCACGTCCGGCGTGTCCACGACGGACAGGCGCAGCGGCTGCTGACTGTCCGCTTCCGAGGCAGGCGCCTGCAGCGCATCCGCCGGCAGTTGCGCGAGCACCGGCATGCCCATCGCCACGAGGCCGATATCCGCCCGCCCATAGGAGAGCAGCAGCAGCAGCGACAAGCACGCAAACGAAAACAGCGGCAACGCTACGCGCAGGCGGCCCGCCTCCGACCTCCGCCCTCGTATCCGCGCGTGCCTCACCCGCGCTCCCGCATGGCTGTGTTCCCGAACCCGCATCCGCATGTCCCCTCCCATACAGGGTATGCGCCGCTCAGTCGAGCAATGCCTGGATCTCTGTAAAATAGGCGCGGTGCAGCATGCGGTTGATGCCGTCGGCCAGCATCTCCGCCGCATCGTCGATGATGAGGTCGATCTCCTTTGGCGTGACGATCAGTGGGCCGAAGTGTTCCTGCACCACCTCGCTCACGAGCGATCGCAGCGCGCCGCCGCCATCCGGAATGCCGGTGCGCTCGGCAATCAGGCCGACCGTATCGGCCGCGATCGTAGCGGCATACACGACCATCGGGATGCCAATGGCGATCACCGGCACGCCCAGCGTCTCCCGGGACAGCGCGTCGCGCAGGTTGCCGATGCCGGAACCAGGGCTGATGCCGCTGTCGCTCAACTGTACGGTACGGTTGACCCGGTCCGTACTGCGCGCCGCCAGCGCGTCGATACAGATCACGGCGGCGGGGCGCGCGTGCTCTACAAGCCCCTTGACAATTTCCACCGTTTCCATGCCGGTCGTCCCCAGCACGCCGGGCGCCATGGCCGAGACGGCCCGCAGGCCGCTCGGCGCCAGTTCCGGCGCGTCGGTACGGATGTGCCGCGTCACATAGATACGGTCCGCCGTCTCCGGCCCCAGCGCATCCGGCGTCACAAACCGGTTTCCAAGGCCGATCACCATCACGTCGCCATCGGGCGGCAGCTCCGCCAAAAGCCCCTCGAGCTCCGCCGCAATCCGGCGGGACACGGCGGCAAACACGCGCGGGTCGCGCGCGGGGATGTCGTCCGCATCGATCGTCACATAGCGGCCGCGCGGCTTGCCCAGCCGCTGTGCGGCCGCCTCCGTACAGATGGTGATGCGCTCGACGCTGAGCCCGTCCCGCCGCTCGGTCACCTGTTCAATACCCTCCAGCGAGCTGCCGGCCAGGTCGCGCGCTTCGCGCGCCAGATCGGTCCTGCAATGTTGCATAGCTCCTCCCAAAACGAAACAGACTGCGGCCGCGCCGCAGGCAGGAAAAAGGGCCGCAGCGCGCGGCTGTGGCCCTTAGTGTTCCCGTCCCGTCAAAGCATGATACAGATGAGCCCGTTGCAGCCCTCGTTCACAATGCGCTGCAGCGTGTTCTGAATGCGCTGCTGTACCGCAGGCGGCATGTTGCCCTTGCCGGTCATGCCGTCGCGCACCAGGTCGTAGAGCGACTTGCCAAAGATGTTCGTCTGCCAGATGGCCGCAGGATCCTCTTCAAACGCCGACAGCAGGTATTGCACGAGCGCCTCGGACTGCTGCTCCGTCCCCACGATGGGGCTGACCTCGCTCTCGATGTCCACGCGGATCACATGCAACCCGGACGCCCTGGCCCGCAGCTTGACGCCGAACCGGTTCCCCTGCCGCACGATCTCCGGTTCGTCCAGCTCCATTTCGTCCACGGCCGGCGGCACCACGCCATAGCCCGTGCGCCGCGCCTCCTCGAGCGCGCCGGAAATGCGGTCGAACTCGGCTTTGGCCTCCACAAACTCCTTCATGGCGGAGATGAGCTCAAAGTCATCCCGGATATTGCACCCGCACTCCTCGCCGAGGATGGCATAAAACAGCCCCTCCTCCGGCTGCAGCACGATGGTCGCCACGCCCTCGCCCAGCGCCACTCGCTCCACCCGCGCGGGCAGGAACTGTTCCACATGCGCCAGCTCCTCCGTGAGATACCGGTAGTCCCGCACGCGATTGAGCTGCGGCAGCGCGGCATAGATCGGCAGCAGGACGCGCTGCATGAGCCAGTGGTCGCGCGGCAGGGCGCGCATGAACGCCGGGATGTTCACCTCGATCATGCGCAGCGGGAACTCGAGCAAAATCTCCTCGATGAGCTGCGCCGCCTGGGAAGCGGTCATCTGCATGGCGTTGAGGCAGATCGCGCACACGCCGTACTGTTCAGACAGCGACTCGCGCAGTGCCTGCGCCGCATCGCCCTCCGGGTCGATGCTGTTCACGATGACCACAAACGGCTTGCCGGTCTGCTGCATCTCGCGGATGACCCGCGCTTCGGCCTCCACATAGCTCTCGCGCGGCAGCTCCGTAATGCTGCCGTCCGTGGTCATGACGATGCCGATCGTCGAATGCTCCGCAATCACCTTGTGGGTGCCCAGCTCCGCGGCCTCCTCAAACGGGATGTCGTAGTCGAACCACGGCGTGCGCACCATGCGCGGCGCATCGTCCTCCATATGGCCGATGGCGCCGGGCACCAGATACCCCACGCAGTCCACCAGGCGCACGTTGCAAAACTGGTGATCGGCAAATTCCACGCGCACGGCCTCGTTGGGCACAAACCGCGGCTGTGTCGTCATGATGGAGCGGCCCGCGCCGCTCTGCGGGAGCTCATCGATCACGCGGGCTTTGACGTGCTCGTTCTCGATGTTCGGCAGGACGAGCAAGTCCAAAAAGCGCTTGATAAACGTAGATTTTCCCGTGCGTACGGGACCGACGACACCGATGTAGATGTCGCCCTGTGTTCTTTTGGCGATGTCTCGATAGAGCTCTGTTCTGTCCATGACGCGCCTCTCCCTCCTGCTTGTATCGGTCGTTACCAATATATGTGAGAGGCGCGCAAATAGAAGAAAGATTAGTTGACGATTTGCTTTTCCTCGCCGTGCAGTAGCCGGCGGATATTGTCCAGATGCCTGAGATACACGAGCACCGTCAGCACGAACGCCAGCGCCATCAAGGCCACGTCCGTGCGTCGCAGCAGCACCGTAGTCAGCAAAAACACGACCATGCCGCTCAGCGAGCCCAGCGAGACCTTTTTGCTCGCCGCCAGCACGATCGCCACGGCCACGGTCGTGATCGCGGCGCCAAGCGGGAATGTCATCCAGGCAATGGCGAAAGAAGAGGCCACGCCCTTGCCGCCACGAAACCCGGCAAACGCCGGGAAGCAATGCCCAAGGACGGTACATAGCGCGCTGATATAACCGCCAAGCGTGCCCATCAGCAGCCGGCCGAGCAACACGGCAATCACCGCCTTGACAAAGTCGCCCACAAACGTGACGATCCCCGGCTTAAAACCAAACACGCGCACCATGTTGGTGCTGCCCGCGTTGCCGCTGCCGTGGTCGCGCACGTCGTCATGGTAAAACCGCTTGCTGATCAGGATGGACGTCTGTAAATTCCCGCACAGATACCCAATCAGCGCACAGGCAATGGCAAACAGGGTATTCCACTCATATTGCACCATGGCAAATTCCGACGCTTCGCCGTGCGAAGCCTCCTTTCCACAGAGGTTCTTGGATGACAATGGGACGGTCGGGTACGGCGCGGCCGCGCGTCAGGTCCCCTCCTGCCGGCGGCTGCGGAAAAACAGGCGGATGGGCGTGCCCTCCAGCGAAAAGGATTTCCGCAAATAGTTCTCGAGATACCTCTGATAGGAAAAATGCACGAGCTTCTCGTCGTTGACAAAGACGACGAACGTGGGCGGCTGCGTGGCCGCCTGCGTCGCATAATACAGCTTCAGGCGGCGGCCCTTGTCGGACGGCGGCTCATTCGCCATGACCGCCTCGCCGACGATGTCGTTCAGCGTGCCGGTCGGGATGCGGCGGCAGCTCTGCTCGTACACCTCGTCCGCCAGCTGCAGCACGCGGTTCACGCGCTGCCCCGTCTTGGCGGAGAGGAACAGCATCGGCACATAGCTCATGAACGCCAGGTCGACCAGAATGTCCTTTTTGAAGGTTTCAATGGTATAGGTATCCTTCTCCACCAGATCCCACTTGTTCACAAGCAGCACGGAGGGCTTCCCCTCCTCGTGCGCATAGCCCGCGATGCGCACGTCCTGCTCGCTCAGGCCCTGGCTCGCATCGCACACGATGAGCACCACGTCCGCGCGACGCACGGCGGCCAGCGACCGGATGACGCTGTAGCGTTCGATGCTCTCGTCCTCGATGCTGCGCTTGCGCCGGATGCCCGCAGTGTCCACGAGCGTGTACAGCCGGTCGCCGTGCTGAAACGGCGTGTCGACCGAGTCGCGCGTAGTGCCCGGCACATCGGACACGATCGTGCGCTCCTCCCCCAGCAGCGCGTTGACCAGGCTGGACTTGCCGACGTTCGGCTTGCCTACGACCGCGATGTTGATCCGCCGTTCCTCCGCCTGCTCCGGCACTGCAGGAAAATCGCGCACCACCTCGTCGAGCAGGTCGCCCAGCCCCAGCCCCTGCGCGGCGGACACGGTCACCGGGACGCCCAAGCCCAGCGCATAAAACTCGTAAGCGGCGTCCTCAAACTTCTGCGCGTCTACCTTGTTGACGGCGAGCACCACCGGCTTTCGGCTCTTGCGCAGCAGGGAGGCCACCTCCTGATCCGCCGCGGTCATGCCCTCGCGCCCGTCGACCAGGAACACGATCACGTCCGCCGTTTCAATGGCCAGCTCGGCCTGCCGCCGCATCTGCACGGCGATTTGATCCGGGTTATCCGGTTCAATGCCGCCCGTGTCGATCAGCGTAAAGGCGTATTGCAACCACTCGGCGTCGCCATAGATGCGGTCGCGCGTCACGCCGGGCGTATCCTCGACGATGGCGACGCGGCGGCCGACGAGCCGGTTGAACAGCGTAGATTTTCCAACGTTGGGCCGCCCGACGATGGCGACCAGCGGTTTGGTGCTCATGTCAATATCCTATCTCCCATCATGGTTGTGAAAACACAGTCTCGACCAGGTCCGCGCCCGAGCGTACCGGCCGGATGTGCACGGAGAGCGCCTCTTCGGCCTCCAGTAGCGTCATGCCGTCCAGAAACACATCCTCCCCCTCGCGCAACATGTTGTGCGGGATGAGCAGCACGCCCGACGAAAGGCGCCCCGTGAGCTGCCGCACCAGGTCGCCGCCCGTGACCAGCCCACCCACGCTGACGTTGCCGCCAAAGTAGTCGTTACGGATGGGGTATACCGAAAGGTCGATCCCATACGGCACGAGCGCACGGTACAGTTCCCGGAAAAACTGGTAGGCGGCTTCGCCGCCGGCCATCGACAGCGCGCGGCGCGCCGGCAGCGGCTCCCGCTCGGCAAGCGCCTCACGAAAGTCCGATTCAAACAGGCGCAGCAGCCCGACGCCGTTTTCAATCTGCGGAAAGTCCTCGTAGTCCTCATACGGCGGCAGCGGCACGCCGGCCAGCAGGTACCACTCGTCCGACAGGAACGCAAACGCCGTGCCGTTTTCCGCGCGTGCGCGCGTCTGAAACGCCGATATGCGAGCGACCATACCGCGCGCCTCCTCCGCCGTATACGGACGGATTGGCACGAGCCCGTCGCGATACCGCGTGAGCCCGACCGGCACCAGCGCCACGGATTGCGCCGCGGGATACAGTCCGTACAGGTCGGCAAGCGTCCGGTCGAGCACTGCGCCGTCGTTCATCTCCGGGCAGCAGACGACCTGTGCGTGAAAGCGCAGCCCCGCCTCCGCCAGCGCCTGCAACCGTTCCATGAGGCGGCCGGCATGCCGGTTGCGCATCATGCGTTCACGCACCGCCGGCTCCGTGGCGTGCACGGAGATATACAGCGGGCTGACGCGCCGCTTCAAAATGCGGGCAAATTCCCGGTCGGACACGTTGGTCAGCGTCACATAGTTGCCCATGATGAACGACAGCCGCCAGTCGTCGTCCTTGACCAGCAGGCTGGAACGGACGTCGCACGGCATCTGGTCGATGAAGCAGAACACACAGCGGTTGGCGCACGAGCGCATGCCGCTCATCAGGCTGGTGGCAAAACTGAGTCCCAGCGGCTCCGTCTCCCGCTTGTGTACAGCGACGGTACGCTCCCGCCCCGCTCCGTCCAGCAGGCGGAGCTGCAGCGTGCGGTTCGCGGTCAGAAACTCATAATCGATCAGGTCCACCACCGGCTCGCCGTTGATGGCCAGCAGCGCGTCGCCTTCGCGCACGCCGCCGCGCGCCGCCGGCGACCCGGGTTCTACCCGCACAATCTTCTGTTTAGGCACAGCACGGTGTTCCATATGGTTGCAGTATACCACGCACTGGGAAGAAAAGTCAAAAGCCTGCGCGACCACGCCGGGTTGCCACGCGCGTGGGCGGGCCGCCGCCTGTTGACGCGGCCTGCCGCGGTTGATACAATGAAGATGTTTGGTCCGGCCACGACCGGCTATGCGGCAGACAGGATCTTGCCCATCGTGGCGTCGGACCGGCAGATTCCCGTCCCGCCGGACGGTATGGTTGAGGTGAACGGACAGATGAAACCGGAAAAGATTGCGCGGATCAACGCGCTCTCCCAAAAGGCGCGCACGCCGGAGGGGCTGACCGAAGCGGAGCACGAGGAGCGGCGCCTGCTGCGGGAGGAATACATCGCCGCCTTTCGCATGAACCTACAAGTCCAGCTCGACAACATGTACGTGCTGGACGAGCACGGCAACGAGCGCAAGCTCGAGCGGCGCTCCAAAGCCAAACACTGAACGCAGGCTTGCTTGGCAAGAATCAGGAGCGGGACGCGCCTTTTGGCGCGCCCCGCTCCTGTCTTGCCTAAGAGGCTTGCTCTGTCTCTGTACAATCAATATAGCGGCTCCGGGAACGGCTCAAACACGTCGATCTTGCCCAGCTCCCAGGGAGAAACCGAGTTCTCCGGGTTTTCAAAATAGTACGGGTGGAGCAGGTACGCCAGCTTCTTGATCGCGGTCACCGTGCGCGGTCCAAACCGCTTCATGAGGCTCGAATCGTAGTAGTAGACGCGGCCGGTCTGCACGGCGTCCGTGGTGTCAAACCCGGGCCGGGTCATGATCTCAAACAGCGTGGTGACCTCTTCATCCAGCGCATTCGGCCAGTACGGCGACAGGATCACGACCGGGTTCCTCTCCACGATCTGCTCAAACGTCACCTCGGTATAATCGCCCTCCAGGTCGCCAAAGATGTTCTCGCCGCCGGCAATCTCGATCATGTCGTCAAACGGCGTGCCGGAAGCGTTCGTATACGGCCCGAATACGCCGAACTCGCCATAGTCGGTCTGGTGCGCAATTTCAAAATACGTCGGCACCTTCTTGAGGTTTGCGGTGATCGCCCGGATCTCCTCGATCTCCGCATAATAGCCGTCGACCAGCTCCCTGGCGTAGTCGCCCACGCCCAGCAAGTCGCCCATCTCGAGCATCATGTCGTACACCTCGTCGATGTTGGTCGGGGTATAGTTATACGCCACATACCCCTTTGCGATGAGGTCGTCCACCATCTCCTGCTGCGCCGTGCCCTCGCCAAAGATGATGGTCGGCTCCAGCGCCTCGATGATCTCATAGTTGCAATCGTAGAACTTGGAAACGACGGCGACGTCCTTGGCCAGCTCTGCCTCTACGTCAAAATCCGCCACCTCCGTGTAGTAGTACTCCACGTATGGCACCCAGCCCTCGCGCTGCTCCACCTCCGGCGGATAATCGGTATAGGCCGACCAGCCGACGATCTCCTCGCCCAGGCCGAGCGCATACACGACCTCGACCATGCTCGGCGCAAGGCAGACGATCCGCTGTTCTGCGCGCGGCTCTTCCGTCGGTTCCGGCGCCGCCGTCGGCTCCACTGCGGCGACAGGCTCTTGCGTTGGTTCGCTCGTGATCGCCGGCTGCGCACAGCCAAACAGGCTGGCGGACAGCAGCAACAGCGCGAGAAGCAGGCTCAATCCTTTCCATTCCTTCTTCATCTTCCGATCCACTCCTTTTCCATTTATTCTCGACCCGCCGCAGCGGTTGCGGCGGATTGGATGCCCCGTTGCCGGCGGCGGCGTCAATGCGAACGCATGAATGCGCGTTGCCGTTCGTTCAATACGTCATAACTGCCGCCCAGCGCTTGCAGCTTGAGCTCTCCCACGCGGCGGTCGAGCGCCTCCGGGATCCGGTGGACGCCGGGCCGCAGCGTCGCGCCGTGCTGCAGGATGTACTCCGCGCCAAGCGCCTGGAGAGCGAACGACATGTCCATGATCTCCATCGGATGCCCGTCCGCCGCAGCGATGTTGCACAGCCCGCCGTCCGCCACGACACCGATCGTGCGCCCATCCTGCAGCACATACCCGTCTAGATTCTTCCGCAGCTCCACGCGCTCCACCGCCATGGCTCTGAGCCCGGGCAGGTCCAGCTCCACGTTGAAATGCCCCGCATTGCTGACGATCGCGTTGTCCTTCATGCGGGCAAAGTGTTCCGGCCGGATGACGTCGCAACAGGCCGTGACCGTCACGAAGATGTCGCCGAGCGGCGCGGCCTCCTCCATCGACATGGCGCGATACCCGTCCATAATGGCCAGCACCGATTTGACCGGGTCGATCTCCGTCACAATCACCTGCGCGCCCAGGCCGTGCGCAACCTTCGCCACGCCGCGGCCGCAGTAGCCATACCCGGCCACAACGACGGTCTTGCCGTTCATTTGCAGGTTGGTGGTGCGCATGATCGCGTCCCACACGGTTTGCCCGGTCCCATAGGTGTTATCAAAAAAGCACTTGCAGCGGGCGTCGTTGACCGCCATGACGGGGAACGTGAGCCGCCCGCTCGCCTCCCAGCCGCGCAGGCGCTGCACGCCGGAGGTCGTCTCCTCGCAGCCGCCGATAATCCGGTCGGCATAGGGCTTGCAATCGCCGAGCAGCAGGTTGATCAGGTCGGACCCGTCGTCGATCACGATGTCTGGATGGCAGGAAAGCGTCTCCTTCCACAGCGCGACCGTCTCTTCCTCCGACGCGCCGTGAATGGCGTTGACCGTGATCCCATCGTCGACCAGCGCCGCGCAGACCGCATCCTGCGTGGACAACCGGTTCGATCCGGTCACAAACAGTTCTGCCCCGCCCCGCACCAGCGTTTTCACCAGGTAGGCGGTCTTGGCCTCCAGGTGAATGGAAAGGGCGATCTTCTTACCCGCCAACGGCCTTTCCCGTTCAAAGCGATCGCCAATGGCGTTGAGCACCGGCATATGCCGCGCCACCCAGGCAATCCGCTGATGCCCCTCCGCTTTCAATTGGATATCTCGAATGTGTGACATGTCATTCCCTCCATAGATTTGCATCCCCTGTGTGGTCAGTATATCCGGGCACGGGATGCCTTCGATAGGACAAATGTCCCAAATCGTCCTGCAACGAAAACGGCCCGCCATAGGACGGGCCGTTGCCGGATTGCTTGCTGGTATTCAAAGATGCAGCCGGATGGTACCGCCGGTCTGTACGATCAGCCCGTCCTCCTCCAGCTCCTTGAGCGTGCGGTTCAGGCTGCGGATGGATACGCCGGACATCTCCGCCAGGATGTGCTTGGTATACAGGAAACAACCGCGGGCGTTGATGTGGTTCTGGATGATGCGGAACACCTTTTCCCGGAGCACGGTGCGCTCTGCATACACCTTGTCGTCGCCGGCGCGCAGCAGGCGGTCACAGTGCACCGTCAGCAGCAGACGCGAAAACTCCCCCGCGCCATCCCACAGGTCGAAAAACTGCCTGCGGGAAAACCGATACGCCTCGCACGGCGTCAAAGCGATGATCGCCCGGTCGAACGTCTGCAGGTCGACCATCTCCATCTCGCCGAAAAAATCGCCCGCGTGATAGATGTCGAGGATGAGCGGCTCTCCCTTAGCCCCTTCGTACATCAGCTTGGCGCTTCCCGACAGCAGGATATAGAAGTATTTTACAGGCTCGTTGGGATTCGTAATGTACTCGCCCACGGCATACTGGATCCGCTCAGCCGCGTTCAGATATTCCGGCGGGATGGAATCGATCAGTTTGTAAGCAATGCCCGCGGACATGTCCGTGCCTCCCTTCAGACGAAAAAGCGCTTGCGCAGCTCCTGCTTGCAGGCGGGGTTGCGGTCGATCACAAACAGCGCCGCGCCCAGCAGCAGGCACGGGATGCACGTGTAGACGGCCCAGGTCATCGGCCGACCCGGATAAAAGCTCCGGTTGATGAGCCACTCGAGCGCCACCACGAACACGCCCATGCCACACAGGATGGCGGCCAGAATCTTCAGCAGGTTCCACGGAGATTTTCGCACCAGCAGCACGACCGCCAGCAGCACGCCGAACACCAGCACCGTCAACGGCAGGCCGAACGGCAGGAACCAGTCGCCGCCCGTCAGGCGCTCCAGCCCCCAAAGAAAGCCCATCGTACCGACACAGTCGAGCGGGATGCTGATGAGCAGGCGGTGCCTGAGCAACACCATGGGCGGAAACAGATAGATATACAACAGCGCAAACGACAGCAGCACATACCGCGCCCATGTCAACGTGCCGGCGATGTTCAAATCGCACACCACGCACGTGAGCACCGGAATGAGCAGCAAAATGGCGCACGCGGCGGCAAACGTGCGCCGCTTGCGCGGCGTACGCACGCCATCAGGCGCGTTCGGCGCGGGCGGGTACGGCTTCTCCGAAGCCGGCACGGCGTCGATCTGCGGCGCAGGCGTCTTGCACAGCGGGCACCGCTCTTCTGACGGCGCCAGCTCTACGCCGCATTTGGGACAATAGGACATATGTCAATCACCTCTGGTTGCTCTCTACACGCACGGGTACGCCCAGCTTGACGAGGCGCGTCAGCAGCGCCCGTTCCAGGACGGGTTCCCGCAGCGTGCTGGTCATGTTCAGATACAGCGTGCCGCCATAGGACAGCGCGGCGCACGCGACAGGGTTGCGCGACAGCGGCCCCAGCACAAACTCCATGCGCGTGACATAAGCCGCCATCGGCTCCGGCAGCGCGACGTTCCCGAGGTTGGACAGGATCAGGGACGTCTTTCGATCCCCCACCAGCAGGAACACGAGCTTCATGGCTGCGTTTTTCAAAAACAGCGGCGCAATGCGCAGCACGGCGTTGCGTTCCGAACTCACGTTGGCGGTAAACTTGGCGTTGAGCCGCTTCGCCGTCGCCTCTGCGCCCATGTGATGGTGGACGGCCTTCAAAATCTCCTCCGGCGTGTGCTCCCCCATGCGCGGGTCGATACCGGGATTGATGTAGCTGGAAAAGTTGCGCAGCGTCCGGCTCGGAAAAAACCGGCGCAAATTGACCGGCACGCACACCTTGACCGGCTTTCTGCGCCGCCGCAAAATGCCGTCGGCTTCCTGCAGCTCACACGCGGCGTCGATCATGACGGCCGTCAGATACGTCGTCAGGCTCACGCCATGCGCCCTGGCACGCTCGCGCAGCGCGGATACGGGCAGGCTCGCAGTGGTCAGGTGAATGAACCCGTCCGGCTCCGGGTCGCCGCTGAGATGATAGGCGTTCGACTCCGCGCGATCCACGGCCACCTCGCCGGCATGTTTCAAAAAGCTGTCCTCCAGCTCCGCCTCTTCCGGCGGCGCGTCACAGTCGAGAATGTCTCCGCCGCGCGGGATGTCCGCCCCGTAGCGCAGCGCCAGGTATTCGGCCACCAGCGTCTTGAGAAAGCACAGGCCGCCCGTCCCATCCGTCAGGATGTGATAGAACTCCACCGCTATGCGGTTGCCATAGTACCTTACGCGCAGGCACAGCCCGCCATCCTCGCGCCGCCGCAGCGGCATACAGGGCGACGGGCCATCCGGCTCGACCGTGGCAGCGTGCCCGGTCTCCTCGAGATAGTACCAGAACAGGCCGCGGCACAGCCGCACATAGAACGAGGGAAAGCGACGCACCATGCGCTCCTGCGCCCGGCGCAGCAGCGCCGGATCGACCGGCTCCGTCAACGTCGCGGACACGCGGAACAGCGCGTGCCAGCGGCGGCTGCCCGCCGCCGGGTAGATCTTGGCGGCGTTGTCCAGCCGCATCCAGCGCTTGTTCGTCATGTTTCGAACGCTTCCCTCACAAAATCGCCGATCCGCACAAAGTCCGGCTCCGCCTCCTCCACGCCGTACAGCACATAGGCATGCCACATCTCCGGCGCGACAAACCGGCGCACGGCGCAGCCGGCGGCCTTCAGCCGCTCAAACAGCGCGGTCATGTCGTCGAGCAGCAACTCGTCGCCGCCTGCAAACAGCAGCGACGGGGGCATGCCGGCCAGATCGCCATACAGCGGGGACACATATGGGTCCGTCAGCGCCGTATCGCCCGCATAGGCGGCCGCGGCACAGGCCAGTTCTTCCACCGTCAGCAGCGGGTCCTTGCCGGCCTTCTCCCGATAGGATGCGCCGGACAGCGACAGATCCACCCACGGCGAAATGGCCACCACGCCGGCAGGCAACGGCAGGCCGAGCGACCGAAGCCGCAGGCACAGCGCAAAGCACAGCCCGCCCCCGGCCGATTCGCCGCACAGGATGACGTCCGAAGCGTCGTACCCGCTGTCCAGCAGGTGCCGGTAGGCAGTCACCGCGTCTTCGAGCGCCGCCGGGTACGGATGCTCCGGCGCCAAACGATAGGCCGGATACAGCACCGGGAAGCCGGTGCGCACCGCCAGCGTGCTGCCAAAACCGCGCGCATATTCGAGCATGCCGGCGGTATACGCGCCGCCATGGAGGTACAACAGGATCCCGCGCTCCCGCCGCAGCTCCTCGGGCGTAGCCAGCTCTGCGGAAAACGCAGGAAATTCCAGCGGCTGAAACTCCACGTCATGCTTGGTCATCAGCTTGCCGGATTCCTCCTGCAATGCGCGCGCCGTACGAAAATCGCCGGTCTGTGTGGCGATGGGCCGGAGCAAAAACATCTGTGCGCGCAGCAGCCTGGTCTTGACGTGCATGAAAGCAGCCTCCTGTCATATCCTGTTTTACAGTTTATTTTGATTTTTCCAAAATAGCAAGCCCTTTCTGGCGGGCGTGACACATCGCGCGCCGGCGGCCCCGTCAAGTTGACAGATGCAAAGAAGTTTTGTAAACTGTGCATATTCCCCGGCTGCGGCGCCGCGCCGCGGCCGGTTCAGAGAGGAGTGAACCAATGAAAGCCCTTCGGGTCCTGTTTGCAATCCTGCTTTCGCTCGTGCTGTTTTGCCTGCAAACTGCCCTGCTCTCATTGTTTGTCGCCGACCGGCTCGTCTCGCCTTCCGCCCTTACGACGGCCATCGAGGGTTCCGGACTGGTTGACAGCATCGTGGAAGATACGTTGACCGACATGGGGATGGACGCTTCGGCAGCCGACCCCGCGCCGCTCAATGCCTATGCCGGCGAACTCGTGTCCGGCGTGGTCACCGCGCTCGTGCGCGGCGGCGAGCTGCCCACGGTGGAGGCGGGCGAGCTGACCACGCTGCTCTCCGGCGTTTTGGCGCCGGCGCTCGGCCTGTCTGCAGATGAGGCAGGCGCGCTCTCATCGCTGCTGTCAGAACAGCTGGCGGCAGAGCTTAACGACATGCTCGCGAGCCGCACCTCGCTCGCCGTGGCGCTCGGCATGAGCGCAAGCACGCTGGCGGCACTGGAGATGCTGTTCAGCCCCATGGTACGCATCCTGCTCGGCGTGGCGGTGCTGCTCTTTGGCCTGCTGCTCGTGCTCGCGCTCGGCAAAAAGCGGCGGAGCGGCCGCACCGGCCTGATCTGGTGGAGCGTGACGGCGGCGCTGGCCGGCATTGCCGTGCTGTTGTGCGGCGCGGGCATGGACACGGTGCTGCAAGCCGCCGCAAATGCAGACACGGCGCAATTCGTTGCCGCGCTGCAACAGGCTGTGGGCGGCGCGTTTACGCTGTTCGGCCTGCTGGGCATCGCCCTTTGCGCGGCGCTCCTCGGGCTATACTTTGCCACCAGGCCCAAACGCCGCCGCAAGGCGGCCGGCAGCGCACAGCCGCGGCAGTATGCCTGACCCCCAGCCCTGCAAACGACTGCGGCGGGAACCCTATCCGGGCGCCCGCCGCTTCTTTCTGTCCCATTTGTCCCCCGGCCTGCACCGCCGGCGTCACGCCCTGCCGTCCAGGCCGTACAGCGCGGTGAATTTCCGTTTCAGATACGCGGTATAATAACCCGCGTCAAACCGGCCGCATGCGCGCTCAAACAGCTCCCCGGGCGCATACAGGCTCGCATGCCGGTGGATGCGCTCGCCAAGCCAGCCTTTGACGCCCGTCAGGTCGCCGGATGCCACCTGCTCCCACAGGCCGTCCACGTCGCGCTCCATACACGCGAGCATCTGCGCGCTGTACGCGCTGCCCAGCGCATAGGACGGGAAATAGCCGAACGCGCCGCCGGCCCAGTGGGAATCCTGCAAACACCCCTCCCGGTCGTTCGGCACCTCGATCCCCAGGTACTCCCGGTACAGGTTTCGCCAGGCGTCGGGCAGGTCCCGCACCGCGAGCGTGCCGGCAATCAGCTGCTTTTCCAGCTCGTAGCGCACCATAATGTGCAGGCTATACGTCAGCTCGTCCGCCTCCGTGCGGATGAGCGATGGCTCCACGCGGTTGACGGCGCGGTAAAACCGATCCACGTCCACATCGCCCAGCTGCTCCGGAAACAGCGCCTGCAATTTGGGGAACAGCACGCCCACAAACGCCCGCGAACGGCCGATAATGTTCTCAAAAAACCGGCTCTGGCTCTCGTGCATGCCCATCGAAACACCGCCGGCTGCCAGCGTGTAATTGTAGCAGTCGTCGCAACCCAGCTCATAGATCGCGTGCCCGCATTCGTGGATGACCGAATACAGGGAGCTGGCCACATCCCGCTCATCGTAACGCGTGGTAATGCGCACATCCCGATTGTTGAAGTTTTCGGTAAACGGATGTTCCGTCTCCCCGATGCCGCAATGCCTGCGGTCGATCCCAAGCGCCTCCATCACGAGCGCGGACGCGCGGCGCTGCTCCTCCACGGGATACAGCCGGTGCAGAAATCCGTCGTCCGGTTGCGGCGCCGCCATCACCCTGGCCAGCAACGGCACAATCTCGGCGCGCAGCCCTGCAAAAAACCGGTCCAGCGTTTCCGTCGTCATGCCCTCCTCAAATTCGTTGAGCAGGGCGTCGTACGGCGGCAGCGCGGGATTGTAATACCCGGCAAAGCGGCGGTTATAGGCCACAATCTGCTCTAAAAACGGTGCAAACGCCTCAAAATCGTCCTCCCCTTTGGCTCGCTTCCATGCCGCCTGCGCGTCGTTGACGAGCATGCTGTACGCCCGGTACTCCTCCGCCGGAATGCGCGAGAGCTGGGTGTACGCCTTGCGCAGCAGCTGTGTCTCGCGCCGTGTCTGCACATCCAGCGCGCCGCCCGCGGCTTCCAGCGCATCCAGCAGCGCGGCGTTGGCCGGGTCGGCCAGCAGTTCGTGCTCCATGCCGCTGAGCACGCCCATTGTCCTGCCCCGTCCTTCAGCCGTATCCTCCGGCGCAACGGTCGCCGCATCGAAAGACAGCATCCCCATGGCATGCCGCAATGCCGCCAGCCGTTCTTCCAGTGCTTTGAGCCGTTCCACCGCCGCCAACCGTTCTTCCTGCTTCATGAACAATCCCCTTTCCTGCCGCTCGATTCTAATGGACATCATACAACAGTTGCAAACGGGCGGCAAGCCAAAAATGCCCTTCCAACAATATCGCCTCAAACGCTGACAACAAAACTGTTGCAATCCAGCGTCCACTTTGCTATAATAATTAACTAATCATATATTATTCATTCCCAATCGAGCAACCCGGAGGTGACCGAACAGAATGGCAAACGGAAAAGAACTGCGGATGAACCCGCACACCAACCTGCTGGAAAAGAGCGAGTTTGACTATGTGTTGCAGGATGTACCAGAGCCGAATCTCTACCGCATCATGTTCGACTATGAACACATTCCCAAAATCGCGTTCAACATGCGCGTCGTGCCTATGGCGATGCCGGAGCAGATCTGGATCACTGACACGACCTTCCGCGATGGGCAGCAGTCCCGCGAGCCGTACACCACCGAACAGATTGTCACGCTGTACGACATGTTACACCGGCTCGGCGGCCCGAACGGCCTCATCCGCCAGAGCGAATTTTTCCTGTACTCCAAGAAAGACCGCGACGCGGTCGTCCGCTGCATGGAGCGCGGCTACCAGTATCCGGAGGTTACCAGCTGGATCCGCGCATCGCGCAAGGACTTTGAAATGGTGCGGGAAATTGGCATGAAGGAGACCGGGATCCTCGTCAGCTGCTCGGACTACCACATCTTCTATAAATTGAAAATGACCCGCCGCCAGGCTGTCGATCACTACCTGGGCGTCGTGCGCGAGTGCATTGAGACCGGCGTGCGCCCGCGCTGCCACCTGGAAGACATCACTCGAGCCGATTTTTACGGGTTTGTCGTGCCGTTCGTGCTGGAGTTGTCAAAGCTCATGAAAGAATCCGGCATGCCGATCAAGCTCCGCGCTTGCGACACGCTCGGCTATGGCGTGTCCATCCCCGGCGCCGCCATGCCCCGCAGCGTGCCGGGCATTATCTACGGCCTGCGGCACCACGCCCGCTTCCCTTCCGAACTGCTGGAATGGCACGGGCACAACGACTTTTACGGCGCCGTCACCAACTCCGTCACCGCGTGGCTCTACGGAGCTTCCGGCGTCAATTGCTCGCTGCTGGGCATTGGCGAGCGCACGGGCAACTGTCCGCTCGAGGCGATGGTCATCGAGTACGCACAGCTGCGCGGTTCGCTCGACGGCATGGATCCGTCCGTCATCACGGAAATTGCAGACTATTACCGCAACGAGCTGCACTATGACATCCCGCCGCAGACGCCGTTTGTCGGGTCCGACTTCAACGTGACGCGCGCCGGCGTGCACGCAGACGGGCTGCAAAAAAACGAGGAGATATACAACATCTTCGATACCGGAGCCATCCTGAACCGGCCGCCGACGGTCGCCATCAGCAACACGTCCGGCGTATCCGGTATCGCGCACTGGATCAACTCGCACTACCGGCTCAAGGACGATCAGGCGCTTGACAAGACGCACCCGCTGGTGCTTGCCGTCAAGTCCTGGGTGGACGATGAATACGCCGGCGGCCGCGTGACGGTCATCTCCAATGGGGAGCTGCAGCAGGTTTCCGCGCGCGAAGCAAAGCGCCTGGGCATTACGCTCGGCTGAACCCGCTGATCGTTGCCCGATCGGACCGCAAGCCTGCCGACAACACCCAACCGGGCGGCGCGCCACGGCGCGCCGCCCGGTTGGTTTTTTCCGGCGCGTCTCTCCCGGCGCGCGCGCGCAAGGACGGGCAGCCCGCCATGCGGGGCTGCCCGTCCTGTGGGTTTTCATTCAGCTACGCCGGCCTCCGCTGCGCCGGAGACCCGCGGCGCGCTTATCCGCGGTCCTTGCGCAGTGCCGGCAGGCACAGCCCGAGCAGGCACAGCACCGCCGCGCCCACCGCCGCATACAGCAGCGGGCTGTCGCCCGTCGGCGGCACTTCCGGCTCCGCGCCCGCTTCCTTCACAAACAGCGTCACAACCTTGCTGCGCAGATAGTCCTTCCCCTCCATCATGGACGCAATGTCGGCGTCCGTCAGGGACGGCAGGGCCCTCGTCGTCGTGTTCGGCTCGAACACGATGCAATCATACTGATAACCGTCGTTCGCGAGCGTCGTGGCAGAAGTCGTATAGCTGGCCTCGTTCGCGCCCGCGATCACCTTGAACGTCTTGCCTCCATCCGTCGACTTGCGCCACTGATAACCGACCGTCACGTCTCGAGCCTCCACCACAATCGAGAACGTCGCCGCATCGCCTTCCGTCACAATGCTGTCCTTCGGCTGCGTCACGATGCTGAACGTCAATTTGCTCTCCACCGTGATGCTGCCGTTCGGCGCCACGCTCTCGCCGTTGGCGCTGACCGTGCCGCTACCGCTGTTCTTCACCGTCACGCCGTCCGGCAAGCCGCTCAGTTGCAGGTTGCCCACAAGCACTTCGATCGTGTCGCCTTCGGCTGCGCCGGCGGCCGCATCGGCCACCGTCTTTTCGCCCACCAGGAACGCGCCCGTATTGCCAGACAGCGTCAGCTGCGCCACCGGCGTGTTTTCGGTCACCCAACCCGACGGATCCTGGTTGTACGTGCCGCCAGAAATGCTAACGGCCGACACGGTGTCCGGTTTATTTACGCCGCCCACCAAACTGGGCCCATAAAACGTGCCGCCCGCCGCAGATATCGTGGCGCCACCTTCGACCTCATCCACGCGCTGCACCACCATGGCAAAGCTACTGGCGTTGACAACCGCAGTGGAATCCGCCGGAATCTCGATCACGCCCGGTTCACCACTGGAGCCAGGCTTAACATACATGCCATAGGGCGCGGTGAACGTGCCGCCCTCCACGACCGTCTTGCCGTCATTGGAAGACATAACGGCGCTGGAGTTGCCGACAAACGTGCCGCCCTTGATATACGTGACACCGCCCAGCTGCGTGCTGACCGTCGCCACATAGCCGGTAAACGCATATCCTGCCTGGCACGTGAAGGTACCGCCCTCGATCACCAGCGTGCCGCCACTGTGAGAAATGGTGGTCAGGCTGCTTTTATCCGACGTCGTGCTGTAGGTGATGCCGCCGGTTTGCGCCTCCGACGTGTCGCGGATGGTCAGGTTGCCGCCGCTGATCAGGCCGATGCTCTGGCTGGTGATAGTGCAACCGTTCAAATCGAGAATGACCGATGGGAGCGACGTGCCGCCCACATTATACTCGTTGATTCTGAAATCACACCCGGCCTTCAGAACGACGCTCTTCAGCAGCTTCACGGTATACACCGTTTTTCCGTCAACAACACTGGACGTGTATTCCACGGTACCGGCGCCCCATTTGTCGTCGATGTCCTGCTGCGTCGTCACGTCGGCGGCAATGCTGAGCGTCGGCACGTTCTCGACCGTTTCGGCGAGCGCGGCGCCCGGCAAAAGCGCCAGCGCAAGAATCAGCGCTAGAAATCCCCCCAGAAGCTTCTTCATCCTTCCGCCCTCCTCTGTAGATTTGTTTCCCAGTATGCAACCTCCCACGATCTTGCAGCGCCAGCATATCATGGAAAGACTTACTTTATTATTATAACATGCTCGTTTGAAAATTCAATCGAAAATTTCTGCGGCAATCGGACAATTTTCCGTTTTTGTTACTTATTTACAAAGACTTCATATTCCTCTCCCTGCCTGCCGCGAGCCGGGCGCTTGTCCATCGCCTCCCCGCCATACATATGGCCGCGCGCAAGCCTGCGCCGGATACGTTCGACACGATTGTAGCACATATGTGTTCGATTGGCAACATATGTATTCATTATCCCGCCGCTTTTTCGCTACACTAACGGTAAGGAGGCGTACATAGGTGCTGGATCCCGTTGTGGTCGGCCGCGTCATTCAAACATATCGGGAAGCAAGGGGCCTGTCACAGGAAGTTGTGAGCGGGCTTGCTGCCATTGGCCGGACACACCTGAGCGCCATCGAGCGCGGCGCCAGAAAGCCAACGCTGGAGACCTTTTATCGGATCGGGGAAGCCATGGGCGTGCAACCCAGCGTTTTATTACAGGCCATTGAAGCCGAAATGAAAGCCCGATCGCGTTCCTGACGCTCCGCAAGCAACCATACAGCGGCGCCCCTGTCCGTTCGGGCAGGGGCGCCGGTTGGTTATTATGCGTTTTTCAGTCAGTTCTTCGCGTCCACTTTGGCCATGTGCTCGATGAGCATGAGGACCTTGTTGGAGTAACCCCACTCGTTGTCATACCAGGCGACGACCTTCACGAACGTGTCGGTCAGCGCGATACCGGCCTTGGCATCGAAGATGGAGGTGTGCGCGTCGCCGATGAAGTCGGACGACACGACCATATCCTCGGTGTAGTCCAGGATCCCCTTGAGCTCGCCCTCGGCGGCCTTCTTCATCGCGGCGCAGATCTCCGCATACTTGGCGGGCTTGGCCAGGTTGACCGTCAGGTCGACGACGGAGACATCCAGCGTCGGGACGCGCATGGACATGCCGGTCAGCTTACCATTGAGCGACGGGATGACCTTGCCGACTGCCTTGGCGGCGCCGGTGGAGGACGGGATGATGTTGTAGGAAGCGCCGCGGCCGCCGCGCCAATCCTTCATCGAAACGCCATCCACGGTCTTCTGCGTGGCGGTGATGGAGTGCACCGTGGTCATGAGACCGTCGGTGATGCCGAAATTGTCGTTCAACACCTTCGCGATCGGCGCAAGGCAGTTGGTCGTGCAGGACGCATTGGAGACGAACTGCATGTCCGAGGTATAGGTCTCGTGGTTCACGCCCATGACGAACATCGGGGTGTCGTCCTTGGACGGCGCGGACATGACGACGTGCTTGGCGCCAGCCTGAATGTGGCCCGCCGCCTTTTCCTTCGTGAGGAACAGGCCCGTGGACTCGACGACGTACTCGGCGCCGACTTCGTTCCAGCGTAGATTCGCGGGATCCTTTTCCGCTGTCACGCGGATGGACTTGCCGTTCACGATCAGGCTGTTCTCGGTGTAATCCACCGTGCCCTCGAACCGGCCGTGGATGGTGTCATACTTGAGCATGTACGCCATGTAATCCGGCGTAATCAGGTCGTTGATGCCGACGATCTCGATGTTCGGGTTGTTCACCGCCGCGCGGAAGACGAGACGGCCAATGCGGCCAAATCCGTTGATGCCAACTTTCACTGCCATTGTTATATATCCTCCTTGTGTTATTAAACTCAGTTCCCGCCAGGCTGTCCCGGCGCGAACGTACAAACCTTGCCGGCGTTTTTCGGACGGCATCCGCCGCATTGCAACGCGTCGCCCTAAAAAACCAAGGATATCTTAGCGCATTCTTTGCCAAAACGCAACCTAAAATTCTTTTTGTATCGATTAAAAATCAATCGATATTGATGCGCTCGGCTACGATGTACAGCGGACGGCCCTTGAGCTCGTCGTACATGCGGCCCAGATACGTGCCCTGCAGGCCCATGCAGCAGAGCGTCAGCCCCTGCAGCAGCACAATGCCGTCCACGGCCCACAGCCACGGCGCCACGCCCACGGTACACGCGCACACGATGAGCGCGACCAGTCCAAGCCCCGCCAGCACGCACACGCCAAGCCCAAGCCCGCCCGCGAGCGTCAGCGGCTTGTCCGAAAAGCCGGTGATGCCATCCATTGCCAACCGCAGCATCTTCTTGAGCGTATACTTCGTGCTGCCCGCCGCGCGCTCGTGCCGCTCATACTCGATGGGTTCCGAACGGAAGCCCATCCACGCGGACATGCCGCGCAAAAAGCGATTGTGTTCGCGCATCTGCAAAAACACGTCCGCCACGCGCCGGTCGATGAGGCGGAAGTCCCCGGTATCCAGCGGGATGGGATACGCGCTCATCCACGAGAGCAGCCGGTAATAGACGCTGGCGGTCAGCTTTTTGAACAGCGTCTCGCCCTCGCGGCGCAGGCGCTTGCCATACACGATGTCCGCCCCGCGCTTCCACTGCTCTACCATCTCCGGGATCAGCTCCGGCGGGTCCTGCAGGTCCACGTCGATGATGATCAGCGCGCTGCCACGAGCCGCGTCCATGCCGCAGGTCACGGCGAGCTGATGGCCAAAGTTGCGGGAAAACGAGAGCACGCGCACCTGCGGCGCCTCCGCCGCGATCCGGCGCAGGATCTCCATGGTGTTGTCGCGGCTGCCGTCGTTGACATAGATGATCTCGTACGGATGGCCGGTAGCGCGCATGGCGGCGTCCATCCGGCGGAAGGATTCCTCGAGGACCTCCTCCTCATTAAATACGGGAATGACGAGCGAAAGCAGTTGTTCCGGCATCGCAATACCTCCTGTACGTGCGTGGGTGTTCCAGATTCTGGAAGGGCGTGGCCCCATGGACAGTAGTATATCCGATTTTGGCCAAGTTTGCAATTTGTCTTGCAATTTGGGCAAAATGCGATATAATGGCAACGGAAAAATCTGATCCAAAGGAGATAAGACATATGCCAGTCGTAACCAGCAAAAAGATGTTCGAAGACGCTTACAAGAACGGCTACGCCATCGGCGCGTTCAACGTCAACAACATGGAGATCATCCAGGGCATTACCGAGGCCGCCAAAGAGCTGCGCGCCCCGCTGATCCTGCAGGTCAGTTCCGGCGCACGCAAGTATGCCAACCATACCTATCTCATGAAGCTGATCGAAGCCGCCTGCATCGAGACGGAGCTGCCCATCTGCGTCCACCTCGACCACGGCGACACGTTTGAGCTGTGCAAGAGCTGCATCGACGGCGGTTTCTCCTCCGTCATGATCGACGGTTCGCACCACCCGTATGAGGAGAACGTCAAACTGACCCGGCAGGTCGTCGAATACGCCCATGACCACGGCGTGGTCGTCGAGGGCGAGCTGGGCCGGCTCGAGGGTGTGGAGGACGACGTCAAGGTCGCCGCGGGCGAAGGCTCGTACACCGACCCGGACCAGGTGCAGGATTTCGTCTCCCGCACCGGCGTCGATTCGCTCGCCATCGCCATCGGCACGAGCCACGGCGCCTATAAGTTTAAGCCCGGCACGAAGCCGCAGCTCCGCTTCGACATCCTGGAGGAAGTGGAAAAGCGCCTGCCCGGGTTCCCGATCGTGCTCCACGGCGCCTCCAGCGTCATCCCGGAGTTTGTCGAGATGATCAACCAGTACGGTGGCCAGATGCCGGACGCCATCGGCGTGCCGGAGGACATGCTGCGCAAGGCCGCCAGCATGGCCGTGTGCAAGATCAACATCGACAGCGACCTGCGCCTCGCCATGACCGCCACGATCCGCAAGTACTTTGCGGAGCATCCGTCCCACTTCGATCCGCGCCAGTACCTCAAGCCGGCGCGCGAAGCCATCAAGCAGATGGTCGCGCACAAGATCGTAGACGTGCTCGGCTGCAACGGCAGAGCGTAACGACATCCCGCGGGCGGCGAAACGGCTTTTCGCCGCCCGTTTTCTCACAGTTTCCGCCTTTCTCTGCATCCCTTCCGCGCATTGGCGCATATGGTTCCCTATAGACGTGATAAAACCGCATAACAGGGGGGAATTTCATGGTACAACCTGATCTTTCGTTCCAAACCGGCGGGAGCGCGTTTTCGCTGCGCGTGCGCGCCATCATCCTCGACGGCGACCGTCTGCTCATGGTGCGGCACCCGGGCGGCTACTACTACCCCGTGGGCGGCCGCGTGCACATGGGCGAAAGCTCCGTGGACGCAGTATTACGCGAAGTGCTGGAAGAGACCGGCGTGGCGATGGAGATCGACCGCATCGGCTTTTTGCACGAGAATTTCTTTTTCGATGAAAAGCGCGGCATGCACCATCACGAGCTCGCACTGTACTACTACATGAAGCCGCTGCCCGCCCTCTCCGAAAAGCAGCTCTCCGGCAGCTCTGGCGACACGCTCTGCTGGCTGCCTCTCGAGGCGCTGGCCGGCGAACACCTCTACCCCACGTTTTTCAAGACCCGCCTGCTTGAGCCGTCCGACCGGCTCGAACACCTTTTCACCTGGGAAGATTGAGCGCCGTACCGGGCAGCGCGGCTCCTGCTGCGCGCCATATGTGCGTCGCGCGCGTCGGGCTTTTGGCAACCTGGCCAAAGGCCCGTTTTCTTTGCCCCGTAACCGCCGTGGATTTTCCAGCGGCTTTCTGGTATGATCAGAACGATATAGGCCGGGTGCCTCTCCTTTTTCACCGGTTGACACAGAGAGTACACATCGCGCCTGTATGATGGCAGAAAGGGGGCTCATGGATGAACAGCAGGATCTTGATCGTGGAGGACGAGGCAAAGCTGCGGGAAGTGTTGTGCGACTATTTCAGCAGCAAGGGCGAGCAGCCCGTGGAAGCCGAAAATGGGCGAGAGGCGCTGTCTCTGCTGGCCGAGCGGGAGTTTGACGCCGTTCTTTTGGATATCATGATGCCGGGGCTGGATGGGCTTTCCGTGTGCCGCGCGGTCCGAAAGACCAACGACGTGCCTATCCTCTTTCTCACCGCCCTGTCGGACGAGGAGGACAAACTGCTCGGCTATGAACTGGGTGCGGACGACTATGTGACCAAGCCCTTTTCCCTGTCCGTCCTGTACGCCAAGACCATGGCTCTCATCCGTCGCAACCGCGGGAACGTCCTCCCCGGAAACCGCCTGCAAGCCGGCGGCATTACGCTTGACCTCGCCGCGCAAAGGGCCTTTGCCGGCAAGCGGGAAATCGTCCTTACGCCCAAGGAATTTGCCCTGCTTCGCTGCCTGATGCAAAACAAAAACCTGGTCATGAGCCGGGAACAGCTGTTGGTCAAATGCTGGGGCTACGACTACGAGGGCGAGAGCCGGGCCGTGGATACCCACATCAGGCGGCTGCGCGAAAAGCTGGGTGAACACGCCGCCTGCATCAAGACGGTCATCAAGGCGGGATACAGACTGGAGGGATAAACTTGCGCAAGCTCGCAAAGGGATACTATATCGCCGCCGCGGCGCTGTTCCTTTGGGCGGCAGTCGACCTGTATCACTTTTTGGCCGTCGGCAACGGCTTGATCCAGCACTACGAAGGGCAGAGCATCGTCCAACATCTGGTCGAGAACAGCCTGCTGCAGGCCGTCGTCAAGGCGCTGCTCAGCGCGCTGCTCCTGCTCGTCGGCTGGCTGCGCCGGGAAAAACGAAACCGGCCACGCGCCCTGACCGCGTTCTCCGTCCGTCTCGGCGCGCTGCTGCTGTGCCTCTTTTTCGTTTGCGCGGGGCTCATGACCCTCTGCACGGCGCAGTATGTCTTTGGCGAGATCACCACGGCGGGCGCCGGGTTCGCCAGCTACGTCTATGAGGCGGGACGGATGGGCTATCTCCTCTATGAAAACAGCGAGCAGGAAGATCCGTTCAGAGAGACGTTCCGGCAGCGGCCGGGCGCGGCCGAATATGCCATGAACACGGCCATCGCGCGCGCCGGCATGGGCAACTCCGCCCCCAGCTACGACGCCTATCCCGAGCCCCATCTGCCCGGCTGGCTGGATCTCCTCCGCGGCTCGGCCGACTACGACACGGCCGTCATGATGGTAGACAGCGACGGCAACGTGTTGCGCCAGAGCGGCGACTTCCTGTACTTTGGCTATGTACCTGAACGGGACTGGCTGGCGGGCAGCGATACGAGCACGGCCTATGGCTGGATAGCGCTTGACGACCGGGAGGACAGTCGGTTCGCCGTGCTGCGTACCATGTACCACGGCGACAGCAGCCTGTGGGACCTCGTCGCCCTGCGCATGACAGGATATTTTGAAGGTTCCCGCTTTGAGCCGCTGGCTATGGACCTGCTGACGCGGGGCGCCTACTACAACGCGCTGGAAACGGCGCAGCCACAGGAAGAGCCGCCTTTGGAAGGCCAGCCCGATGCGTCCCCGCCGCCCGATTCCGGGCGGTCTGCCACCACCTCCGGCTCCGGCGGCAGTGAGGCGCCGGCCTATACCGTCAGCGAGCTGGACGCCATGGGCCTGCTCGAATGGGACGAACGGTTTGACGACACGGCCTCGGCCCAACGGGCGCTCGTGACCATCTATGCCATGCATCCGGACATGAGCCTGTATGAGCCGGCAGGGCCGGTGGTCTACCGGCAAACCGAATGGCATGACAACCTGCTCGCGCTGCTCGGCACCATGGACTACTACGCCGCCAGCGACACGGACATCTATACCGGCGCGTCGCAATTTGACCTGTGGGATACGATCGTGTTGCAAACGGCCACCGTGCGGGACTGGACGGCATACGACGCGGGTACGGCCGAATCCCTGCCGGAAGTGGAGTTCACGATCCTCACCGCCCTGCGCGCCAGCCCGCTGCGCATCGCCATGAGATATTTGCAGACGGCATACCTCATCGCTTTTCTGGCAGCGCTGCTCGGGTTCCTGTTGCTGCGCCGCAGCGTCAACAGGCGCCTGATCGCGCCGATCAGCGCCGTCCAACAGAGCATTGACGCGGGGTGGGCGCTCCTGCCCGTCTCCCCGGACGAAACGCGCGCTTGGGCTGAACCGCTCGCGCTGACAGGCCGCTACCGGGACGCGCTGGATATGCTGAGCGCCAACAAAAACGAGATCTCCCGCCTGAATGCCGCGCTTTCCTATGCCAGGACGGCGGAACAGGCTCGCCGGCAGATGACCTCCAACATCGCCCATGAGCTGAAAACGCCGCTCGCCGTCATCCACGGCTATGCGGAGGGGCTCAAGGAGCACATCGCGGAGGACAAGCGGGACCGGTATCTGGACGTCATCCTGTCCGAAACGGAGCGGGTCGACGGCATGGTGCTGGAGTTGCTGGATCTGTCCCGTCTGGAAGCCGGGAAGGTGAAGCTGTCCCGCGACCGGGTCTCGCTCGCCGTGCTGACGCGCACCATATTCGACAAGCTCGATATGGCCGTGCAGGCCAAACAGCTCCAGCTCCACTTTGCCTTCTCCGACGACGGCATGGTCACGGCGGACGAAAGCCGCATCGCCCAGGTGATCGAAAATTTTGCCACAAACGCCATCAAATACACCCCGTCAGGCGGGCAGGTGACGGTGACGATCCAGACCGGGCGCGACGGAACGTCGTTCACCATCGAGAACGAAAGCGAGCCGCTGCCCGCAGAGGCGCTCGACAAGGTGTGGGACGCGTTCTACCGCGCCGATACCGCCCGCTCCGGCGGCGGGACCGGGCTGGGGCTGGCCATAGCCAAAAACATCGTGGAACTGCACGGCGGCCGGTGCGCCGTGCGCAACACGGCGCAGGGCGTCGCGTTTTCCTTCACGATTTGACAGCTCAACGGCCCTCAACAGGCGCGGCACGGCGCGCAAACGGGGGAGCGGCACGGCATTTTGCCACGCCGCTCCCCCGTCGCTTTACAAGCACCTCCCGCCCGCCGGGCAGGCGCGCCTCATCGGAGCACAAGATACGCGATCAGGGGACGATGGTCCGAGCTGCCGGTTTCCACCATGCGCGCGTTGAGCACGGTGATGTTGTCGGATACGACGATGTTGTCGATCTCGTTCTTGGCAAGCAGCGCGCCGGCATAGTTGTAGAACAGGGTGTCGGCGGTGTTCACCACCGTATAGCCCCTGAGCTGCGCAAACTCCGACGCCCCGGCGTTAAAATCGCCAAAGAGGATCCGATATGGGTTGGGGTCGTTTTCGAGCGCGTCGAGAATCTGGGCAAACTGCTTGCGCCGCAGGGCCGTGGAGTTGTAGGACAGGTGGGTGTTGTAGAGCGAGACCTGCTTGCCGTCCACCGTCACCACCGCGCGCTGCAGCACGCGCTGTTCATACGAGCCGCTCTCCAGCTTGACCGTCGAGGGCTCCTCCATCTCATAGCGTGAAAGCAGGCCGACGCCATACTGCCCGCCGCCGCTGTAGCCGATCGCCTGTGCAAAGCGCATGTGCTGCATGTCCTTGGTGCGCAGGCTGGCGAGGTTGTCGGTCGTGCCGCCGTTGCGATAGACCTCCTGCAGGGCCAGGACGTCCAGCTGCTGTGTCTCCACGAGCCGCCCCTGCAGCTCCAGCTGGCCGTTGCCGCGCTTGATGTTCCAGCTGCCGACGACGAGCGCGCCGCGCACGACGTACACCGTGTACCGCGTCTTGCCGCCGACCGCGATGCGGATGGTCTTGCTGCCGGAAGCCGGCATGCTGAGCGTGTAGCTGCTCCGCCCGGTACCGCCGATGTCCACCTTGACGCCGGGATTGGCCGCAGCCTCGATGGTCACCTCGTCCCGATCGGTGCGCACGACATAGCCGTACTCCTCCGGCGAAAATGCCGGTGTCATCGTGCCGCCCGTCACGGTCAGCGAGCGGAGCTGCGTGTTGGACGCCTTTGCCGTCAGCTCCAGGTATTTGGCGGCGATGTAGGCCGTCCGCCCGTCATAGTCGATCTGGTGCCACCCGTCCGCCACGTTCGCGGAGGTGACCTCAAACTCACTGCCCTTCTGCGCCGTCCCAAGGAGCCGGGAAGACGCGGAAGCGCCCGCGCGGACATTGACAAACTCGTTGCAGTTGACGACTTCGCCGGTATAGTCGCGCTGATACGCCGGGAGCGACAGGTCAAGGCTCACATACATGCGGTTCACGTAGCCGGTGGTGCCGTTCACGCGGACCTTGTGCCACTCGGCGTTGACGTTGGTCTCCAGGATCTCCACGACCGTGCCGCGGTCCAGACGGCGAATCAGCGCGCTGTCCACGCTCCCACCGCGACGAAAGGCGACGTCCTCGCCCGTGATCATGCCCCTGTCAAAGGTCTGCGCGTGCGCCGCCGGCGGCGCGGCAATACCGGCCACCACGATCAGCGCCAACAACAACCCGACGATCCTGCGCTTCATGTCCCCTCCCATATACACAAAAAACGATAGATATTGCTCCACAATATCAGTTCTGAGTGTATGCGCTTTGCCGGGGAAACGCAAGCGCGCGCGGCCGCTGTTTACGGATTCGTTACAAGTGTGCAGCGATATACCACCGCCTCGTACCGGCGCAGCAGCCGGTCGGTATCCGGATAGTTGCCCGCCACGCGCTGCCGGAGAAAAAGGACCGCCAGTTGTTGGGCGGCACGTCGCCATGGCCCTCGCGGAAGATGTCGTACTCCCGGTACGGCGGCTCGCCGTCCACCGGGCGGCGGTACCACTCGTGCTCGTCGGACGCGTGGTTGAGCACCAGGTCCAGCACCACGCGGATCCCCAGCGCATGCGCGCCCTGTATCAGGCGGTCCATGTCCTCCATGGTGCCAAACTCTGCCATAATCTTGCGATTGTCGCGCACATCGTATCCATTGTCGTCGTTGGGCGGGTCGAACACCGGCGACAGCCACAGCGCCGTCACGCCCAGCGATGCCAGATAGGGCAGCTTCTCCAGCAGCGCGGGCAGGTCGACCACGCCGTCGCCGTCGCTGTCCCCGAAGGAGCGCGGATAGACCTGGCAGACCACCGCCGCCTTCCACAAGGCATGCGCATCGTCACCGCGCGCGGGCGCTTCCCCCTCGCACTGGTTGCAGAGGAAAATCAGCTGGCCGAGCAGCGTCTCGTCCAGTAGGCCACCGGAGAGCCGCCGCAGTGCGGTGAGCCGCACGCGCCGCACCAGCGGGTTGCCGAGCAGCCGCGCATCCAGCCCCGCATATTGTACCAGCCGGCCGATTCAATCACGGCCGATGGGGTTGTCCAGCAGTTTTCCAAGGCGGCTTGCAGTCGTCAACATGCGCGATGCCCTCCCGACGTTTTTTCCAGTATGCCGCGGCTGCCGCCATCGTGCCAGTCGCGCAGCGGCGCCGCATATCCGGCAGGACATTGGCCATGCTAAACGCATGTGGATCGATTTGTTAAAAGTGCTCGGCACCTCCGTGGCGTCCATCGTCGCGCTGTTTCTGCTGGCCAAGCTGATGGGCAACAAGCAGATTTCCCAGCTGTCGATGTTCGACTACATTGTCGGCATCACGATCGGCTCCATTGCCGCGGAGATGGCCACCGACCTGGAATCCCCGCTGCGTTCGCTGCTCGCGATGGTCGTCTATGGGCTGCTGGCCTTTTTCATCTCCGTACTGACCAGCAAATCCCTGCGGGCGCGGCGCGTCATCACGGGACGGCCGATCCTGCTGATGAGCGACGGCAAAATCTACCGTGACAATCTCAAGCGCGCGCGGCTCGACCTGACGGAGTTCCTCGCGCTGTGCCGCGTATCCGGCTATTTTGACCTCTCCGCCATCAGCGTCGCCATCATGGAGTGCAGCGGGACGCTGAGTTTTTTGCCCGTCTCCACGCGTCGGCCGGCAGAGCCGGCGGACCTCAGTTTGCACCCGCGGCAGGAGCCGCTGCCGACCAACGTGGTATTCGACGGGTTTGTCATGCGCGAAAACCTCAAAGCCGTCGGGCATGACGAGGCCTGGCTGCGCGCGCAGCTGCGGGACCGCGGCTTTCGCAGCTACCGGCAGCTGCTGCTGGTCACGTGCGACGAGCAGGGGAACCTGACCGCCTATCCGATGGATGCGCGTCCTCCGGCGCAATGGAACGCAAGGCCGTAGCCGCCCGGCTCCGGCGTTTCGCCGCCATGCCGCGCGCATAGCTGCCCCGCTGCCGGCCCCCTCTGCCTTGTCTCGGGCCAAAAAACTCATGCGCCGCCGGGAAAGAGAGCCTCCCCGGCGGCGCGCCGTTTCGCACGGCCGACGGCCGCGTCATATGCGATTGTCTTTTATTTTGCCGGCACCTTCTTGAGCTTGGCAAAGCGGGGCAGCCCGTTCTCATACGCGAGATCCGGCGAGCCCTGGATGAGCGGCAGCACATAATCTACAAACTCGCTCGTCACGCCGTTGCCGCGCGCGTTGATCCACTCGAGCGGCACTTTCTTTTCCGTGTTGGCGGCGTCCGTCAGATCCACGAGCTTGATGTTGCACACATACTTGCCGTTCTTGTCAAAGCTGCGCTCAAGGCCGACCATCTTGTCCGTCACGCCGGCCACCGCCGCATACTCCACCGCCTTCTGGCCGGAGAGGAACGCCTCCTCCACGTCCGTCTCGGAAGCGCAATGCGCCGCGCAGCGCTGCAGCAACGACAGCTCGATGCCGCGGATCTTGGACACGCCCAGCTTGTCCTTCACGATGGACACGAGCGTTGCAGCCAAGCCGCCCAGTTGCTTGTGGCCAAACGAGTCCACCGCCGTTTCATGCGAAGCATATTCCGCGATCAGCTTGCCTTCCCGGTCGTGAATGCCCTCCGACACCGCGATGATGCACTTGCCGCGCTTGCGGTAGATGCGGGACACATCCGCGATAAACGCATCGAGGTCGAAGTCCACCTCGGGCAGATAGACCAGATCCGGCCCCTGGCCCAGATAGGACGCCACCGCCGCACTGCCCGCCAGCCACCCGGCGTGACGGCCCATGATCTCGATGATGCAGATCATCGACGTGTCGTACACAAACGCATCGTGATACAGCTCCATGCAGCTTGTCGCCACGTACTTGGCGGCGGAAGCAAACCCCGGGCAATGGTCGGTGCCCCAGAGATCGTTGTCAATGGTCTTGGGAACGCCCATGATGCGGCACTCATACCCCACCCGCTGCATGTATTTGGAAATCTTGTTGCAGGTGTCCATGGAATCGTTGCCGCCGTTGTAGAAGAAATAGCGAACGTCATATTTTTTGAAGATCTCGAGGATACGGCGGTAATCCGTCTCGTCCTCATCGCAGTCCTTCAGCTTGTAGCGGCAGGAACCGAGAATGGACGACGGTGTGTGCATCATGAGCGCCAGCTCTTCCGGATCCTCCTGTCCCATGTCGTACAACACATCGTCCAACACGCCGCGGATGCCATGGGCAGCGCCATAGACCTTCGTGATGTTGGGATTGTCGAGCGCAGTGCGAATCACGCCATATGCGCTTGCATTGATCACCGCGGTCGGCCCGCCAGACTGGCCGATAATGCATGCACCTTTGAGTTGACTCATATTGCCACATTCCTCCGATTGTATCGTATTTCGTTGTTATTCTATCACACGTCTGACCAAAAACCAACCCGGTGTTTGACAAATTTGCTTTCCCGCGCTGCGGTTGCGCTTAAACCGCAAAACGTGTATAATGCTGGCATGAAAATGGTTCGTCGACTGATACCGCTGCTCCTGCTGCCGCTGCTGGCAGGCTGCAACCAGGGCGTGAGCATGCCCGTGGAACGAACGCTGTTTCAGATGGACACCTATGTGACCCTGTGCGCCTACGGAGAGCAGGCGGAAACGGCGCTCTCTGCCTGCACTGCGGAACTCGCCCGGCTGGAGGCCCTGTTCTCCGTCACACAGGCGGAGAGCGACATCGCGCACATCAACGCTGCCGATGGCGCGCCCGTGACCGTCGATGCGGACACGGCCGAGCTGCTTGCGGCAGCAAAAGCGCTGTCAGCCGAAACCGGCGGCGCTTTCGACGCGACGGTCTATCCGCTCATGCAGCTCTGGGGCTTTGGCGGCGAGCCGTCCGTGCCGGATGGCGATGACATTGCCGCCCTGTTGCCGCTCGTGGATATGGAACAGCTCGTGCTGGAAGACGGCCATGCGTCTCTGCCGGCCGGGATGGGACTGGACCTTGGCGGCATCGCCAAGGGATATGCGGCGGACAAGCTCTGCGCGCTGCTCGGCACCTACGGCGTAAAAAGCGCCATGCTCTCGCTCGGCGGCAACGTGTCCGTGCTTGGCACAAAGCCCGACGGCAGCAACTGGCGCATCGGCATACGGAACCCGAAAGACGCCTCAGGCATTGTCGGCGTCGTAGAGGCCAGCGACTGCGCCATCGTCACCTCCGGCAGCTATCAACGATATTTTGAGGCAGACGGCAAGCGTTATCACCACATACTCGACCCGGATACCGGCTACCCGGCCGACGGCGGCCTGGCGTCGGTCACGATTATGACGGCCAACGGTACGCGCGCCGACGCGCTGTCTACCGCCCTGTTCGTCATGGGCGAGGCGGACGCCATTCGCTATTGGCGCGTCTACGGCCAGGGGGCGGAAGGATTTGCCTGCGTCCTCGTCACGGAGGACGGCCGCGTGCTGTATACCGAGGGCGCGCCGTTTTCTCCGGCAAGCGGCGTGCATGCGGAATGCATCCCGCTACTGGCATCCTGAACCGCCGTCACACTGGAGGTATATCCATGAACATCAAACGCTATAGCTTCGCCCTGTTGGCCGCGCTGGCCGCGCTGCTGATCGGCGGGCATATCCTGGTTATGGCCGTGCGTTCGGCACGGGAGGCTGCCCTCCTCGCCGGCATCGGCACGCCCGTGCCCTATGCGGAGGGCGCGAGTTTCGCCGTGGACGCCGCCCACGATTGCGCCTTTGTAGCGGAAGAGGGCGAGCGCATCACGCTGTTCGACTATCTGGGAACGCCTGTGCTGCTGCACTTCTGGAACGGCGAAGGAGAAGAGGAACTGGCGGAACTGCAGGCGCTGGAGCGCGCCTATCAGGAATACGGCGAACAGATCATTTTCCTGCCCGTTCACACGCAGGGCACTCAGTCGCGCAGCGAGGCGGAGGCCTTTTACCGCCGCGAATCGCTCGCGCTGCCGCTGTTTTTCGACGAGGATGGCAGCGCAATTGAGGCCTACGGCAAGCCGCAGGCCCCAGTTACCTACTTTATCGATGCGGAGGGATTCATCGCCGCTTCCTCCACGGGCAGCATCGACGAGGACACGCTCCTGTTTGGCCTGTCCCTGCTCAGCGATCTGACGACGCCGGCTCCAAGCCCCTCTGCCTCCGACCCGGCCGCCACAGCTGCACCAGCAGAATAGCCAGAAACATCAGCACGCTGCCGGCAATCTCCCGGCCGGTCATCGTCTCGCCGAGCAACAGCGCGCCAAAGACGGCAGCAAACACGGACTCCATGCTCATGATCAGCGAGGCGATTGGCGCGGCTACCCGCCGCTGCCCCAGCATCTGACACGTATACGCCACGCCGCAGGAAAACACGCCGACGAACGCGATCGGCTGCCAGGCAGCCAGGATGTCGGAAAATGCCGGGCGCTCGATCGTCAACATGGGGATCGTCCCCAGAATGCCGGCCACCAGAAACTGGATACAGGACATGCGAATGCAATCCACCTCTGGCGAATATCGTTCCACGATCAGAATCTGCACGGCAAAACACAGCGCGCAGGCCAGCAGATACCAGTCCCCCTCCGAAACGGAAAACCCATCGCGGATGCACAACAGATACATACCTGCCAACGCCAACGTCACGCCGACCCAAACGGCCAGCCCGGCGCGTTTTTTTTGAAAAACCAGGGCTACGAGCGGCACGAGCACGATGTACAGCGCCGTAATAAAACCGGATTTCCCGGCCGTCGTCTGCTCGATGCCGCGCTGCTGCAGATAGCTCGCAAGAAACAGCGCCACGCCGCACAGCACGCCGCCCACCCATAGCGCGCGGCGATTTTGCACCGATCCCCCGCCCGCAACCCGGCGGCGGCGATTCGCGACAGCGATCACCGGCAACAGCGTCAACGTGCCAATATAAAAGCGCGTGGCGTTAAATGTAAATGCGCCGACGTGCTCTCCCGCAATGCTCTGCGCAGAAAAGGCCGCGCCCCAGATCAGCGCCGCCAACACGAGCAATAACAGGCTCTTCCATTGTTGTCCCATCCGATTTCCCATAGGCAATACTATACGATCATTTTGCATAAAAAGCAATACATGTCCGCAGAATTCTTTTCGTTTCGCATATTCATTCATATTCACGCCCGTCCGCCAACCATTGGCGCACGCGCCTTTACTGCATGGGGAAAGAGTACAACACCCGGCACATTCGGCTTTTGCCGAACATGCCGGGTTTCACATGGCATCCAGTTTGGGCGGCAAACACGCCCCCAGGCAAAAGGGCATCCCAGGCGGGCGCACCGCCGCAAACTCAATCCTGCAGTTCCAGCACGAGATGCTCGATGGCCGTGTGACGGTGCATGTAGATCACGTTGAGGCGCCCGTCCCGGTCGAAACACATGGCCGGCTGGCACTTGTTGCCGGGGGCGCTGGCCAGCTCGATCACATTGTACCACGTCCTGCCCTCGTCCTCGCTCGCCGCCAGCGTGAGCGGGCTGCGCTCGTGCCAGTCCGTCTCCGGCGTGTCGTTATACGCCATGAGGATGGTGCGCGCGCCATAGCTGACCACGTCCAGCTTGGACTCGTTGTTGCGGATGCCGCTCGGCACCGGCTGCGTCCAGGTCTTTCCGCCGTCCCGACTTTCCGCCGTATACGACGGCAGCGACCGGTTCCCCGCCGTCCCCCAACCGGTGTTGCCGGGGCAGGTGCGGGTGAACAGCCGCAGCGTGCCGTCCGGGCGCAGGCACAGCGCCGGCTCCCGGATCAGGTTCCCGTCGTCCGCGGCAAGGAGCGGCCCCGGTTCAAACGTCTCGCCGTCGTCGTGGCTGAAATAAATGCGGATCGCGCCGAAATACCGGTCCGGCAGCTCGCTGCTGGTGCTGGCGAACACGATCGTCCCATCTTCGAGCAGCACGCTGTCGTTGCTCGCGTGGCCCGACTGGATGTTGGCCGGGCGCGCAGGTTCCCACGTGCGCCCGCCGTCGCGCGTCTTGCGCGTCCACAGCTCGTCCCGGCCGTTACACCAGGTCAGGAAGTTGACCTCGGTGTCGAGGAACTTCGCAAACAGCAGGATGATCTCGCCGTGGCGGTTTTTGATCCAGATCGGGTCGTGACAGCAATAGCGGATGTCGCAGCCGACCGCGTCCGGGTTCGACCACCGCGCGGCGCCCGGCTCCAGCACGGAAACCCAGTCCTTTGCGTCGCGTCCCATCGGGTCGCCGTTCCACTGCAAAAACCCGCCGTTCCACACGGCCAGCAGGTTGCCGTTGTCGGCCAGCGTCAAGCTCGGCATGTGATAGCACTGCCGCTCGTCAAACCACTCCACGACCCACTTCCGATCGACAATTTTTGCCTTCATGGCTCCTCCATCCTTTCCGTCGTCTCTTCCAGCACCAGCAGCACGCTCTCCATGGGCGCGACCGCCAGCGGCAGCCTGCACATGCCCGCCCTGACCTGCGCGGCAAAGTGCACCTCGTGATCGTCGCTCGGCAGCGCGGCAACCCGCACCGTGCGCGCGCCGCCGCCAACGTGCAGTACGATGTTTTCCACCGCGTCCAGTGCGCCGTTGACCAGGTACAGGCAGGTCCGCCCGCCGTCGTCCATGCAATAGGGCACGAGATACGGCGCACCGCACACCATGGGCGCGTCCAGCCGTCCGGAGGTGGCCAGCACGTCCTGCAGCAGCTCCTGCCGCACGTCGTTCAGCAGCATCGGCGGGATGTCCTGCGGGCTGCTGAAATTGCCGAACGGATAGACGAACACGCGCCCGTCGACGACCGCCTCGCACGGGCCACGGTCGCGCCGGAAGGAGCGGCTCATGGACATTGCGGTGGAAAATCTGCGCGCCTATCTGGCCGGGGCGGCCGTAAACGTAGTCAACGGCTGACCTGAGGCTGGCAAGGAACAGCAGGCAGCCGCGGCCGGCGTGCCGGCAAACCGGGGCAAAATAACCACAGCCCGGGAGGAACGGCAGCCCCATTCCGGCGCGGCGCGGGCGCATGCGGGCAACCTGTGCGGGGCGCGCGGGGTGTGGGCGACCCGCGTGTAGCAGGATGTCGCGCGGGGGGGCATGCGGGGGATAACAAAAAGACAGCGCCATATGACATGGCGCTGTCTCTTGTTGGATCCCGGCGGCTACCTATCTTCCCGGGCCGTCTCCAGCCAAGTATTGTCGGCGTATGAGGGCTTAACTGCTGTGTTCGGAATGGGAACAGGTGGTACCCCTCAGCTTAACCACCGGAAACTTCCGGTACCCTGAGTACCTTGAAAACCGCATACCTTTCTTTCGCTTTGATCAAGCCCTCGACCTATTAGTATCGGTCAGCTTCATGCGTCACCGCACTTCCACCTCCGACCTATCAACCTTGTCGTCTTCAAGGGGTCTTACTTCCATGAAGGAATGGGAGATCTTATCTTGAGGTCGGCTTCACGCTTAGATGCCTTCAGCGTTTATC
>URQH01000010.1 GCA_900549955.1 uncultured Eubacteriales bacterium | reverse complement strand
AAACTTGCCGCTTCCCTCTTTCCTCTCACTGTCCAATATGTTTGACAAACCTACATTTTCCATCCTGCACCAGCACAGCCCTGAAAAGTTCATTCCTGCTCCTGGTGCTCCTCCGGCAAGGACCTCCTGCGCTTCAGATGTGGGAAAAAAGCCTGTAAACCGTAGTGAACGAGCGCAAGGTACGACAAGGCCGTCGCCACCAGCAGGACGTAAAAGTCCCACGGTACAAACTGCGGATATGCAAACGAAAGTAGCGACAGGATAATGCCGGCCGCAAAGAGCCCGGTCGCAATCTTTCCGAACCAGTCCGCAAACACCACCACGTGCCGGCGAAGCATGATGGCGCCGCCAAGCACCATGAGCAATTCCTTGACAGCCGACAGGATAAACAGCACCAGAAATGCCGTCTGCTGCTTGCCAAGATAGATGCAGACCAGCGCCACAACGATGAGCAGCTTGTCCGCAAACGGGTCCAGCAACTTTCCAAGATTGGTAATCCAGCCATTCCTCCTGGCCAGATAGCCATCCAAAATGTCTGTCAGAAACGCCAGCACATAGACCAAAAGGGCGGCAAGCGGCCGCCCCATCTGAAACAGATACGCAAAAATACCGACCATTACGATCCGCAAAACAGATAGAATGTTTGGAATCTGTCGCATCAGACGCTGAGATCCTCCACATACAGTACCTGGACGGCATCCGCCGGTTGCGCCGCAGCGGGCGCGACCTCCGGCGCAGCCTGCTTGGCCTCGGCCGCTTCGCGCGCTTCAAAGAACTTTAGCGCGACCTGCGGGAAGAGCGCATAGCTGAGCACGTCTTCCTCCTGGCGGATGTGATCCTTGATCTCTTCCCGATATTGCTCCAGCTCCGGCTTGAGCAAATCGGCCGGGCGGCAGGTGATGACCTCGTCATCGCCAATGGCCATATGGCGCACTTCCTCGTTGACTTCGCCCGGCAACTTGCCATATTCGCCGCGCAGCAGCGCCTTGGACTCCTTCGGGAACATCTTGTAGCGCCCCGTGAGCACGTTAAACACCGCCTGCGTGCCGACGATCTGGCTCGTTGGCGTGACCAGCGGCGGATAGCCAAAGTCCTTGCGCACACGCGGAATTTCCGCGAGCACATCATAATACTTGTTCTCCGCGTTCGCCTGTTTGAGCTGCGAAATCAGGTTGCTGAGCATGCCGCCCGGCACCTGGTAAAGCAACGTATTGGTGTCAACGCGAAGAGACTTGTCGCTGATCAGGCCCTCTTTTTTCATGCGGTCAAACACGGGCCGCATGATCTTGGCCGCATCGGCCAGCCGGTTCAGATCGAGCCCCGTATCGCGCTCCGTACCGGCAAGCGCGGCTACAAGCGGCTCCGTCGCGGGCTGGGACGTGCCGTTGCCAAAAGGCGAAAGCGCGCAGTCTACGATATCGACGCCGGCCTGCGAAGCGCGCAGGTAGGTCATGTCGCCGGTTCCCGTAGTGTTGTGGGTGTGCAGATGAATGGGCACATCCACCTCCGCCTTCAGCCGCGAAATCAGCGAAAACGCAGCCTCAGGAAGCAGCAGGTTGGCCATGTCCTTGATACAGATCACGTCCGCCCCCATCTGGACAAGCTCTTTCGCCAGTTTTACGAAGTAGTCCTCGTTGTGCACGGGACTGGTCGTATAGCTGATGGCGGGCTCGCAGATGCCGCCGTATTTCTTGGTGAAGCGGATGGCGGCCTCGAGATTGCGCGGATCATTGAGCGCATCGAAAATGCGGATCACGTCGATGCCGTTTTCAATGGATTTGCGGCAAAACTGTTCCACCACGTCGTCTGCATAGTGTTTGTAGCCGAGAATGTTCTGACCGCGGAACAGCATCTGCAACTTGGTGTTGGGCAATGCCTTACGCAGCGTGCGGAGGCGGTCCCACGGGTCCTCATTGAGGAAGCGGAGGCAGGCATCAAACGTCGCGCCGCCCCACACCTCCAGGGACCAGTAGCCGATGCTATCCAGCACCTCACACGCCGGTAGCATGTCCTTGATGGACATGCGCGTCGCAGCCAGCGACTGGTGCGCATCGCGCAAAATGGTATCGGTAATATTTAATTTCGTCATATCCAGCGTCTCCTCTTGCAACAATTAACCGAACAGGGACAGGAACACGCCCGCCGCGATGGCCGAACCGATGACGCCAGCCACATTCGGACCCATGGCATGCATCAGCAGGAAGTTGCCGGGGTTCTCCTTCTGGCCGACCACCTGCGACACGCGCGCCGCCATCGGCACTGCGGACACGCCCGCGCTGCCAATCAGCGGGTTGACCTTCTTCTTGCAGAACAGGTTCATGAGCTTGGCAAGCAGCACGCCGCCAGCAGTACCGCCGGCAAACGCCAGCACGCCGAGGAAGAGAATCAGCAGGGTTTCCACCGCCAGGAACGTAGAGGCCGTGGCAGTCGCGCCGACCGAAACGCCCAGGAAAATCGTCGTGATGTTGCACAGCTCGTTTTGCGCCGTCTTGCTCAGGCGCTCCACCACGCCGCACTCACGGAACAGGTTGCCCAGCATCAGGCAGCCGACCAGCGGCGTCGCATCCGGCACAAGGAAGGCGACGAAGACCGTGACCACGATCGGGAAGACGATCTTCTCGGTCTTGCTCACGGGCCGGAGCTGCTCCATGACAATGCCGCGCTCTTTCCTCGTGGTCAGCGCCTTCATGATGGGCGGCTGAATCACGGGAACGAGCGCCATATACGAATAGGCCGCTACAGCGATGGGTCCCAAGTACTGCGGCGCCAGCTTAGACGTGACCAGGATGGCCGTCGGGCCGTCCGCACCGCCGATGATGCCGATCGAAGAGGCTGCTTCGACGCCAAAGCCAAGCACCAGCGCGAGCGCAAACGCAATATACACGCCAAACTGGGCGGCCGCGCCCAGCAGCATGCTCTTCGGGTTCGCAATCAACGGGCCAAAGTCCGTCATCGCGCCGACGCCAAGGAAGATCAGGCACGGATAGATGCCAAGCTTGACACCCAGATACAGATAGTCGATCAGACCGCAGTTCTTCGGGTCGCCCAACAGCGCCCAGTTGACGTTGCCGCCGGCATAGATCTCTTCGTGGTACATGTTCGCGCCGGGCAGATTCGTCAGCAGCATACCGAACGCGATCGGGATGAGCAGCAACGGCTCGAACTTCTTTACAATCGCAAGATACAGCAACACGCACGCGATGACGATCATCACGAGCTGCAGCGGGTTCTCAAAAATGCGGTAGAACCCGGTCGTTTGCAGAAAGTCCAGCATGGTCTATGCCCTCCTCAGCGGATGGAGCACAGCGCATCGTCAGAGTTGACCGTAGCGCCCTGCTGCACGAATACGTTGGCAACCGTGCCGTCGACGGGGCTGAGGATCTCGTTCTCCATCTTCATGGCTTCCAGAATCATGACGATCTGGCCCTTCTTGACTGCATCGCCGGCTTTCACGCTCACAGACAGAATGTTGCCCGGCATCGGCGCTTTAATCATGGTTTCGCCTGCAGCAGGCGCGGCGGCAGGTGTGGCAGCGGGTGCAGGCGCGGCGGCGGGTGTGGCAGCGGGTGCAGGCGCGGCGGCGGGTGCAGGTGCGGCGGCAGGCGCAGGCTGGGCGGCCGCTGCCTTACCATCGATCTCTTCTACCGTAATTTCATAAGACGTACCGTTGACGTTGACGAGAAACTTGCGCATATCTTTACCCTCCCAATTTGATTATTGATTCACTTTCTTGACAGACAGAATTCGAAGTCCCGTTACATCCGTCCCCATGGTGGCGGCAATGGCCGCAGCCGCCGCAGCGATAAACTGCCCGCGGTTTTCCATGGCTGGCGCCGAGACGACAGGTGCCGACTCCTGGCGTGAGGCAGGCGCGACCTGCTTGTCCTTAGCCGGTTTAGCCAGTACGACAGACATGAGCTTGATGATCAAAATCAGGCAAATCAAGCCCACAAACACGGTCCCGAATCCCAATGCAAAGGTTGACAGTCCCGTCAGCAAGGTTTCCATACAGCAACCTCCGAACATGATGTAAATTGTGTTTTAGGGTAATATTCTCATCCTAACCCACATTCTATTTATTCTTTCTGTATCCTGTTTTTCCTGCATAATTTTTCAATCTTTTTTTACGATTCAGCCATATTTTTTTGAAGCCAATCTAAAAAATCTTTGAAAAGGCCGCCCATTGGGGCGGCCTTTTCAAACACTTCAGCAGCGCTGCTCATCGGCCTGGTTCCGATGGCAACCCCAGCTGGCGACGCAGCGCGGCCAGCTCAGCTCCCGTCAGGTAACGCCACTCGCCCGGCCGCAGGTCTCCAACCGTCAGCGGTCCCAGCCGTTCCCGCTTCAGCCGGAGAGTCTTGTGCCCTACTGCCTCCGCCATGCGACGGATCTGACGATTGCGCCCCTCATGAATGGTGATGAGGAACGACGTGTCTCCGCGTTGCGTGGTGCGTACCCGCTCAATACGGGCAGGCGCAGTCAGGCCATCTTCCAGCTCCACCCCGTTCGCGAGACGCTCCAGTTCCGCTCCCGTGACCGTACCGTCGCAGACGACATAGTAGGTCTTTTCTACCCCAAAGCGCGGATGCGTCAACCGATGCGCCAGCGCGCCGTCATTCGTCATGAGCAACAGCCCTTCCGAGTTCAAGTCCAGCCGCCCGACGTGATACAGCCGTTCCGGCACCTCGGCAAAATAGTCCTGCACCGTGCGGCGGCCCTCCGGGTCGTCCGACGTGCAAACGACGCCGCGGGGTTTGTAAAAGAGGATCGTCACATGCCGCTGCGCCGGACGTACCGGCGCCCCGTCCAGTTCGACGGCATCCGTCTCCAGCACCGTGGCGCCAATGGCAGCCGGCGCGCCGTTGACGCGTACGCGTCCTTGCGCAATCAATCGCTCGCAGGCGCGCCGAGAGCCCACGCCGGCATCCGCGAGGAACTTCTGTAGCCGCAAAAAACCCCCTCCATCCGTCTTCTGTCAGGCGATCCACCTGTCGAGAATGCTGTTCCAATAGTACGCCAGATCCGCTACCGCCACCGATTCCGCCGTCACCAGCTCCGCCGCCGCTGCTTCCACGCCATTGACCAGCAGCGTCAGCCTGCCGACCATCTGCCCGGCCGCCACCGGCGCCTGTAACGACTGCTCACATTCGATCCGCCAGTCGATTTCATCGCTGTTGTCCAGTGCCAACGGATACAGTATAGCTTCTTTTGTATAAATTGCCAAACCCTTTTTTGTACCGCCCTCTATCCCTGCATAGGCCACGCATGCGCCGGCTTCCACGAGTTTTTGGGTGCCGTACGTTTCAAAACCGTAGTCCAGCAGGTCGAATGCATCATTCCACATGTCGGGGCAGTTCAGCACGACTCCCACGAGCATGGTCCCGTCACGCTCCGCAGAAAATGCCAGGCAACGCCCCGCGGCCTTTGTGTAGCCGGTCTTGACCCCGCTCCCGCCTTCATATTGCCAGAGCGTCTTGTTCTTGTTCTTCAGCGTCCGCGTCACGTCGCCCGATTCCGTCCTGTGATATGTGGTGCCGACGATCTGCCGGAACGTTTCGTTCTGCAGCGCTTTAGCGGCAATGCGGCACAGGTCGTAGGCGGTCGTATAGTGCATGTCGTTTGGCAAACCGTTAGGCGTCACAAAATTGGTGTCCGTACAGCCAAGCTCCCTTGCGCGCGCATTCATCAGTTCCGCAAACGCCTCCACGCTGCCGGCAACATGACAGGCAATGGCCACTGCCGCGTCGTTGCCGGATGTGAGCATCAGGCCGTACAACAGATCGGACAGCAGCAGCTCCTCCCCATCGTTTAGATACATGCTGGAGCCCTCCACGCCATGGGCCTCGGTGGGAACGGTCACCATCTCGTCCAGCGAACAGTGTTCAATAGCCAGCAGCGCAGTCATGATCTTGGTCGTGCTGGCCATGGGCAGTCGTTTATGTGCATTTTGTTCTGCCAGCAGCCTGCCTGAATTGACTTCCATAAGCGCCATGCCGCCCACTTCAATGGTGGGCGCTTCTTTTGCCTCGGCAAGAGCCCCAGATGGACGTAGCAGCGCCGCCAGCAGCAACAGCGCGGACACGATCCGCTTCACCGGCTGCCGTCCTTTCCGTCTTCGCCTTCCTGGCCTGTCTTTTTCCGTTCCACCAGCGTCCTCACCATACGTTCCGCCTCGGCAAACAGCTGCGGCACACGATCGATCAGGCGGTCGAGCGTGGTATCACATGTGGCGGGAATGACGGTCACGTGTCCGTCCTGCAACGCCAGAAACGCCGTCGGCGTCAGGCACATGCCGGCCACTGACGTGCCCGCAAACGGGTACGGTGCTGAAACATCATCCAGCGTCCGCCCACAGCGCTGTACGCTGCCTCCCCCCTTACACTCATACTCGCCGCCGCCAGTCAGGAACCCCAGCGACACGCGCGACACGGGCAGAATGATCGCGTCCCCTACGGCCACCGGTGCCCCGACGACCGTGTTGACATCAACGATCTTGCGCAGCTGCTCCATGGTCGTTGTCAACATATTTTCAATTGGATGTGACATGTCGTATTCGCCTCTTTTTGCGTATTTTTTCAAGAATAATTTGAGCAGGCACGAGCTTCGCTATGCCTTCCACTTTTAACCGGAACAGCGCCCCATCCGCGCAGGGCGCGCCGCACAGGATAGTCTTTGGCGTCAAATACCGGCACAGCGCATATTGCAGCAGCAGGTACAGCGCGCCATACGCCAGCGTCGACAACGCCGGCGCCGTGGCATCTCCTACCTCCAAGCGCGCCTCGACGCGTTCCCAGTGCAACGCCGCCCAGGCAGCCTCGGCCCAAGGTGACGGTTTCTTTTGCGATTCAAACGCCCGGTACACCGGCCGCACCGACCCGTCTGTCCGCAGCCACTCCACCGTCAGGTATGGCGCGCTCAGAAGCGACACGCGAAATCGGAAGCGCTGGGAAAACAGCAGATAGCCGGCCTGCAACTCCAGATGCCCGCCGGCAGGTTCCAACTGCAGCGTAGCGCGGAAACGGCAGGCCGAGCCAAGCAGCAACAACAAGAGCGCCAGCAAACCGGCAAACAAAAAAAGCACCCACACGAACATAGGGTGTGCAGGTGCCCAGCATTTCATGAAAAAGTCAAAGCGCGCAATCGACTCAGTCTGTTTACGGTTCCAGTCCGCTGGGGATGTAGTCCTTGGCGTTGAGGATGTGATCGCGCAGCAGGTCGCACGCGCGGTCATACTCGCCCGCACGGCACGCGGCGACAATCTGCTCGTGTTCGCCAATGGAACGCGCGCGCGTGGCGACCCCGCCATAGAAATTCTTGCGCAGATACCGGTCGATATTGGCGTGGATGATCTCCATCAGCAGATCGGAAATGGAGTTTTCCGCATGGTAGCTGAGCAGCTCATGAAAGCGATAGTTGAGCTCCTCTGTCCGATACAGGTCAGTCTCACGCTTTTGCGCCGCAATGACCTCGTCGAGCGCACGATAGTCCTCATCGGTCAACAGCGGCGCGCTGTTGCGAAGCGCCGTGACGGACAGCGTGGCGCGGACCTCCATCATGTCGAGCAGCGTTCTGCGCGAAAGCTGTGTCACCGAAGCGCCACGGTTCGGATGGATACGCACCAAGCCCTGCGCTTCCAACTGACGCAGCGCCTCGCGCACAGGAATATGGCTGACGTTGAGTGCAGAAGAAATCTCATCCTGTTTCAGCTGCGTGCCGCCAGGCAGTTCGCCGCTGACAATGCCTTGCCGGAGCACACGGAACACCCACTCCTGCGTAGCACCAGTACGAGGGCCGATCTGCTCCGCGATGGATTTGTAATTCATGCTTCACCTCAAGCCTATTGATATGTATATATTATATAATCGATATGACGTTCCGTCAACACCCTATTCCCAAGGCAAAAGCGGCATGCCGCCGATGTCTGCGGCATGCCGTGGCACAGTGCAACTGTTGCCGTGCACCTAAGACTTATGATGCGCCGCCCGGCACGGTGACTTGTACGCGAATGGAGCTCTGTCCCACCACGCGCTCGCCGCCAATTTCCAGCTGTGGGTGGACTGGGATGACATAGTAGGTATATCTTCCGTTTGCAAGGCCCTCGTCCGTACAGCTGACGCTGCCTTCGCCTCCGGAAAACTCGCCCACCATGGTGGATATGCCATCGGCATTTTCCCGATAAACCCGGTACAGGCAGAAGCGGCTGGGCGCTTCAAAATACACCATAACGGAGTTCCCGGCAGACGCCACGCGCAGCTCTGCCGGCGGGATGGGGATCATCCAATACGTCGTAAACTCTTCCGGCTCAGTACCCACCACAAAGACCTCGGAATAGGACGCCTGCTCCGGCGTCAGGGAATTGGCCAGCACGGCCACGTGCTCGGTATCCAGCGTATACGTGTCCAGGCGGTACTCCCGCACGCCCTCTGGCATCACAAAGTCCGGTGCATTGCCATCCGGGTACAGGGTTTCAAAGACTTCCCTCAGCATCAGCGCCGGATAGGTGCCGCCAGTTGCGGAATCTGGCAGGCGTCCGGCTGTCTCGCTGTCATAACCCATCCACACGCTCGCTGCATATTGCGGGTTGTAGGCTGCCATCCAGATGTCGCGGTTTCCGCTCTCGTCGCCCGTGGTCCCCGTCTTGCCGGCCAGCGGAATGCCCAGCTCGCCAAGACGGCGCCCCGTCCCCGTTTCCACAGCGCTCTCGAGCATGCTGGTCAGGATATAGGCGTTCTCTTCGCGCATGACGCGACGCCGCTCCGGCGCATACCCATAGATCACATTGCCGTCCCGGTCGCAGATGGCGTAAATCAGAGACGGTTCAGCATACACGCCGCCCGAGGCGAACGCCGCATACGCGCCCGCCACCTGATACGGAGATACGCCATAGGTAAAGCCGCCCAGCGCCAGCGCCAGGCTCTGATCCTGCGCGTCAAAGGAAATGCCGACGCTCTCTGCAAACCGTTTTCCCGTATTCACACCGATCTGCGACATCACCGACACTGCCGGCACGTTGAGCGAACGCGTAACCGCCTCGCGCATAGTCACCCAGCCGGAGTATGTGCCGCTGGAGTTGCTTGGGCAGTACCCGTCGAAATCCGTCTCCTCGTCGAGCAGCATCGTCGCTGCCGTGTACCCGTTTTCCAGTGCCGGCGCATAGACCATGACCGGCTTGATGACCGAGCCGGGTTGCCTGCGGATGCGCGTAGCACGGTTGAACGCGAGTGCCGTCTCGTTCTCCCGGCCTCCCATCAGTGCAGCAACTCCGCCGGTGCGCACGTCGACTACCACGATCGCAGCCTCCATGCCGTCGTTTCCGGCGTCCGGAAAATAGCTGTCGTCGGCGAACATCGCTTCGCACGTCGCCTGCAGCTCGCTGTCCATCGCCGTATAGATGCGGTATCCGCCGGATAGCAACGTGTCCATGTCGATATCCAGCAGGGCACAGGCGTCTGTGAGCACCAGGTCGACATAATACCCCCGTTTCTCCGTGTTTTGCCCGTGCCTGAGCGCGACCGGTTCCGCCGAAGCCGCCGTGCACTCCTCTTCGCTCAGATAGCCGTATTCCTGCATCAGAGACAGGATGACGTTTCGCCGCCCGATGCTGGCCTCCATGTCCAGATGCGGGGCATACTTGGAGGGCGACTTCAATATGCCGGCCAGTTGCGCCGCCTGCGCCACCGTCAGCTCAGACGCATGCACGTCAAAGTACCCGCGCGCCGCCGCCTCGATGCCATAATAGCCGCCGCCAAAGTAGACATAGTTCAGATACATTTCCAGAATCTCGTCCTTGTCATACCGCTGCTCCAACTGATAGGCCAGCACCGCCTCGTCGATCTTGCGCTCCATCTTCTTGTCGCTGGTCAGATGGCTGAGTTTGATCAGCTGCTGGCTGATCGTGGACGCGCCCTGGACATAGGCCCCAGCCTTCAGGTCAGCCCAGGCCGCGCCAAAAATGCGAATGATGTCCACGCCAAAGTGATCGTAAAATCGCGCGTCTTCAGCAGAGATGAACGCGTACCGCACGATCTGCGGCACCTCTTCAATATCGACCCAAATGCGGTCTTCCTTGGTGTGCAGCGTTGTAATCTCGTCTCCATCGGCGTCATACAGGATCAGCGACTGCTGCAAATCGAGAATCTTGCTCATGTCCAGCGCACCCCAGGCATCCAGCTGAAACAGCCAGGCTGCGGCAAATGCCCCGGCAGCGCCAAAGAGCAGGCAAAGCGCAAGCAACCAGCGGCGCAGCAATTTGCGCCGCCGTTTTTTTCGTTGTTGTCTTGTCAGTCCCGTCTTGCTTCCCCTCATGGGGGATATTTTGACCGTTTCGTATCAAAAGATACCCGTCAGCGCTGGCAGCGTGTCAAGCGCCCTGCCGTTCAGCAGCAACAAAACGCGCGGCCGCAGCAGTTGCAGCAGAACAGCGTGGAGCAATCGTCGCAAAACGCGCCGCCCGCTTCGCTGCTTTCGTTTGCATATGCGGCGCTCGTGCGGTGCAGCGCGGTATAGGCGTTGCGATACTCGGCGTTTTGCGGTTCTTCCTCATACGCCTTTTGGATACATTCACGCGCCTTCTCATACCAGCCCTGGCGCAGATAGATGATGCCATAGAGATAGTACCATTCGGCATTGTGGAAACGGATGCTGTCCAGGATGGCCGCCGCCGCGCCCAGGCTGTTATGGCTGATCAGCGAACGCACGCGCGCAAAGGCTGCCGCATTCGGGCCGGCATACGCCGTAGAGCCTGCCGACCGCTCCGTTCCATAAGAAGCTGTCGTACTCTGTTTTTCACCCTGCCGTTTGCCTATCAGTTCATACGCCCGGTTGATTTCCTTGAGCTTCTCCCCCGCCATCTCTTTGAGCGGCCCGTCGGCATACCGGTCTGGATGATATTTTTTGACGAGATTGAGATACGCCGCCCGGATCTCCTCCTGGGTCGCCGTCTCGCTCACGCCGAGCACTTTATAGGGGTTCATGCGCTTCTCCTTTCAACAGGGCATGCGTGCGGCCGCCGCAGCCAAGGCGCAAAATGTGATCGATCAGCGCCGCGTGGTGCCCGAGCTCCAGCAAATCAAACGCCTTGCAGGCTTCGGCCAGGGAGTACTGGAGCAAAAACGCCGCATCCTCCGCCGCCATGCGGGTTTCCACAAACGGATTATACCGCCCGGCGGCGGCATCGCCCGCGCGATCCAGCCAGGCGTCCGCCAGGTAAATCCAGCGGCCTAGATTATAGAACAGCCAGCTCGTGGGCGCGGCCGCCCGCTCCGGCAGGCCTTCATATTGCAGCACGACCGCGCGCAGGAGGCTGCCAAAGGCATCTGCCGGTTCATCGGTGCAGGCCGGGCGCTCACGTTCCACACAAGACAGCCGGTCAAGCCCCGCTGTAAGCTCCCGCGCCACAGCGGGCTGGGCGGCAGAGGCGCGCGCCACGGCGCGGCGCAGTGCCGCCGCCTTCCAGAGCGCGCCGGCCCGGCGCTCGTCCCGCCAATCATCCTGCAACTTGTGATAACCCAAAAGCACGTTGACGTCAGCCGCAAAGGCAACAGCCGGGTGCTCCGGCGCCGAAGGCCGCTTCCCGCGCAACGGATGCAGCGCACAGACTGCAGGCTGAAGCGGCGGCAGCGTCTCGGAAAACGCAGAGAGATACAACGCGAGAAAGGCACAGTCATATTGCAACGTCAGGCGAGCACACTGACCACACCGCTGGCCAATGGCCCGGCAGACGCCGCAATAATATGCCCGATACACGGTCTGTTCGCGCACCTTGAGCTCACACTCCAGGGGCCGCACCAATCCAAACATGCCGCTTGCTCCCAAAAAACTGTCTGTATTGTATCATTTTGGGGCGGCATACGCCACAATCATTTTATTTTTTCATCTGCGCAGGTTTACCAGGTTCAGAACAGAAAAAAGAAGCTGACGAGGCACAGGAGCGTCAACAGCGCCAAAAGCCCGCTCCAGAAGGCACCGCCCCACGCGCGCCGCCGCAAAGTATGCACCACATAGGCGCCAGTATAAATCGAAACCAACCCAAGAATCACATAATATCCGACCATCGGCAGCCCCTGTCAGCGTAAGAACGCGTTCTTCTCATCGGTATCCAGAGAAACGCTGACCGTAAACGACGCCTGCAGCCGCTGATACGCCGCGCGCCAGTCGTAACTCTCCCATGCGGCCACACTCGTAAACTGTCGCACCGCCTGTTTCTCAAAGCCGAAGGCATCCGTCCCCAGCCGTTGACAGGTGTCAAACAGGCGCTGAAGCCCTGTCTGCAGCCAGTCCTGGGCCTTGCTTTCCAGCGTCTCCACCGTTTCGCCCTCCAACCGATAGGGATGCACCATACTCATGCCGAGCTGCAAGCGAACCTGCGCCTGCGGCGTTTCGTTCAGCGTGAGCTTTACATCGGGCGGTCCGGCAGGCGTCACGCGAAAATAATACTCTCGTCCGGTCGAATCGTCGGTAAAGCGCATGCCGCCATTTTGAAACTGGCCCGTGGCCAGCAGCAGCAACTGGGTGTTTTGGCCGTCCAATACGCCGGCCAACTGCCCTTCTTGCAGCAGCGCCGCACCGCCCACGCCCGTCTGCAGTTCTGTCTCAATCGGCATGTGCCCGCCCAGTATCGCGAGATCACGCCTGCCGACGCTGTCAGCTACGCCAATCTGCAAATACCCTTTTGAGGTGCCAATCAACGGAATGACCGAATCGCCCGGCTGGACGACCGCGGTCTCATAAAGCTGCTTGAGGTTGCACAGCGGGAGAAACCCCGTCCGCTTGGCATAGTCCAGAAAATGGCTCTGCAGCTTGTCAAGGCTCAGCTTCAAATCGCTGTTGACAAGGCCTTCCAGCACCGCGTTTGCGCCGTCGAGCGCCACAAATACGCTGGCGTTGTATCGTATGAGCAGCCGCTCCATGGCGGTATTGAGCAAATCCGCCAGCCGTCCCCGTTCCTGTATCAGCGCAAGATCCAGAATGATCATCGTAGTGCGTGCAAAGCTCAGCTGGTGCGGCAGGCTGCCGGTCAGCGTTTCAATCGCCTCATACAACGTCTCCGCCTCCGCCGTATGCAGGCTGAAGCCCTCGGTCTTTGGCTCGTTGGACTCCATACCGATTTTCTGGACGGCAAAGGAAATCCGGTAGTCAAACAGATCCCCCTCGTCGAAGCCGATCGCAAGGACATAGCCGCTCTCGTCTACGGACTGCGACCGCAGGCACCCCGCCTGCCCCAGCGCCACTCCCAGCAGCAACAGCCATATCAATACTCTTTTCATCGGGCCAACCTTTCCTTTCTACAGCTGGCGACAAACGCCGCGAGAACCGGCGGCAGCAACGTCGCCAGATACAGCTGATCCATGACCGCCGATGCAAATGGCCGCATCCAATCCGCCGCGCCAATGCCGGCTAGCAACACGAGCGTGCCGGCGCAACAGCCAAGCGACAGCGCGGCCGGCCGCACGTCCCTAAGTCCGGTCACCTGGCAATACAGCAATGCCGCGGCATACAGATAAAACCCGGAAGTCAGCACGCCGCTCAAAACCCAGAGGAACAGCAGCAATTTGTCCAGCCGCAGATAAATGCCCGAATTTGACGTGAGCACCATGCGGTACATGGGAAGGAGCGTAACCTGCAGTTCCTTATAGGAATAGATCATGCCGATACAAAGCTGGGACACGAACACGAGCGCCCCGCCGGCCAAAATGGCAATGGTTCCGCAGCGAGAAACATTTCGCACGCCATGCAGCCCCCTTGCGCATACGAGCATCGCAACGACAGCCGGCAACCCGCGGGACAGGCCTGTCACGCCCTGTTGCAAAATGGCAGCAGGCGCTTCGAACGGCAGCGGAAACAGATGGTAGGTTTCATAGGAAGTGATCGGTAGAAGCAGCGGCAGCAAAAACGCGATCGCGACGGGCCAAAAACAGACCCGCGCCGTGCGGCCAAGCGTCTCCAGCCCGGCGCAGGCGAGCGCGAGGATTGCCGGCAGGAAAAACAGGCTCAAATTGGGCAATTCGGCATTTGGAAACACATATTCCAGCAGCGCCACCTGAAACTGGATCAGCGGAACGGCCGCTGACACGACCAATACTAGCACCAAAATAAGGCCCGCCACAATCCCGCCCGCCTTCCCCAGGCCATCTTGCAGCAGCATACCAAAGTGCGCCGCACCGCGCCGCTCCATTGCGCCCGTCACAAGGAAGAACACCGCATACAGCAGCAGCACCGTCACAGCGGTCACCAGATAGTTTGCGTTGCCGTGCGTATACAACGAGGCAGCGTTGGGAAAGAACAACCCGCTCACCACCACGGCCATCCAGCCCAGGCACGTCGCCTCCTGCCGGCCAATCCTGCCCTCCTGCAGATTCATGCCTTTTGCCTCCCGGTATTTGTAAAATCGCTCGGTTCCTTCTGGTTTTTCAACTTTTTGCGCAGGATCTGCGGTTCTTTCGCATACGTCTTTGGCGCCACCGGCGCTAGGAACGGCACGCCATATGACTTGAGCGAAGCCATCCAGGCGACGGAGAGCAGCAGCGTCAGCGTCACGCCCAACAGGCCGCCCATCCAGGCGGTGACCACGAGCAGGATGCGGAAATATGCCACGGCAATCTGCGTGCGATAGTCTGGAATGGTAAAATTGCCAAGCCCGGACAGCGCGACAATGATCAGCGCCACCGTGCTGACCAGGTTGGCTGCCACGGCCGCCTGGCCCAGGATCAATCCGCCGATAATGCCCACGCTCTGGCCCATCGGCCCCGGCGCGCCGACGCTCGCTTCGCGTACCAGCTGAAACACCAGCTGCAAGAATATCATCTCCAGGGCAAGCGGTAAAAAGACCATGTTCCGTGAGGACGCTATGGTCGTCAGGATCTCCCCGCTGAGCATGCCCTGATGGTGCAGCACGAGCGCCACAAAGTAAGCCGGCAGTATGGTCGTCAAAAATACGCCGAGATAGCGGACAATGCGTACGATGCTCACCGACAGCGGGCGAAGATAGGCATCCTCTGCTGAAGTCATCAGTGTAAACAGCGTAATGGGCACCACCCGCGCCTGCGGGCTGCCTTCGCACAGCAGCACGACGTGCCCCTCCATAATCGCGGACGCAGCGCGGTCCGGCCGCTCGGTAATCAGCGATTGCGGCAGCGGGGAATACGGATGTACCTCCGTCAGCTGCTCGAGCGTCGCAATGGACAGCACCTTAAGCGTATCCACCGTGGCCAGCCGTCGCTTGACCTCGTTGACGAGGCCGGGATTGGCCGTCCCTTCCCGATAGGCAATGGCGATGCGCACGTTATTCCTCCCGCCGGAAGGCCGGAATTCACACACAAAATCATCCGTCTTGATAATCTTGCGCAACAGGCTGATGTTGACGCGAATGTTCTCCGTAAAAGCCTCGTGCGGGCCCAGGATGACCGTTTCATTCTTCGGCTCGGTCACGTTCCGGCCCGGAAAGCCGCGCGTGTCCATGACCACTACATGGTCGTCGCCATCGAAAAACACGACGCACCGTCCGTCGCCAATTGCCGTCTTGACCTCGTCCCAGTCCTGGATCACCGTGGCGTCCTGCATGGCGATCACGTGCTCCACGGCGTGCCGGGCTGGCGGCTGCGTAGCGCCGCGCATGGCATCCGGGCGCATGGCCGGCTTCAAAATAAAGTCGTTGATCTGATTCGCGTTGGCCATTCCGTCAAAAAACACAACCGCTGCGCGCACCTGCCCCCCCATGGAAAACCGGCGCATGATGATGTCCTTGTTGATGTCGCTGCGATACTCCTGCTGTAAATGTTCCAGATTGTCGTCCAGACTGTTGCTGACAAACAGGGTTGCGTGTTCTCTGGCCTGGCCGCCCGGCTCTGCGGGATCCTGCATGCGCCATCCGCCAAAAAAGGACGGCTCGCCCGATTCCGCCTCCAAAAGCTCATATTCGGCCGGCGGCTCGTCAAAGCGAAACAGCCGGCGCAATGCGTCTCTTCTTCTGCACTTCATCAGATACAGTATCTGCCAGGAGTCCGGCAAGTATGCAAATGCCCCGTGCCTGTCGTCGCAGGCAACGGGGCATTGCGCACTTGGTTGTCAACCCGGCGTTTCGGGGCGCCGCTTCGCTCAGCCGAGCCGAATGCGCGCCTGCGCCGCAGCCAGGCGGGCGATCGGCACGCGGAACGGCGAGCAGGACACGTAGTCCAGGCCGATCTTATGGCAGAACTCGATCGAAGTGGGATCGCCGCCATGCTCGCCACAAATGCCCATGTGCATGTCGGGGCGAACAGACCTGCCCAGTTTGACGGACATCTCCATCAGGCGGCCCACGCCGTTGCGATCCAGCCGCGCAAACGGGTCGTTCTCAAAGATCTTGGCGTTGTAATATGCCTCGAGGAACTTGCCGGCGTCGTCACGGCTGAAGCCGAACGTCATCTGTGTGAGATCATTCGTACCAAAGCAGAAGAACTCCGCTTCCTTGGCAATTTCGTCCGCCGTGAGCGCGGCGCGCGGGATCTCGATCATGGTGCCCACTTCGTATTGGAGCTCGACGCCGGACGCCTGGATCTCGGCGTCAGCCGTCTCCGCGACGATGTTCTTTACGAACTTCAGCTCCTTTACCTCGCCGATGAGCGGGATCATGATCTCTGGTACGATCGTCCAGTCCGGATGCGCCTTTTTGACATTGATTGCGGCGCGGATCACGGCGCGGGTCTGCATGCGGGCGATCTCCGGATACGTAACCGCCAGGCGGCAGCCGCGATGTCCCATCATGGGGTTGAACTCGTGCAGGCTGTTGATGATGTTGCGGATCTCCTGCGTGGTCTTGTGCTGCGCGTTGGCAAGCTGCTCGATGTCGGCCTCTTCGGTCGGCACAAACTCGTGCAGCGGCGGATCCAGGAACCGGATGGTGATCGGGCGGCCCTCCATCGCCTCATACAGCGCTTCAAAGTCCCGCTGCTGCATGGGCAGGATCTTGTCCAGCGCCGCCTCGCGCTGCTCCAGCGTATCGGCGCAGATCATCTCTCGGAAAGCGGCAATGCGGTCGGCCTCAAAGAACATGTGCTCCGTGCGGCACAGGCCGATGCCCTCGGCCCCCAGCTCAAATGCCTTGCGCGCATCGCGCGGCGTGTCCGCGTTGGTGCGCACGGCCAGGGTCTTATACTTGTCCGCCCAGCCCATGATGCGGCCGAATTCTCCCGCAATCACGGCGTCAACCGTCGGGATGATGCCGTCGTAGATGTTGCCGGTCGAACCGTCGATGGAGAGGGCGTCTCCCTCGTGGTAGGTCTTGCCAAACAGCTCGAACTGCTTGTTTTCCTCGTCCATATGGATGTCAGAGCAGCCGGATACGCAGCACGTTCCCATGCCACGCGCCACCACAGCAGCATGCGACGTCATACCGCCGCGCACAGTGAGGATGCCCTGCGCCGCCTTCATGCCTTCGATGTCCTCCGGGGAGGTCTCCAGCCGCACCAAAACGACCTTCTCGCCGCGCAAATTCCAGCTCTTGGCATCTTCAGCCGTAAAGACGATCTTGCCGCAGGCCGCGCCCGGCGAAGCCGCCAACGCACGGGCAACCGGCTTGACCGTCTTCAGCACCGCAGCATCGAACTGCGGATGCAGCAGCGTGTCGAGATTGCGCGGGTCGATCATCATGACGGCCTCCTGCTCGGAGATCATGCCCTCGTCCACCAGGTCGCAGGCGATCTTCAACGCCGCCTGGGCGGTCCGCTTGCCGTTGCGGGTCTGGAGCATATACAGGTGCCGGTCCTCGATCGTAAACTCCATGTCCTGCATGTCGCGGTAGTGTTTCTCCAGGATGTTGCAAATGCCCACAAACTGGTCGTACACCTCCGGCATGACCTCCTGGAGCTTGGAAATGGGCATCGGCGTGCGCACGCCGGCAACCACGTCCTCGCCCTGCGCGTTCATCAAAAACTCGCCCATCAGCCGCTTTTCGCCAGTCGCAGGGTCGCGCGTGAACGCCACGCCGGTGCCGGACGTCTCGCCCATGTTGCCAAACGCCATCATCTGCACGTTGACAGCCGTACCCCAGGAATACGGAATGTCGTTGTCGCGGCGATACACGTTGGCGCGCGGATTGTCCCAGGAGCGGAACACCGCCTGAATCGCGCCCATGAGCTGCTCTTTCGGATCGGTCGGGAAATCCGCGCCGATCTTGGCGCGATACTCCGCCTTAAACTGGGCGGCCAGCGCCTTCAGGTCGTCCGCCGTCAAATCCACGTCCAGCGTGACGCCCTTTTGCGTCTTCATCTCGTCGATCAGCTGCTCAAAATACTTCTTGCCGACCTCCATAACGACGTCGGAGTACATCTGGATAAAGCGGCGATAGCAATCCCACGCCCAGCGCGGATTGCCGGACTTGCGCGCCATGACCTCGACGACCTCTTCGTTCAGGCCCAGGTTCAGGATCGTGTCCATCATGCCCGGCATAGACGCGCGCGCCCCGGAACGGACGGAGACCAGCAGGGGGTTCTCCAGGTCGCCGAACTTCTTGCCGGTGATGGTCTCCATCTTCTCGATGTATTCCATGATCTCAGCCTGGATTTCCGCGTTGATCTTCCTGCCGTCCTCATAATATTGCGTGCAGGCCTCGGTCGTAATTGTAAAACCCTGCGGTACGGGAAGCCCAAGCCCAGTCATCTCCGCCAGATTTGCGCCCTTTCCGCCGAGCAGCTCACGCATCTTCGCGTTGCCCTCGCTGAACAAATACACATACTTCTTTGCCAAAATAGGATCCTCCTTGGCTCTTTGATTCTCACATCCCGATATTATAAACAAAAAATATCTGAATTGCAACAAACACTGCAAAAATCAATCGGTTTTCTCAGTAAAAAATTTTTTAATATCGGTTAATTCGATTACAATTAGAAAATTAAGCCCTTAATTTAGTACATTTCTTTCAGAAATGCAAGAAATCTTGCACAATTTTCAACGGAAACATCGATCTGTTCGGTCAGCATCGCGCGCAATTCCCGTCGCAGCGGTTCCGTCAGCCGCACGCGGCACAGCTCCTCGTCCTGCAACAACAGCATACGGCGCAGCGCCTCCAGCGCCGTCTTGGAGATCTCCCGCGCGCCGGCGGCACATGCGGCGCACACGGCGCCTCCCGCCTTGGCGGAAACGTACACGTGCGGATCGGCCCGCAGATCGCGGCCGCATCGCGCACAAGAAGTGATGGCCGGACAATAGCCGGTCGCGTTCAAATACCGCAACAAGAAACAGAGGAGCAGGTCCTCCGGTTCCACGTCGCCATACGCCAAAAAGGAAAGCGCATGATATAGCAGTGAGAACAGTGGGCGATTCGGCTCGCGCTCCTGCGTGGCTTCATGCGCCAGCTGCAGCATGGCAGAACCCGCCGCAAAGCGCGCGATATCCTCCCGAATCGGGAAAAAACTCTCCTGAATCGAGCACTGGTTGACGGTGTACTTGTCTTTGCCCTGAAATAACTCGAATTCGCCATACACGAATGGCTGAGCGGCGGGGAGCAGCGGGCTGGTCGGGCGCCGGCAACCGCGTGCTTTGGCGTCGACCCGGCCCTGCTCAATGGTGAAAATGCTGAGGATCCGGTCGCTTTCACGGTAGTTGACATACCGCGTTACAATTCCCGTGACACAGACCACCGCCACGACCTCGCCCCCTTTACTTCTCCTGCGGCTCCGCCTCCTCCGCCGAACGCATGGCTCGGTACAGCAGATAAGCGCCGATCTCGCCGGTTTCTGCAAATCTCTGCCACAGCTGCAGGCTCCGTTCCTTCCGTCGATCCATCGCGCACAACCTCCTTACCGGTTAGTATGGCGGCGGAAGAGGTGTGCATAAGCAGCAAAAACTGGTAACGGACCTGCTAACAGTTTGCAAGTCCCGCCATGCCGGGCTGCAAGCGTTACGACCGGCCGCAACAGGACCGCACAGCGCTCACTCGTAACCCAGCTCGTGCAGAACGGCCGGGCGGTTGCGCCAGTCTTCCTTAATCTTGACCCACAACTGCAAATTGACGCGGCAGCCGAGCAGCCACTCCATATCCCTGCGCGAAGCCGCGCCAATGCGCTTGAGCATCGAACCGCCCTTGCCGATGATGATACCCTTGTGCGACTCCCGCTCACAATAGATCGTCGCCCACACGTCCATCAATTCGCCGCCTTCGCGCAGTTCCATGCGCTCCACCGCGACGCCGATGCCGTGGGGCACCTCCTCGCGCAGCAACTCGAGCGCCTTTTCGCGCACCATTTCCCCACAGATGACGCGTTCCGGCTGGTCGGTTACCATGTCCTCCGGAAAATACTGGGGTCCCTCCGGCAGGCAATCCGAAAGGCGCCGTTCAAGCTGCTCCAATCCCTCGCCCGTCCTGGCCGATACGGCCAGCACCTCGCGGAAGCAGCCGCGCCCCTCCAACAGGCGACGCGCCTGTTCCACCGCCGTGGCTGACGCCGCATCGCACTTGTTGACCAGTGCAAAGACCGGCGCGCTGACGCGGGACAGACGGTCCAAAATGGCCTCGTCACGCTCACGGACGCCTTGCAGGGCATCCGCCACGAACAGCACGGCCTCGACCTCGGAGAGCGCGTCCGTGGCCACCTTTTGCATGTATTCACCCAGTCGGTTCTGCGGCCTGGTCATGCCCGGCGTGTCAAGAAAGACGATCTGATATGCTTCCCGTGTCAGTACACCGGTCACCTTGTTGCGCGTCGTCTGCGCGCGGTCGGAGACGATGGCGATCTTCTGCCCCACGAGACGGTTGAGCAGCGTCGACTTGCCGGCGTTTGGGCAGCCGACAATGGAGACAAAGCCGGATCGGTAGCCGCTCATAGCAGGTCTGTCCTGCCAAAGGAATGCGGCAGCAGGTCGCCCAGCGTGCACTGCTCCGCTTCGCCCGCCGCGTTGCACACGATGACCGGCATCTCCGGGTCGCAAAACTCGGCCAGCACCTGGCGGCAAACGCCGCATGGGTATGCCGGGCGGTCGCCACTGCAGGCAATTGCAATGGCGTCAAACGAACGTTCGCCCTGATAGACTGCCGTGAACATGGAGGTCCGTTCGGCACAGTTGGTCGGCGTGTAGGCTGCGTTCTCAATGTTGCAGCCCATGTAGTACAGGCCGCTCGAGGCACGCAGACAGGCGCCGACACGAAAGCCGGAATACGGCACATACGCGCGCTCCCGCGCGGCGCAGGCCAGCGAAAGCATGTGTTGCAATTCATTCTGATCGACCCGGTTCATTTGATCTGTAACCCCATTTCCTTCAGAATTTCCGTCTGCAACGCCCGCATTTGCCGCTCGTCGTCAGGACGGATATGGTCATACCCCAGCAGGTGCAGCGTGCCATGCACCGTCAGAAAAGCCAGTTCCCGCTCGATGGAATGGCCAAATGTCTCTGCCTGTTGGGCAGCGCGCGCCGTGCAGATGGCCAGGTCTCCCAAATAGCCATCCGGCGGCGCGGCAATCGCCTCCCCCTCCCAGGCGGGAAAGGACAGCACATCCGTGACGCTGTCCACCTGCCGGTAGTCTCGGTTCAGGCGGCGGATCTCAGCCTCCGATGTGAGCAGCACGCCGACGTTCCCCCGGCGTCGCAAATGACGCAGCGCGGCCGCAACCGCCCGCTCAATCCACTGGACGGCCTGTTCCGGCACTCCGGTCAAGCCTGCTTCGACAGAGACGTCCGTCATTTGAGCTCCTCCTCTTCGTCCGGATAGCGGACGCGGTCGTGTAAAATGCCGCTGAACGTCACAAGAAAGCTCTTTTCCACCCGTGCCAGCTCCTGCATGGTGATGGGGCAGTCGGCAAACTGCCCGTCGTCCAGCTTGCCGCGGATGACCTTGTGAACCATTTCGGCAACCTGCTCGCTCGTCGCGTCGCCCAGGGACCGCACCGCTGCCTCACAGCTATCCGCCAGCATGACGATCGCGCTCTCGCGCGTGGACGGGCGCGGCCCCGGATAGCGGAACGCGCTCTCTTCCACGCCCCGGTCGCCCGCCGCCTGTCTGGCTTTGAAGTAAAAATAGGCCACGAGCGTCGTGCCATGGTGCTCTGCGGCAATGGCGCGCACAGCCGCGGGAATCCGATATTTCTGCAGCAGTGGCTCCGCATCGCGCTGGTGCGCAATGATGAATGCCGCGCTCTCCGCGGGCGGCAGGGTATCGTGGATGTTCCCGTCCGTCTGGTTCTCGGAAAAGTAAGAGGGCCGGCGCAGTTTTCCCACGTCATGGTATGTCGCACCTGCGCGAGCCAGCAGCGCATTGGCGCCAATGGCCTCGGCTGCGCCCTCGGCCAGGGACGCCGCCATCATGGAATGGTGGAACGTGCCGGGCGCCACGGTCATCATCTTGCGCAGCAACGGGTGATTGCCGTTGAGCAGCTCGTGCAGCCGCGCCGACGTCACCACATCGAATACGTTCTCCCACACGGAGAGCATGCCGACGCAGAACACCGACAGCACCACCGGCGGCAACAGCACCAGCCCGGTATGTACCAACGTATTGTTGAAGCTCTCGCCCAGCATGGCGCAGCCGGAAAGCACTACCAGCGCGCCCACGCCGCCGCAGGTCGCGCCCGCGGCGATGAGCGAGCCGCGCCGGTCGTTGCCGACGGCCACCTGGATGGCCGCCTGGCCTCCCAAAAGCGAAGCCATGATCGAAAGCGAAGACGCGCTGCCCAGCAGCCCGCTGCCGTTTCCGCCCGCCATCATGCCAAAGGCAAACGCGAGCAGGATGTTCACCGCCTGCGCCGCCTCCCGCGAGAGCAACACCGCCGTGAGCAGCACGGCCAGAATGGCCGGGGTTACGCGCGGCTCCAACAGGAAACACAGCCACTCAAGCAGGACGCTGATCCCCACGATGAGCAGCAACATGAACACCTGCTTGTTGGGACCCAGCAGCTCCGGCAGCCGAATGTACAGATACCAGGCAAACAGCGCATAGGCCACGAGCAGGCAGCCGGCCACCCCGGCCGGGAACAGCTTGTTTTCATTGACACCGCGTACGAGGCCGAGGGCCGTCAGCGTCGCCATCTGGCCGCTGCTCACAGTGTCCCCTTCCCGCACAATCGCCGCGCCGCGCGCGATATTGACCGGCGTTACGGCAGCAGCCGCTTCTTCTCTTGCACGCGCCGTGGCAGTCTCATCCTCCAGCAGCGTAGGCTGCAGATATTGCCCATATAACAAATCGCCCAGCTCCTTGAGCCAGGTGGACAGCGTCGTAACCTGCAGTTCGCGCGAAGCTTCGGAACGCACGGCAGCCACACCGTCTTCGGAAACACCCTTGGACAGCTGCACGGACAATTTGGATACCACGATGTCCTCAAGGCGCAGCAGCTCCTCATCGGACGCCGACAGCAGCGCATACCCGAGCGCCGCATCCGTGAGCGGCATGGGCAGCTTGGCCAGCATGGACAGCAGCTGGTCCTGCGCGATGACAACCTGCCAGGACCGGCTGTCCGTCAGCACGTTCCCGTTTGCATCGACAGGCGCGGAGGCGGTGCGAATGCCGGCAGCCTCGGCCCGAAGCGACGCCAGCTCCGTGAAGAAGGAACGCACGCCTTCTTCCAGCGACTCCGCCAACGACTTGTCCAACGCATAGACGGTCTGCACGGCGTCCCGTGCCGCCTGGCGGAGCGCCTCGGTCGCCTCGGTGTCCTCGATGGCGCGGGTCGCGTAGATCGTCTCCGTGGCTGTCTGACCGACGGATACGTCGTATCGCTTCTGCGACAGCGACAGCAGCGCAACGAGCGTGTTCAGCGCAAACAGGCCCGCCAGCAACAGCAGGCCAAGCGTCCGGCTTTGGCCTCGAAAGCGCCGGTTTTTCTTTTTGCGGTCCGGTGACACGGCTCTCCCCTCAATTCTTCTGTTTTTCATACTTTTCATAGGCACGGATGATGCGCTGCACCAATTCGTGACGCACCACATCCTTGTGCGTCAGGCGGACAATCTGGATGCCCTCCACGCCGTCGAGCACATCGAGCGCATGAACCAGGCCGCTCTTGCGTTCGCGCGGCAGGTCGATCTGCGTAATGTCACCCGTCACCACCACGCGCGACCCCTCGCCAAAGCGGGTGAGGAACATCTTCATCTGCTCGATGGAGCAGTTTTGCGCCTCGTCCAAAATGATGTAGGCGTCGTTGAGCGTGCGGCCGCGCATATAGGCCAGCGGCGCCACCTCGATCGCCCCGCGTTCCGTCAACGAGCGATAGGTCTCCACGCCCAGAAAATCCTGCAGCGCGTCATACAGCGGGCGCAGATACGGATCCACCTTGGTCTGTAAGTCGCCCGGCAGGAACCCAAGCTTTTCGCCGGCCTCCACGGCAGGCCGCGTCAGGATGATGCGATCCACTTCCTTGTTCTTGAACGCCAGCACGGCCATAGCCACCGCCAAATACGTCTTGCCCGTCCCCGCCGGTCCCACGCCAAACACCAGTTCGTGTTCCTTGAGCGCCTGGACATAGCGCTTCTGTCCCAGCGTCTTACACTTGATCTGCCGGCCACGGTTGGTCACGGCAACGACGTCGCCCATGATCTGGCTGATGAGCTCAGCGTTGCCCTCGCGCGCCAGATCGACGGCATACCGAATGCGCGAGCGGTTGATGGGTTCGCCGCGCCGCTGCATGTCCAGCATTTTTTCAAGCACGGTGGCGGTGAGCGCGGTCATCTCCTCCCCGCCCTCGATCCGGATCCCATCCTCCGTCACGGCGATGCGCGTCCCCGTTTCCTCTTCAATGACGCGCAGGTTTTCGTCAAAGACGCCAAATAGGCCAATCAGGTCGTCCATGGCCTCAATCGCGACGATTTGCGTAGTCTTTTCATTCGTTCCCGCCATCTGGCAGCTCCTTCTGAATGCCGATCGTCTCTTCCGTCACGACGCATACGACCGCGATCAGGCATCCGTCATATTCGGTATAGGTGATCGTCTTTTCGACGATGGACGCGTCCGACGGCACCCGCAGCATGGCGCCCTCTTCCGCCTCATAGGCGGCAAGCTCCTTCTGCTCGGCCGCGCTGAGCCGCTGCGGCTGCATCGTAAGCTCTTCACAGACGCCCGTCACCACCCTGAGCGGCAGCACGGCGCCCTGCAGCGTGTCGCTCTGCACGTCGGTCAGCCGGTACGAGGCAAAGGGGATGTCGCTCTCAAAGAGCATCCAGTCGCCGACATAGGCCGCGCGGTACGGGACGGACTGGCCGCTCGGCTGCAGCGCCCGCGTCTCCGGCAGCACCGCCGCCTCGGCAAAATAGTAGACGTTGGCGCGCACCTCGCCATGGGCATGCACCAACAGCGGCGTCTGGGAGTCTTCCCGCGTCAGGTCGCCGCGGATCAGCACGTCCCCGGCCTGCACCGCGTCTCCCGCCTGAACGGCCGGCAGGCCGGCCTTGGCCACTACGCGTGTAATAATGCCGTCCTTGACGGCTACGACGTCGCAGGGCGTCTTGGGGTCGATCGGCTCCGGCACCGCGACCGTCTCCACGATCTCCACCGTCAGCACGACGCCGTCGAGCGAAAGCCCCGCCCAGCCGATGCGGTCGTCCGTCGCCATGAGCTGGTTGCCCAGCACCGGCAGGGAGAGCCCCGCCTTGGCGCGGCCCACCGTGACGCCCAGCGAGGCGAGCGAGCGCAGGACCGTCGCCTCGGCGACGCGCTCGCACCCCACCACGCGGATGAGGCAGATGCGCGTGGACAGCACGCAGAGCAGGAGAGAGACGAGCGCCATGCCCATCCAGAGCACGCGGCGGCGGAACAGGCGCATGAAAAAAAACGAGACGCCGCCCCGCGACAGGATGCGGATGCTGCAATACCGGCGGCTGCGCAGCGCATGGAGCCGTTTGAAATCCCTGGCACGCAGGCGGCACTGCACGGTCACGCGATCCACGCGGGTCAGGTCGCGCACCGGAATGCCCGCAAGCCGCATCTCGTTCAGCAGCCGTTCCGCGCCCTTCCCTTTGATTTGTATTATAACACACCCGTTTACAGATTGCCACATACCTTATTTCCCATCCTCGAAGCGCCACCCGGCAATTTCTCCACGCACATAGGCCCTGCCCAGGCTGAATTCGGACAACGTCAGCTCTTTACCCTCGATACGGATGACCCCGTCGGCGCTCAGCAGGCGGACATAGTCCAGCGCATACTGCACGATGCCGCCGTGGTTTTCCACCAGCAGGTCGTTCCGCCCGACCATGGTGAGCTTGACCGTCCTGCCGTCCGCTTCTTCCGGCAAATCCAGGGCGCGATAGATCGCCTTTTTCCATTTTTTGCGGCGCTGTCCCATGCCCACACCTCCTCGTAACAGGATATGAATCACCGAAAAGCTTTTATGTGAGGGCGGGAGAAAAAGGTGTCGCCGCTCGGATAAAAACCGGGCGCCTGGCAATGATAAACGCAGCGGCGGGCAACCGGCCGCACAGCAATGGAGGTGCAGGGTTTGAATAAAGTGGAGATTTGCGGCGTGGACACGGCCAAGCTCCCCATGCTGACGGCCAAGGAGACGCGTGAGCTGCTGCTCAAGGTCAAATCCGGCGACGAAGCCGCGCGCGAGGAGTTTATCCGCAGCAATCTTCGGCTGGTGCTGTCCATCGTCCAGCGGTTCAGCAACCGCAGCGAAATGATGGACGACCTGTTCCAGGTAGGCTGCATCGGGCTCATCAAGGCCATCGACAACTTCGACCTGCGCCATGAAGTACGCTTTTCCACCTATGCCGTTCCAATGATCATCGGCGAGATCCGCCGGCATCTTCGGGACAACAACGCCATCCGCGTCAGCCGCTCCCTGCGCGACACGGCCTACAAGGCGCTGCAGGCGCGCAACCGCCTCGCCGAAGCGGGCACGCGCGAACCCACGCTCGCAGAAATTGCGCAGGAGCTGGGCCAGACCGAAGAGGCGGTCGCCTTTGCGTTGGATGCGATTCAGGAGCCCGTATCGCTCTTTGAACCGGTCTACCGCGACGACGGGGACGCCATCTTCGTGATCGACCAGCTGAGCGATACCCGTACGTCGGACAGCGTATGGCTCGACCACATCGCCCTGAGCGAAGGGATGCGGCACCTGACCAAGCGGGAAATGCGCATCCTGCAGCTCCGCTTCTTCATCGGCAAAACGCAGATGGAGGTCAGCCGCGAGATCGGCATTTCACAGGCGCAGGTATCGCGGCTGGAAAAAAACGCGCTCAAGCAGCTGCAAAAATACATCTGACTGCCTGACGGCGCGCCGGCCCGCGCGGCCGGGCTTCCCCGCCCGGCGCTGCGCGCGCAGATCAGCCGATAAAATGTTGCATTTCGAGCACAAAGGTTTCAAGTTTGCCTCTATGCAGGCCGTTCGCCTGCATGGTATAATCGGATGGTCAATAATCACAATCGTTGTATGAGGAAGCGCCCATGCAGGAACAAAAGCCATCGAAAAAGCCCATCATCTACTATATCGTCATCGCCTCGCTCGTCCTCTTTCTGCTCAACGTATTCGTGTTCCCGCCGCTCATGGAAACCCGGGTATACGAGACCAGCTACAGCGAGTTTTTGAAGATGCTCGACGCCGGAAGCGTCCAGGAGCTGGCGCGCGACAACGCCGAGCAGCTGTACATCTTCTCCGCCACGGACGAGAACGGCAAGCTGCGCTACTACAAGACCGGCATCTGGCCGGACGAGACGCTGCAGAGCCGGCTCGAAGAGGCAGACGTCGAATTCAGCGCGAACATCCCCACGCAGAGCTCTCCGCTGCTGTCCTTCCTGCTGACCTGGATCCTGCCGGCGCTGCTGTTTGCGATGATCGGCCGCTTCATGATCGGCAGGCTGCAGAACATGGCCGGCCCCGGCAACGCCATGTCCTTTGGCAAGGCGAACGCCAAGGTCTATGTCGAAGCGCAGACTGGCAAGACATTTGCCGATGTCGCCGGCGAGGACGAGGCGAAGGAGGCGCTGACGGAGATCGTCGACTTCCTGCACAACCCGGGCAAATACGCCGCCATCGGCGCAAAGCTGCCCAAGGGCGCCCTGCTCGTCGGCCCGCCGGGCACCGGCAAGACGCTGCTGGCCAAGGCCGTGGCCGGCGAAGCGCAGGTCCCCTTCTTCTCCATCTCCGGCTCCGAATTTGTGGAGATGTTCGTGGGCATGGGCGCGGCCAAGGTGCGCGACCTGTTCAAGCAGGCCAATGAAAAGGCGCCCTGCATCGTGTTCATCGACGAGATCGACACCATCGGCAAAAAGCGCGACGGCGGCGGCATCGGCGGCAACGACGAGCGCGAACAGACGCTCAACCAGCTGCTGACCGAAATGGACGGCTTTGACGGGCGCAAGGGCGTGGTCATCCTCGCCGCCACCAACCGGCCGGAGTCGCTCGACAAGGCGCTGCTGCGCCCCGGCCGCTTTGACCGGCGCATCCCGGTGGAGCTGCCGGACCTCAACGGCCGCGAAGCCATCCTGCGCGTGCACGCCAAAGACGTGAAGATGGGGGCCGGCATCGACTACCGGGTCATCGCGCGGGCCACGAGCGGCGCTTCCGGCGCGGAGCTGGCCAACATCGTCAACGAGGCCGCGCTGCGCGCCGTCCGCTGCGGGCGCGACACGGTGACGCAGGCCGACCTCGAGGAAAGCGTCGAAGTGGTCATCGCCGGCTACCAGCGCAAGGGCGCCGCCATTTCGGAACGCGACAAGGAGATCGTCGCCTACCACGAGATCGGGCATGCGCTCGTCGCCGCGCGGCAGACGGAATCCGCGCCGGTGCACAAGATCACGATCATCCCGCGCACGTCCGGCGCGCTCGGCTACACGATGCAGGTGGACGACGACGACCGCGTACTGCTCTCCAAGCAGGAAGCACTGAACCGCATTGCCACGCTGACCGGCGGGCGTGCGGCGGAGGAGCTCGTGTTCCACTCTGTCACCACGGGCGCATCGAACGACATCGAGCAGGCAACGCGCCTTGCGCGCGCCATGGTCACGCGTTACGGCATGAGCGACCAGTTCGGCATGGTCGCGCTCGAGACAGTGACGAACGAATACCTGGGTGGCGACGCTTCGCTCGCCTGTTCTGCGGAGACGGCCTCGCGCATCGACCATGAAGTCGTGGAAATCGTCAGGAGCGCGCACGAAAAGGCGACGGGTATTCTCGCGTCCAACCTGGACGCGCTGCACCGGCTTGCGCGTTACTTGCTGGAAAAAGAGACGATCACCGGCGAGGAGTTCATGGAGCAGCTCAACGCCGTGGGCTGACCGCCGCCGGCAGCTCCGCCGCACGACAATCGTGCCGGCAGGCGCCTTGCGCGTTTGCCGGCCCATCTTTTCTTGTCACATGGTCGTCCGTCCGGTTTGCGCTTGCGCCGCCATTGGGCTTGCCCAAAGCGCCGGCGGCATGGTAATATGAGTACAGGGCCTGGAACCGCCTGGCGAAGGCATATCCGGAACCGGAAAGCGATACGTTAGGGCATGAACCGACAGCTGCTTGCAAAAATTAAAGAATCGCTCTCCTCCGTGCTGCCGGTGACGGGGATCGTCGTGCTGATCCATCTGCTGCTCTCCCCGCTGCCCGCCGGCACCTTTTGGCTTTTTCTGCTTGGCGCGGTGCTGCTCATTGCCGGCATGGGGCTATTTACGCTCGGCGCCGACCTGTCCATGATGCCCATGGGTGAGCGCATCGGCTCCCACCTGACCAAATCCAAAAAGCTGTCCGTACTCATCCCGGTCTGTTTTCTCATCGGCGTGCTCGTCACGATCGCCGAGCCGGATCTCACGGTGCTGGCCGCGCAGATGCCGTCCGTACCGGACACCGTGCTCATCCTGACCGTGGCAGCCGGCGTGGGCGTTTTCCTCGTGCTCGCGTTGCTGCGCATTATCTTTCGCAGGCAACTGCGGCACGTGCTGATCGCGCTCTATCTGGCGGTGTTTGCGCTCGCCGCATTTGCGCCGCGTGGCTTTCTGGCCGCCGCATTCGATTCCGGCGGCGTGACCACCGGACCCATCACGGTACCGTTCATCATGGCGCTGGGCATTGGCGTCGCCGCCGTGCGCGGTGGCAACAGCGCTCAGGACGACAGCTTTGGCCTGATCGCGCTCTGTAGCATCGGTCCCATCCTCTCCATGCTGGTGCTCGGCATGCTGTATCCGGCCGGGCAGGGCGCATACACGCCCGTGCAGGTACAAAACCCGCAAACCCTTTCCGAAATGCTGCGTCTCTTCGGCCATGGCTTCCCGGAATACTGCCGGGACGTGGCGCTGGCGCTGCTGCCCATCGTCCTCTTTTTCCTCATTTTCCAGGTGCTGTTCCTGCGCCTCTCGCGGCGCAGCCTGCTCAAAATGGGCGTCGGCCTGTTGTACACGTACGTCGGGCTGGTGCTGTTTCTCACCGGCGTGAACGTCGGCTTCCTGCCGGCCGGGTACGCGCTCGGGCACACGCTCGGCGAGACGACCGTCGGGTGGATCATCCCGATCGCCATGCTGATCGGCTTCTTCGTCGTTATGGCGGAGCCGGCCGTGCACGTACTGAACAAACAGGTAGAAGAGCTGACGGTCGGCGCCATTTCGCAGCGTGCCATGTTGCTGAGCCTGGCCGTGGGAGTCGCCGTTTCCATGGGCATCGCCATGCTGCGCGTCGTGACGGGGCTCTCGATCTGGTATTTTCTGCTCGGCGGATACGCCACGGCCATTTTGCTGTCCTTCTTCGTGCCGCGCATCTTCACGGCCGTCGCATTTGACTCCGGCGGCGTGGCCTCCGGGCCGATGACCGCCACGTTCATGCTGCCCTTTGCCATGGGCGCCTGCGACGCGCTGGGCGGCGAGATCCTGACCGACGCCTTCGGCATTGTGGCCATGGTGGCCATGACGCCGCTCATCACCATACAGCTGCTCGGCGTGCTGTATGCCGGCAAGCTGCGCCGCGCTACGCAGGCGCCGGCACCTGAAGCAGCGCAGATTGAGATCTTTGAATTTCCAGTGGAGGTACCCTGATATGGAAGAAACCGCCATTGAGCCGATCAAGCTGATTGTCTGCATCGTGAACCGCGGCGATGCGGAGCGCATCACTGCGCTCTGCCTGCAACAGCGCATTGCGCTGCACCTGACGCTGCGCGGCCACGGCACGGCAGACTCCGATGTGCTGGACTATCTCGGCCTCGGCGAAACGGAGAAGGACGTGGTGCTGCTTTGCGTGCGGCAGAGCGCTGCGGACGGTTTTCTGCAGGATCTGCGCGCCCAGCTGCACCTGGATCGCCCCGGCAGCGGTATCGCCTTCAGCATCCCGCTCTCCAGCGTGGCGGAACGCGGCACGCTGGCGCTGCTCTCCGGCTATCCCGCCTGACCAGCCCACGCAGGCCTTGCCCGCTTTTCCCGACAGCACTTGCCCGCACCGGGCGGAAAGGGGTTTCATGCAACACGAACTGATTTTAACGATCATCAACCGCGGCTTTGCGGATCTCGTCATGGACGCCGCCAAGGCTGCGGGCGCTTCCGGCGGCACGGTCGTAAACGCCCGCGGCACCGGCATCCACGAGGCGGAAAAGTTTTTCGGCATCATCGTCCAGCCGGAAAAGGAACTGGTGCTCATCCTCGCCGAGCGGGCGCAAAAGAATGCGATCATGACCGCGATCTGCACCCATGCAGGGTTGCAGGAGGCCGGCAAAGGCATCTGCTTTTCGCTGCCGGTCGACCAGGTTGTCGGCATGACGCAACCGCCCGCGCCCCCCGCAGAAGCATCCACTGCCCCGACGCTGCCGTCCAAGCGTCGCAAGGCTTGATGACACAACGCCCGTATCATGTTGTAATACGAGATAGGAGTAACAAATGGAATTGCCCATCCTGTCCGCAGCAGAGACGCCTGCCGACCAGCTCGAGCTGCTCACAGCAATCCGGGATCAGCTGCTCCTGCAAAATGCACAACGTCGCAAACAACGTTGGCTGCTGCGCACCTGTGCGGCAGCCTGCGCGGTGCTGGCGCTGACCGTGCTGCTCCTTTGTGCCATTCTGCTGCCACAGGCCACGCAGCTACTCTCTGAGGCACGGACCGTGCTGCAGGCGCTGGACACGGAACAGCTTGCCAACACCATGGCCGATTTGAACGCCACGGCGCGCTACAGCGTGGGCATTGCGCAGGACGCTCAAAAAGTGCTTGAAAACTTCTCCGAAATTGACATTGACGCGTTGAATGAATCGCTCAAGGATCTCAATGCCGCGCTGTTGCGGGTCGCTGAGTTGGACGTCGCCACGCTAAACAGCGCCATTGCCAACCTAAACGACGCCATTGAAGCGCTTTCCGGCCTGTTCGGCAGGCGGTGACGGCAAAGTCTTTTGGCATACACCGTCAATACAGTGCAAAACAACACCCGCGCAGCCGGCACAATGCCGGGTGCGCGGGTCTATTTTAATTATCCACATGCCCCGAAAACCATGGCGCTGCGCGCCAGTCTGCTCACGCCGTCTTCTTTTCCCGCATGAAACAGATGCCCACCGCCATGATGCACACATAGACCAGCAGATACCACGCGGCGCTGACGCCATGTGCCATGGCCGCCGCGTACACCATGAACAGGGAGCAGATCATGGCTGCCGCCGGCATAATAAACCGCCTGCCGATGGACACTTCCTTTTCCCTCCACATGAACATCACAAAGATGGGCAAATACATGGCATAAATTGTAATGATGGGCAGTTCGGACGAGTCAAACGTCACCGGCCCAAACCAGGAGGGCCCGGTGAGGTTGGCGCCAAAGAAATAGGTCAGCCACAGCGCGCATAAAACGAGGCCAGCAATGGCGGAGTTGGTCGGCATGTTTGTGGCCGCGTCAACCTGCCGGAAGATCTCGGGTCGCGGACCGCGGCCGCGCACGGCCAGCGCATACATTCCCCGCGTGGCGCCAAGCATCAGCCCGTTCAGCGTGCCCAGGCACGATATCACAATGAATACCCCGAGCAGTGTGCCGCCCACCGAAGAGAACACCTGGGTGAACGCCTCCTGTGCTCCCGCCTCGCCGCTCACCATCAGATGCAGCTTGTCAATGCCGCCGTTCAGGCCGATATAGTACAGAATGTACACACACGCCACAACCAGCGTGCCCATCACCAGCGCACGCGGCAGGTTTTTCTTCGCGTCGCGCAGTTCAGCGTTGATACAGGTCGTGATGATCCAGCCTTCATACGCAAACGCCGACGCAACCACGGAAGCCAGCAGGATGGAGCCGCTCGGCACATAAGTCTTCCCAGCGGCGGCAAAAGCCTCGCTGATCTGTTCGGTCGTCAGCTGGGTCGTGAAATTTTCCAGCATGACGCCGCTGCGCAGACCCGCTATCGTCCCGACGACCGCCATGAGCAACAACGGGATCAGCTTAATCACCGTGGTGGAAACCTGGATTTTTCCCGCAATCCTGGGCGAAAGCGCGTTGACCGCATAGCTGCACACCAGGAACAGGCAGCTCAGGCAAAGACACTCCGCTCCCGTGATGGAAAACCCGAGCAACACGCACAGATATCTTGCGGAGACCCAGGCGAGTACGGAAGTCATGGCCGGATAGTAGATGGTGGTCATGAACCAGGCGATCAGATAGCCATAGCGCGGGCCGACCGTCACCTCGGCATAGTCCACCACGCCGTTCACATAGGAATACTTGGTGGCCATAATGGAAAACGTGCAGGCGCAGATCATCATGATCAGGCCGCCGATGCCCCAGGCGAGGATGCCTATACCCATGTAGCCGCCGGTCTTTGTCAAAATCGCCTCGGCCTTGAAAAATACGCCGGAGCCAATGACAGTGCCGACGACCATGGCTGTTGCCGTCATCAGCCCGTATTTTTTATGAAGTTGCTGTTCCAAAGGCTTCTCCCATCCAAATGACAGATATGTCAAATATTTCACACACTATACCGTATTTGCAGAATTTTGTCAAATCCGGCCGCAGGCGCCCGGCAGCCATAACACCTATGGACAGGCTTGCGCGGATGGTGGTAAAATATTCCCGTCATTTACGGCTGGCTACCTCGTTACGTGCCGGCGACCTGACGCCGCGCAACAAATTGTAACATGTCATGGGAACAACCACTATGCCGACATTGCAACTGAACCGCCTTTCCCTCGGCATAGCAAGCACCGCCCCCCAGATCGAGGGTGGCCGGGTCGACCACTCGTGGATGGACTGGGCGGACCGCGGCCACATTCGCGATGGCTCCTCCCCCGCCCGCGCCAACGACCACTACCGCCGCTTTTCAGAAGACGCGGCGCTCATGGAGTCCCTCGGCATCCGCGACTACCGGTTCGGCGTGGAGTGGGCGCGGATCGAGCCGGGCCCGACCAATTCGACGATTCGGCGCTCGTACAATACCGCGAGAAGCTGCTCGACCTCCAGGCGCGCGGCATCCGCCCGCAGCTGACGCTGCATCACTTTACAAACCCCATGTGGTTTGAACGGATGGGCGCCTTTACGCGTCTTGAAAACGTGCCGCTCTTCCTGCGCTTTGTCGAACACACCATTCGCGCGCTCGACGACCTCATTTCCGAATACATCACGACCAACGAGCCCAACGTGTACGCCACAAACGGCTATTTTTCGGTACCTGGCCGCCCGGCGAGGCCTCTTTTTCTCGCACGCTGTACGTGATGTCCGTGCTCTGCACCGCGCACATCGCCGGCTACACGTGCATCCACCGCGTGCGCCGCGAGCTGGGGTTTGACGACACGCGCGTCGCGTTTGCAACCATCTGTGCGTATTCGCACCGAAGAACCCGCGCCACCGGCTACACCGCGCGGTGGCGGCGCTGTCGGCACGGTTTTTCCAGGGCAGCCTGTCGCTCGCTATGACGACAGGGCGCTTCCGCTTTCCGCTCAGGAACCTGTCTGCAGGCCGTTACTGTGACTTTCACGCCGTCAACTATTACACGCGTTCCACTGTCTCCGGCCTGGCAGACGGCGTGCGCGAAAACGCGCCCGTCAACGACCCGGGTTGGGATATCTATCCGCCCGGCATTGCAGAGTGCGCCAAAAAAAGATGTACCGGCTGCTACAGCTGCCGATCTGCATCACGAAAACGGCACCTGCGACCGCGACGACCGCTGCCGCTGCCGCTATCTGTTCGACCACGTGTAGGCGCTTTGCAACTGCGGCCTGCCCGCAAAGCGCCACTATCACCGGTGCTTTTGCGACAACTTTGAGTGGCTGGAAGGCGAAAGCGCGCGCTTTGGCCTCGTGCACGTGGACTATGCCACCCAGCGCCGAACCGTGAAGCGCAGCGGGCAATTCTACGCCGAAATGATCCGTGCCCGCGGCGTGACGGAAGCGGCATACGAAGCCTATGTCGCGCCGTGCGCGTACCCGCAAAACGGAGGCCGCAGATGATCACGGCAGAGGGCCATCTCCTGACCCGTCGGCGGACGGGCTGAGTGACTGGTTCCGCGTCACAAAATTCGGGCATCTCGAGCACCTCCACTTTGGCGTGCCGCTCGCCCCGCTGGATCCGGAGCCGCTGGACTGTATCGTGATCGGCTATCTGATCTACAGATGGCAATACAACATCGACCGCGCATTCACTCTATGAGCAAATACTTCGGGATCTCGAATCGCGCGGAGACCTGCATGCCGAGGGCAGCGCCGGTGCAACAGGCAGAATTGACGAACGGACAAAAAGTTGATACCATATCCCCTGTGCCATGATCGATACTTTATAAGACAAGGATGGTATTATGGAAAGAAAAATTCTCCTGAGCGCCGATACGCCCTGCGATATCGGCAATGAACTGAAGGAACGCTACCAGGTGTCCCTCTACCCCCTGCACATCATTTTAGAGGGCAGGCAGTACGCCGACGGGCTGGATATTTCCCCGGACATGTTGTATGAAGCGTGGTACCAGCGAAAAGCGCTTCCCAAGACCGCAGCCATCAACCCCGGCGAATATGCCGATTACTTTCGTTCGCTTGTGGAGCAGGGCTATGACGTGCTGCACATCTCCCTCGGTTCCGGCCTGTCCAGCTCCTGCCAGAACGCCAAGCTCGCTGCTGAAGAGTTTGAAGGCGTCCACGTGATCGACTCGCGCAACCTCTCCACGGGGTTTGGCCACCTTGTCTGTGAAGCGGGCGAGCGCATCCGTGCCGGCATGCCCATCGAACAGATCGTGCAGGAAGTGGAATCGCTGGTATCCGGCGTAAGCGCCAGCTTTGTGCTCGACACGCTGGAGTTTCTGCACGCCGGCGGGCGCTGCTCGTCGCTTGCACACCTGAGCGCCAATCTGCTCAATCTCAAGCCCTGCATCACCGTCCAGGTTTCCGAGTGCGGCGGTATGACCGTGGGCAAAAAGTACGTCGGCAAGCTGCCCCGCGTATTGAAAAAGTACGTGCAGGATCAGCTGGAAGGGCGCAACGACCTGTTGCTGGATCGCGTATTCATCACGCACTCCGGCATCGACGCCGCCATACTGGAGGACATCCGCACGCAGGTCCTGGCGCTGCAGCCGTTCCGCGAAGTGTTCATCACCAGAGCCAGCTGCACCATCAGCGCACATTGCGGCCCCAACACGCTCGGCGTACTGTTTATCACCAAGCCGGCCTAAGATATCTTGACGGGCCAACCGACGCAACAGCAAAAAGAGATGCCGCCCATCTGTACGGCATCTCTTTTTAGACCATTTTACCCGAAGTCACCCACACGCCCCGGGCAAACAGCAAACTTATTTTGCCTGCGCCTTTTGATCAACTTTCTCCATCACAAAATAGGTCAACAGACAGACGACAATGATACCAGCAAAGACCAGCACGATTCCCATTCCAAAGATTCTCCTTTCATGTGATGCCACAGACAGGCGGCAGAGATTTGTTTCCTTCATTGTAGCAGAAATTTGCCGTTTGAACCGCTAAAATATTGCCAGGAAACAGTGCTGGTACCGTCCTGCCGGATGCCCTGCAACCATACAACAAAAAATGAACCGCGCAGAGCGGTTCATCTGGCCTGTCTTGCCCCTGGGTTACGCCCGGCGGTCTCCTTCGCACTGGCGCTGCCCATATGTCCCGAACCGTGCCAGCACGTCCGCCATCTGCGCGTCGTCCAACAGCGCACCGCCGCCCAACAGCGCCGTGCGCCAGTACAGCTCCGCCACAAATTCCGTCTCCTCCGCCACACTGAACGCATGGGCCACATCGCCTCCAACGCTCAACAGTCCGTGGCCGCCCAGCAGCACGGCGTTGCGCTCCACGAGCGCCGCGGCAGCAGCCTGCGCCAGCTCCTCCGTGCCAAACGGCGCATACGGAATACAGGGTACCGTCCCGCCAGCATAGCCGATCAGATAGTGCACCGGCGGCAACGGCCGATGCAAACACGCCAGCACAGTGGCAAATGTCGAGTGCGTATGAACCACCGCGCGCACATCCGGCCGCGTGCGGTAGCAAGCCAGGTGCATCCCACTCTCGCTGGATGGACGCAGCGCCCCCTGCACCACCGTCCCGTCGAGCGCGAGCACGACCACATCCGCAGCCGACATTTCGGCATACTCCACGCCGCTCGACGTAATCGCCACGCGGTCGCCCCTGCGGATGCTGATGTTACCGCCGGTGCCGCGCGTCAGTCCGCGCTCCATCATGCGCCGCGCATAGCAGACGACCTGTTCCCGTTCTCTCTGCATCAACATGAGCGTCCCCCTCCTCAGTCAAACAGGCGCTTCAGGCTCTCGGTGTACGGCGGGCGGCAGATGCCCTTTTCCGTCACGATGCCGGCAATCAACTCGTGATCCGTCACGTCAAAGGCCGGGTTGTAGCAGCGCACCTCGGGCAAGGCCATGGGCTCGGCATAGAACTTTTCACGGATCTCCGCTTCCGGCCGAAGCTCGATCTGGATGTCTGCACCCGTGGGGCAAGCCATATCGATTGTGGACGTCGGCCCCAGCACATAAAACGGCACGCCATAGTACTGCGCCAGAATTGCCACACCGCTGGTACCGATCTTGTTTGCGGTGTCGCCGTTGGCCGCCACGCGGTCGCAGCCGACAAAGCAGGCGTTCACCCAGCCGTTTTTCATCACGATGCTGGCCATGTTATCGCAGATGAGCGTCACATCCGCGCCGGCGCGGCTCAGCTCAAAGCTCGTCAGCCGCGCGCCCTGCAGCAGCGGGCGCGTCTCATCCGCAAAAATGCGCAGGTGGACGCCTCGCTCCAGCGCCAGGTAAAACGGCCCCTGCGCCGTGCCATACCGGGAGGTGGCGAGCGGGCCGGCGTTGCAATGCGTCAGCACGCCGTCCCCGTCCTTGAGCAGCGACAGGCCGTATTCCGAGATGCGGCGGCACATGGCGATGTCTTCCTCGTGTATCGCCCTGCATTCGCGCCGCAACAGCGGCAACAGCGCCTCCCGATCGGCCTCCGGGTGCGTTTCGACCACCGCGCGCATCCGGCGCAGCGCCCAGCTCAGGTTGACCGCTGTGGGCCGCGCGCCCTCGAGATATGCGCAAAATGCCGCAAACTCCCGGAAAAACGCCTCGTGAGATGTGGCGCGGATCGTCTGCGCCACACAGTACGCCGCATATCCGGCACAGATGCCAATCGCCGGCGCACCGCGTACTTTCAGCTCCAAAATGGCGTCGTACAGCTCTTTCGGCGTGCGCAGCGTGAGATAGACCAGCCGGTTGGGCAGTTGCGTCTGATCCACGATGACCACCGCCTTGCCGTCGTCCGACAGGCGGACGTTGTCCACGTGCGTCACACGCCTGAGTTGTTCCATGAGCTTTCGCCCCCTCTCCCGCATTTCTGATGTCTCTATCATAGGGGGTATTGCCGCGGTGGTCAAGCGCGTTTTGCAGGTCTGTTCCGGATTATCCGATATGCCTGTCGCCCATTGTCATCTGTCACTGAACATTCGATCTGCAAGGGCTTGCTTTTCAAGCATAGTGTGGTATAATCAATATTATCAATATTGACGGCATGGCTATTACGCCAGTAATGGCGTTTTATTTTTTCGTAAAATTCAGCACAAGTGCTTGACAGTTTTGCCATCATTTGGTATTATTTTATCGATAAATTTTTATCGATTGCGGAGGGTTTATGGCATACATTCCCGTTCCCAATCCCACGCTACAGCGCCTGCCCGCTTATCTGCAGCTGCTCAAGCGGTTGCAGCGAGAAGGCATCCAGACCGTTTCCTGCAACACCATTGCACAGGAGCTGAACCTGAACCCCGTGCTCGTGCGCAAGGATCTGGCCGCGGTCAGCTCCATCGGCGGCAGGCCCAAGATCGGCTATATGCTCGACAACCTGATCGTGGATGTGGAGCACTACCTCGGCTATGCGGAAACCTGCAAGGCCGTGCTTGCCGGCACCGGGCACCTGGGCAGCGCACTGTTTGCGTACCCTGGATTCACCGCCTATGGCGTAGAAGTCGTCGCCGCGTTCGACCAGGACCCGGCGCTCATTGGCACGAACGTCAACGGCAAACCCATTTTGGACATTGCACAGCTTTCCGACTGGTGCCGTGAGCACGATATCAAGCTCGGCATCATCACCGTGCCTGCGCCCTCGGCGCAGGCCGTGTGCGACGCGATGGTGGCCGGCGGCGTGCTCGGCATCTGGAACTTTGCCCCCACGCACCTGCGTGCCCCCTCCGGCATCCTGATCCAGAACGAGGACATGGCCATCCCGCTGGCCCTGCTCTCCAAACACCTGAAAAAACAGTGACGCCTGCCTGAAATGGGCGGAAACGCTCCAGTAATTTGGCGGTTTTGACGGCCTCCCCCGTTGAAGCCGCCTCTTTTTGTACATGCTATATGACAAATCGATCTACAGGAGGAGTCTGATATGGCAAGATTTACGCTTCCGCGGGACATCTATTATGGAAAGGGGACGCTGGAGGAGCTGCGCCGCCTGCAGGGGGCGCGCGCCATGCTGGTCGCCGGCGGCGGCTCCATGCGCCGCTTCGGCTTCCTCGACCAGGCCGCTGCATACCTGGAGGAGGCCGGCATGACGGTGTCGCTGTTTGAAAAGGTGGAGCCTGACCCGTCGGTCGAGACGGTCATGCGGGGCGCCGTGGCCATGCGCGAGTTCGGGCCAGACTGGATCGTCGCCATTGGCGGCGGCTCGGCCATTGATGCCGCTAAGGCGATGTGGGTGTTTTACGAATACCCCGATACGGAATTTGAACAGTTACTCACGCCGTTCTCCTTCCCCGCACTGCGGCAACGGGCGCGCTTTGCCGCCATCCCGTCCACAAGCGGCACGGCGACGGAGGTGACGGCCTTTTCCGTCATCACGGACTATCAAAAGGGCGTCAAGTATCCGCTCGCCGACTTTAACATTACGCCGGACATCGCCATCGTCGATCCGGCACTGGCGGCGACCATGCCGCCGTCTCTCGTCGCGCACACCGGCATGGATGCGCTGACCCACGCGACCGAGGCCTATGTCTCCACGCTGCATTCGCCGTTCACCGATCCGCTCGCCCTGCACGCCATTGTGCTGACCGTGCGCCACCTCCCGCGCTCCTTTGCCGGGGACCAGGACGCGCGGGAACAGATGCATTACGCACAGTGCCTGGCTGGCATGGCGTTTTCCAATGCGCTGCTCGGCATCGTCCACTCCATGGCGCACAAGACCGGCGCCGTCTTTCAGACGGGGCACGTGCCACACGGCTGCGCCAACGCCATTTACCTGCCGTACGTCATCGCGTACAACAGCCGCGAACCGGAGGCGCTGCGCCGCTATGCGGACATTGCGCGCGCGCTGTCGCTGCATGGAAGCAACGATGAGGCGCTCACGCAAGCACTGTGCGACGCGATCCGGTCGCTAAACCGTCAGTTTGGCATACCGGAAACGCTCCAGGCGTTCGGCATCGACCGGGACGAGTTCGAAACAAAACTGCGCGGCATTGCTGAGCGAGCTGTGGCCGACGCCTGCACCGGCTCCAACCCGCGCCCCATCGACGTTGCCCAAATGGAGCGGCTGTTCCGCTGCATCTACGAGGGGTTGCCCGTCGATTTTTGATCAGGAGCGGCGCGGCTGCGCGCCCGCTCTGTAAATGGGGCAAAAAACGGGCGGCCGGGTGCGGCGCGCACTGCGCTGCCCCGGCCGCCCTGTTGTCCGCGGCAGGCGCGCCGCTCACCGCATCTTCATCATACGCGAAAACTTGCCCACGATGATGACGGCCACGAGCACCGCGATGATCGCAATGCCGAACAGCAGAGATACCCACCACTGCGACAGCGTCTCCTGCTCCTTCGCCTCCTCCTCGAGCTTCTCCTGCTCCACGTCCGTGATCTTCACCGGCTCGAGGAGGTTCATGGTCAGGTCGATGCTCTCCCAGTATTCCTGCCCCATCGCATCCTCATACCGCAGCTCGCACATGCCGTATGTCTGGCCGTATTTCTCCGTGCCGGACAGCGTCGTGGCAAAGATCTCCATCATCTTGTCCGCGCTCTCCTCCGGCGCCAGGTTCCCGAGATACGCCGTCGCCGCGATCAGCCCGTCCACGTGCAGCGTGAAGCGCACGTTGTACACCGTCGCCGTCCCCGGGTTGTACGCGCTCACCGGGATGCTGAACGAGTCGCCCGACGTCGCGCTCTCCGGCAGCTTCACCACGTCGTATTCCAGCGCCGCCTTCTGCTCCACCATGCAACGGAACACCGCGTTCTCCGTATACCCGCTGTTGTCCGGCCCCTCGTAGCTGAGCTGGATGGTCATCGTGTGCATCCCGCCCACCGCGAGCGGCAGCACCTGCAGCTCGAACGAAAACGACGTGCTGTCCCCGCTCGCCAGCGCCCGCTCATACTGCGCCGAAAAGTCGTTCAGCAGCACGATGTTCGCGTCGTCGCTCACGATCGTCGCGCGGATGTTGTTCGCCGTGCGGCGGCCGAGGTTGTCCGCTGTCAGGTTCACCTGCAGCGTGTCGCCCACCTGCAGCGTCGTCTTGCTGAGGTCGCAGGCGGTCACCACGAGCACCGGCTTGGACGCCGTCGGGCCGCTGCTGCCCGTGCTGACGGTCTCCTTGGGCGGGTCCTGCCCGTCCGAGATGGTCACATACGTCGTAAACTCCTCGCGCAGCTCGTTGCCCGCCGTGTCGAACGCCTCCACGGTGATGACCACCGGGTACACGCCGTTGATCCGTGCGCTGTTCAGCGCCAGGTCAAAGCGGACGTAGTACGCCTGCACCTGTCCCTTGCCGCCGTTGACGGACTGGGTCGAGAGCGGGACGATCTGCTGATAGTTGCCGAACACGAACGGGGAGTCCAGCGTGCTGCCGAGATTGGGCGTGGCCACGAGGCTGTCGCCTGCGAGTTTCCCGCTGCACAGAAGGGGCAGGATGATCGTCGCCTTGCCGCCGGAGACGGTCGGGGCGTAGCCCTGCGCATACGTGGCCGCCATGCCGTCGTACAGGTTCTGGCTGTCGATGCGCAGCGACGAAGGCACCGGCGCAGGCGTGTCCGGCGCGGGCGTGTCCACCTGGATGGTTACGACGGGTGTCGTGGGCACAGGGGTGCTGTTGGGGGTCGGCGTTTCAGCCGCAGGAGTCGTTTCCCCGGTGCCGTCCTCCTGCTGCTGGCCGTCCTGCTGGTCCCCCTGCCCCGCGGGCGGAGGCGCAACGCCGCCTTCCCCGTCCGCCAGCGCGGCCGCCGGCAGCCATGCCGCCAGCACGAGTAGCGCCGCCAGCAGTAATGCCATATGCCGTGCAAAGTGCCGTGTGATGTGCCCCATTCGTTTCATCCTCGTTCCCTCCATATCTGTAACGTCATGCGGGAAGCACCGCCCGTCTGTAACGACAGGATTCAAATAACGACGCGGGATCGCATGTTTCTGCGTATTATGGAATTTTTGTCCATCATTATCGCAGTAGTGTCGCAGTCTCCTCCGCCCGCGTGCAGCGCATGCCGCACGGCGCAGATCACGAACCTTCCTCCGCACCGGGCAGCGCCTCCAACGCCTCCTCTTTGGCCATTTGTTCCGCCCAATTCAGCAGATCTTTCCAGGTCATGCGCGGCTCCACCGTGCCGCCGTCGAGCGCCGAGAGATAGAGCTGCTGCCGTACCGGATCGTCATTCCAATAATAGGTGATTTCCCAGACTGGGATATAGACGCCGATGTCCACGTGATCTTTTTGGCACACCAACGCGTAGATCAGCTCGATGTTGCTGACCTGCAGGTTGTTCATGATCGGATTGCCGTTGCCGTCGATCGTCCTGCCGGCAAACTGGAAGCCGAGCTGCTCGACAATCCTGTCGGTGATCCGCTCAAAATCGCACAGCGCGCTTTCCTCCTCCAGCACCTGCGACGTGCGGCTGAGACCGTCACAAGCCGCGTAGATCACACCGTCCGAACCGACGGCAAGATAGACGCCTTCCGGTTGCCATGGCGCGCCGAGCGTGGACAAGGGAGCGTACGGAGTTGTCCAGCCGATCACCCGCCCCCAGTCCAGCGAATAGGCCTCGCCGATTTTGCGAACGTAGCTGAGCAGGTAGACGCTTTCCTGCCGCTCATAGTTATACAAGGAAAACCCTTTCTCCACCCTGACAAGGGCGGTACATTCGATCCCTAGGTTGTGCAGGAATTCATCGCCGATGCGGATCGCTTCCTCCTTTGTGATCTCCGGCTCTGCCAGCGGCGGGTCACCCTCCTGGATGAAGCTTTCGTCGTAGAACACCATCCGCTCTGTTGCCATAAAGTCCACGCTGTTGCCGTAGCGGAACTGCAGCCGGGCCGTTCCGCCGTCAGGCCGCTCCACAAAATAATACTGCCCGCTCTCGAATCCGCTCGCCACATCGTGCTTGATCTTGACGGCCTCCTCCGGTGCGGTCTGGTATTCTTCCTCAAACATCGGGATGAACGTAGACTCCAGCACGTCTTTGTCCACTACCGAGCCGCTCTGCCCGTGGTAGGAGAGCGCCGCCTTCAGTTGTTCCTCGACCTCCGCCTTCGTACGCTCCCACGCCTCATAGACCGTGCCACGGGGGCAGACGGATTGCAAAAGCCGGTTGATCAGCTCCGCATCGTGCAGCGTGTCATACGGCAGCACCTCGATGATCGGGTAGGCGGCGTCCCGTGCCAACAAAACCGGTGCGTCAATGGAGACGATCACGTTCTTCTGCGGCTGTTCCGTCAGCGTCAGCTTCTGCGGGATGGAAAGCAGGTCCGCCGTCGGGACGGCGTCCGGCACAACGCCGCCCGACGGCTGGGCGCCGCCTGACGGTTGTGCGCTGTCCCCCCGGTTCACCACCACGTCCTCTTCAGGCGTTGGCTGGCACGCGGTCAGCAGCGCGGCAAACAATAGAAAGGCCAGCAGCAGCGCGAGGCCCCGTTTTCTCTGTGTCATCGTTTCTCCCCTCCTGTCTGGTTTGTCCGTGCGGGCGTTCCCCCCGTCGAGCGTCTTGGGCGGCTCGGGCAGGTCAGCCGCCAAAGCGCACCTTGAGGTCGATGGTCGAGCCGTCGACGGCGTTCACCGCGATGAACGCGGTGAGCGGTTCCGCCGCCCCCATCTGCTGCTGATAGAACACGAGCCACGCAGGCACGAGCATCTGGTAATCCACCGTGTCCCGCATGGGCACCAGCACGTTCGTCAGCACGATGCGGTTCACCGTCACTTCGTGCTGTCTGCTGCCGCCCATCTTTTCGCTCATGTAGGCGTAGCCGAGCTCGATCGCCTTTGTAATCTGCTCCTTGATCTCGTCAAACTCCAGCAACAGCACGTTCTCATTCATCGTCTCCACAATCTCGAGCGGAAAACGCCAGTTGACGCACTGTATGCCGTTCTCGTCCACGTAGAGCCGCAGGGCCTCCGGGTACCAGCGCGGCGCGTAGTCCTCCGACCGCTGATAGAGATAGCCGCTCTGCTGATTGAAATAGTACACCGGGATGCAGCCGCCGTCGCTGCGCGCATAGGTGAGCTGCCAGCCCTCGGACAGCGTCTCATACGTCGTGCTCTGCAGAATGCGCGCCTTCTCCGCCTCGGCAAGTCCCAGATAGACAAGCCCCGCGTGCTCGAGAAACGCCTCCGCTGCGGCTTCGGCCTCCTCCTGCGAAATCTTCACGTTCTGCAGCGTGGTTCCAGCCGGCTCGCCCGGATACGCTTCGCCGTCCATAACCATGCTCTCCGCCTGCTCGAAGCCGCGCGGGAAATAGGCGCGTGCGGTCAGCTCCCGTTCCGACACGCGGATGCGGAAGCGCTTGCCGTCCGGCAGCGCGTAGGTGTACGGCGTGTCGAGCGGCACGGTGTCCGGCACGGGACCGAACGGCTCGTCGTCACCGACGGTCTGCAGCGCGCGCTCAAGCCGCGCGATGTCCTCCTCCTGCCCGTCGTACGGTTGCCACGTGCCGTCCATGCTGTCGGGATAGTTGACAAAGTGCCCCTTGCGTGCGGCCATCAGGTCGAGCAACACCTCCTCGCGCGTATCGGTCGTCTCGCACGCGCCGGTCGCATCCGCAAGGAAGTAGTCCAGCACCTGTGCCGCCGTCTCCGCATCGAGCGCGCGCTGCTGCACGCGGTAGACGGGAAAGACCTTCTTATCCGGCAGCACGATGTCCGCGTCGATCGTGCAGGTGAGCCTGGGCACCGTCAGCTCGTCCGTCCAGTGTTCGATACGCTCTCCGACTTCGTCCACCGGCAGCAGCGGCTGCTCCGACGGCACCGCCGTCGCCGCAATGGCCGCCTCGAGCGCCCCGTCGCCCTTGTTCACGACGATGTCTTCCTCCGGCGTCGGCTGGCAGGCGGTCAGCAGGAGAAAAATGACAAGGATAATCACTGTCCATCGCTTGGTTGCTCGCTTCATACGCTTCGTTTCCTCCGTTCCTGATATGGCCGACATCTGCCGACAACCGTCTGGAAGTCCCATTGCCGCCGATCGCTGCTCTCTGGCAAGGTGATATGTCATCGGCTGCTGCTCTGCGATCAATAACCAATCTTCGGGTCGATCACTGAACCGTCCACAGCATTCATAACCAACAATGGATCGCCTGCTGCAACGGCGTCATAAATTTCCTCCGTGCCGTCCTCAAACGTATAGCAAACCGTTCCATAAAAGCCCCATGCGGGTACCAGCAAGCCGTTCTCGGGCGCATCCTTTTCCACAATCCGCTGCATACCCAGGTAGACGTCGGTCACCGCAATCGACAGAGCTGTGCATCCCTCATTGGACGCTGAGGGATAGCGCTGACGTATCGCCCGATCAAACCGCTTTTCGATCTCCGAAAAGGACAGCAGTCCAGCGCTGTCGATCAGTACGGCGTCCATTTCCAGCGGTGACGCCCAGATGATGCTGTAAACGCCCCCATCGTTCAGCAGCACATGCAGTTGCTCGTATGCCCATGACCCGGCTCCGGCGCTCCCGCCGATGGAGGTCGGCACCGAAGCGAACAGCCCTCCGGCGCTTTCCAAGCGCCGCGTGCAGCGAACATGGTACCCATACCGGGCTTCGCCTCCCACGCCCGTAACCGGTGTATACCTTTCGAGCAGCACGTCAAACACATCATACGGCAGTCCCAGCCGTTCCATCAGCGTCCGCGTATGCCCCTGTGCCTCCAGAGGCGTCATGATGAGCCCGTCCGCCACCGGAACATCCAATCCGGTAACGGCGTACAGCGTCTCGGGAACATAATCGGATACAATACCGCTTCTGTTGTCATCGTAGCTCAGCATGGCTCCGCGGACGGCGGTCTGCCAACAATTGTTGTACACATAGAGTTTTCGATCCCGCGCATCCGATTGCCCGCTCTCGCTGATGTATAGGAATGTATAGCGGTGTTCCATCGCCCCCTGCTCGGAGACCGTCTCCCGCAGCCGCTTGTCCGAGCGTTCCGGGACATGGGTAAGCGGTGCGTTGCGGTATTCCTCCTCCAGCTTGTCCATGCTGCGTTCATACAGTGCCAGCTGACCCTGTTCGGCGTATGCATCCCTGCGCGAAGCGAGCTCCTGAATGGCCTTCTCGACCTGCGCTTTCGTGCATATGGAATCGACGTGATACATCTCTACATTCGGCAGCAGCAGTTCGCACAGCCGGTCTACATACGACTGCGTCACATCCGCTGCTCGCACCCGGACGATGGGAAATCTGTCTCCCAGCACATGCACGCGCGCATCCGCTGCAACGGAAACGCCGTGCTCCACATCCTCGAGCGCGTATGTGAACCGCTGCGGTACGGCGGCAAGCTCCAGTTCCCCGCGTTGTGCCGCACGTTCCAGAAAAATCTCACTTTCCTTTTGCACAATCGCCGGTTCTTCCGGCGTCGGCTGACACGCAGTCAGCAACAGGAAAAGGCCTGTAAGCAGTGCGGCACAGATGCGCTTCACGATGCGCCCCCCTTTCACATGCCCGTCACGCTGTCTGCGGACGGTCAATACCCGACGCCCGGGTCATACACGCTGCCGTCCACGGCGTTGAGGATGAGATAGCTGTAGCCCGGCATTTCGCTGACGTACTCGTTGTTCTCGTTGAGCGGATAGCCTCCCGGCTCAGGCCCCGCGTATTGCAGCACCGTCCTGCCGAAAAACGTCCACGCCGGCACCATGATCCACTGGTCGACGCTCCCGCGCTGCAGCGCCCGCACCATGCCAAGCTCGATCCGGTCGATGTACAGCGTCTTTTTGATCACTGAATCGGTTTCCTCCACCGCGGGCGTGGCGCTGTAGAGAATCTGGTCGCAGAACCGCTCCACGACCTGCTCAAACGGCATCAGCGTCACGTTCTCGTTGAGCGTGCGCCCCAGCTCGCTCGGCGCGCTCCAGTACATGTAGTTCACGCCCGAATCGCGGATATCCATCTCGATGGATTCCTGTGGATAATAGGGCGCATAGCGCTCCCTCCCGTCCGCGCCGATCCCGTCGTAGTGCTCCTCCCGGTAGGTGGCGGGCACGCCCGCGACGCTGCGCGTGAACTGTATCTGGTAGCACTGCGACCATTCCTCCATCGGTTTGTGATTTTCACTGCCGCGCGGATGGCAATATCCCGCGACGATCAACGCCGGAGCAAAGTCCGTCTCCCCCAGCTGCGCGAGATAATCCAGCCCGATCTGCACCGCCTCCTCCGCGCTGATCGTGACGTCGTTCAGGTCCGTCAGGTCGCTGTCCATGTCGAAATTGAACGGCAGTCCCACTCCATCGTCCAGATTGTTGAACTCAACAATCCCCCACGCCCCCCCGGTCACGCTCAGATAGGTCTCCCGTTGCTTGCCCGACTCGACCGCGCCGCGAAATTCCGGTACCGTCCGGAAGGCGGCGTCGCTCATGTCGACCTCCCGCGGCTCGAACGTGTCCGGCGCCTCCTGATACAGCGTCTCCCACGCCTCGAGCAGCTCCCGCCATTCCTTCTCCGCCTCGGCGCGCGTCTGCTCGTCCGCCCCGGCGGGCAGATAGGCATCCGGGTTGGCCAGCTGCTGCTGCAGCAGGGCGATCTCGCCCTCGATCTGTTCCTTGGTGGTGGGCACCTCGTTCTGGTAGGTATGGATCGTCTTGCCGTCCGCCATTTTGTACATCATGTCCCGCGCCCAGTCCGCGGTGACGGTGCGCAGCACGACCTCGACGATGGGGTACCGCTCCACATCCGGCACGCACACCTCCGCGTCCACCACGACCTGAAACGTTTCCGTGCCGAACGGGTCGAGCCGCAGCGTCTCCGGCGCTTCGTACCGCGCGGGCGGGAGCGCCTCCGCCGCGATGGCCTCCTCCAACGTCCCGTCGCTTTTGTTGACGACAATGTCCTCCGTGGGCGTTGGCTGGCAAGCGGTCAGCAGCGCGGCAAACAATAGAAAGGCCAGCAGCAGCGCCATGTGCCGTGCAAAGTGTCCCGTTCGTTTCATCTTCGTTCCCTCCTGTTCGTTCCAACTTGGTTTCCGTGTGTCATGCTGCGCGTCAGTACCCGACAATGCGGTCAATCACGCTGCCGTCAATCGCGTTGAGGGTCAAAAAGCTGCGGCCGAGCGCCGTCTCTTCCACTTCCCCGTTTTCGTTGGTCGCCCAGCTGGAGCCCTCCGAAAGCGGTTCGTCGTATTCCTCCACCATACTCCCGAAAAAATCCCACACCGGCACCAGCCGGTAGCTGTCCGCGCCTTCGCCGTCCATCACGCAGGCATAGCCGAGCGCGATGCGGTCGATCGTCAGCGTCTGCCGGTCGGGCCGCAAAAATTCCTCCGACGCCGTGCTGCGAAAGTTCGTGCCGTACCGGATCTGTTCCGAAAACCGTTCCATGACCGCGTCAAACGGCAGCAAGGCCGCGTTTTCCGCGAGCGTTGCCGTCCGTTCCGCCCTCACCGCGTTCTGCCACGAGACGCACTCCACGCCCGTTTCGCTCACGAACACATACAGTGTGTTCTGCCGCCATACGTCGTTGCTGAACCCCTCGGGGTGGTGGAAGTTCCAATTCAGGCAATCGAACAGGTACTCCACGTCCACATATTCCATCGCGACGCCATCCACCGCGGGCGTATAGACGAACACATAGACCGGAGATTTCGTCCATTCCAGAATGAAGATATCCAACCGCGACCAGACCTCGCGGCCGCTTGCGACGCACAGCAGGTCGGGGATGCCGAGCGTAGCGACAAATGTGTCGGCCATCTGCCGCGCTTCTTCCTCCGAAATCGTCAGCCGGGCATAACAGTCATATTGGCTCGGCCATTCCATGCGAAAGGAGGGCCCGCCATACCGCCGTCCCGCGGTATATGCATACACGTGGTTGGACGGGGTCCACTGTCGCAGGGAGACCGTACCCGGCACGGGGCCGCCGGCGTCAAACAGGATGTCCATGTCCACCGCCAGCGGCGTTTCCTCCGTATACGGCGTGCCGGTGATGGCGTCCGGCAGGGAAGAGTATTCGTCCTGCAACTTCCGAATGGCCTGCTCAAATTCCTGGAGGGTAAATTCCGTGCGCTCCTCAGAATAATCGTTGTTCTCCCGCATCCGCTGCCAGAGCGGGTGCTCCGGCTCCAGCACCGCCTGGTATTCTTCGATCAGCCGCTGCGCCATGGCTTTTGTCGTGCCGTCCCCCGTACAGCCGGTAAAGCCCTCGTGCCCGTCCAGACAGGCCGAGATGAATTGCCGGGCGGTCGCCTCCGGATAGGCGGCGGGGCTGACGGCGTACACGGGGTAGCGTTCGACCGCCGGCACGGAGACGGCCGCGTCTACCTGCACGCGGGTGTCGACGCCCGCCGCTTGAAACGTCAGCTCATCCGTATACCGCTCCGGCGCCGCATATCGTCCCGCCGGCGCTTCCGCTATGGCCTCCCCGTCGCCCTTGTTTACAACGATCTCCTCCTCCGGCGTCGGCTGGCACGCGGTCAGCAGCGCGGCAAGCAGAAAGACCAGCAGCAGCGACAGAGACAGGGCGCGGGGTTTCCCGTTCCTTTGCACGTTTGGCTGCATCGCGCTTCCTCCTTTCCGCCGCAAATCATTCCTTGACCATGGTCATGACGCCGGCGTCCATCTCGCACACGGTGTCGCACAGCTCCTCGATGTCCTGGATGTTGTGGCTCGCCAGCAGGATCGTGCGCCCGTCCGTCGCCAGCGAGCGGAACAGCGCGCGCATCTCCGCCACGCCGTATTTGTCCAGCCCGTTCATCGGCTCGTCGAGAATCAGCAGCGACGGCCGCTCCATGATCGCCTGCGCGATGCCCAGCCG
>URQH01000009.1 GCA_900549955.1 uncultured Eubacteriales bacterium | reverse complement strand
GTCCCTATCCTTCTTCTCTTTTTTCCTCCTGTCCAAGATGTATTGTATACCTACAATCGCGCAATCGCTGTAATTTTCAAAAGTCTTGCACAACCGGTTCCCATATGTTAGAGTAGGACAGTTATGGAAACTATGGTGAATCGAAAAGAAAACAAGATGGGCATCCTCCCCGAAGGTCGGCTGCTGTTCACCATGTCGCTGCCAATGGTCATCTCCATGTTGTTGCAGGCGCTCTACAACATCGTGGACAGCATCTTCGTCACGCGCATCAGCGAGGACGCGCTCACGGCAGTCTCTCTCGCGTATCCGATCCAGATGCTCATGATCGCCATCGCCGTCGGCACCGGCGTGGGCATGAACGCGCTGATCTCACGCAGGCTCGGCGAAAAGCGTTTTGACGAAGCCAACAGCGCGGCCACGAACGGCCTGTTCATCCTGCTGGTCTCGTCGCTGGTCTTCGTGCTGTTCGGCCTGTTCGGCGTGCGGCCGTTCTTCGACGCGTTTGTAGACGACAAGCCGGAAATCCGGCAGATGGGCATCGACTACCTGACCATCTGCTGCACGCTCTCGTTCGGCGTGTTTTTGCAGATCGGCGTCGAGCGCATCATGCAGGCGCAGGGCAAGACGGTCTTTGCCATGATCATGCAGCTCACCGGAGCGGTGATCAACATCGTGTTCGACCCGATCCTGATCTTTGGCCTGCTGGGCTTCCCGAAGCTTGGCGTGGCCGGCGCGGCCTACGCGACCGTCGGCGGGCAAATCGTGGCCATGGCACTGAGTTTCTTCCTGCTCTTTTGCACCAAGCACGACATCTAAGTCAGCTTCCGGCGCTTCCGTCCAAGCGCAATCGTGCTCCGGCAGATCTACGCCGTAGGGTTGCCATCCATCATCATGCAGGCCATCAGCACCGTCATGAACCTCGTCATGAACGCGCTGCTCATCGCCTATACCACCGCCGCCGTCGCCGTATTCGGCGTATATTTCAAGATTCAGTCCATCGTGTTCATGCCGGTGTTCGGCATGAACAACGCCTCGATGAGTATCATCGCCTACAACTACGGCGCGCACAACAAGAAGCGGATGCTGCACACCTACCGGCTTACGCTCATAGCCGCGTTGGCCATCATGGGCGTGGGGCTCGCATGCTTTCAGATCTTCCCGTCGGAGATCTTCTCGCTCTTTGAAGCGTCACCCGAGACCATGCGCATCGGCACGGTTGCGCTTCGCAGCATTTCGCCCTGTTTCGTGGTCGCTGCGGTCGGCATCACAAACTCGACGCTCTTCCAGGCAGTCAACCGGGGCGTTTACAGCATGATCCTCTCGCTGCTGCGGCAGCTCGTAGCGCTCGTGCCGGCCGCCCTGCTGATCTCCGCCCTCACGCACAACCTCGACCTGATCTGGTTCTCGTTCCCAATCGCGGAGGTGTTTTCACTGCTCGTCAGCCTGTGGATGCTGCGACGCGTGCACAAGACCATCCTCGACCCCATGGACGCGGAGGAACCCGCCGCACAGCCGGCCGCCGTACAGCCGGAGTGAGGATTTCCCATCAGGAAACAGCGGGCCGCCCGGAACATCCGGGCGGCCCGCTTGCGTCCATCCTGCCGTCGCCATGCGGCAGCCGGTTACCGCTGCTGCATGGCCGCTGCATCGCCGGCTTCCGGCTCGCCCAGCAAAAACCGGATCGCGTCGAGATACCCCTCAAAGCCACGCCCCGCAATGGTCTTCTGGCAGGCCATGCCCGCATAAGAGACATGGCGAAACGGCTCGCGCGCGTCGACATCCGAGATGTGCACCTCCACCGCCGGCAGCGCCACCGCCTTGAGCGCATCGAGAATGGCGACGCTCGTGTGCGTATATGCGGCAGGGTTGATGACGATCGCGTCGGCCGTGCCGAGCGCGCCCTGGATCGCGTCCACGATCGTCCCCTCGTGGTTGGACTGAACGAACGCCACCTCCACGCCGCGCTCCGCGGCAAATGCGCGGATGAGCGCAAGCAGATCCCCGTAGGTGCGCCGCCCGTAGATATCCGGCTCCCGCACGCCCAGCAGGTTCAGGTTCGGCCCGTTGATGACCAGGATTTTCATGTCTTACCCCTCCTCCAAAAACCAGGTGCAAAGCCGCTCCGCCGTCTGCTCCGCGCTGCCGGTATTGGCAACCGACGTGTCCGCATACCGCCGGTAAAACGGCTCGCGCGCCGCAAACAGGCGCCTTAGCCCCGTCCCGTCCCCGGACAGCGGCCTGCCGTGTGTCGCCAGCAGGTCCAGCGGCCGTGCGAGGAACGCCACGCGCGCGTTCTGCCGCAGTGCGTCCATCGCGTCCTGCCGGAGCACCGTACCGCCTCCCGCGGCGATGACCTGCCCAAACGCCTTCCCCACGCGTGCGGCCGCACGCGCTTCGGTATCCCGGAACGCGGCCTCGCCGTCCGTCCGGATGATCTGTTCCGGCGACCTGCCCTCGTCTCGCTGCACCTCGTCGTCGAGATCGAGAAACGGCCGCCCGAGCCGCGCTGCCGCCAGCCGGCCCACGGTAGATTTGCCGCTGCCGGGCATGCCGATGAGGACGAGGTTTTGCCGCGCCTGCGTGATCGCACGCACGGCCGCCGCCTCCCGCGCCGGGTCGATCGCGGCGCCGGTGAACAGCTCCGCCGCGCGCTTGCCCTGCGCCACGAGCATCGTCAGCCCGCCGGCGCACGGGATCCCCAGCCGCTCCGCCTCAAGCAGCAATGCGGTGCGCAGCGGGTTGAACACCATGTCCAGCACGCCGTGGCAGGCCGGAAAGCGTCCCAGCTCGATGGGTGCAGCCCCATTTTCGGGATACATTCCCACCGGCGTCGTGTTGACGATCACGCCCGCGTCCCCATGCAGCCGGTACGCCGTGTCATAGTCGATCACGCCGTCCTTTCCGGTCCCGTGGCGGGACACGGTCCACACCTCGCTGGCCCCCCGGTCGCGCGCCACGGCAACCGCGGTGCGGTTTGCCCCGCCGCTGCCGAGCACGAGCGTCTTTTCCCCGGCAAATGACACGCCCGCCGCCTCCGCCATGCGGCAAAAGCCGTAATAATCGGTGTTGTAGCCCGTCAGCCGCCCGTCCCGGTTCACGATCGTATTCACGCTGCCAATGCGCTCCGCCTCGGGCGAGAGCGCGTCGCACAGCGGCATGACCGTGCGCTTATACGGGATGGTCACGTTCAGACCGGCAAACGCGCGCGCCGCGAGGAACGGCGCGACCGCCTCCGGCGCAAGCTCGATGAGCCGGTAGTCGTAATCCGCAAACTGCCGGTGCACCTCCGGGGAAAAACTATGCGACAGCCGCTCGCCGATCAGCCCATACGCCGCCACGCTCAGCTGACCTCCTGATAGTTGCCGAGGAACACGAACAGCTCCGGCGACGCCTCCAGCTCCGCCAGCATCTTGCGCACCTCTGGCGAGAGCACGGACGCCTCCATGTCAAAATAGAACACGAACTCAAAGTCGCTGCCGGGCAGCGGGCGGCTCTCGAGCTTGGTCAGGTTGATGCCGAGCGCGGCGAACTTGGAGAGCAGCTCGTAGAGCGAGCCGGGGCGGTGCGCCGCGGAGAGCATGAGGCTGATGCGGTTCGCACCGGGGAAGATCTCGAGCTCCTTGCCGATGCAGATGAAGCGCGTATAGTTGTTTTCGCTGTTCTGCACGTGTTCTGCCAGCACCGACAGACCGTACAGCTCCGCGCAGTGCACGCTGGAGATGGCCGCGATGTCACGCCGGTCGGACTCCGCCACCATGCGCGCGGCGACGGCGGTGTTTTCGCAGACGGTGACCTTCACGTTGCGCAGCTCCTTCAAAAACGCACTGCACTGGCCGATGGCCTGCTCATGCGAAAAGATCTCCTTCACGTCGCTCAGCTGGACGCCCTGCTTGGCCAGCAGGCTGTGCCGCACGCACAGGCGGATGCTGCGCACGATGTGGAACTTGTAGTTGCGCATGAGGTCGTATACGCGGCCGACGGAGCCGTTCGAGCTGTTGTCGATCGGCAAAATGCCATAGCGGCACATGCCGCTCTGCACGGCCTGGAACACGCCGTCAAACTGCCGGAAATACAGGATGCTCGGCAGCGAAAACAGCTTGTCGCACGCCTGCTGCGAGTAGGCGCCCTCCACGCCCTGGCACGCCACGACCGCCTTGGTCGGGAACAGCGCCGGCGTGTTGGCCACCGCCGTCTCAATGCGGGCGGAAAAGTCGCTGTCGTCCACGAGCAGGCGGTTCTGGTAGGAACAGCTCACCTCGAAAATGGTCTGGTAGAGGAGCTTGGCATAGCTTTCAATGTCCTCGCCGGCGCGGTCGGTCACGCGGGAGAGCACCTCGCGCTCACGGCTGCGGTTGCGCACGCCGATGCCGCTCGACTGTTTGCAGGCGGCAATCTCCTTTGCGGTCTCCATGCGCGCGCGGAACAGGTCGATCATCTGGTCGTCAATCTCGTCGATGCGCGCGCGAAGCGTCTGTAAATCCATGGTCTTTTCCTCCCTTACTGTCCTGTGTCGGATGGTATCTGTCCGCCGTCACGGCCTTGGGCCGCCGGCCGATTCCAGCAGCAGATCGAGCAGCACGAGGGCCGCCACCGCCTCCATGACCGGCACCGCGCGGTGCGCGATGCACGGGTCATGCCGCCCGCCGATGGAAAGCTGCGTCTCTGCCATCGTCTCAAAATCGAGCGTGCGCTGCACCGCCGCGATGGACGGCGTGGGCTTCACCGCCATGCGCGCCACGAGCGGTTCCCCGGTGGTGATGCCGCCGATCACGCCGCCGTGGTGATTCGTCTTCGTGCGCACGCGCCCGTCCCGGGCACAATAGGCGTCGTTGTGCTCGCTGCCCCGCATGCGCGCGGCGGCAAACCCGGCGCCGAACGAGACGCCCCGCACGGCCGGGATGCCGAACAGCGCCGCCGCCAGCCGGTTTTCCACGCCGCCAAACATCGGGTCGCCGAGCCCGCCCGGCAGGCCGAGCGCAAACAGCTCTACCACGCCGCCCACGGAGTCGCCCGCCGCGCGGGCGGCTTCAATCGCCTCACGCATGCGTGCGCCCGCCGTCTCGTCAAACACCGGCAGGGGCCGGCCGGCCAACGCTTGCAGCGCCTCCCTCGTGAGCGTTCCGCTGTCCACCGCCGCGTCCGGGATCCCAGCCACCTCCTGCAGGTGCGCCCCCACGGTCACCCCGCGGCGCGCCAGCATCTGCAAACACAGCCCGCCAACGGCGCACAGCGGCGCCGTCAGCCTGCCGGAAAAATGGCCGCCGCCGGCCAGGTCCGCGTGGCCGTGGTAGCGCAGCAGCGCGGGGTAGTCCGCGTGCGACGGGCGCGGCACGCGCCGGAACGTCTCATAATCGCGCGAGCGCGCGTTCGTGTTTTCAATGAGCACGGCAAGCGGCGCGCCGGTCGTCACGCCGTCCTTCACGCCGGAGAGCACGCGCACCGCGTCCGCCTCCCGCCGCGGCGTGGACAGCGCCCCGCCCGGCGCCCGACGCGCCATAAAGGCCGCAAGCGCGGAAACATCCAGCGCCTCGCCATCCGGCAGGCCGTCGGCCACCGCGCCGATCGCCGGGCCGTGCGACTCGCCAAACACCGACACGCGCAGCCGTTCACCCATCCATACCGAGGACATCGACCTTCCCTCCCAACCGTTCGTATTCCTGGAAAAAGCCCGGATATGACTTCTGGACGGCCTCCGCGCCATGCACGGTGACGGGGCGCTTTGCGCCGAGCGCGGCGATGGCCCACGCCATGACCATGCGGTGGTCGCGATAGCCGCTCACCTCGCCGCCCTCGACGCCGCCGCCATGGATGCTCAACCCATCGGGCCGCTCCGTCACAAACACGCCAAGAGCCGTCAGCCCCTCCGCGACCGCCTGCAGCCGATCGCTCTCCTTCAGGCGCAGCCGCGCCGCGCCGTCGATGTGCGTCTCGCCTTCCGCCATGGCCGCCCGCACCGCGAGCACGGGCACCAGGTCGGGGCAGCCCGACACGTCGAGGTGCGCGCCGGTGCCCACGCGCTGAAAGAGCGCTTCACAGCAGCGGTCCGGCTGCATCGACGCCCCGTCGAGCCCGGACACCTCCACCGCATGGCCCATCGACCGCGCGGCGAGGAAGAATGCGGCGTTCGACCAGTCGCCCTCGACCGCCAGCTCCCCGCACGAGCGATAGCCGCCGCCACGCACGAGAAAGCCGCCCGCCCGCGCCTCCACCGGCGCGCCAAAGCGCCCCATGGTGGCGCAGGTCATGTCCACATAGCCGGCGGATTCCAGCGGCCCGTCGATTTGCAGCCGCGTCTCCCCGTCGAGCAGCGGCGCCGCCAGCAGCAGGCCGCTCACAAACTGCGAGCTCACGTTGCCGGGCAGGGACATCTCCCCCGCCTTGAGCGACCCGGAAACGGAGAGCGGCAGCCCATCCCCGCGCACCGTGCAGCCGTGCGTCTCGAGCACGGCGCGCAGTGGGCCGAGCGGGCGCTGCGGCAGCCGCCCGTGCCCGGTGATGGTAAACCGGTCGGTCAGCGCGGCCGCGACCGGCAGCAAAAAGCGCAACGTGGAGCCGCTCTCCCCGCAGTCGAGCGTCACGCCGCCGAGCGGCCGGCACGGGCGCACCTCCCACGCGCCGCCGCGCGCCAGCACCGCGCCGCCCAGCGCCTCGATGCAGCCGACGGTGGCCAGAATGTCGTCCCCCACGTGTGTCGCATCCATGCCGCCTTCCGGCATGCCGGTGAGGCGGGTGGACGCGCCGCACATGGCCGCGCACAGCAGCGCGCGGTGCGCCGCCGATTTGGACACGACCGCCGGCACCGTGCCGGACAGCCTGGCAGGATACAGCCGGACGTCCACTCAGGCCTCCTTCCCGCCGCCGGACAGCCCGCCGGCAAAAAACGATGTCAGGGTTTCCACAGGCGCCTCGCGCAGCACACAGCCGCCGATGCGCTCCGGGATCACGAGCGTGATCGCGCCGCCGCGCCGCTTCTTGTCCGAGAGCACGGCCTGGGCAAGCTCCGCCGCTCCAAACGGGCAGCCGACCGGCAGCGCGTTGCGCCCAAGCGCCGCCTCGATGCGGCCCGGCACGTCGGGCGCGCACCAGCCAGCCGCCAGCGACGCGCGCGCGACGAGCGCCATGCCCATCGCCACGGCGTGCCCGTGCGAAATGCGCATGCCGCTGAGCAGTTCGATGGCATGCGCGCCGGTGTGCCCGAGGTTGAGCAGCTGGCGCGCGCCCTGGTCGCGCTCGTCCTCCCCGACGATGCGCGCCTTGATGGCGACGCAGCGCGCCACCACCGCCTCCAGCTGCGCGGGCCGCCCGCCCGAAAACGCTTCAAACAGCGGCTCGTCGCAGATCACGCCGTATTTGATGGACTCCGCGAGCCCGTCGGCAAACATCTCCGCAGGGAGCGTGGCGAACACATCCAAATCGCACGCCACGAGCGACGGCTGGTGGAACGCGCCCACGAGGTTCTTTCCCTCCGGCAGGTCGACCGCCGTCTTGCCGCCGACGGAAGAATCGACCGCGGCCAGCAGCGTCGTGGGCGCCTGGACATAGTCGATGCCGCGCAGATACGTCGCCGCCGCAAAGCCGGCCAGATCCCCCGTCACACCGCCGCCGAGCGCCACGATGCAGTCGGCGCGCGTCAGCCGCTCCGCCGCCAGGAAGGAGAGCAGCTGCGCGTAGGTGCCGAGCGTCTTGCTCCCTTCGCCATGCGGGAAGCGGAACCGCGACACCGGCAGCCCGGCCGATGCGAGCGCCGCCGCCGCCCGGTCGCCATAGAGCCCGTCTACCGTATCGTCCGCGACGAGCGCCACGCGGGATGCCTTTGGGCAGGCCGCGGCCGTAAGCGCGCCGAGCCGGCCGAGCAGTCCCGCGCCGATGTGTACGTCATATGGCGTTCCGGTCGCCACGTGGATGGTATGCATGCAATGTTCCCCTCCTGTTTCCATCGGCCTATGCGTGCCGTTCGCGCTCGGTGATCTGCTCGCGCCGCACGCGCCCCTGATGCAGCAGGTCGTACAGCGCGTCGCGGTCGCCGCTGCGGATGGCCGCGGCAAACTGCTCCAGGCGGCCGATCAGCCCGTCCAGCTCGTGGAGCAGCGGGCCAGTGTTGTCGAGAAACAGCTCGACCCACATCGGCTCATACAGCCGCGCCACGCGCGTCATGTCCTGAAAGCTGCCGGCCGAAAACCCCACGTGATCGAGCGCCGCGTCGCTCTGCACGTACGCGCTGGACACCACGTGCGCCAGCTGCGACGTATAGGCGATCATGCGGTCGTGTTCCTCCGGCGTGCAACGCCGGATGCGGGCAAAGCCGAGCGCATAGAAAAATGCCTCCGCACGCTCCAGCACTTCCGGCGCGAGGTCCGGCGCCGGCGTCAGGATCATCGACGCGCCGTCAAAGAGCGTCTCCCGGGAGTTGTCGTACCCAAAGCGTTCGAGCCCCGCCATCGGATGCCCGCCGATGAACGTGAAGCCATATTGCTTCGAGAGCGGCTCGAGCGCGGCGCAGACCGGCTGCTTCACACCGCAGCAGTCCACCACGAGCGTCCCCGGCCGGAGCGCCGGCGCCAGCTGCCGCATGCGCTCCACGGCCACGCCGGGATACAGCGCCACGAGCAGCACGTCGCACGTGCCGGCAAGCGCCGCCATCTGCTCCCCGTCGTGCGCGCCGGCGCGGATGACCCCGTCCGACAGCGCGCGCGCAACGACCGCGGGATCGGCGTCGAGCCCCAGCACGTCCCAGTCCGTGCGCGCGTGGAGCGCGCGCGCCAGCGACCCGCCGATCAGGCCAAGGCCAAGTACGCCGACCGTGCTCATGCGCTCTGCCTCTTGCCCAGCGCCTCGCGCAGCGCGCGCACATCCCGCGCCAGCTGGTCAAACCCCTGCGGCGTGATGGACTGCGGCCCGTCGCACAGCGCGTGCGGCGGATCGTTGTGCACCTCCACCATGATGCCGTCCGCACCCGCGGCGACCGCGGCCAGCGCCAGCGGATGCACCATGCGCCACATGCCGGTGGCGTGGCTCGGATCGACCACGACCGGCAGGTGCGACAGCTCCCGCAGCACCGGCACGGCCGAAATGTCGAGCGTATTGCGCGTGTACGTCTCAAACGTGCGAATGCCGCGCTCGCACAGGATCACGCGCTCGTTGCCGCCCGCCATGATGTATTCCGCGCTCATGAGCAGCTCCTGGAACGTGCTGGACAGGCCGCGTTTGAGCAGGATGGGCTTGTCGCAGTGCCCGAGCTCCTTGAGCATTTCAAAGTTCTGCATGCTGCGCGCGCCCACCTGGATCACGTCCACATCGGCAAACAGCGGCAGCTGCGAAATATCCATCAGTTCCGTCACAATGGGCAACCCGGTCTCCCGCTTGGCCTCGAGCAACAGCTCAATGCCCTTTTCCCGGAGGCCCTGGAACGCATAGGGCGACGTGCGCGGCTTGAACGCGCCGCCGCGCAGCATCGTCGCGCCGCTCTTTTTCACGTCCGCCGCGATGGAACAGATCTGCTCTTCCGATTCCACCGAGCACGGCCCCGCGATCAGCTGGAAATACCCGCCGCCGATGCGTTCGCCCCCGCCGACGTCGAACACGCTGTCCTCCGGATGGAACTTGCGGTTGGCGTTTTTATACGGCTCCTGGATGCGCGTCACGCTCTCGACGATCTCGAGCGCCTGGATGAGGTCGATGTCGATGCGCGACGTGTCGCCGATGAGGCCGAGCAGCGTGTGGTCGCTGCCGTGGCTGACGTGTACGTCCAACCCCATGCCGCGAAACCAGTTGATGAGGTTTTGCAGTTCGTCCTCGCGCGGTTGGTTCTTCAGCAATACGATCATGGTGTTTCGTTCCTTTCTGTAAGCGTATAACAGCAAAATTTAGAAAAAAGACCTCGCGGTGGTCTTCCGCGAGGTCGCTGTTCTCAAGTCTGTTGCGTGGAAACGCAAGTCTCAAGCCCTGCCGCCGCGAAAACCACCATTGCCCTTGCGGTAAAAGTAGCCCGCAAAGGTAAAGTAGGAATATGCGGCAAAAAGCAGGTCGTGTTTCATGGGTCAGCCTCTGTCCGTCTTGCCAGGCGGCACATCCGCCGTCGTTGCAGACAGTATACCACCACAGGGGGCGCGGTGTAAAGCCCGATTTCTATCTTTTTCCGCGATCGACTCAAAAAAGGGCCTTTCAGGCGCCGCAACGGCGCGCGCCGCCCTCCGGTAGCCCCCAAAGCCCCCGGCGCAACCGCAACTTGACATGTTTTGCCGCAGTTGAAAACCAACGATTGGTGGATTTTTTCCCTGCCATGCGGTATGATACCGTCATCACAACCGCGCGGCGCCCCGCCGCGCCCCGGAGGGACCTATGAGCTTTGGCACGAATCTGCAGGCGCTGCGCCGGCGCAACAACATGACCCAGGAAGGCCTGGCCGATGCGCTGGGCGTCTCCCGGCAGTCGGTCTCCAAGTGGGAGTCGGACGGGAGTTTCCCGGAGATGGATAAGCTGCTGCAGCTATGCGACCTGTTCGGCTGCAGCCTCGACACGCTCGTGCGCGGCAGCGTGGGAGATGGACGCGCGCGCACCGAAGACGCGGCGGACGCACAGGCATCCGAGCGGGAAGCGCAAGCGGCGGCCGTCGCTTACGACCGGCACATGCGCTCGGGCACGCGGCTTGTGACGTGCAGCACGGGATTGGTGCTTGCCGGCATCGCCGTCCTGCTGCTACTCCAGGCCCGTTTCCCGGGGAATGTGGCCGCGCTCGTGGGCACGGCGTTGCTACTCGGCTGCATCGCCGCCGCCGCGGCGATGTGCATCGTGTTCGGCTGCCGTCACGCCGCGTTTGAACGGCGCTATCCCTCGATCCCCCGTTCCCCTTATCCCCCTGCGCAAGTGGAGCAATTCGAACGCCGCTTCCCGTGGTTGATCGCCGGCGGGGCCGTGCTTGCGCTGCTCGGCGTGATCCTGCTCGTGTGCAGCCCGCTGCTGATGTCCGGCCTGCAGGAGGAGGCGCGCAGCTCTTTGGCCACCGGGCTCTTCCTGCTCATCCTCGCGGCCGCCGCCATGCTCCTCGTCTACGGCGGCATGACGTGGGCGCGCTATCACGTGGGAGACGCGCCCGTGAGCGCACAGGCCGCAGACGGCGCAAATGACGCCAAAGCGAACGCCCCGGGCAGGGACTGGGAGGGCGCCATCATGCTCGTCGCCACGGCCCTGTTCCTGCTGCTGGGCTTCGTCTTTCACCTGTGGCACCCCGGCTGGGTGGTGTTCCCGATCGGGGGCATCCTGTGCGGCATCGTGAGCAGCCTCCGCGGCAGGGGCTGAGATGGTGCCGCCCCGGCGTTTCCAGATGGGCGTTCCGGGACGAGCGCGGGGCGCGCGGCCAACATGGCCGCGCGCCCCGCGCGCTTCCTTCTCTGTCGCCCCGGCCGCCCTCAGCCAAGCGCCACGTCCAGCACCATCATCACCGCAAAGCCAGCCATCGCGCCCAGCGTCCCCGCATGCGAATGCTCGCCCAGGTGCGCCTCCGGGATCAGCTCCTCGACGACGACATACAGCATCGCCCCGGCGGCAAACGAGAGCATCCACGGCATCGCGGGCGCGATCACGGGCGCCAGGAGCACGACGAGGATGCCTGCCACCGGCTCCACCACGCCGCTGGCCGCACCATACAGGAATGCGCGCCCGGCCGTGAGCCCCTCCTGCCTGAGCGGCAGCGAAATGGCCGCGCCCTCCGGGAAATTCTGAATGCCCATGCCGATGGAAAGCGCCAGCGCGCCGGCCACCAGCGCCATGCCGCCCTCCGCCGCGGCCGCGCCGCCCGGCATCGCCGCGCGCGCAAACGACAGGCCGACCGCCATGCCCTCCGGAATGTTGTGCAGCGTCACCGCCAGCACCAGCAGCGTCGTGCGCCGCCAGGCAGCCGACACGCCCTCGGCCTGCGCCGCGCCGGGATGCAGGTGCGGCAGCAGCGAGTCGAGCAGCATCAAAAACCCGACGCCCAGCGCAAACCCGCCGAACGCCGGCAGCCACCCGGGCTGTCCGGCCGCCTCCGCCTCCTCGATCGCGGGGATCAGCAGGCTCCACACCGAAGCGGCGATCATCACGCCCGCCGCAAAGCCCAGCGCCACCCGCTGGATGCGCGGGTCGATCCGCTTGCGAAGCAAAAACACCGTCGCCGCGCCGAGCGCAGTCATCAGGCAGGTAAAGCCCGTGCCCGCCGCGGCCCATAGCAATGCGTTTTGCATACCCATCCTCCTCTGCCGGCGTCTCTCGTTCGCGCGCCGGCGCGCGTTTTTTTGCGGTGCCTGCCGGTCCGTCGCCTTCCCAGGTCCGCTTCAGTCGCGTGCGGTCAGTCCCTTAGCAGCGCATACGCCGCCAGGAGCTGGCACAGCAGCAGCGCGGGCACGCCAAAGCGGAACAGCGCCTTTTTCGTCTTGTGCCGGAACAGATACATGCCCAGCACCGCGCCCGGCGCGGCAAACAACCCCGCGGCCACCAGCAGCGTGGCCTCCGGCACGCGCCGCCGGCCACGCACGGCCAGCCGCTTGTCCCAACCATACAGCAGCGCCACGGCGAGGTTCCATGCAGCCAAAGCATACGACGCCGGCGTCCACAGCCCGTCCATCACGTCCTCCGTCCCGCCGGTTACGGTTGCCCGTCCCGGTGCTGCCGCTTCCACGCCTTGATCTGCTGCAGCCGTTCACGGTATTTGGCCTCCAGCCCCTGCTCGGTTGGGCGGTAATACGCACGCCCCACGAGCGAATCGGGCAGGCACTGCATGCTCGTCAGCTTTTGGGGCGCGTCGTGGGCATACTGGTAGCCCTTGCCGTAGTCCAGCTCTTTCATCAGCCGCGTCGGCGCGTTGCGGATGTGCAACGGCACCGGCTCGGCCAGCTGGCGCACTGCGTCGCGCTTGGCCTGCTCGTACGCCATATACAGCGCGTTGGACTTTGGCGCCATAGAGAGGTACACCACCGCCTGCGTCAGGTGCACGGTGCACTCCGGCATGCCGATGAAATGGCACGCCTGGTACGCCGCGACCGCAAGCTCCAGCGCGCGCGGATCGGCGAGGCCCACGTCCTCGCTTGCAAACCGCACCACGCGGCGGGCCACATACAGCGGGTCCTCCCCAGCCTCGAGCATGCGCGCCAGCCAGTAGACCGCCGCGTCGGGATCCGAGTTGCGCATGGATTTGTGCAGCGCGGAAATCAGGTTGTAGTGCTCCTCGCCGCCCTTGTCATAGAGCAGGGAGCGGCGGGAGGTGCACTGTTCAAACGTCTCCGGCGTCACCGTCACGCTGCCGTCGGCCTCCATTTTGCCATTGAGCACGAGCATCTCGAGCGTGGACAGCGCGGTGCGCGCATCGCCATTGGCGAAGGTGGCCGTCGCGGTCAGCAGCTCGTCCGGCATGTGCACCTGCTGCCCGCCAAAGCCGCGCTCATCCCGCAGCGCGCGCGCCAGCAGCGACGCCAGCTCCTCCGTCGTGAGTGCCTGCAGCACGAACACCTTGCACCGCGACAGCAGCGCGCCGTTGATCTCAAACGACGGGTTCTCCGTGGTCGCGCCAATGAGAATGATGCTCCCCTTTTCCACAAACGGCAAAAACGCATCCTGCTGCGCCTTGTTGAAACGGTGGATCTCGTCTACAAATACGATGGTCTTCTCGCCAAAGCGCTGGTTCTCCTCGGCGCGGGTCATGACCGCGCGGATCTCCCGGATGCCGCTCGTGACGGCTGAAAAATCGATAAACGTGGCGCGGGTCGTCCGGGCGATGATGCGCGCCAGCGTCGTCTTGCCCACGCCCGGCGGGCCCCAGAAGATCATGGAAGAGATCTGGTCGCTCTCGATCAGCCGCCGCAGCACCTTGCCCTCGCCGAGCAGGTGCGTCTGCCCGACATACTCCTCCAGCGTCCGCGGCCGCAGGCGGGCCGCCAGCGGCTGCTGCGCCCCGCGGTCCTCAAACAGCGTCCCCTGCTCCATGTTCTCCCTCCTGTGCGGCATTTGCCGCGCCCGTTGTCGATAGTATTGTAGCACGGTTTGGGCGGCAATGCAAAGCACGCCGCCGTGCAAACGGGCGTCAAAAAGAGCCCCTCGTTCGAGCGGCTCTCTTCTCCCGTTCGGTCTGCCACGCCGCGGCAAGGCATGGCTCAGCCGTTGCCCGTGGGAATGAAGGGGCGGATCGCCATGGCAACGTTGCTGATCGGCATGGTCTGCAGCAAAATGCGACCGGGACCGGTCAGCACGGTGTTGAACAGGCCCTCGCCGCCCAAGATCTTGTTCTTTATGCCCGGCACCTGCCGGATCTCGATGGAAACGCCCGGCTCAAATCCCGCGACGTTGCCCGTGTCCACAATCATCTGCTGGCCGGCGGCAAGCGTGTACTCGACCAGTTCGCCGTCGATCTCCAGAAACGCGATGCCGCAGCCCGACAACCGCTGCATGATGAAGCCTTCGCCGCCGAAAAAGCCGACGCCGAGTTTTTTGTTGAAGTGAATGGACAGTTCCACGCCGTTCTCCGCGGCAAGGAAGGCGTTCTTCTGCACAACCAGCTCCCGCCCCGGCCCGATCTCGACTGCGAGGATCTTGCCCGGGAAGCTGGAGCCAAACGCGATCATCCCCGCGCCGCGCGCCGTGTAGACGTTCTGGAACATGCTCTCGCCGGAAAACGCCTTGGAGAACATCTTGCCAATGCCGCCCCCGTGCGTCTCCATCTGCAAATTCGACGTCATCCATACCATGGAACCTTTTTCGGTGATCATCTGCTCGCCGTCCTCCAGGTTGCAGATGACGACGGGGAACGCCCCGCCTGTGATCTCGTAACGCATCGACCTTTTCTCCTCTCCTGCCGTTATGTAGGCGCGGCGCGCCCGCCTCCCCGATGTGGGAAATGTAAAAGCGAGCGCTTCACCGCTTAAAAGTCGATAAACTTGCGAATGTCCCGGTTCGCGCCGAGGATCAGGATGCGGTCTCCCTGCCGGAACATATAGTCCGGACGCGGCAACGGTTCGAGCGCGTCGTCTCGCTTGATGGCCAGGATGTTGATGTGGTGCTTCTGCCGCACGCCCAGGTCGATGATGGAGCGCCCGATCCACCCCTCCGGCACCGCCGTTTCATAGATGGAGTATTCGTCGTTCAGGCGGATGTAGTCGAACACGTTCTCCGAGCTGTAGCGCACCGCGGCGCGGATGGCCATCTCCTTTTCCGGGTACACGACCTCATCGGCGCCGTTTCGCAGCAGAAACTTGGCGTGCACCTCGCGGCTGGCGCGGGCGACCACGAATTTCGCACCGCACTCCTTGAGCAGCGCGGTCGTCTCGAGCGAGCTTTGGAACTCGTCGCCAATGGTGACCACGCAGACGTCGAAATCGCGCACGCCCAGCGAACCGATGAAGGCCTCGCTGCACGTATCCCCGATCTGCGCGTTCGTCACATACGGCAGCAGGTCGTTCACGCGCTCCTCGCTCTGATCCACGGCCCAGACCTCGTGCCCCAGCTCCTGCAGCTTCATCGCCATGTGCCGCCCGAACCGGCCGGCGCCCACGAGCAAAATCGACTTTTTCTTTCCCATGTGATACCACTCCTTTTCCCGGCCGGCGTTTCCGTCAGCCGATGGTCACCCGCTCCTGCGGCGCCTGCGCCGGCACCACGGCCTGTACACCCGCCACCGCATACAGCAGCGTCAACCCGCCCACGCGGCCAAAGTACATGAGCAGAATCAGCGCAAACTGCGAAATCCGGCTCAACTGTGGCGTGATGCCCATGGAAAGGCCGACCGTACCGATTGCGGAGGCCGTTTCAAACAGCGCGTCCCGTACCGTCACGCCATCCACGCAGCAGAGCAGCACGCCGCTGAGGAAAAACAGCAGCAGGTACAGCATCGCCAGCGCGGCCGCGTTGCGCAGCGCGTCCCCCTGCAGCCGCCGGCCAAAGCACTGCACGCTCTCCTTGCGGCGAAACGCCGCGCGCACCGAGAGCAGCAGCGCCACGAACGTCGTGGTCTTGACGCCGCCCGCCGTCGAGCCCGGTGAACCGCCGATGAGCATGAGCGGGATCATCAGCAGCACGGACACGCCCGACAGCCTGGTAAGATCGACGGTATTGAAGCCCGCCGTACGCGGGGTAACCGACTGGAACGCCCCGGCCAGCGCGCGCTCCCCCGGCGTCAGGCCCGCCCACGCGGGCTGGCCGAACTCGTACAGTGCAAAGAACAGCGCGGGCAGCACGATGAGGCCCGCCGTCGCCAGCAGCACGAGCTTGGTGTGCAACCGCCACGCACGCACGTGGAAGCGGTTTGTGCGCAAATCGTCCCACACGAAAAAGCCGAGGCCGCCCACCACGATGAGCAGCATCACGACGACGTTGATCAGCACGTCGCCCGAAAACCCGACCAGCGACTGGAATGGGGCGTCCGGCGTGCCCATCAGGTCGAAGCCGGCGTTGCAAAACGCGGAAACAGAGTGGAACAGGCCGTACCACAGCCCGCGGAAAAAGCCGATCTCGGGCATGGTGCAGAAGCGCAGCGCCAACAGCGCCGCGCCGCACAGCTCCAGCAGCACCGTCGCGCGCAGGATGAACCCGGTCATGCGCACGATCCCGCCGACCTGCGGCGCGGAGATGGACTCCTGCATCAAATAGCGCTGGCCGATGCCGATCCGCCTGCCGGTAAACAGCGAGACGGCGATCGCCATGGTCACCACGCCCATGCCGCCGATCTGGATCAGGCACAGGATGACCGCCTGCCCAAAGCCGGACCAGTGGGAGGCTGTGTCGCGCACGACCAGCCCCGTCACGCACGTGGCGGACGTGGCCGTAAACAGCGCGTCGAAAAACGGCGTCGCCTCCCGCGTGCGCGTGGCGATGGGCAGCGACAACAGCCCGGCGCCCGCCAGAATCAGCAGCAAAAAGCCCACGATCACGATCTGCGCGGGCGAAAGCCGCCGGATTGCATGGCCTTTCAACGAAAAAAACCTCCTGAACACACGGCGCAGCGGACGGTGCGCGATGATATCCCATTATATCTACCCGCCAACGGGATGTCAACCAAACGCCCGTTCAGAACGCATACAAAAAGGCGGCACGGTTGTCAGAGCGGCCGCCGCGTGGTATGCTAATCCTGCGCGGCGCACCGGCGCCGCGCGCAAGGACATCCGGAGGGACTATGAAAAAACGCATCTGCATGATTACCACCGGCGGCACGATCGCCTCGCAGGCCGCCGGCGACGGACTGACGCCCACGCTGGGCTCGGCGGACATCCTCCGCCTGCTGCCCGCGCTGGGCGCGCTTTGCGACGTGGAACCGGTCGAGGTGTGCCGCATCGACAGCACGGACATGACGCCCGCGCACTGGCTAAAGGTAGCGCGCGCCATCCGCGCGCGGTACGACGCGTGCGACGGATTTGTGATCCTGCACGGCACGGATACCATGGCGTACACCGCCGCGGCGCTTTCCTATCTCATCCAGCAATCGCCAAAGCCCATCGTGCTCACCGGCGCGCAAAAGCCCATCGACCGCGAAATCACCGATTCGCGCACCAACCTGCTCGACGCGTTCCGCTATGCGTGCGCGGACGTGGCCAGCGGCGTGCAGATCGTGTTCGACGGGCGCGTCATCCTCGGCACGCGCGCCCGCAAGGTGCGCACCAAGAGCTTCCACGCATTCGCCAGCGTCAACTACCCGGATCTCGCCGCCCTTTCCGACGGGCACCTGCTGTCGTACATTCGGGAGCCAAAGCTGGAGCGCCCCCTGTTTGCAGACGCGCTCGGCGGGCACGTATCGCTGCTCAAGCTCATCCCTGGCACGGATGCGGCGCAGCTTCGCTTCCTGCTCGAACGCAGCGACGCCGTGATCGTCGAAAGCTACGGCGTGGGCGGCGTGCCTACGGCCGGCGGATTTTCCGAGTGCATCCTGGACGCGGCGGCACGCGGCAAGACGATCGTCATGACGACACAGGTTCCCAACGAGGGCAGCGACATCGGCGTCTACCGCGTGGGGTACCGGCTCAAGGGCGTGCCCGGCGTGCTGGAGGCCTACGACATGACGACCGAAGCGGTCGTCACCAAGCTGATGTGGATCCTCGGGCAGACGCAGGAGCGCGGACAGATCCGGCGGCTGTTCTATGCGCCCGTGGCGCACGACATCCTGTATCCCGGCGCATGGGACGCGTGACGACCCTGCGCCCGTCAGAACTCCCGCTTGAGGCTGCGCCCCGTGAGCAACGTGCCAAGCGCATCGCGCGGGTCCCGCGCCTCATATAAGATCTCGTACACCATGCGGCAAATGGGCAGCTCCACCCCCGTGCGCGCCTCGAGCAGGCGCAGCGCACGGACAGTTTGGCTGCCCTCGGCCAGCGCCGTATACGGCTCGCCACGCACAAACGCCTCGCCAAACTGACGGTTGTGACTGTGGGGCGAAAACACGGTCGCCTCATAGTCGCCCAGGTGGCACAGGCCGTATGCCGACAGGCCGTTGCCGCCCAGCGCCTCGATCAACCGGGCGATCTCGCGCGTGCCGCGTGACATGAGCGCGCCCTTGAGCGTGCCAAGCCCCAGCGCATCCAGCATCCCCGCCGCAATGCCGACCACGTTTTTCGACGCCGCGCCGATCTCATTGCCAATGAGGTCGGCGCCATAATAAAAGCGGATCAACTCGCTCGAAAACGCCGCGACCAGCCGCTGCTTCACGGCCTCGTCCGCGCTGTCGATCACCATGCAGTTCGGGTTGCCGCGGTAAAACTCCTGCACGTGGCCCGGCCCCAGCCACACGGCCACGGCGTTTGCTCCGCCCAGCGCCTGCGCGGCGATTTCGGACGGGCGCAGCGCGGTGTCCGCCTCCAGCCCCTTCATGCACAGTACAAACGTCCGGCCCGAGAGCCGCAGCGGACACAGCTCGTCCATCAGGCCGCGCAGCCCCTGCACGCCGATGGACACGACGACCGTCTCCGCCCGGCAGACGTCCTCCAGCGACGTGGTGAGCCGTACGGAGGGCGGCAATTCGAGCAGGTCGTTCCGGCGCTCGGCCAGAAAGCGCTGCATGCGCGGCGAAGAGGCGCGGCCATAGAGCGCGACGTCGTGCCCCAGCCGGTCGAGATACCACGCGATCAAAGAGCCCCAGCGGCCGCAGCCGATGACAGACAGTTGCATTCCCATACGTTGTTCCAAAGGCAGTTTCGTGTAAAGTGAAAAGGTGTTTCCGATCAGACAGACAAATCCGGCTCGTACGCAAGCCGCCATGCAGCCGCGCGCAAGCCGGAACCTTCAGCGGATGAAATTGGTGCGGCACGCACGCTCCGCCTCCGGCGCGCGCACACCGGCCTGCCGCCCCGCCTCGATGCAGCGCAACAGATAGGCCATGTTGCGCCCCAGGTTGCGCATGGTCTGCAGGCCCTCCAGGTCGGCCGCCGCCTCTTCCGGGCGGTTGCCGTGCACCATCGGCCAGTATGTGGAAGAGACCACGGGCATCTGCGAGATGGTAAAGTACTTCGTCAGCACGTCCAGCGCGGCCGTCGTCCCGCCGCGCCGCGCGGACACGACAGCGGCGGCCGGTTTGTGCGCCGCATAGCAGCCGCCCGCATAAAACACGCGGTCAAGCAGGCTGAGCACCGTGCCGTTTGGCGACGCATAGTACACCGGCGAGCCGACCACGAGCCCGTCCGCCTGCGCCAGCGCGCCGATACACGCATTGACGGCGTCGTCGCCAAACACGCAGCGGTGCGTCTTGGCGCACCCGCCGCAGCCGATGCAGCCGCGGACCGGCTTTGCAGCCACGTGCAGGCACTCCGTCTCCACGCCCTCGGCCTGAAGCGCCCGCTCCACCTCCGCCAGCGCGGCGCGCGTGCAGCCGTTCGCATGCGGACTGCCGTTGAGTAACAGAACTTTCATGTTCGCTTCCCTCCCCTTATGTCGTTATCCGTTTTGGTCAGCAGCGTCCACAACCGGCTGGAACTGCGTCTCCACCTCCAGCACAAAATCCATGTCCTGCACGCTGATATCGGTTAAAATCTCTGCATAGATGGCGTTGCTGCCGCTTTGGAGCACCGTGCCGCCCTCGGCGTTGTGGATCTGGCCGGTACCGCACACGCGGCCGTCCTCGCTGTAATAGACGATGTGCACCACGCCGTCCAGCGGCAGCGGATACGCGTTGACGCACACGCCGTCGAGGAACGTGCCCGTGCCGTATTCGTATACGCGCAGGTCGCCAAAGGACAGGTAATAGCGGAAGTAGTGGTCTTCCGTCTCGATGCGCTTGCCCAGCTGGTCCGTCTCGACGGGCGCGGCCGTAAGCTCCAACTGGAACGGGTCCGGCTCCGGCGTCGGAGACGCCGGCGGCGTGGGGGTGCCCACCAGTTCCGGCTCCACGTGTACGCACGCCGAACACAGGCCCGCCACGAGCAGCGCGGCCAGCAACCGCAAAAGGGGTTTCCAGCGCCGGCGCTTCATGCGCGGCCTCCCGTATGCTCGCGGATCAGGCGTTTTTTGAGGTCATACAGCCGGTCCGACAGGTCCACCTTGTAGATGTGCGGCTGCATGAGCCGGCGGTACTCGTCCCACATGGTGTCCAGTTCGCGGCGGGCATACGCGCGGATCTCCGCCACGGACGGGGACGTGTATACCTGCCGTCCCTCGCGGAACACCGGCACGAGCAGCTCGCGCGCCGTAAACTGTTCCACAAGCATATTTTTATAGGAATGTTCCGGGTCAAAGATGCGCAGCGGCTTCGTCTCGTCGAGCGTCTCTTCTTCGAGCGCGATCAGGTCGGCAATGGCCATGCCGTCCGGCCCATACAGGCGGAAGAGTTTCTTGTAACCGGGATTGGTGACCTTGGCCGGATTGTCGGACAGCTTGATCTTGGGCACCATGCGCCCGTCCACGACCTCCGCCGCCATCTTGTACACGCCGCCCAGCGCCGGGTTGTCCTCGCTCGTGATGAGCCGCGTGCCCACGCCCCACGTGTCGATCCGGCAGCCCTGCATCTTCAGGTCGCGGATCACGTTTTCATCGAGGTCGCTCGAGGCGCAGATCTTCGCCTGCGGGAAGCCGGCCTCGTCGAGCATCACGCGCGCGCGCTTGCTCAAATACGCCAGGTCGCCGCTGTCGAGCCGGATGCCCATGGGCTCGTAGCCCCGCTCCCGCAGCTCGCGGAACACGGTAATGGCGTTCGGCACGCCGCTGCGCAGCGTGTCGTATGTGTCCACCAGCAGCAGGCACGCCTTGGGGAACGTGTCCGCATACGCGCGAAACGCGCTCAGCTCGTCGGGAAAGCTCATGACCCAGCTGTGCGCATGCGTGCCGCTCACGCCGATGCCGAACATCTCGCCGGCCAGCACGTTGCTCGTGGACGAACACCCGCCGATCACCGCCGCGCGCGCGCCATAGATGCCCGCGTCCGCGCCCTGCGCACGCCGGAGGCCAAACTCCAGCACCGCCCCGCCCCCGGCGGCATAGCACACGCGGCTCGCCTTGGTGGCGATGAGCGTCTGGTGGTTCACAAACGTCAGCAGCGCCGTTTCGATGAGCTGCGCCTGCAGGATGGGCGCGCGCACGCGCACGAGCGGTTCATACGGGAACACGACCGTCCCCTCCGGCACGGCGTAGATCTCGCCGGTAAACCGCAACTCGCCCAAATATGCGAGGAACGGCTCGTCAAACAGGTCGAGGGAGCGCAGGTAAGCCAGGTCCTCCGGCCCGAAATGTAAATTGTTGATGTAATCGATGACGCTCTGCAGTCCGGCCGCAATGGCATAGGTGATATTGCTCTTGGGCCGGAAAAACACGTCGAACACGCCTTCGTTGCCGGCCATGCCGTGCTTGAAATAGCCGTACATCATCGTGAGCTGGTACAGGTCGGTCATCATGGTCAGGTTCCGCATCACAGGACACCCCCTTTATCTGTCCTATTATACTCCAACCTGGCGCAAGAATAAAGCGCCCAAATGCGCCGATTCTATGAACGAATTTGAAAGAACGCGTCGCCTGTCCCGAAAAGCCGTCACGGCGCCTCGGTCATGGTCGTCTGCGTAAAGGTCTCTTCCGCCCCGTCCCAGGCATACAGATCCGTAGAGACGTAGATCCGGGCGGCGATGGAACGATAGGTATCCTCATAGGCGAGCTCGCGCCTGAGCAGCGTGCCGTCCGCGGCATAATACTCCTGGTAGGTGCGCGCCGTGCGGCCGCGCCGCCCCTCGCGGTCCACCACGCGCGTGCCATACGGCAGGCTTTCATCGAGCAGGACCTCGTCCGGCAGCGCCGGCAGCGTGCCCGTCTGCTCCGACGAGACCACGATGTACTGCCCCTCCGGCAGCGCCGGCACGCCATAGAGCGAGAGCGTGACCGTCATCTCCTCCTCGTCCGCCACCGCCGAAAGGGTCAGCGGCGCATCCGTGGAATTGACAAAGCAGAAGTTTTTGCCGCCGGTGCTGATCGTCGCGTCGCGGCCGATGTCCACATAGCCCATCGGCCAGCTGTGCGGGTGCCGCTCGGTGATCGTCAGCGCCGCCTCCAGCACGGCGTTGAACAGCGTGGAAGAAACCTGGCACACCCCGCCGCCATATTCCTGCACATATTGCCCGCTGCGAATGCCCGCAGCCATGCGCCAGCCGTTCTCCTCGTTGCGGTCGCCCAGCACGGCGTTGCAGTCGAACGTCTCGCCCGGTTCCAGCACCGTCCCGTCGATCGCGTCCGCCGCCTTGCAGATGTTGAAGACGCGGTTGGCCACGTTGTACGGCGAGCGGCCAAAGGACGTCGTGTAGCTGCCCAGCAGCTGGCGCTCCTGCTGCAACGCCGCCTCGGTGACCGCCGGTTCCTGCACACTGCATGGCACCTCGATCTCCGTTTCGCCGCCCTGCACCGCGCGCAGCACCGCCTGGTAGAGCGCGTCCTCGTCCACCGTCAGGCCCGTGCGCTCCGGCGTATAGGCAAATGCCTCCGCGCTCCCCGGCAAAAACGCGACCGTCGCGTCCTCCGGCGCCCGGGTGTGCGCCTCGGCAAACGATCGCACCGCGGCGCGCATGGCCTCGGCATCGATCGTGAGCGGCAGCTCCTCCACCGCTTCGCCGTTGACCGCGCTGAGCAGCGCCGCGTTCACGTCACACGAGACGCCCAGGGCGGCGGCGTCCAGCGTCTCCACCCCATCCGGCAGGCGCAGCCGGTAGACCGGCGGCGTCCAGCCCTCGCCCACGCGCGCACGCGCCTCCCCGATGGTCAGCCGGGAGACATCCTGGCCGTTTACCGTCGCCCCCTCCGGCAGCCGCGCCGTGTCCGCAGGCAACCGGTCCCGCTTGATGAGGCCGCACGCCGTACAGACGAGCAGCGCGGCGGCCGCTATGATCCAAAACAGTTTTTTCATGATATCCTTAGTGTTCCGAATCAGCGCGAATTTCGTCCCGCCAATTTTTGCAAAATGCGTCCCTAATTTTTTAAAATGAATTGACAACCAGCCCATTGATCGCTATACTATTTTCGTGTGCGGCAGTGCTGGAATAGGCAGACAGGCACGTTTGAGGGGCGTGTGCGCGAGCGTATGGGTTCAAGTCCCATCTGCCGCACCAAACTCGCCGCTAGCGACAAATCACTTGCGGCGAGTCTTTTTATTCCCTTCTTTCCCGTCCGACCGTTCCCCTGCCCCGCCTCTCCCGCTCCGGCCTGCCGCGCGGCAATTTTCCCAAAGCGGCGGCCGCAGGCGCCAGCGCCGCGGGGCCAGCCCGCGTAAAGGCCGGGTTCAAGGGTCTTTTTTGTAAAGCGGCGCGCATACGAACCTGTTTTTTGAAGAATGACGCACATACGAACTACAAAAATCCGCAAAATACGTGTATCATAATCCTATCCCATGATATAATAATCCTATCCCATGATATATTAGGGAGGGAATGCAAATGTTTAAGAAAGGGCTGGCCATCCTGTTGGCGCTGTCCGCGCTCCTGTGCCTTGCCGCCTGCGGGGAATCGCCCGCGCCCGCCGAGGCGACCCCGAGCCCGAGCGCCGTTCCGACGGAGGAGAGCGTCACCCCCACCCCCGAGCCGACGGCGGTGCCGGAGACGTCGCTTGCGTATCATTCCACGGACGCCATCCGGGAGCGGGGCACGCTCCGCGTCGCGCTCCAGGCCGAGAACAGCAAGATGAGCTATTTCGTGCCCGAGGGGCTTGCGGAATTTGCCGACCGCGCCGGGGATCCCTCCGGCTATGTGCCCTGGCTCTGCCAGCAGATGGCGGAGGACCTGGGTGTGGCGCTGGAGTTCGTGTTCTACGACACGGCTGAGCAGCAGCTCATGTCCGCGCAAAACGGCGAGGTGGACTTTTCCGCCAACGTCTGGAGTATCACGGAAGAACGTCTGGAGCGCTTCACGATGACCGGCAACATCCTCGTCACGGGGATCGAAGGGGATGAGGTCTTTCTCCGCGCCGACCCGGAGCAGCCCGGCAGCCCGGTGATCGACAGCGAAGAGGCGCTGGCCGCCGCGCGCATTGGCGCGGTACGGGCGACGATCCAGGTGGCCAATGCGCAGCTGCAGTATCCCGAGGCGGAAATCCTCACCTATGACGACAACAACGCCGTGCGGGACGCGCTGCTCGCCGGCGAAGTGGACGCCGCCGTGTTTACGACATTCGACCGGGCGTTTGCCGATCTGCTGGTTGAGGATATCATGGGCCAGCTCATCTGCCAATGCGAGTATCAGATCGTCAACCCCGAAATCAAGGGCGTCGGCTTTGTCCTCATGAAGGGGAACGACGAGCTGTGCGACTATCTCAACGAGCGATTGACCCAGTACCGGAGCAGCGGCCAGTTGCAGGAATGGAACGACCTGAACGAAACGGAAGCGAAAGCCATGGGCATCATCTGACCGCCAGCCCGTTGCAAACCGCCCTTTGACGTCCTCTTTGCCGTCGCCTGCCGGCAAGAAGCCGGTGCAAAGCCGGATGGGGCTTTCGCGAGGCAAGAGAAAGGCCGGGCATTCCCGGGGCCGCATGGCCCCGGGAATGCCCGGCCTGTTTGCCGCCTGCACGCGCCAGGCGCGCGCCGCGGGGCCCGGCCCGGCCGCCTGCTTTCCGGCTGCCAGCGGGTAATCTGGTGTGCCGTCTTAAACTTAGCTCGGCACCGGATGGACAAAGTTCGCAGAGATCACTCCGCATTCAGCGCCATGGTAAAATTCACGTCGCTGTCCCGCAGTCTGGGCGCCTTGACATCCTTGACTGACACAATAGGGGCGTCAATCCCCCAGTTCACCGCGATATCGGGATCGTTCCAGGCAATCGCACGATCCAGCTCAGGCTCATAGAACGAACTCACCTTATACTGCACCTCACAGTTGTCCTCAAGCGTCAAAAACCCATGGCCAAACCCGGAGGGAATCCAGATCTGTTGACGATTTTCCGCCGAAAGCACGGTCGCATCCCACTGCATGAACGTTGGAGAGTCCTTTCGCAGATCCACCGCAACATCGAGAATTGAACCGCGCGTACAGCGCACGAGCTTGATCTGCGGGCATGGGTTATTTTGAAAGTGAATGCCACGGATGGTGCCTTTTTTGAGTGTAAAGCTGTGATTGTCCTGCACGAACGTCACACAAATGCCCAGTTGCCGAAGGGTCCTGGCCGAATACGTTTCGCAATAATAGCCGCGATAATCTTCAAAATACTGGGGCTTCAAAATCTTCACGCCCGGTACTTTTGTGTCATGAATTTCAACCATAGTCATCTTCCCCTTTCCCAGATTGCATGCACCAATTCGCTCTGCTTCACAATACCGGCTCGGCAGGCCAAACGGGCGTTCTCGTCCCGAATCTGTCCCGCAAAGTAGCCGAGCGAGCGGTAGAACTGATCGTCTTCCTCGATCTCCACTGTCTGGTCGCCCTCGGCCGTACGCAGCAGCAGTTTAGGACAAAAGCCGACAGGCGCGGTAAACACGCGGTCGGCACGCAGATAGCCTGTGCTGCCCCATATTTCAAGCTCGCATTTATAGCTGTTGTCCATTCCAAACGCCAGCTGCGCGGTCACGCCTTCACTGTTGCGCAGCACGGCGTTGCCATAGATGTCGACCTCCATGCCGCGCGCGCTATCCAGGCGGGCATCCACCACTTTGGCCGTATCCCCAAGCAGCAGCTGCGCCAGCTTGACCGTATATCCGCCGCAATCGAGCAGTGCGCCGCCCCCCAGCGTCCTATTATATCGAAAGTCCGTGCTGCCACGGAACGGGAAGCCGAATGCCAGCCGGAAGAGCCGGATTTCTCCCAACTTGCCCTTCCGCACACAATCCTGTATATACTCAATCTGTTTGTGGAACACAAACATGTAGTTCTCGTGCAGCGCAAGGCCTCGCACCTCGGCAAGCCGTGCAAGTTCCCGCGTTTGCTCCGGACAGGTAGTAGAGGGCTTCTCGACCAGCACGTGCTTGCCGCGCTCCAACGCCGCTTTTGCCCACTTAAAGTGCAGCGCGGGTGGCAAAGGAATGTACACCGCATCGACGGACGGGTCGTCCAACAGAGCCATGTAACCTGCATAGATCTCGCCGCCATATGCTTCCTGAAAGCGTTTGGCCTTTTCCTGTTCTGCCTGCAACAGCGCCTCCGGCATGGCGTCTTTCCCTGACCATTCCGATAGTGCAGCTACGCCAATCCCGGCATAGGCAAAGTCATCCCGCTTGCTCAATGCGGGCATGAACCGCCGCAAGGCAATTTCAGAAGGGCACAGCACACCAATGCGCGTTCTGTTCTGCATACCGATTCCCCCTTTCACATGCAAAAGAGCGACAACAGGTTCCGCAATTGAATGTTCAAACAATTGTTGATCTGGCACAACAGGTTGAGCGTGCGCAGATCCACCGCAAAATACCCGTCTGGCAAAGTCGGTAGTTCCGCCGCATCCACTTGCAAAATCAAGTTACGGTTCTGCTCGTGGTAAAAGCGACCGCCCTCCTCGGATAGCACAACGTCGTAACCAATACGCTCGGGATGCTCCCGCATCAGGTGGAAAAATAGCCGATCCATGGGTGCAAACGCCGACTCCGGAACAGACGCCTCCAGCTGCACCGTCGGGCCGAGCTCCATCAGATCAAAACAGCCGACCTCCTCACGCGCACGGACAACACACTTCTTCACGCCTCCTTCGTCATAACAGAGCAGTCCGAACGTAGCCGTACCAGATGCGGCAAAGAGTGGCTGCGTCCAGCGGGCAACTTCACGGCCCTCGATGGCAATGTCGCAGAAAATCACCTTGAAGTCGCAGTGGTTGCTACAGACAAACTCGTTGCCCCGCATCGACCAGGTAGCAAGCTTCTCGAGCGAGGTCAGCCGCACGTCCGTTTCGGAAAACATCTTGCAGTCGTTGATATAGCGATAGATACGCGGCAGCAGGTTCTCGCCCATCCCCATCAGCAACGACCGCCCCAGCGCCGGGTCCGCAAACTGCGCTACCATCTCCTCCACGTCCGCCCGGGGGTCCATCAGCGCAAAGGGAATGCAGGAAAGAACCGTTCGCGTGTCCATGTTGACCAGGTTGTCCACCCGCATGAGCTCCTTGATCTGACCGAGCGTCATCCAGCGGTGGGAAGGCAATATGGGCACCTCTTCGTCAGTCAGAACAATGATGTTGCGGTTGCGTTTTTTATAGAAGCGCGAGGACTGTTCCGACTGAATTTGATCCACCAGGATTTGCTCCGGACGGGCATTGATAAAATACTCGATATATGCCGGGCGCCGGCCCCCATGCTTTTGGGTGAAATTGCTCTTGGTAGCCTGCACGGTAGGCGAGAGCTGAATCTTGTTCACATTGCCCGGCTCGATCTTGCCCTGCATGAGAAAATGCAGCACACCGCCAATCTCTTTGCAGATCATGCCCAGGTAGCCGATCTCGTTCTGCAGCAGCACGGGCTGTTCCCAAAAGACCTCGCCACCTTTCAGCTCCTGCAGCCCGCCAATCTGGAAAAAACTGCGGTTCTGATTGACGATCTGGCCGGATACCACATCATAAAACCAGTCCTTGCTATCTGCAAGCGCAATCCTGCGGATCTCCACGCGCAGATTGCGGTTACGCTCCTCCACCCAGCGCAGGATCTCCGTCGTGTTGCAGGCCTTGCCCTGCGTATCGCGCCAGGAGCGCAATAGACGCCACAGCATGTCGTTCTTTGTGTTCACCGTCACGCAACCATTACCGTCCTTCATACATGCGCTGATAGTAGTTCTGATATTCGCCGGAGAGGATGTTCTCCCACCAGGGGCGGTGGCTCAAATACCATGCCACGGTCTTCTCCATACCCTCTTCGTAGGATGTGGTGGGCAGCCAGCCCAGTTCGCGATGGATCTTGGCCGGATCGATGGCATAACGCCGGTCATGGCCCGGCCGGTCTTTCACATAGGTGATGAGCGTCTCCGGCTTGCCGAGCAGCCGCAGGATCGTCCTGACCACATCGATGTTGGCACGCTCATTGTGTCCGCCGACGTTGTATACTTCGCCCGGAGTGCCACGGCGCATGACGAGGTCGATAGCAACGCAGTGATCCCCTACATACAGCCAGTCGCGAATGTTCTCGCCCTTGCCGTACACCGGCAGGCTTTGATCGTTATACGCGCGCGTGATCATCAGGGGGATGAGCTTTTCCGGAAAATGATACGGGCCATAATTGTTGGAGCAGCGTGTGATCGTCGTCGGCAGGCCGTACGTTCTCCAATAAGCCAACACCAGCAAATCGGCTGCCGCCTTGCTGGCCGAATAGGGCGACGACGTGTGGAGCGGCGTTTCCTCCGTAAAAAACAGGTCTGGCCGGTCGAGTGGCAGGTCGCCATATACCTCGTCGGTAGACACTTGGTGGAACCGCCGTACGCCAAAGGCACGGGCGGCATCCAGCAGCACCTGCGTTCCAATGACGTTCGTTAGCAGGAACACGCCCGGATCCTCGATGGAGCGGTCGACGTGGCTCTCTGCCGCAAAGTTCACGACGATATCAAACCCTTCTTTGCCAAACAGCTCGAACACCACCTGTCGATCCGCAATGTCCCCCTTGACAAAACGAAATGCGGGCCGCTGCATAGCCTCTTGCAATGTCTCCAGGTTGCCCGCATAGGTCAGCGCGTCCAGACACACCACCCGGTCCTCCGGATGCTTGTCCAGCAAATAATAGATGAAATTGCTGCCGATAAAACCGGCGCCGCCGGTCACCAGGATATTCATGCCTTACCTCCCTCGGTCATCAACGGAACGAAACGGTCACAGGCTGAGGATGTACTGTCCATAATCCGTGGAAGCCAGTGCCCTGCCGCAGCTCATGAGTTGCTCATAACTAATAAAGCCCATGCGCCAGGCAATCTCCTCGAGACACGCCACATAGTATCCCTGGCGTGACTGCACGGCCTCCACAAAGTCCGATGCCTTAAGCAGGTTGGACGGGGAACCTGTATCGAGCCAAGCCATACCACGGCCGAGCACCTCTACAAACAGCTCATCCATTTCCAGGTAGGCGTTGTTGACAGCGGTAATCTCCAGCTCGCCACGCGCGGAAGGGCGCACGTGGCGAGCGATTTCCACCACCCGGTTGTCATAGAAATACAATCCAGGTACGGCCAGATTGGATTTCGGGTGTTCGGGTTTTTCCTCAATGGAAATGGCGCGCTTTTGCTCGTCGATCTCCACTACGCCGAAGGCGCGCGGATCCTTGACAGGATATCCGAAGATGATAGCCCCATGCTGCAAGGCGCTGGCATGCTGGAGCATAGGGCTGAGCACTTGCCCATAGAAGATGTTGTCGCCCAGAATCAAGCAGCAATTATCGTCTCCGATAAAGGTCTCGCCGAGCAAGAACGCCTCGGCCAGCCCCCGCGGCGCGGACTGCTCACAATAAGAAAAGCGCACGCCAAGCTCTTCCCCGGAACCCAGCAACTTCCGATACAGCGGCAGGTCTTCCGGCGTGGAAATGATGAGGATCTCCCGAATTCCAGCCAGCATGAGCACGGAAATGGGATAATACACCATGGGCTTATCGTAGACCGGGAGCAATTGTTTGGAAACGGCCTTGGTAATAGGATAAAGGCGCGTACCTTTTCCGCCTGCGAGAACGATTCCCTTCATGGTGCCCCTTCCCGTCATCATATCGTCGTGTAGGCAACAACCGTATCGATGATCTTCTGCACGTCCTCATACGTCAGGCGCATGTGGAGCGGAAGAGAAAGGATGTGGTCGCTGACATAATGCGCATTCGGGCAGGTGCCGTGTGCGTAGGCGTACATCCGGTACTGGGTATTGTCGATGTAATGCACGCCGGGGAAGATATCGTGCTCATTGAGGTAGGTCAGCAGCCCGTCCCGATCGTCTACCATGATCTGGTACAGATGGTGCGCCGACTCACACCCCTCGGGATTGGGAATCTGTCGGATGACGTCGGGATACGCCTGAAAACCCTCGCGGTACCACTTGACAATCTGGCGGCGATAGGCATTGTCATGGTCGAGACGCGGCAGTTGCGCCAGCGCAATCGCCGCCATGATGGAATTTCCGTGCGCCTTGTGACCGATATATTCGACGTCATAGCGCCACTTGTAATTGCCGCCGGTGTTCGTCATGCGGGAATACGTATCCTTGTTGATGCCCAGCCAGGTCTTTTTGCGGACGATCTCATCAAACCGGTTCTCGCGGAAACAGATCATACCACTGTCTGCAGTGGGCAAATTCTTGACAGCCTGAAACGAGTAGTTGACCACGTCGGCCTCCTGTCCCGGGATCTTGCCGTTCAAGCGGGTGCCGGCCATGTGCGCGGCATCCAGGATCAGACGCAGGCCGTGCGCCTTGCAGATGGCGGCCACTTCCTCAAACCGACCGGTGCTGCCGCCCATGCCGACAAACATGACCGCCCTTGTCTTCGGGGTGATGGCGGCTTCGACCTTTTTAGGATCGAGGCAAAGATACTCGTCGATATCTGCAAACACCGCGGACAGCTTGTTGATCAGGATCGCATGGTTGGTGGATACGAACGTCATCGGTGTAGTGATGACCTCGTCGCCGTCCTCCCAGCCGTATTCTTCTTTCATGACTTCGAGCGCCAGGTTCAGGCCCGCGGTAGCGGAGGCCAGAAAATGCGCATTCGGCAGCCCCGTATACTGCTTCCAGGCATTTTCAAACTCGACCGTCTTGAACCCCATGCCGGGCCATCCTTTCTCCAGGCACTCGCGAATCTGCGCAAGGCATGCCTCTACGTCAAACGTCGGTACAAACAGTTGAATTCCCATAGTATCCTTCCTTTCGATATACATTGCAGATTTAGAGATTGCTGTATTCCAGTCAAACCCTGCCCTCTCAGCCGTCAGGCAGCTGGGCATACAGGATCTTTCCTGTCTCGTTGCGCGGAATTTCAGCGATATGCCGGCAGGAAAACACCGTCCGTGGCAAGCCGGTCGTTTCTGCCATGCAGTCAACCGCCGCCCTTTCCTTTTCGGCATCCGTCAGATAGATACGCATGAGCTTGTCTGTCCCTGTACATGCACAGTCAGTGTTCAAAGCAGCACGAAGCAGTTTTTCGCTCTCGTCCAGCCCTACGCGAACGCCGTAAATCTTGAGAAACCGGCTCAACCTGCCCGTTATAAAGAAGAACCCCTCATCGTCGCGATGCGCCAGGTCTCCGGTATGCCGCACGCCATGCCATTCATCCCCCTTTTGCAAGTCTTCCCGGCAAGTAGCATAGCCCATCGTGACGTTTGGACCATCATAACACATCTCTCCGTCACCCTCGCCCGCAATCTCTTTGCCATTTTCGTCAATCAGGTACAGCCGGCCTTCGGGAATGGCCTTGCCTATGCTGCCCAGCTTGGTAAGCGCGTACTGCGGCTCGAGCAGCGCCATGCGCGCGGTACACTCGGTCTGTCCAAACGACGAAACGAAGCCGCCACCCTTGCTTTGGCAAAAGGTTGCAAACTCCTCGATCAGCCTGTCCGACAGTCGGCCGCCCCCTACCGACAAGAGACGCAGTTCAGGCCAGTCCGAACGCGTAAAGCGCAAGCGGGAAAGGATTTCAAATGTATAGGGGACACCCGTAAAACTCGTAATCCCCTCTTCCCTGAACTGACGGTAAAAACCCGTTTCCGTCAGTCCAAATCGGGTCAAAACCACACGTGCGCCACGATACAGATGGCTGCTCAGAACTGACAGGCCCATGGTGTACTGCAGTGGAAGCTCCAGCAGTGCACGCTCGTCCTCTGCAATGGAAAACGCCGTCGCCACATTCCTGGCATTGGCACACAGGTTTCTGTATGCATGCCGCACCAGTTTAGGACTGCCGGTGGAACCCGAAGTAGGCAGCAGCAGCGAGAGCTCATCGTGCACCGGATAAACCGGCGCATCCGTGCGTGCAAGAACATATCCGTGCGTTCTGGCAACCTCACGGCGGCCAAAGGGAAGGTCCAATTCCTCTGGATAGTAAAAATAGGCCGGAGCATACGTATTCACCAGTGCATCCAGCAACGTCGGGTCAATACGATCGCTGAGCAACAGCGGCACCTGACCGCCGTTCACAAATGCCAAATAGCCAAGAGCAGCCCCGATGTCGTTTCTGCACAGGCAGAAGATCATACTGCGCTTTTCCGTCCTGGTGCCAAGCTCTTCCACCGACGCGCAAAGCTGCCCGTAGGTCAGCTGGTCATTGGCGCTGTCCCTGAGCGCAATGGCGTCCTTCGGTTTTTCATCCAAGTTCAAATACATGTTACACTTCCACTATCACGCCATTACTTATAATGCCATGCAGCCATCCATGCCGATGATCTGCCCGGTAATATAGGCGGCCTCCTCAGAAGCCAAAAAGGCACAGGCATTGGCCACGTCCATCGGGTCAGCAAGGCGTCCCACGCCAATGTTTGCAATCCGCTCCGGAAACCGCTCTACCTCACGCAAAAAGCGTTCCGATGCCACCATCCCAGGGGCCAGCGCGTTCACCCGCACGCCGCAAGCGGCCAGCTCCTTGGCGGCAGCCAAAGTTGCCGCATGCACCGCACCCTTGGCAGCGGAATAGAGCAACTGGCCAGCAGCGCCTCTGAGCCCCACGATGCTGCCCATGTTGATAATGCTGCCGCTCTTTTGCCGCGCCATCATGCGCGACACATACTGCATCAGCTCGATCAAAGCGAACACATCCACTTCAAACATCCGGCGCATCTGATCTTTCGTGACCATCCCCATCGGCTCATAGGAGATGATGGCAGCATTGTTTACGAGTACGTCGATCCGCTGTTGCTCCGCACGAATCCTGCCAAGCGCAGCCTTGACCGCTGTAGAATCGGTAATATCGGCATACAGGGGAATTGCGCACGCCGCACATCGCTCTTCAAACGCCTGCCCAGGCAGATCGAGCGCGTAAACCGTCGCGCCGTCGGCCGCCAGCCGCTGTGCAATCGCGCTGCCTATCCCCCGCCCTGCGCCCGTGACGAGGGCAACTTTTCCACAAAGGCGCTGTCCCTGCATGTCAAATCTCCACCCCATAGCGGCGCAGAATTTCCATGCCATGAAGGAAAGAACCAAAATTTAGGATGTCCTCTGTCTCGAAAAACACGTCGAATGCTTCTTCCAATTTCGAAATCAGCGTCATATGCGTCATAGAATCCCATGCCTCCGTATCGGCAAAGGTAAAGGCTGCATTCAGGCTATCTGCCTTCACGCCGAAGAGCTCCTTAAAAATGTTGGTATAGATTTCGCGGTTCGTCACAACCCATTCTCCTTATTCGATTTCATATTTATCATACTGCACGCCCTTGCGGAACTCCGCCCAGCGTTCTCTGGTCAGTCCCACATAGGTGAGATCGTAAAACCTTCCGTTTTTGTAAATGTGGTCGGTCAGCTTGCCCTCCACCAAGCTGCCATTTGCCAGATTAAAGCGGATCATGCCCTCATTGCCCTCCATGATGCAGCCATATATCCGGTGCAAATCCGTATGGGCAAATACGTAATCAAACAGATTCCAGTGGATGTACAACAGGCGCCGGAAATCTCGGTATGCTTTTTCCGCAATGAACACGCCCAGCTCTGCGTGCTTATTCCTGTGATCAATCTGCGTCAGATAGATAGAGCCGATTGGAACGTCGTCTGCCCAGATGACCCACCGCATCTGGGTGTCGTTCTTTTGGAGCGACTCGAACCACTTACGCTGCATGTCCATCGTAAGCTGCACTTCCGTCATCATGTGGCGCGCGATGTCCGGCCGCATACGCCAGACCATCAGGTTGTACAGATCGTTCTCCGTCACGCGCCGCAGTTTGATCTCCATAGCATCCGTCTCCATTTGTAGCATCAATAGTTGCAACCGCATTCCGCAACGCACGGTGCGCACTGGTCGGCGGCAGAAATTACAAACGTAGAAGGATCAAGTTGCAGTCCCTGCGGCCATGGAATTTCTAACTCAGGATCGTCCCAGCGAAACGATCTTGCAAACGCAGTGTCTAACGGTGCATCCATTTTAATCTGGATTAGCGTACTGTCCTCCAGAGACAAAAAAGCGTGTGCAAACCCTTTTTCCGTGACAAGTTGCGCGCCATTCAATCCGGATAGCTCCTTCACGACACACTTTAAGCGGGTTTGTGAATTAGCCCGCAGATCCGCCGCCAATACCAGGCAACGGCCTTGCACGCAACGCACCAGCACAGAAGCATCCCGAGGATAATTTTGAAAATAAAATCCACGAAATGTATTGCGATAAGGAATCATTGTCTCTATATCATACAGAAACGCCTGTGTAAATCCTTGCAAGCGAAGCAGCGGCCAGGCAAAAGTAGTCGTGTAACAGCCACTGCTATCCAAATGCGGCTGACTACGCACCTCGTATACGCCGCTAATTGCCATTTTCTCTACCTGCATTGCTCCATTCCTTCCACAGTCAATTACGCAAAATTTTCGATAGACGTCTTCTCCCCCGCGGCCGATTCTCTGGCACGTCTGTGGAATGTTACCATACGGCGGAGTACTTTCACGGATTTTTTCATCAACAACCAAGTTGCTGAAAAGACATTTTTTCCCTCACATCGTTTCCTCAGAAAAGCTCTACCTGCATCCCAAACAATTCTTCGGTACCTTTTTTTCTGCCCGCATTCCCGGTATATATTCCGTACTGCTTCATAATGCATGCGGCAGGGCAGTCTTAGCCAATGAGAAACGGCATTTTTCCAGAAATCAATTCTCGGCACCTGATAATCCAGCTGAACACCATAGTATTCCTTCGCAAAAGCCTCCAACAGCATCGTCCAATGATACATGACATAGTACATATTCCTGCGCTTGGACGTGGAAAAATAGCTGGTGCCAGAAGATCGGATAATTCGCCGCGCCGCTATGATTTGCTGTGAAACAAAAATGGGGCCATGCAAAGCCAAAAACAGCGATAGTTTCCGATCACCGACGACTTCGAGCGCAGAATAAGCTTCCAAAATGTCTTTTGAATAATCTAAAAAGAGATTCCGGTACATCATCGTACAGGTATGCCCTGGCAGTTTCCAGTTCTGAGCTGCCTCCAAAGTGTAGACATCACCGCTAAAATAAGTGTTGGCAAACGGATTGGCAATCTGCTTTTCACGTTCGTCTAGTGTAATCCATTTTGCGCATATGGCTATATACTCTGGATGATGTTCCAAAAAATCAACCTGTGATTTCATCCGGCTGGTCGTCAGCCAGTAATCGTCACCCTCCAGTGTCGTCCTATACTTTCCTCGGCAGGTATTGCGCACGTTTAAATAATTCTGCTTCATTCCCACATTGTGCTCATACAAAATGGGCTTGATGATATGTGGATATTTCTTTTGATACTCCAGAATGATTTCCCGTGTCTTGTCCTGCGAACAGTCCTCGCCAATCACGATCTCATATGGGAAATCCACTTCCTGCATCAACACGCTGTCCAGCGCACGAGCAATATACTTCTCATGATTATATGCCGTCATCCCAACGCTGACCAGAGGAATACGCTCCTCCACTGAAGTAGACTGCGATGGGCTTTCCGATGGCTGTTCCGCTTGCACCTGCATGTTTTCCCCCCATTGCCGTGCCAGAATACCGTCACTATTAAAACAAGAATGTTCGTTCATGGTTGTTTCCATGTTGCATGGCTCTTGCAAAAGTCTCTCCTCATTGCTCTGCTTTACTGCTTTATCGCGCGCTATTGCCAGCCGCCTGGCGGGCCTTACGCCTTGCGGCAATGCCGGTCATGCGTCGCATGATGTGCGCCCACGCCTTTCCTTTACTTGGTTGCCGCCGCATGACCTGTCGGAAGATGGCGACATTCTCCGTCCTCGGGGCACGAAGAACGGCCACAAAAGCGTGATACGCCACATCCCGGCGGATTTCATCCAGATTGACTGTGCGGCCAAACGCTTCCAGGGCCAACCGTTCCCGGCTTGCGGCCCAGTCCAAGTATTCCAGCGAGAGATTTTTCGTATACGACCGCGAACTGAAGCTCGTCTCATCGATAACCAGGCGATGGGCGCTCATCACAGACGAATCACAATAGAAATCCCCGAAAAGGGACAAGATTAGCGCCAGCTTTGCATCCCCCACTGAGTTGCACGCCTGATACAGGCGAGCCTGTTCCGGCGTAAACTTCCGAAAAATATTGCGAAACAGCCAGCTGCCCATTTGACCGGGAAGCACGCCGGCCTCCGCATCAGCCAGAGTGAACCGTTCTTTTTGACAGTGGTTCGCGTAATAAACGGCGGAAGAGAGCTGATCGTTTCGATCGACCACGCGCACCTTGTGCGCCGCCCCCACATATTCCGGATGGCGTTCCAGCACATCCACCTGCTTTTGCAGCTTCAGCGGGTCGAGCCAGTAGTTGTCCCCATCCAGCATGGCCATATACTTACCGGAGCAGACCGCCCGCACTGCGCAGGCATTGCCGTTCATTCCAAGATTGTGCGGATGGAGCAGCACACGGATTCGATCCGAATATTTCCGGGCATACCATGCTACGAGCTCGCGCGTTCCATCCGTCGAACAATCCTCGCCAATGATGATCTCTATCGGAAAGTCCGTGCGCTGCATCAGTATGCTTTCGATCGCATGCCCGATGTACGGCGCATTGTTGTACGTAATAACGGCCACGCTGACCAACGGCTCTCCGGCCGTATTGCCCCACAGCGTTTCGTCCATATGCTTCACCGCTTCGAAACACTGCATGTCAAACCGGTCACCAGATCCTTTCCCATTTTACTAATAGCGGAAACATCATACCATACTTGCGACCGTAAATCTACCCGTTTTGCATATGTTAATGAACCGTTAATTTTCTATCTCTCGTCAAATCAATCGAAAAAAGGACGAAAAGAGCGGCGGATATTAACGCGTCTTTTCGCCACTGTCCTTACGAGCCTCCCGCTTTGGCAGAAAAACTGCTTCAGATATCCGCTTACTTGTCACTCCTTTTCCCACTCGTTGCACAGGTCGTTGATCTGACGGGTCATGCGCTCCACGTCGCGGTTGGAGCGCCCCGCGCTGCGCGACATGAGGTCATAAAGGCGTTTGGCCGCCAGCATGAGCTTTTCAAACAGCGGCTTGGGACTGGGCTTGCCCATCTGTGCCGGGGCCGCCTTCTTGATGGGCTGCGGCAGCGCCTCCGTCACGACTGCGCCGGCCGCCAGGTCGTACACCGTGCCGGAATACGGCGCGCTGGTCTCCAGTCCAAATTCGTCGTGCAGGCGCTCCGCAAAGCGCTCGCACACGGCATCCTCGCCGTGGTTTACGAACACGTGCCGTGGCGCGGGCGCGAGGTGCGTGATCCAGCGGGTCAGCTCGTCCATGTCCCCGTGCCCGCTCACGCCCGGCAGCTGCAAAATCTCCGCCCGCACGGCGATGTCCTCGCCAAAGAGCTTGACCTCGTCCGCCCCGTCCACGAGCACGCGCCCCAGCGTGCCGACGGCCTGATAGCCGACGAACAGGATCACATTCAGTGGATTCCAGAGGTTGTGCTTGAGGTGGTGCCGGATGCGGCCGCCCTCGCACATGCCGCTGGCCGACAGAATCACCTTTGGCCGGGCGTCCGCGTTGATCGCCATGGATTCCTCCACCGTCGACGCCGTCACGAGCCCGTCGAACGCAATCGGGTTCACCCCCGCGCGCAGGAGCGCGGCCGCCTCTTCGTCATAGCAGAACTCCGCATTGTCCACAAACACGCGCGTCGCGTTGATGGCCAGCGGGCTGTCCACATACACGGTAAACCCGTCGTGCCCGTGCACGAGCCCGTGCTCCTTGATGTGACGGATAAAATACAGGATCTCCTGCGTGCGCCCCACCGCGAACGACGGGATCACCACGCTGCCGCCGCGGTCAAACGTGCGCTGCAGCACCTCGGCAAGCGCCTGCGCATAGTCCGGCGGCGGGTTGTGCCGCCGGTCGCCATAGGTCGATTCGATGACGGCATAGTCCGCGGTGTCCACAAACTGCGGGTCGCGCAGCAATGGCTGATTGATGTTACCCACATCGCCGGAGAACACGAGCTTCTTCGTCTCGCCATCCTCGGTCAACCACAGCTCGATGGAAGCGGAACCGAGCAGATGCCCGGCATCGACGAACCGCGCCTCAATGCCCTCCGCAATGCGGAACCGCTCGCCATACGGGTGTCCGTGAAACAGCTCCATGGCGCCCACAGCGTCCGCCACGGTGTACAGCGGCTCGACCGGCGGCGCGCCCCGGCGCTTGTTCTTGCGGTTTTTCCATTCCGCGTCCGACTCCTGGATGTGGGCGCTGTCGCGCAGCATGATGTCACACAGGCGCGCCGTCGGGATCGTGGCGTGGATCTCACCGGTAAACCCCTGCTTATACAACAGCGGGATCCGCCCGGAATGGTCGATGTGCGCGTGCGTCACCAGCACAAAATCGAGCTCTGCCGGCTGCACGGGCAGCGGCTTGTTCTCAAACAGGTCCTTCCCCTGTTCCATGCCATAGTCCACGAGGAAACGCTTGCCCGCCGCTTCCAGGTACGTGCAGCTGCCGGTCACCTCGTGTGCAGCGCCCAAAAATGTCATGCGCATATGAATTCTGTTCCTTTCCCGTTCTTTTCTGCCAAATCATTGCAGATTTGCCGCTGGATCTGTCCGATCATACTGTCTGTATTATAAAAAAGTTTGCATGGCCGGTCAAGCGCAACGGGCCGCGGCAATTGCCGCGGCCCGCAAAAATCACGTGCGGTTCACATCTCCGCCATTTATGCGCCGCGCCGGCCCATCTCCTCCACCAGCCCCGCCAGCAGCGCCGCACCGTACAATGCGGTATCCGGGTGCGCGCAAAACCCCGCGCTGTGCAGCGGCGCATCCGCCGGACCGCCCTCCTTTGCCCGGCCGCTGCCAAGGAACAGGAAGAACGCGGGGAGTTGCTGACAATAGAACGAAAAGTCCTCTGAAATCATGACCGGTTCCGGCCGGACAACCCGGCCGGCCTGCGCCGCGGCCGCCTCTGCAACGGGCAGCAGCGCCGGCGCGTTGACGACCGGAGGCGTGAGGTCGGGAAATGCGACGCGCGCCGTACAGCCATATGCCGCGGCACAGGCGGCCGCCACCTGCCCGATCCGCTGCCGCACGAGCGCGCCCGTCTGCTCGGAAAACGTGCGCGCGCTGCCGGCCAGCTCGACCGTATCCGCAATGCGGTTGTCCGAACTGCCGCCGTGGATGGAGCATACCGACACCACGGCCGTATCCCGCGGGGCGACGTTCCGGCTGACGATAGTCTGCAACGCCCCGACAATTGCGGCCGCCGCCACCACCGGGTCGGCGCAGCGCTCCGGTTCCGCGCCGTGGCCGCCCCTGCCGCAAACGGCGATTTGAAAGCTGTCCTTTGCCGCCATGAGCGGGCCCTCGCGCACGCCGATCGTCCCCACCGGCAGGGTCGGCATGTTGTGCAGGCCAAACATGGCCTGCGCAGACACACGCGGCAGGAGTCCGCCGCGCACCACCGCCGCCGCGCCATCCGTCGTCTCCTCCGCCGGCTGGAACAGGAACACCGCGTCCCCGGCCAGCTCCGCCCGCCGCCCGGCGAGCGCCAGCGCGGCGCCATAGAGCGCCGCCATGTGCACGTCGTGCCCGCAGGCATGCATCCTGCCCGGCCGCTCCGAGCGCACGGCACGCCCTTCCGGCTCCTCCACGGCGAGCGCGTCGATGTCGGCGCGCAGCACGACCGCCGGCCCCGGCCGGCCGCCGCGCAGCCGAAATGCGCAGCCGGTCGGCAGCCCCAGCGGCAGCTCCTCGAGCGCCAGCGGCGCCATGTGCGCGCGGATCAGCGCAGTCGTCTCCGTCTCCTGCCCGCCAAGCTCCGGGCAGCGGTGCGCCGCCGCCTGGAACGCCAGGATGCGGTCTCCATATCGCATTTTCACATCTGCCATGCGCATCGCCGCATTCCTCCCCGCTTCAGCCCGGCCACGCCGGGTCAAGGTTCTGCATGCGCCCGTCGGTCTCCGTGCAGACGACGCCGCGCGCCCGCAAAAACGACACGAAAAACGCGTGCGTGCGCACGCCGGTGTTTCGCCAGTCCGTCCCGGCCATGACGTCCGCATAGTCGTTGCCGCCCAGGGCGATATAGTCGGTGGTGGCGACGCGCACGCGCTCCGCCTCCCCCACCGGCGCGCCGTCCTCCCGGCACAGCGACAGCACCCGCGCCCCCTCCGGTCGCCGCGTATCGACCACAACGCGCAACCCGGAAAACTGCAGCGACGCGTTGTTTTTATAGTGCTCCCACTCATAGGTGCGCTCAAACAGACGGCGCAGCTGTGCGCCCGTCATGTCTCCCACATAGATATCCTCGTCAAAGCACATCACGTGCGTGACCATCTCCGCGGTGACGACGCCCGCCGGCCAGTACCCATAGATGCTGGTCGTGTTAAACAGGCCAACCTCGGCATCTGCAGCACAGCGCAGCCCGTCCGTAAAGAAATTGCCGAGCGCGCACTCGCCATCGCGGTCCACGTGAAGCGGCACCGGCAACGTGGCCAGCGGCTCGTTGAGCGCGGCGCGATACGGCGCCATGGCCTCGTCCACCGCGCGCTGGACCGCGGCATCGGGCACGATGTTTGCCGCGCCGCCGCCCATCAGGTCGTACACCTGCACCGCACGGCGCTCGACGCGACCCTGCGCGTCGAGCCACAGCCGCACGCGCGCCACCTGCGTGGCCGAAAAGCCGGCCTTGAGGAACGCCGTCTCCCCGCGCACGCAGGCTATGGCGCCGGGGTTGTGCCCGCCGATCATCACGTCCACGGGCGGGATCGCGCCCGCCGTGTCGAACAGTTCGCCGTCAAGCGTCCCCGTTTCCAGCACGCTGCCGGGCAGGTGGCCAAGCACCACCACCACGTCGGCCCCGGCTGCGCGCACCTCCGGCACGAGCGTACGGAGCACCTCGGCGGGCGACACGACGGTAAGCCCATCAAACCGGTCCGCCCGCACCATAAACGGCGTATACGCCGTCGTCACGCCAATCACGCCGACCGTCACGCCCGCGCGCCTCAGCAGCACATACGGCCGGGCACACGCCGGCGGACGTCCCGTGGCCTCCTCCACGATGTTGGCGCACAGGACGGGAAACGCGGCGCCGCCAAGCACCGCGTTCATGGCCGCACAGCCGTGGTCAAACTCGTGGTTGCCGAGCGTCATCGCGTCCACGCCCAGCGTCTCCAGCACGCGGATGACCGGCGCGCCATCGGTAAGGTTCGTAATGGGGGCGCCGCAGAGCACGTCGCCCGCGTCGAGGAACAGCGTCCCCGCCGGGTTCTCCTGCCGGATGCACCGGAGCAGCCCGCCAAGGCGCGCCGCACCCGGGCAGTGATACGCCGCCTCAATGGCGCCGGCAAAGTCCGTCTGGGTTACGATGTCGAGTATCATACCGCCCTCCCCCGTCAAAACGGCGAATTGTCGTTCTCCGGCCGTCCAATCTCGTGCAGCCGCTGTTCCGGCGAGACGTACAGCCCGCCATGGCGGCGGATGGAATCGAACAGCGCGTCATACACGCGCACGCCCGTCTCCCGCCACGTGAGCGCATTCGCCACCTCGCCGGTGTCGTTGCCGCCGGACGCCATGTATTCCGACGTGGCCACCGTATACGTAGCCCCCCGCTCGACCGGCGTGCCGTCGGCAAGCGTCAGCTTCTGGATCTTGGAGAACGCCGGTTTCGTGTGGTCGGCATAGACGACCAGCCCGGCAAACAGCAGCCCCGCGTTGTTGCCAAAGCGCGACGGCTCATACACCAACTCAAACAGCCGATAGAGCTGCTCGCCCGTGATATCGGCGCACAGGATCGGGTCGTTGAACCCCATGACCTCCGTGACGTCCTCCGCCGTGACCGGGCCGGGCTCGATGGCGCCGCCGGCGCTCGTGGCGTTGAGGTAGGCGATCTGCGTGCCGGCCGCCTCCTGCACGCACCCGGCCAGGAAGTTTCCGAGCCGCGTCTCCGCCGACAGCCGGATGCGCCAGGTCTCGTCGGTCGTGGCCAGCACGTCCTCAAAGAACCCGGAAAACGGCGCCGTCACCTCCGCCTCATAGGCGCGGTACGGCTCCTCCGGCACGATGTCCGGGTCGGTCTCGAGCACGCGGTACGACCGCTGCACGAGCTTCCGCGCGTCCGGGTCAAACCACAGCCGCGCACGGCACAGGCTCTTGCCCGCAAAGCCGCCCTTGAGCAGGATCGTATCCCCGACCAGGCCGGCATAGTCGCCCGGGATATGCCCGCCGATGCACACGTCCACCGGAGGGATCTCCCGCAGGATGTCGACCAGCTCGCCGGAGGCCTGCGCCCCGTCCGTATAGAACGGCACATGCGCCAGCAGCACGGTGATCTCCGCGCCCTCCCGCCGCATCTGCGGCACAAACCGCCGGCATGCCTCGACCGCCGAGTGCACTTCATACGGCGCAAACGACGCCGCCGTGACCATGTATGGCGTATACTCCGTCGTGATGCCGAGCACGCCGATGCGCACGCCCGCCCGCTCGAGCAGCACGTACGGCCTGGTGCCCGGGATGAGCGCGCCGGTCGCCCGCTCGACGACGTTGGCGCACAGGATGGGGAAGCCCGCCTCGCCGATGCACGCGTTCAAAAACGCCTGCCCCCGGTCAAACTCGTGGTTGCCGAGCGTCATCACGTCCGTCCCGAGCAGCGACACCGCCCTGACGCACGGCGAGCCGCCCCAGAAGGTGGTGCAAAAGGCGTCGCCCGCGTCGAGCAGCAACGTGCCCGCCGGGTTTTCACGGCGGAGCCGGTCCACCGTCGTCGCAAACGCCGCATAGCCGATGTGGTGTTTGGAGTGGCGCAGCCGGCCGGAAAAATCCGCGTGCGCCAGCAGGTCGATGGGCACGAGCTTCCGCCCGGCTGCCTCCGGCCCGTTGCAGACAGCTGTCTCCTGCATGCGCTCACCCCTTCAGGCCGCCGCGCGACACGCCGGTGACGATCTGCTTGCGGAAGCAGATGAACAGCACGATCATCGGCAGCACGACGATCGTCGCCGCCGCCATGAGCCGTTCGTAGCGGATGCCGCTCGAGGTCATGAACGCATACAGGCCGAACGGCAGCGTGCGAGACTCCGGATTGTTTGTGACGAGCACGGTCCAGAGGAACGCGTTCCAGCAGGTGATCGCGTTGAGCAGGCCGATCGTCGCGAGCGCAGGCTTGGAGATGGGCACCATGATGCGCCACAGGTAGCGCCAGTTGGAAGCGCCGTCCACGCGCGCCGAATAGTACAGGCTGTCCGGGATGGACAGGAAAAAGTTTCGCAAGATGTACGTATAGAAGATGCTGGAGGTGAACGGTAAGATGAGCGCCCACAGGTTGTCCAGCAGCTTCCAGCCTACGATCGTCTGGTAGTTCGTGATGACGAGCATTTCAAACGGCACCATCATCAGCGACAGCAGCGCCGAAAACAGCAGATCCCGTCCCGGGAAATGGAGCCGCGAAAACGCGAACGCCGCGAGGATGGTCGTAAACATCGTAAAGGCCACGCACGCGACCGTGACGATGACGGAATTCAGGAAATACTGCGCAAACGGCGCCTTTTCAAACGCATACCGGTAGTTCTCAAACGTGGGGTTGGCCGGCAGCACCGTCGGCGGCGTGGTGTTGACCTCCGCGGCCGTCTTAAACGACGAGAGCAGCATCCATATGAACGGCAACACCATGATGGCCGCGCCGACGGCCAGGATCAGATATAAAATCGCCCGTTTTGTCTGTTTCATATCAGTAATTCTTCCATTTCCGCTGAATGAACAGCTGAATGATCGTGAGCAGCAGCACGATGGCGAACAGGATCACCGCGCTGGCGGCTGCGCGCCCGAGCTTCCACTTCACAAAGAACGCGTCATAGAGGTAATACACCACCGTATAGAGCGAATAGGCCGACCCCGGCTGCCCGTTGAACAGCGGGAACAGCTCGGAAAACACCTTGGACGCGGAGATCATGTTCACGATGAGCGTCAGGCCGATCGTCGGCGCAAGCAGCGGCAGCGTGATGCGGAAAAAGATGCGCCCGCCCTTGGCCCCGTCCGCGCGCGCCGCGGTGTAATACTGCGGGTTCACGTTCTGGAACCCGGCCAGCAGCAGGATCGTCGTGAAGGGGATCATGCTCCACACGCCGTAGATGATCAGCGCCGGCAGGTTGTAGGCCGGGTTGTTGAGCCAGTTGATCGCGTCGATGCCGAACAGGGACAGGAAATAGTTGATGAGGCCGTAGTCAAAGTTGAACAGCCATTTCCACACCAGGCCGATCGCCGTGATGGACGTGACCATCGGCAGGAAATAACACGTCTGGAACAGGCCCTTGAGCTTGATGTCGTTGTTGAGCAGCGTCGCAATCAGCAGCGAAAGCGCCGTGGCGATGGGCACGACAGCAAGCACATACAGCCCGGTGTTCCGGAGCCCGTTCAGAAAGTTGGGGTCGCTGATGACCGTTTCATAATTCTGAAAGCCGAACGACGAAAACTCACCCGTGAGGACCTTGTAATCCTCCTTGAACGAGATCAGGAACACGTTGATAAACGGGTACAACGTAAACAGGAGGATGCCGGCCATGAACGGCAACAGAAAGGCCGACGGCTCCAAAAAGGTGCGTGCCGTCAGCTTTTCGTCATTCCCGCCGGTCCGCCTTGCAAGCCGCTTCATGCCAGTCTCTCCCCCGTTTCCGCGTCAAAGAGGAACACGCCGCGCCGCTTGAGCCCAATCTCGATCTGCTGGCCGAGCGCCAGCGGCACTTCGCCGGGAATAAAGCCGCGGCACTGCTGGCCCGCGATCTCCAGCACGGAGAGCTCGTCCTTGTTGATGGAATACCGCTCCACCACGCGCGCCGGCAGCACCCGCTCCTCCGCCGGCACCACGACGCTCTCTGCGCGCACGGCGAGGATCGCCGCCGTGCCGTCCGCCACCTCGCGCCGGAGCGGCAGCGTGACCGTCAGATCCGACTGGGCAAAGCGGAACCTGCCGCCCTCCATCGAGCCGCGCAGCTTGTTGATCGGCGGCGCGCCGAGGAAGTCCGCCGCAAAGAAATTCACCGGCTCGTCGTACAGGCGGCGCGCGGAATCCTGCTGTTGCAGCACGCCAAGCTTGAGCAGGATCACCTCGTCGGCAATGGAGCTGGCCTCCTCCTGGTCGTGCGTGACGAACACGGTCGTCACCTGCGACGCGCGCTGGATGCGCAGGATCTCTTCGCGCATCTCGACGCGCAGTTTCGCGTCAAGGTTGGACAGCGGCTCGTCGAGCAGCAGCAGCTGCGGCTCCTTGGCCAGCGCCCGCGCAATGGCCACGCGCTGCTGCTGGCCGCCGGACAGCTCGCCCGGCTTGCGCCCCAGCAGGTCCGGGATCCGCACGAGCTCCGCAAGCTCCGCCGCGCGCTCGATCCGCTGTTTTTTCGGGATGCGCTTGATCTCCAGCGGGAAACAGATGTTCTCCTGCACCGTCATGTGCGGATACAGCGCGTAATTCTGGAACACCAGTCCCACGTTGCGCTTTTCCGGCGGCAGGGCGGTCACATCCCGCTCGTCAAACCAGATCTTGCCTTCCGTAACGGGCAAAATGCCAGAAAGCATGTTGAGAATCGTCGACTTGCCGCAGCCGGACGGGCCAAGCAGCGCGACCAGCTTGCCGCTGTCGATCGTCACGCTGAGGTCGTTTACCGCGGTGGTATTGCCAAATTTTTTCGTCAGGTGCTCGAGCGTAATCTTCATTGCAATATCTCCTCAATGGCTGTGCCGTCGGTATCGGGCATGGAAAAGCCCAGCATCCGCGCCATCGTCGGCGCCTCGTCCACCATGGAACGCCGTTCCACCTCCACGCCGGGCCGCACGTTTGGCCCGGTCGCCAGGAACGTCGTGACCGCTTCGCGCGAAGGGCTGCCGCCGTGCGTGGCGGCACCGATCTTGTGGTTGCCGGGAATCTTGCTACCGTATATGCCGTCCAGGTCGAACCGCTCCCCAAAGGAGATGGGCAGGCGACTCTCCAGGATGAAGTCGAACGGCCCGTCCACATGGTACTTCGCCCGGGCTTCGTCGCGGTCCAGCACGTACGCAAGCTGCACGCGCGGGTCATCCCGCAACGAGAGCAAAAATTCGCGCACACGCGCCTTCATCGCGGCGTCATCCGGATTGGACAGTTCCACATAGGCGCCAAGGCCGGTCGAATGCACGATGGCATCGAACGACTCGAGCGTGCCGTCCGCGCGCACGCGCAGGAACCCGGCGTCGCGCAGCAGCACATTCAGGTGCACAACCTCTTCAATGTCAGTCTGCCCATGGTCGCCCAGAATCACGACATTCGTCTGCTCAAGCGTCCCCTTGCGCCGGAGCGCCTCCAACAGGCCGCCAAACTCCTCGTCGTGCTTGCGCAACTGGTTCGTCACGTGCTCGTTGCGCAGGCCATACTCATGGCGGCTGCCGTCTAAATCGCACATCTTGACGAGCATCACGTCCGGCTGCTCATAGTCCTCGAGAATGTCGAGCGCCAGCGCCATGGTGAACAGGTCGAGGCTGCGGTCCGGGCCCATGATGTAGCGGCCGTGCTTATAAAAATACCGGTCGAGCAACGCCTGCGTGGCCGTCCCTTCCAACCACCGCTGGGGCTCCCAGCCCTCATAGTGATACGGCACGATCATGGGCATGTTCAGGTCGTATGCAGCGCCGCCGGACACCGGCCACGAGAGCGAGCAGGTGGTCAGCCCGTGCTCGCGCGCCCGGTCAAGCAGCGTCGGCACTTTCACATCCGCCTTCATCGCGTGCCACGGCTGGTTGAACCGCCCGCCGCGGCGCATGATCTCGTTGTTGTCAATGCCGTGCCGGTCCACATAGCAACCGGTGAGGATCGACGTGTGGCAGCAGTAGGTCAGCGCGGGCCAAACCGGCTCGATCTTCTTCACCACGGCGGCGCGCGCAAGATACGGGCCAAAGTGGGGCATGCCGCGCATGGCGGCGACGTCAAAGTCGCACAGCGCGTCGATACAGAATACCAGCAGTTTGTTGTTCATCGGGCCTCCCCCTCCTCCATCGGTATGAGCGCATGGTCCCGCAGTTCATACTTGCGGTACGGTTCCGGCAGCAGTTGCACGCCGTCCTTGGGCAGCAAGCGCTCCGGATTGTAGGAATGGCACGGGATCAACACCTTTGGGTTGACCGTGTCTACAAAGTATTTTACCTGTTGTGGGTAGCCATGTCCAAAATAATTTTCACAAAAACAGGTCATATAGCCAAAGCCAGACATGTCGACGATCTTGCGCATGTTCGCATAGGCCGGGTCAAACGAACCGATCGGGATGCCGTCGGCGTGCAGATACACGCCGTCCCGGCTCGGCAGGCTGAACAGCTCCATGATGTGCTCATAGCTGTTCTGCACCATGTAGCCGCGCGGATTGGCGGAAATCTCCTCCGGCGTCACCACCGTGCAGTGGGCCAGCAGCTCCTGCATCCAGGGCTTGCCGCGCTCTGCCTCCGTGCGCGGCGAGTCCGGCACATACACGTGCGGCTCGATGCCAAAGAACTGATAGACGATATAGGCGGCGTCAGGCTCAAACGCCACGGTGCGGCCCGTGGCCCTGCCCCACTTCATAAATTGTTCCGCGTCGTCCATCTCCCGTTGATAGTAGTTGAACACGCACAGCCCCTCGAGCGTGCGCACGCGCTCGAACAGTTGCCGGTAATACTCCCGCTCCGAAAGCATGCCTTTGGGCAGTTCCGGGCTCGGCAAAATCTTGTTCGGGTCACAGTCCGGCACCATGAGGCTGAGCACGCTGTCCATAAACGACGTGCAGTCGCACAGCATCACGTCCACGCCGCGCTCGCTGAGCAGCTCCATCTGCCGCAGCGTCCTGTCCGCCTGCAGCCCGTGCAGGCACAGGTCGCCCGTCCAGTGGATGGTGCCGTCCGGCGTGGTGATCAAAAAGGCAAAGTCATAATAGCTCGTGTCCCGGCACAGGATCGGCAGCACCTCGATCTCTCCGACGCGGATGGGCACAAACGGCTCGATGTCGCAATAGCCCCGCTCCAGCGTCTCCACGCCCAGGCCCGTGTCCTCCAGCGCGCGCTCGATGACCTGCGCGTTGTGGTGCAGGTATACGGGCACCTGCGGCGCAATCATGCCCATGGACGCCATATGGTCGAGATGCAGGTGCGTGATGAACACGGCGGTATTCCAGTCCGACTCCTCCGCGCTCACGAGCGGGTAATCCCCCAGGTCCTCGCGGCGGTATACGCCGTCGATGCGCGGCAGCAGGCCCACGCGCAACTTGTCCCGCACCCAGTTCCTGCGCCGCGGCTCAACCTTGCCGTCGAACACGGCCGTCGCCGGATCGTATGCCGATCCAAACTCGAAAATCACGCGGTCCCTGCCGTACGTGACGGAGGCGTTCACCCCGCCGATGGTATGCAACCCGGAATACATTTGAAAGATGGTTTTGTGCTTCCCCGCCATATCCAACTGTCCCTCTCCCATTTGGTCTGTTGGAAAAGGCGGCCACGGAGTGCCGGAAACTGCGCTCCATGGCCGCTTGCCATTGCCGTATCGATCAGTTGTCGTTGAGCGCGGCGTTGCACGCCGTGACAAAGTTGTCAAACGCCGTCTCCGCATCGGCCGTGCCCAGAGCGACGGACTGCACGAGCTTGTCGATCTCGGTGCGGACGGTCGCCGCGCCCGGGACGCTCGGCAGGTAGCCGATGTAGTCATACTCGGCGATCAGCGCCTTGGCGGCGATGTTCGTCTCGGCATACTCGGTGAACACCGGGTCTTCCATGGCCTCCTTGCGCGCCGGCACGCTGCCGAACGCGATGCCCCACTGGACCAGCGTATCCTTCTCGGTCAGGTACTTCAGGAACGCGACCACGCCGCGGGCATGCGCCTCGTCCTTGGACATGCAGACATAGGTGGTGCCCCAGCTGGAGATGTACTTGTTCGGGCCTTCCTGCGGGATCGGGCAGCAGCCGACCTCGAAGTGCCCCTCCTCGCCCTCGGCGGGGATGGCGGCATAGACATAGTCCACGCCGGCGGCGGAACCGACATACATGCCGACGGCCTGGCTGCCGAACGGGTTGGAGAAGTAGTAGTCCTCGCCGACCAGCCGGAAGTACCCTTCCTTGATGCCGTTGGCAAACCAGTTCAGCTTTTCGATGGCGATGTCGCGGTCGATCGCGATGGTCTTGTTCTCCACGTCGATGTAGTCGCTGCCGGCCTGCATGATCCAGCCCTGGAACGTATCGGTAATGGAGTCGGTGCCGAAGCCCGCAATACCGTAGTTCTCATAGATGGCCTTGGCGCACGCCTCGAGCTCCGTCCAGGTCGTGGGTTCGGAGAGGCCCAGCGCGTCGAACATGGTCTTGTTGTAGAAGAGCACCTCGCTGCCATAGAGCACGGGGATCAGGTAGACCGAATCGTTGCCCCACTGCGTGATCTCGGCATACAGGCCGGCGGCCGTCTGCTCCGCCAGGTCGGGGATGCCCGTCTCCGGGTCGTTCACGAGCTCGGTCAGGTCATACAGATAGCCCTCGCTCATGTAGTTGATCGCATCGGAGGGGAACATCGTGCAGAAGTCCGGGCCGACGCCGTTGCTCACCGACTGGAGGAGCTTGGCGTCCCACTCGCTGTATGGCTGCTGCTCCGCCACTACGACATACTCGCTCTGCGAAGCGTTGAACGCGGCGATGATCTCGTCGAGCGCCGCCTGATGGTGGTCGGTCAGCGTGTGCCAGAGCACGACTTCCACGGGTTCCGTCGCGCCATCCTGCCCGGACGCATCCTGATCCGGCGCCTGGGTGTTGGCGGCGTCCCCGCCGTTCTGCTGGGCGCACGCGGTGAAGCACGCGCAAACCAGAAGCACGGCCAGCAAGACTGAGAGAAGCTTTTTCATGTTGTTTCCTTCCTTTCCTTCCTGTTGAGTTCTTCGTCCCTGTGAGTGTAAGCGGTTTTCGTCAAATCCAGGTCAAGTCGGTGTGAAATATCCATCAGGTTTCCCGCGCCGCCAGCTGCTCCAGGTAGCTGGCCAGCTCTTCCGGCGTGCGGACCGTCGCGTCGCACTCCGGCGTGTGGATGTTCCGGTACGGGTTGACCCACAGCGTCCGGCACCCCAGCCGCCGGAGCGGCAGCAGGTCGTTGAACGCGTGGTCGCCCACGCTCAGCACCCGTTCCGGCCGCTTCAGCAGCGCTGCGTCCTGCGCGCATAGCGCCTGCACCATGCCGGCGGGCTTGTTGGCGGAAAACACGAACTTTTGAAACGTATGTTCAAAGCCCAGCTGTTGTAAAAACTCAATGGCCGTGCTCTCGTAGGAATTGCTCAGCAATATGGTTTCGCAACGGCCCTCCAGCCCCTGGATGGCGCGTCTGAGCCGCGCACAGCCGGTCATGCCGTCGGCACTCATCTTGTCGCGGGTGCGCCGGTAGACGGCGTCGCTGCGCTCCCCGTCCAGCAGGCCCAGCGTCTGCCCCATCAGCGTAACTACCGCCCACGCATCGCCCGTATAGAGACAGTCGGCACGGGCAAGCGCTTCCTCATACGTCAACTCCGGCAGCAGCGCCCGCTCCAGCGCCGCAAAATATGCCGCTGGCGTGGAGGCCTCGATCGGGCGGGCATCGTAAAACGCGTTCATGACCAGCCGTTCGCCGGCAAACACCGCGTCCGCAAAGGCGATCAGGCTGTCCGCCCAGGCCTCCAGCCCCGTCCCGTCCACGAGAAAACGCAGGTAGTCCCTGTGAAATTCGGTGTTTTGATAGATGGTCCCGTCCAGGTCGAATATGATCGTGTCGATCTCTTGGCGCATGGCATACTCCGTGAAAGGCACAAAATGAAACCGGCATGCCCTTCACTGGTATTCTAACATGCCGGTTCTCGAAATTTTTGTACTTTTTCGTGTACTTTTTTACGCCGCAGCGCGTCACTGGTTCTGTTCCTCGTGAAAATAAACGCCGAGCAATTCGTCGAACGCGAGAATCACCTTGCCGAAGAAGGCGTTTGGTACCGTGGCCGTCAGCGATTCGCGCGCCCCGTCCACGACAAACGTCACGTCGGACAGCCCGGCCAGCGTGGAAGCCTTCCGTTTCGTAAAGGCAACCACCCGGAACTCGTTTTGCCGCGCGCGCCGCACGTCGTTGAGCACGGTATCCGTCTCGCCGCTTTGGGAAATGGCGATGATGACCGCCGGCTCCACGTTGGTCTGCATGGGGCGCGCATTGTCGTTGCGAAAGAGCATATAGTCGTAAAAGTGGACGCGGTTGAACACCATAAACCCGCTGACCGCCAGCCGCTGCGCGATATACTCGGCCACGATATCGGCAAACCCCGCCCCCACTACGAACAGCTTCCGGTTGTGGAACTGCCTGAGATAGGAGATGAACACCATCACGTCCGCCTCGTTGTAATTGTCGATGAGGGTCTTGAGCTCGTATGCGTTGCGCGACGGCAGCATCTCCTTCTGCTGGGACAGCTTGTACACCAGGTCGGTATAGCCGTTGTAGCCCAGCCGCTTGCACATCTTGATGATAAACGCCGTGGAGACAAAATTCTCTGCCGCCAGCTGCGCGATCCCCACGCGCTCCTCGCCGTTCTCGAGATGCCGCACGATGCTGGTCACGACGCGGGTTTCCACTTCGTTCAATTGGTTGGTCAAAAGAAAATAACTACTGCCCATATTATATAGTATATTGACCGGTCCCCCCCTTGTCAATGCGGGCGGGCGGCAAGGTGCGCGCCGCAAAAAAGAGGCCGTCGCTTGCGCACAGCCCCTCGTCGCCCGGTCTCCCGCCCTTTGGCGCGCCGGCCCGGCGCCGCCCGCTTACTCCGTTGCCGCGGCGGGCGAAGCGCCTTCCGCCTCGCTGGGCGCCATGCGGTGGCACGCCACGAGATGCCCGTTTCCGGCATCGGCAAGCAGCGGCAGCCGTGTCCGGCATGCCGCACACGCATATTTGCAGCGAGGATGAAAGGGACACCCCGCCGGCACGTGGATCGGGCTTGGGACTTCGCCCTGCAGCCCCTCGCGTTGCCGCGTTTGCTCCTCGTCGTAGTCCGTAATCGGGACCGCGGAAAGCAGCGCCCGGGTATAGGGATGCAGCGGTTTGGCATACAGTTCCTGTGCTTCCATAACCTCAACAATATGCCCAAGATACATGACGCCAATCACATCTGCAATATGACGCACAACTGCCAGATCATGTGCTATAAAGAGATAGGTTAATCCTAGCTTCTTTTGCAACGTCTTAAACAGGTTGATAATTTGCGCCTGAATGGATACGTCTAAAGCGGATACCGGCTCGTCGCAGACAATCAGTTTGGGGTTGCATGCCAACGCCCTGGCAATTCCCAGCCGCTGCCGCTGACCGCCGCTCATCTCGTGCGGATAACGGTCACCCATACTTGGATCCAGTTCCACGAGGCGCAGCAATCTTTCAACTTCTTGCCGGATCTCCGGCCCCGTCCTGCGTTTATGATCTGCGGTAATGGCCTCCCGTAAAATGGAGTGCACCGATTGACGCGGATCCAGCGAGCCGTACGGATCCTGGAAAATCAGCTGAATATCGCGCCGGTACGGCTTGAGTTTGCCCGCGCTTAAATTCGTGATATCCACGCCTTCGTATCGTATCGTTCCAGCCGTCGGCCTGTAGATTCGCAAAATGCATTTCCCCGCCGTCGTCTTTCCGCACCCGGACTCGCCAACAAGCCCAAACGTCTTCCCCGCCTCAATGCTGAAGCTGATATCTTCCACCGCCTTGACATACGCATGTTCATGCTTTTCCGTTCTCTGTTGCAGCGGGAAGTACATTTTTAAATGCTCGACTTCGAGCAGCTTCTTCTCGCTCATTCTTCTTCTCCTCCCCGCTCCAGATACTTCGTCAGGTCCACCACCCGCAGGCCGTTCAGCTCATATGCGCTCATCGTTTCCTCCCTTGTCCTCATTTCCAGCTCCCGCGCCCTTCCAG
>URQH01000008.1 GCA_900549955.1 uncultured Eubacteriales bacterium | reverse complement strand
AAACTTGCCGCTTCCCTCTTTCCTCTCACTGTCCAATATGTTTGACAAACCTACAACCCGCGGTTGCCTGCCGCTCACGGGAGAGGCGGTGAAAGCCGGCGCGGCGCAATGGTACAAGGGGCAGGAAATGCGGCGGCTCAAACAGAGAGCCGCCGCATGGTATGCCTGACTTGCAAAGCGGGAGATTTTCGCCGTCCCCGCCCGGCTCTATTACAGCAGCGTGGCCTTTCTCTCGAACGAGGCGATCACGCGGCCATGGCGGATGACGTAGGGACGCGAGGCGCGCGTGCGCAGCGCTTCCTGCACGTTGTCCGCGTCGATGATGTTCAGGTCTGCGTCGTTGCCGACTGCGATGCCGTACTTGGCGTCCGGGTCGAAGATGCGGGCGGAACGCGTGGTCAGCATGTCGAACATGAGCCGTGCCGTTTCGGGCGTGTTGTACTGGCTCGTATATGCGCCGATCAGGCCGTAATCGAGCGGGTCGCCCGTGCCGTAGAGGTGGAAGCCGTCGCAGATGGTATCCTGTGCGGTGGCGATGTTGATGCCCATGTCGACCATCTCGCGGATGCGCGTCACGCCGCGGGTGCGCGGCTCGGCGTCGATGCCCATGATAGCCAGCACCTGCGTGTTTGTGCAGATGTTCATGTCCGCTTCCTTGATGAGCTTCATGACCTTGATGGCGTGGGACTGGTTCTGGTAGGTGATGGAGGTGCAGTGGCCGCCGGTCACGCGGCCGCCCCAGCCCTTCTGCAGGGTGAGCCAGGCGGTGTATTCGAGCGAACGGTCGAACATGTCCTTGGACTGGTCGATGTGCATGTCGATCATCACGCCGTATTTTTCCGCCATGTCGAACACGAAGTCCACGTGGCGCAGCTTCTGGTCATCCAGCCATTCGGCGGCCGGCATGCCGCCCGCGATGTCGCACCCCATGTCCATGGCCTGGTACATCAGCTTATCCGTGCCCGCGTTGCAGAAGATGCCCTCCTGCGGGAACGCGATCACCTGCAGGTCGCAGATGTCCTTCGTCGCCTCCTTGGCTTCCAGCACGCCCTGCAGCGCGACCAGGTTCGGATCCAGATTGCTGATGTCCACGTTCGTGCGCAGCTTGGTCGTGCCGTACATGACGCACTCGCGGATGGCGCGCGTGGCGCGGGCCTTGACGTCCTCCACCGTGTAGGCGCGGATACGGTCGTGCATGATGCGGATGGAATCCTCGAGCGTCTCCGTGCTGTCTTCGCGGCCGCGCAGGGAGGTGTACGCCTTGTCAAAGTGCATGTGCGTGTTGACAAATGTGGGCGCGGCCATCATCTCCTTGGCGTCGATGACCTGCACGCCGGCGATGGCGCTCTCATCGATGTTGGGGCGAATCTCCAGGTATTTGCCCTCGTCGCTGATGAGAATGTCTTTCACACCGTCGTGATCGAGAATCCGGGCGTTCTTGATGAGTAACATGGGGTTCCTCCTTCATAAACATGGTTTTTCGTAAATGCATTGTAAGATTGAAAGTCAGACAAAGCGTTTGGATACATTCAGTATACCGGAAAAACAAAAAACAGCAAGCCAAATCGTTCCATATTACGGAAAGCTCGTTTCGCAATTCGGAAAGTATGGATTTTGACAGCATACGCGCCAAAAAGGCGGGAAATTACAGGCGCCTGCATGGCTTTGGCGGCGGATGGCACATACTACGCACACAAGACCTTGAAAATCGTGAGGAGAGACAATGGCAAAGAGACTGATTTTATGGTGTGTGGGCGCGGTGCTGCTGGTGCTGCTATGCGCGCTGTTCCTGTTTTTGCTGACGCGGGACCCCGGCGTGACCGGGAATGGCCTGCGGTTTGTGGCGGGAGGCGCTTTGCATGCCGCGTGACAACCGCATCCGGCGCCCGGGCAGCACGCTGCACGGCGGCGCGGCCGCAGGCGTGCCGGCAGACCGCGAAGTGCGGTTTACGGGCTATGACAGCAACAGGGAAAACAGGGAGTCGTGACGGATATGGAACAGTTTGATGCAAAGGCATACCGGAGGCGCGTCAACGAGCGCGCCCCGCGCAGCCGGACGGCGCTGCGCTGCCTGCGGGCATTTTGGACGGGCGGGCTGATCTGCTGCATCGGGCAGGGGATTGCCGATCTGCTGCGGTATTTTTTTGTGATGACGACGGAGGAGGTCTCCGCCTGGACGGCGATTGTGCTCGTGTTTCTTGCGGCGCTGCTGACGGGGCTTGGCGTGTATGATCGGATTGGCAACTACGCGGGCGCAGGATCTGTCGTGCCGATCACCGGGTTTTCCAACTCCATGGTCGCGCCCGCGATCGAGTTCCGGCAGGAGGGATATGTGCTGGGCGTGGGCGCCAAGATGTTTTCCATCGCCGGGCCGGTGCTCGTGTACGGCATCAGCACGTCCGTGCTGGCGGGACTCCTGTCGCTGCTGTTTTGAGCGGGAAGGCGGTGCGCATGGAGAACAAACGCAGAGGAAAACGGACGCTGTTGTTTCCCGGGGCGCCCTGGGTGCGGGCGGCGGCGTCCATCGTCAGCAGCAAGGAGGGCGACGGGCCGATCGGCCACTTGTTCGACGTCGTCCTGGAGGACGATACCTGGGGCGAGGACAGCTTTGAACGGGCGGAGTGCCGCATGTTTGAAGAGGCGGTGCGGCTGGCGCTCAAAAAGTGCGGCATGCAGCCGGAGGAGCTGGGTTGCCTGCTGGGCGGGGACCTGCTGAACCAGATCATCACTGCCAACTATGCGGCGCGCTCGCTCAAAACGCCATTTCTGGGACTGTATGGCGCCTGCTCCACGATGGCGGAGTCGCTGCTGCTCGGCAGCGTACTGGTGGATGGCGGGTTTGCCGAGAGCGCCGCATGCGTGGCCTCCAGCCATTTTTCGACGGCGGAACGGCAATATCGTTTCCCGCTTGAGATGGGGACGACCGCGCCGGAGACGGCGCAGCGGACGGTGACCGGCGCCGGCTGCGTCGTACTGTGCCGCGAAAATGCGGACGGCGCGCAGTTTGGCCATGTGCGCGTGCGCGCGGCGACGATCGGCCGGGTGGTCGACCTCGGCATTACCGACGCCAACAACATGGGCGCGGCCATGGCGCCCGCCGCGTGCGACACGATCGTGACACATCTCAAGGACCTCGCCCGTACGGTAGAAGACTATGACCGGATCGTGACGGGCGATCTCGGGCACTTTGGCAGCGAAATGCTGCTGTCGCTGTGCCGGGAGCGCGGCGTGGAGCTGGCGGAGCGGCACCTGGACTGCGGCTGCCGCATCTACGCCCCGGAGCAGAATGTCAAGTGCGGCGGCAGCGGCTGCGGCTGCAGCGCCGTCACGCTGGCGGCGGAGCTGCTGGACGGGCTGGAGCGGGGCGAGTGGCGAAGGATGCTGTTCCTCGCCACGGGCGCGCTGCTGTCGCCGACGGCGACGCTGCAGGGGGAGAGCATCCCGGGCATTGCGCACGCGGTAGTATTGGAACGGACGGATGGCGGGATATGGTAAAGGGGATGTGGCTATGGATTGGATGATGTATGGCAAGGCGTTTCTCGTGGGCGGGCTCATCTGTGTCGTGGGGCAGCTGCTGCTCAGCCTGACGCGGCTGACCTCCGCGCGGATCCTCGTGCTGTTTGTGACGCTGGGCGTGGTGCTGGGGGCGTTGGGCCTGTATCAGCCGCTGGTGGAGTTTGCCGGCGCGGGGGCGACGGTGCCGCTGACCGGCTTTGGCAACACGCTCGCGCAGGGCGCCATCCAGGCGGCGCGCGAGCAGGGGCCGCTCGGGGCGTTCCTGGGCGGCATCCGCGCCACGGCGGGCGGCGTGGCGGCGGCGATCGTGTTCGGCTATCTGTTCTCGCTGCTGTCCCGGTCCAGGACCAAGTGACCGCCGCGGCGCCCATCGACAGAGAAAAAAAGGCTGGCATTCCGGCAAAACCGTGCTATACTGAAGGGGTATTTTGACCGGGAGGGTACGGATATGTCGATCGATCGGGTGCGCGCGCAGTTTCAGCAGCTGGGGATGGAGGAGCGGATCCTGGAGTTTGCGGTGTCCTCCGCCACCGTGGAGCTGGCGGCGGAGGCCGTCGGGGTGCCGGCGGCGCAGATTGCCAAGACGCTCTCGTTCCGGGCCGGCGAGGCCGGCTGCCGGCTCGTCGTCGCGGCGGGCGACGCGCGGGTGGACAACCGCCGTTACAAGGACGCGTTCCATGAAAAGGCGCGGTTTCTGACGCCCGAAGAGGCCGTGGCCCTGACCGGACACGCGGTGGGCGGCGTCTGTCCCTTTGCGCTCCCGGCGGGCGTGGAGGTCTATCTGGACGAGTCGCTCCGGCGCTTTGACACGGTCTATCCGGCCGCCGGCAGCAGCAACAGCGCCGTCCGGCTCTCCTGCGAGGAACTGGAGCGCTGTGCCGGCGCGGACGGCTGGGTCGACGTGTGTAAGGGCTGGCGGGCAGACGAACAATCCTGAACAGGGGCACGGATGGATGCGCCCCGCTTCCAAGGGGAAGCGGGGCGCTTTTTTGATGTTCTTTCGGTAAAGCGGTTGACAAAACCTGGATGGCGCTATACAATAACATATGAACAATCGTTTAATTGAAAGGGTGATGGATTGTGGAACCGGATATGCCGCGTTGCGAGTTTCTTCACGCGCATGAGGAGTTGATCACCCGCGTGAACGACAACATGCCGGACGAGATGATGCTCTACGAGCTGGCAGAGCTGTACAAGATCTTTGGAGACAGCACGCGCATCAAGATCCTGTATGTGCTGTTTGAGTCGGAGATGTGCGTGTGCGACATTGCGCAGTTGCTCGGCATCAGCCAGAGCGCGGTGTCGCATCACCTGCGCGTGCTCAAGCAGTCCAAGCTGGTCAAGTTCCGCAAGGAGGGCAAGAGCGTCATCTATTCGCTGACGGACGACCACGTGCGGACCATCATCGATCAGGGCCTGGAACACGTGTGCGAATGAACCAGGAGCGGGAATCAAACGGAAGGAGCGGTTAGATGAAAAAGAGTGTCAGGCTACGCGATTTGGGCTGCGCGCACTGCGCGGCCAAGATGGAGCAGGCCATCCGCCGTATCGACGGCGTGCAGGCGGTCAACGTCAATTTCCTACTGCAAAAGCTGACGATCGAGGCGGAGGACGCGCGCATTGACGCGGTGCTCGAGCAGGCGGTGCGCGCGTGCAGGCGCATTGAACCTGGATGCCGGGTGGAACTTTGACGGAGGAGGCCTTATGAGCGTCAGGCAAAGGTGGACACTTGTGCGCATCCTGGCAGGAGCGGCGTTGCTCGTCGCGGCCTGCCTGATACCGGTGCAGGACCGCTGGCTGCGGCTTGCGCTGTTTGCCGTACCCTATCTGGTGGCGGGGGCGGACGTGCTGCGGGACGCGGCGCTCCACATCTGCCACGGGCAGGTGTTCGACGAAAATTTCCTCATGTCCATCGCCACATTGGGTGCGTTTGCCACCGGCGAATATACCGAGGCCGTGGCCGTGATGCTGTTCTACCAGGTGGGCGAGCTGTTCCAGGGCATTGCCGTGGGCAGGAGCCGCCGGTCTATTGCCGCGCTCATGGACATCCGGCCGGATGTGGCGAACGTGGAGCGGGCGGGTGCGCTCGTGGAATGCCCTGTCGAGACGGTGGCCGCGGGGGAGGTCATCGCCGTCAGGCCGGGCGAGCGCGTGCCGCTCGACGGCGTCGTGCTGGAGGGCGCTTCGAGCCTCGACACGGCCGCGTTGACGGGCGAGTCCCTGCCGCGGGATGTGGCCGTGGGGGATGAGGTCGTGAGTGGTTGCGTCAACCTGTCCGGCCTGCTGCGCGTGCGCGTGTCGCGGCCGAGCAGCGAGTCGACCGTGACGCGCATCCTGGAGCTGGTGGAAAATTCCGCCGCGAGCAAGGCAAAGGCGGAGGCGTTTATCACCCGCTTTGCGCGCTGGTACACGCCCGTCGTGGTCATCGGCGCGGCGCTGCTGGCGGTCGTGCCGCCGCTGTTCGACGGCGCCTGGCACGTGTGGCCGTCGCGGGCGCTCGTGTTCCTCGTCATCTCGTGTCCCTGCGCGCTGGTCATCTCCGTGCCGCTGACGTTCTTTGGCGGCATTGGCGGCGCGAGCCGGTGCGGCGTGCTGGTCAAGGGCGCCAACTATCTCGAGGCGCTGGCGCGCGTGGACACCGTGGTGTTTGACAAGACCGGCACGCTCACGCGCGGCACGTTCGAGGTGGCGCAGGTGCATCCGGAAGGCATTTCTGCCGATGCGCTGCTGGAACTGGCGGCGCTTGCAGAGAGCGGGTCGAACCACCCAATTGCACAGTCGCTCCGCGCGGCCTGCCCGACCGTGCCGGACGCCGGGCGCGTGGACGGCGTGGAAGAGGCGGCCGGCCAGGGCGTGCTGGCCCGTGTGGACGGCAGGCGCGTCGCCGTGGGCAACGGCAGGCTGATGGAGCGGGAGGGCGCCGCCTGGCAGGATTGCGAGACGTTGGGCACGGTCGTGTACGTCGCGCTGGAGGGCCGGTACGTGGGGCACATCGTCATCGCCGACCGGTTGAAGGACGGGGCGGCGGAGGCCGTCCGGGCGCTCAAGTCGCTCGGCGTGCGCAAGACCGTCATGCTGACGGGCGACCGGCAGCCGGTGGCTGAGCGCGTGGCGGGTCAGCTGGGGCTGGACGAGGTGCGCGCCGAACTGTTGCCGGCGGACAAGGTCGCCGCCGTGGAGGCGCTGCTGGCCGTGCCGGACCGCCGCGGCACGCTCGTATATGTCGGGGACGGGCTCAACGACGCGCCCGTACTGTCGCGCTCGGACGTGGGCATTGCCATGGGCGGTCTCGGCTCGGACGCCGCTATCGAGGCGGCGGACGTCGTGCTCATGGACGACCGGCCGGAAAAGCTGGCGCTGGTCGTGCGCATTGCCCGCCGGACGCGCCGGATCGTGACGGAGAACATCGTGTTTGCGCTGGGCGTCAAGGCGGCGGTGCTTGCGCTGGGGGCCGCGGGCCTTGCAGGCATGTGGCTCGCGGTGTTTGCGGACGTCGGGGTGTGCGTGCTCGCGGTGCTCAACGCCATGCGCATGCTGCGGCGGCCGGCGCGATAGGCGCACAGGCATGGCGGCCGGCAGGGTGCGCGCGACCGGCGCACAGGTCGTCGCATCCTGCCGCAAAAAGAAAGTTTTTTGCACGTTAGAATATTTTTATTGACTTTTGCACGTCTGCCGTGTAAGATAATAAAATACTGAGAGTAAGCATTGAGCCGGGGCGTCCGGCAGATAAAATCATCGTTCTTTTCACCAAGGGGGACAATCGATAGCGGGGCTTGTCGCACGGTCATGCCGTGTGTGGCTTTTCGTTTTCTATTGCTGGTGAACGGGGGCGTTGCCCGCCATGACGGGCCGAGAGGAAGATGAGATGATACAGGCGTTTGCGGAGCGCGCGGGACTGATGGAACTCAGCGAGATGACCGTCGCTGTGCGTCTGCTGCTGGCGGTGGTGTGCAGCGGCGTGCTGGGGCTGGAGCGCACGCGCAAGCGGCGCGCAGCCGGGCTGCGCACTTATATGCTCGTGTGCGTCGGCGCGACGGTGGTCATGCTGACGGCGCAGTTTATGTCCGTCGCCTTTGCGCAGGCGGACCTGGGTCGTATGCCGGCGCAGGTGATCAGCGGCATTGGTTTTCTGGGCGCAGGGACGATCATGGTCACCCGGTATTACCGGGTCAAGGGCCTGACTACGGCGGCGGGGCTGTGGGCGGCCGCGTGCATGGGGATCGCCATCGGCATCGGGTTTTACTTTGGCGCGCTGCTGACCTGTGTGGTGCTGCTGTTTGTGATGTTGCTGGCAGACTGGTTTGAAATTTCGTTTGCGCGCCGGTTGCGCCGGCTGCACCTGTATATCATCCTGTCCGCCATGGAAGATTTAAAGCCGCTGCTGTCCGGTCTGCGGGCGCGCGGCATGGAGATTTCGGACGTGGAGACGCTCCCGTCCGGCAACCGGGAAGGGATTGGGCTGTTTTGCCTGATCAAGTTCCCCGCCGCCCTGGCGAGGGAGGAGACGCTTGCGCTTGTGGAACGGGCAAATGGCGTCGTGTTCGTGGAGGAAGTGGACGACTGACTTTGTCCGTGACGCCGGAACCTGCCCGCCATGGCTGTATCCCTCCCGGATGCAGGCGTTCGTCAGATCCGACAACAACGTGTTTGGTGCGTTTTCATACATCAAATCCAAAGTTTAGGAGAGAAAGTTTTACATGGTTGGGCTTTACGTTGCGGTGGCGGCAGCGGTGGTTTCGTTGTTGCTTGCGATGCTGTTTCTGTTTCAAAACAAGAGGACGCGCATAGAAAACACGAAAGTTGCGGAAATTGCCGGGTTTATCCGGGATGGCGCCATGGCGTTTTTGCGCCGGGAATACGGCATTGTCGTGCTGTTTGTGGCGGCGCTCGCGCTGTTGTTCCTGCTGCTGCCGTCCATGGGCTGGCGCGTATCCGTCAGCTTTGTCTGCGGCGCGGCGCTGTCGCTGCTGGCCGGGTTCATCGGCATGCGCAGCGCCACGGCGTCCAACGCGCGCACGGCGCAGGCGGCGCAGTGCAGCGAGGTGGCTGCGCTCCACACGGCGTTTACGGGCGGTTCGGTCATGGGCCTCAGCGTGGTGGGCCTTGGGCTGCTGGGCGTGACGATGTGTTACCTGGTCTTTCAGGATACCGGCATTTTGACCGGGTTCAGCCTGGGCGCCAGCCTGGTGGCGCTGTTCAGCCGCGTGGGCGGCGGCATTTACACCAAGGCGGCGGACGTCGGCGCGGACCTGGTGGGCAAGGTAGAGGCGGGGATCCCGGAGGACGACCCGCGCAACCCGGCGGTCATTGCGGACAACGTGGGCGACAACGTCGGCGACGTGGCGGGCATGGGCGCAGACCTGTTTGAAAGCTATGTCGGCGCCATCGTGTCCAGCGTGATCCTGGGTGTCGTGGCTGGCGGTGCGCAGGCGGTGTCGTTCTTGTTCCTGCTGTGCGGCGCTGGCGCGCTGTCGGCCATCCTTGGCATTCTCTTTGTGCGGCTGAGCCGGCGGAGCGCACCGCAAAAGACGATGATGGCCGGTACATACATCGGCATGGGTGTGTTCCTGTTGGCGGCGCTGGCGCTCGACCTGCTGCTGCTGCAGAACTGGCTGCACTTTGTGGCCGTCGTGACGGGCATCGTCTCCGGCGTGGTGACGGGGCTTTCTACCGAATGGTACACTTCGTCCGACTACCGGGCGGTCAAGAGCATCGCCGGCAAGAGCCGTACCGGCGCGGCGACGAACATTCTCGAGGGCCTGAGCGCCGGTATGCGCAGCACGGCGATCCCGATCGTGGTCATCGTGCTGGCGGTGGTGGTATCTTTCTTTGTATGCGGCGTGTTCGGCGTGGCGCTCTCCGCGCTTGGCATGCTGGCCACGGTGGCGTCGGTCATCGCGGTGGACGCCTATGGCCCGATTGCGGACAATGCGGGCGGCATCGCGCAGATGGCGGGCCTACCGGCCGAGGTGCGCGCCATCACGGACCGGCTGGACGCCGTGGGCAACACGACGGCCGCCATTGGCAAAGGGTTTTCGATCGGCTCTGCGGCGCTCACGGCGCTGGCGCTGCTCAGCTCGTATACGAGCAGCGTGGGGCTGGACGCGGTCAACGTGCTGGATTGCACGGTGATCGGCGGTTTCTTCCTCGGCGGCGGGCTGGCCTATCTGTTTTCGGCGCTGGCGCTTGACGCGGTGTCGCATTCCGCCGTGCGTATCATCGACGAGGTGCGGCGTCAGTTTCAGGAGATTGCCGGCATCTGGGACGGGACGGCCAAGCCGGAATACGCGCGCTGCGTGGACATCGCCACGAGCGCCGCGCTGCGGCACATGCTCGTGCCCGGCGCCATCGCGGTCGTTTCGCCGGTGGTGGTTGGGCTCGTGCTCGGCCGGGCGGCGCTTGCGGGCATGCTCATGGGCGCCACGCTGTGCGGCGTGCTGCTGGCACTGTTCATGTCGAACAGCGGCGGCGCGTGGGACAACGCCAAAAAGCTGATCGAGGAGACGGAGAAGGGATCGGAGGCGCACAAGGCGGCCGTCATTGGCGACACGGTGGGCGATCCGCTCAAGGACACGGCCGGCCCGTCGCTGAACATCCTCATCAAGCTGATGAGCATCGTGGCGCTGCTGTTTGCGCCGCTGCTGCATGGCTGAGGCCGGCAAACAGACGACAAAAAAGGGCGGGAAAACCGCCCTTTTTGTGTGTGCCCCGGCAGCCCGGATTGCGGCCGCTGCCCTGGCGCGGCGCGCCCGGTGTCCCGCCGGCTCATGCCAACTTGTACTTTTCCCGGTATTCTTCAAACTGGCGCTGGTAGTCCTTGCCCGTCTGCTGGATGTGATCGAGGTAGTCGTGCGCGCCGAGCGGGCTGTGCTGGGACATCTCCCGGATGCAGACCGCCACGTTGGAGCAGTGGTCGGATACGCGCTCGAGGTTGGTCAGGATGTCCGAGAGGACGAACCCGTGCTCGATCGTGCACTCGCTCTTCTGCAGGCGCAGCGTGTGGTTGAGCTTGATCTGGTTGCGCAGCCCGTCCACGACCTGCTCGAGCGGTTCCACCCGGTCGGCGAGAGCGGCGTTGCCGGTACAGAAGGCGTCGAAGGAGATGGTCACGATCTCCCGCACGGCCGCGATCAGCGTATGCAGCTCCTGTGTGGCGACCTGGGAAAAGGCGATGTGCTTGACCTGGATTTCCTCTGCCGATTCGAGCAGGTTGACCGCGTGGTCGCAGATGCGTTCGTATTCGCCGATGAGCCGGAGCAGCTTGGTGCATTCAAAGCTGTCCTCATCCGAGAGGTTCTGCGTCGAGATGCGCACGAGGAACGCCCCGATGCGGTCCTCAAACCGATCCACGAGGTTCTCTTCGCTGCGCAGCTGCTCGGTGGCCTTTTCATCGTACTGGGCCAGCAGCGAGACGGCGCTTTCAAAGGCATGCACCGCGTGCCGGGCCATGGACTCCACCGCGTGGCGGCAGCGTTCCACCGCTACGGCCGGCACGGCGAGCAGACGCTCGTCCAGCATGCGGATCTCCTGATCCTCCTGGTCGTCCTTGACGGTCAGGCAGGCGAGACGCTCAAGCTGGTTGCCAAAGGGCAGCAGGATGGCTGTGCAGAGGACGTTGAACGCGGTGTGCACGACCGCGATGCCCAGCTGAGACGTGGGTAAGCCGACAAAGGACAAATGGAAAATGGCGTCCAGCCCGTAAAACAGCGCAAGCAGCACGAGCGCGCCGATGATGTTGAAGTACAGGTGTACCATCGCCGCGCGCCGGGCATTTTTGGTTGCGCCCGTGGAGGCGATCAGCGCCGTGACGCAGGTGCCGATGTTCTGTCCCATGATGATGGGGATGGAAATGCCATAGGTGACCGCGCCAGTGGCCGAAAGCGCCTGCAGAATGCCGACCGATGCGGACGAGGACTGGATGATGGCGGTCAGCAGCGCGCCGGCGAGCACGCCCAGGATCGGGTTGGAAAAGAGCAGCAGGATGTTGGCAAAGGCGGGCACGTCGCGCAGACCGCTGACCGCGTCCGACATGGCGGTCATGCCGGTCATCAGCACGGCAAAGCCGAGCAGGATGGAGCCCGTGGTCTTGCGGCGCGCGCTCTTGCAGAACATGAACAGGATGATGCCGATGAGCGCGAGAATCGGCGTAAAGGAAGTCGGCTTGAGCAGCTGCACGAACATGCTGGACCCGTCGATGCCGGACAGGCTCAGGATCCACGCGGTGACCGTCGTGCCCACGTTGGCGCCCATGATGATGTAGATGGCCTGATGCAGCGTCATGACGCCCGCGCTGACAAAGCCGACGACCATGACCGTCGTCGCCGAGGACGACTGAATGACGGCGGTCACCAGTAGCCCGACGAAGAACCCCTTGGCCGGGTTGCTCGTCAGGCTCTCCAGAATGGTCTTGAGTTTTCCTCCGGCCTGCTTTTCGAGCGCGCTGCCCATGACGTTCATGCCGAACAGGAACAGCGCCAGGCCGCCGATGAGGGAGAGGCCGTCAAAAATATCCATAGTTGCTCCTTCCTCTTTTTTTACCCACAAATCTCATCCATTATATCGGAATTTGGCAATGGTGGAAAGCCCAATCTGCACAATTGTGCCGGTTGCCATTGGCGCGGCGCGGAAAACCGCTCCTAATCCCGAAATCCGGCGCCGCAGGAACGCCCCTGCGCACGCCGACGCCGGTTGCCCGTTGGCGCGGCGCGGAAAATCCGCCCCCGTCCGGCTTGACATTCCCACCTGGAGATGCTACTATAATAACGCTTACAGCGTCTGGGTGTGGCGCAGTTTGGTAGCGTGCTTGAATGGGGTTCAAGAGGCCGGAAGTTCAAATCTTCTCACCCAGACCATGCCGCCGCGAACGAAATGGTTCGCGGCGGCTTTTTGTCATCTCTTTCTTCATCTATTTATGGTTTCCGGTTCTGCGGTGCGCGTTTGGCGGTTGCCTCCCGGCGGTGACAGGCGGACTAGCTCCCGGAGGTAGCGTGCCACGCAGCCCAAAAACCGAATATCCGAAAAAAGCAAAAATTTATGCATAAATATGCTTGACAAACCGAAATAATGGGTTTATCATGCATAAATATAAAAGAGACTTTCGTCGAGACATCACAGGAGGGATCGATATGAAAAAGAAGATTCAAAAAGTCGTGCTGGCCTATTCCGGCGGGTTGGATACGTCCATCATCATCCCGTGGCTGAAAGAAAATTACGACAACTGCGAGGTCATCGCGGTGTCCGGCGACGTGGGCCAGGGCTCGGAGCTCGACGGGCTGGAGGAAAAGGCGCTCAAGACTGGCGCTTCCAAGCTGTATATCGAAGATTTGAAAGAAGAATTCGTAACCGATTATATCTATCCGGCGGTCAAGGCCGGCGCGGTGTATGAGAAGGAGTACCTGCTCGGCACGGCGCTTGCGCGGCCGGTCATCGCCAAGCGGCTCGTGGAGATCGCCAAGGCCGAGGGCGCGGACGCCATCTGCCACGGCTGCACCGGCAAGGGCAACGACCAGGTGCGGTTTGAGCTGGCGGTCAAGGCGCTGGCGCCGGAGATGACGATCATTGCGCCGTGGCGCGAGTGGGACATCAAGTCCCGGGAAGAGGAGATCGACTATGCGGAGGCGCACGACATTCCGCTGAAGATCAGCCGCGAGACGAACTATTCCAAGGACAAGAACCTGTGGCACTTGTCGCACGAGGGGCTGGATCTCGAAGACCCGAAGAACCAGCCGCTGTATGAGAAGCCCGGCTTCCTCGAGATGTGCGTCTCGCCCAAGCAGGCGCCGGAGACGTCGGCCTATGTGACCATTTCGTTTGAAAAGGGCATCCCTGTGGCGGTCAACGGGGAGAAACTGTCCCCGGTGGCGCTGGTCGAGAAGCTGAACGAGCTCGGCGGCGCATATGGCGTGGGCCTCGTGGACATCGTGGAGAACCGGCTCGTCGGCATGAAGTCCCGCGGCGTGTATGAGACGCCGGGCGGCACGATCCTGTACCGGGCGCATGAGGTGCTCGAGACGCTCTGCCTGGATCGGGACACGCTCCACTACAAGACGCTGGTGGCGGAGCAGTTTGCAGAGCTGACGTACTTTGGCAAGTGGTTCACGCCGCTGCGCGAGGCCATCTCCGCGTTTGTGGACAAGACGCAGGAGCACGTCACCGGCGATGTGACGCTCGAGCTGTACAAGGGCAACATCATCAACGCCGGCGTCAGCTCGCCGTATTCGCAGTACTTTGAGGAGCTGGCCACGTTTGGCGAGGATCACGTATACGACCAGAAGGATTCGGCCGGGTTCATCAACCTCTTCGGCCTTTCCATCCGCATGAACGCGCTCGCCCGGCAGCAGAAGATCAAGTGACGGCGCGGACATCGAAGGACAATTTGGCGTGCATGGCGCCGGCGACCCCGGCGCCATACCTGTGCAGAAAGGGACGAAACGCATGAAGGCGATGTGGGCGGGACGGTTCCAGAAGGAACTGTCGTCGGAGGTCAACGATTTCAACTCTTCCATCCCGTTTGACGCGCGGATGTACCGGCAGGACATCGAAGGGTCGCTGGCTCACGTGTCCATGCTGGCGTCGCAGGGCATCCTGACGGCGGAAGAGGGCGGGGCCATCGCGGATGGCCTTTGCGGCATTTTGGCGGATCTGGACAGCGGTGCGCTGGCCATCGATCCGGAGGCGGAGGACATCCACATGTTCGTCGAGGCGGAGCTGACGCGCCGCATCGGCGACGTGGGGAAAAAGCTGCACACGGCGCGCAGCCGCAACGACCAGGTGGCGCTCGACCTGCGCCTGTATCTTTGCGCGGAAATTGCCGCAATCCGGGGCTTGACGCGGCGGTTTCTGGGGACTATACTCAACCAGGCGGAGGCGCACGCGGAAACCATTCTGCCGGGCTATACGCATATGCAGCGGGCGCAACCGGTCACGTTTGGCCAGCATCTGATGGCATATGCCAACATGTTCAGCCGCGATCTTGAACGACTGGACGACTGTGAGAAGCGTACGCGCGTTTCCCCGCTCGGCTGCTGTGCGCTGGCGGGCACCACGTTCCCGACGGACCGGCACGCCACGGCCAGGGCGGTGGGCTTTGCGGGACCATGCGAAAACAGCATGGACGGCGTGTCCGACCGGGATTTTGTGCTGGAGCTGGCCGCCTGCCTGGCGGTGCTGATGATGCACCTGTCCCGCTTTTCCGAGGAGGTCGTGCTCTGGTGCTCCTGGGAGTTCCGTTTTGTGGAGCTGGACGACGCGTATGCCACCGGCTCGAGCATCATGCCGCAGAAGAAGAACCCGGACATCGCGGAGCTGGTGCGGGGCAAGACCGGGCGTGCGTACGGCAACCTCATGTCGCTGTTGACCATGATGAAGGGCCTGCCCCTTGCCTACAATAAGGACATGCAGGAGGACAAGGAGCCCATCTTCGACAGCGTGGATACGGTCAAGCAGTGCCTATCGGTGTTCGACCCCATGCTGGCGACGATGCGGGTGCATCCGGAACAGATGCGCCGCGCGGCCTCGGCCGGGTTCATCAACGCGACCGACTGTGCCGACTATTTGACCGGTAAGGGCCTGCCCTTCCGCACGGCCTACAAGATCACCGGCGAGCTGGTGGCGCACTGCATTGCCAACGGCACGACGCTGGAGGCGCTGCCGCTGGAAACCTACCGGCAGTTTTCGCCCTGCTTTGACGAGGACGTGTACGCGGCGATCGATCTCGACGCGTGCGTGCGGCGGCGGCAGTCGTTCGGCGGTACGTCGCCGGAGTCGGTGCGGGCGCAGATTGCATCCATGAAAGGACGGCTTTCCCTATGATTCGGGTGTTTATCGACGGCAGCGAGGGCACGACCGGGCTGCGCATCCACGACCGGTTGCCGGGACGCGCGGACATCGAGCTGCTGACCATCGATCCCGCGCTGCGTAAGGATCGCGATGCGCGGCGCGAACTGCTCAACAGCGCGGACATCGCGTTTTTATGTCTGCCGGATGCGGCGGCACGCGAGGCCGTCGCCATGGTGGAAAATCCGCACACGCGTATTTTGGACACGTCCACGGCGCATCGCACGGCGGCGGGCTGGGCATACGGCTTTCCGGAGCTGACGGCGGGCCATCGCGCGGCGGTGCAGGGCGGCACGCGCATTGCGGTGCCCGGCTGCCACGCCAGCGGCTATCTGGCCGTCGTGCGGCCGCTGGTCGAGGCGGGCCTGCTCTGCCCGGATGCGGCGCTCTGCTGCACGTCTCTGACCGGCTATAGCGGCGGCGGCAGGAAGATGATCGCCGAATACGAGGCGGCCGAACGCCCGGCGGCGCTGGACGCGCCGCGCATTTACGGCCTGACGCAGCAGCACAAGCATCTGCCGGAGATGCGCCTGCAGTCCGGCTTGACGACGGCGCCCGTGTTTTTGCCCATCGTCGCGGATTTTTACAGCGGCATGCTCGTGAGCGTCCCGCTTCCGGAAGGGGTGCTGACGCGCGCGCTGTCGCCGGAGGCGCTCACGGAGGTCTATGCCGCGCACTATGCCGGCAGCGTCTGCGTGCGCGTGTTGCCGCCGGCGGAAACGGGGATGCTGGAGGCCAATGCGTTGTCCGGGTGCGACGGCATGGAGGTCTTTGTCAGCGGCAGCGGCGGGCGGCTGTGCGCGCACGCGCTGTATGACAATCTGGGCAAGGGCGCTTCCGGCGCGGCGGTGCAGTGCATGAACCTGCTGCTGGGCGTGCCGGAGGACGCGGGCTTGAAACTTTGGAAAGAGTGAGGGACAGTATGAAACAGGTATCGGGCGGCGTTTGCGCGCCAAAGGGATTCACTGCCGCGGGCGTGCACTGCGGCATCCGCAAAAACCGGGACAAGCGTGATCTGGCGCTGATTTTGAGCGAGGAGCCGTGCGCAGCCGCGGCGGTCTACACGCAGAACCTGGTCAAGGGCGCGCCGCTGCTGGTCACCAAGGCGCATTTGGCCAACGGCTTTGCGCAGGCGATTGTGTGCAACAGCGGCAACGCCAACACCTGCAACGCCGACGGCGTGCAGGTAGCGGAGGAGATGTGCGCGCTCGTGGCGCGCGAGACCGGGCTGAGCGCCGACGACGTGGTGGTAGCCTCCACGGGCGTGATCGGGCAGCCGCTGGATATCGGGCCCATCGAGGCGGGCATGCCGCCGCTCGTGGCGGCGCTCTCTCAGCAGGGAAGCGCGGATGCGGCGGAGGCCATCATGACGACGGATCTCAAGCGCAAAGAGATCGCCGTCACGTTTGAGGCGGGCGGCAAGACCTGCACGCTGGGCGGCATTGCCAAGGGCTCCGGCATGATTCACCCGAACATGGCGACCATGCTGGTGTTCCTGACCACGGACGCGGCCATCCGGCCCGACCTGCTGCAGCGCGCGCTGCGCGCAGACGTCCAGGACTCGTTCAACATGATCAGCATCGACGGGGACACGTCTACCAACGACATGGTGGTGATTTTGGCCAACGGCCTCGCGGGCAACGCGCCCATCGACGCGCCGGGTACGGATTACGACGCATTCTGTGCGGCGCTCGCGCACGTGACGCGGCATCTGTGCCGCGCGATCGCGCAGGACGGCGAGGGGGCGAGCAAGCTGCTGACCTGCCGCGTGACCGGCGCGCTGGACGATGCGGCGGCGCGCACGGTGGCCAAGGCGGTCATCTGTTCGAGCCTCGTGAAAGCGGCCATGTTCGGCGCCGACGCCAACTGGGGCCGTGTGCTCTGCGCCGTGGGCTACAGTGGGGCGGACGTGGACGTGAATGGCGTGAACGTGCGTTTTGCCTCTGCGGTAGGGGAGATTGCCGTGTGCGAGGCGGGACATGGCGTGGCGTTTTCGGAGGAGAGGGCAGCCGCTATCCTGGCACAGGACGAGATCGAGGTGCTGATCGACCTGTCGGACGGAAACGCCTCCGCCGAAGCGTGGGGGTGCGACCTGACCTACGACTATGTGAAGATCAACGGGGACTATAGAACCTGACACGGATACCGATACGGAGGAATGTAAAACCATGCAGCTGACCAATGCGCAGCGGGCGGAAGTGCTCTGCAACGCGCTGCCATATATCCAGGATTACAAGGGCAAGATCGTTGTCATCAAGTACGGCGGCAACGCCATGGTCAACGAGGACATCAAGCGCAGCGTGATGGGGGACGTGACGCTGCTCAGGCTCATTGGCATCCGCGTGGTGCTGGTGCACGGCGGCGGGCCGGAGATCTCCGCGCTGCTCAAGCGCATCGGCAAGCAGAGCGAGTTTGTGGACGGCCTGCGCGTGACCGACGCCGAGACGGCGGAGGTGGTGCAGATGGTGCTCGCAGGCAAGGTGAACAAGAGCCTCGTCAGCCTGCTGCAGTCGCTCGGCGGCCGGGCCATCGGCCTGTGCGGGCTGGACGGCGGCATGATCGAGGCAAAGCAGCTGGACGAGCGGCTGGGCTACGTGGGCGAGATCACGCGCGTGGACCCGCAGCCGGTGCTGGACGTGCTGGAAAAGGGGTATATCCCGGTGGTTTCCACCGTGGCGCGCGGCCAGAACGGCGAGACGTTCAACATCAACGCCGATACGGCGGCGGCCCGCATCGCGGCGGCGCTGAAGGCGGAGTGCCTCATTTCCATGACCGATATCGCGGGCGTGCTGCGCGACAAGGACGACCCGCGCTCCGTCATCCCGTATATCGGCGTGAGCGAGGCGCCGCAGCTCATGCGCGAGGGCGTCATTTCCGGCGGCATGATCCCGAAGATCGAGTGCTGTATCGAAGCCATCCGCCGCGGCGTAAAGAAGGTGTTCGTGCTCGACGGCACGGTGCCGCACGCGATCCTCATCGAGATCCTGACCAACGAAGGCCTGGGGACGATGTTCCGCTGAGGCGCGGCAGGATATGCGGGAGACATTGCGCTTTGCGCTCCTCAAAACCATCCCGGTGCTGCTTGGCTACCTGTTTCTCGGCATTGCGTTTGGCGTGGTGCTGCAGCGCAGCGGCTATGGCCTGCCCTGGGCGCTGCTCTCGAGCACGGTGATCTATGCCGGCTCCGGGCAGTTTGTCATGGCCGACCTGCTGGCCGCGGGCGCGGGGCTGTTGACGGTCGCCGTCACCACGCTGTTGGTGAACAGCCGACACATTTTTTATGGCCTGACGTTCATCGAGCGGTTCCGCGGCATGAAGACGCGCCCATACATGATCTTTTCGCTGACGGACGAGACGTACTCGCTGCTGTGTGCGCTCGAGACGCCGGACGGCATCGACGAAAACCGGGCGATGTTCCTGATCGCGCTGCTGGACCAGTGCTACTGGATTTTGGGCGGGTGCATCGGGGCGCTGCTCGGGCAGGCGCTGCCGGTCGATTTGACCGGGATCGACTTTGCGATGACGGCGCTGTTCACGGTGATCCTCGTGGAGCAGGTGCGCCGATCGGGCAACCGCCTGCCGGCGCTGATCGGCGGCTTATCGGCGCTGCTGATGCTGGTGCTGTTGGGGCCGGACGCCTTTCTGCTGCCGTCGCTGCTCGTGACGGTCACGCTGCTCGTGGCGGGGCGCGCGCTGACGGCGCGGCGGGAGGCGGACGCATGAGCCGGGAGGGTTACGCGCTGGCGGTGATCCTGGTGGCCGCCGGCTGCACGCTGCTCACGCGGCTGATCCCGTTTGCCGTGTTTGGCAGCCGCCGGCCGGTGCCGGAGGTCGTGCGGTATCTGGGCCGCTTTCTGCCGCCGGCCATCATGGCCACGTTGCTCGTCTACTGTTTTCGCAACGTGCAGCCGCTGGCCGGCAGCCACGGCCTGCCGGAACTGCTGGGCGTGGCGGCGACCGCGCTGCTGCACCTGTGGAAACGGAACACGCTCTTGAGCATTGCGGGCGGGACTGCGGCGTACATGCTGCTCATCCGCCTGGTATTTCCCGCATAGGAGGAGGACGGATATGGACATTCGCACGATGGATCAGACCTATATCGCCAACACGTACGACCGGTATGAGCCTGTGCTCGTTTCCGGCAGCGGTTCGGAGGTGTATGACGAAACGGGCAAGCGGTATATCGACCTGGGCACCGGCATTGCGGTCAACGCGTTTGGCGTGGCGGACCCGGTGTGGGCGGCCGCGGTGGCGGAGCAGGCCGGGCGACTGCAGCACGCGTGCAACAAGTATTATACCTGCCCGCAGGCGCTGCTCGCGGAGCGGCTGTGCCAGCGCACGGGCATGAAGAAGGTCTTCTTTGGCAATTCCGGCGCCGAGGCAAACGAGTGCGCCATCAAGATTGCCCGCAAATACGGCAGCGACCGCTATGGCGCCGCGCGGCCCAACCTCGTGACGCTCGAGAACAGCTTCCACGGCCGGACCATCGCCACGCTCGCGGCCACCGGCCAGGCGGCCATGCACCGGCACTTCGGGCCGTTCCCGGAGGGCTTTTGCTATGCGCCGGCGAACGACATTGCGGCCATGGAGCGCCTGCTGGACGGGACGGTGTGCGGCGTGCTGATCGAACTCATACAGGGCGAAGGCGGTGTGAACGTGCTCGACGCCGCGTACGTGCGCGCGCTGGAACAGCTTTGCCGTGAGCGGGACGTGCTGTTCATGATCGACGAGGTGCAGACCGGCAACGGTCGCACCGGCGCGCTGTATGCCTACCAGCTCTATGGCGTCGAGCCGGACGTGGTGACCACCGCCAAGGGGCTGGCCGGCGGGCTGCCTATCGGCGCCGCGCTCATCGGCGCGCGGGCGGAGCACGTGCTGGGCAGCGGCGACCATGGCTCCACGTTTGGCGGCAACCCCGTGTGCGCGGCCGCGGCGCTGAGCATTCTCGACCGGATCGACGACGCGCTGCTGTCGCAGGTGCGCGAAAAGGGCGACTATCTGCGCGGCGCGCTGTTGCAGATGCGCGGCGTAAAAAGCGTCGCCGGCCTCGGCCTCATGCTGGGGGTAGAGACGGAAAAACCCGCCGCACAGGTTGTGGAGGCGTGCATGGCGCGCGGCGTGCTCACGCTGACGGCGAAGAACAAGGTTCGCCTGCTGCCGGCGCTCAACATCCCGTTTGAGCTGCTGGAAGAGGCGGTAGCAATTATGAAAGGAGTGCTCGAAGAATGAAACACCTGCTGAAACTGTCCGACCTCACCCCGGAAGAGATCACGGAGATCCTGAACCTGGGCGACCAGCTCAAGTATGAAAAAAGGCACGGGATTGCGCATCCGCGCCTTGCCGGGCAGACGCTGGGCATGATCTTCCAGAAGTCCTCCACGCGCACGCGCGTGTCGTTTGAAGCCGGCATGTACCAGCTGGGCGGCAGCGCGCTGTTTTTGAGCGCGAACGACCTGCAGCTGGGCCGCGGCGAGCCGATCAAGGACACGGCGCGCGTACTCTCGCGCTATCTCGACGGCATCATGATCCGCACCTACAAGCAGAGCGACGTGGAGGATCTGGCCAAATACGGCTCGATCCCGATCGTGAACGGCCTCACCGACTATGCGCACCCGTGCCAGGTGCTGGCCGACCTGATGACCATCCGCGAATACAAGCAGTCGCTCGCCGGGCTCAAGCTTTGCTTCGTGGGCGACGGCAACAACATGGCCAACTCTCTGATCGTCGGCTGCATCAAGATGGGGATGCAGGTCTCGATCGCGTGCCCGGCGGCCTATCAGCCGGACGCCGAGATCATGGACTGGGCGCGGCCGACCGGGCGATTCACGTGCGTGGAGAGCGTGGAAGAGGCCATTGCCGACGCCGACGTGGTGTACACGGACGTCTGGGCGTCCATGGGCATGGAGGCCGAAGTGCAGGCGCGCCGCGCCGCCTTCCAGGGCTACCAGGTCAACGACGCGGTGATGCGCTATGCCAAGCCCGACGCGATCGTGCAGCACTGCCTGCCGGCGCATCGCGGCGAGGAGATCACCGACGAGATCATGGAATCGCATGTGAACGAGATCATCGACGAGGCGGAAAACCGCCTGCATGCGCAAAAGGCCGTGCTGGTGCTGCTCATGGAGCGCGCGTAACGCGGCAGAGCTGAACAGAGGGAACGCCTGCCCGCCGCAGCGATGGCTGCGGCGGACAGCTTTTGTGTTTGGGACCGAAAAAGGCCGGCCGGGCTTTGAAAAGCCGGGGGGCTATGGTATAATTGGAGAGAAATGGAGGGACACGCCATGCGGATTGTCAGCACGCGGGACATCGCCCGCGCGGTCAGCGAACTGTGCGTAGAGGCCTGCTGTGTGCTGCCGGAGCGGGTGGTGCAGCGCCTTATGGAGGCGCGCGAGCAGGAGGCCGGGCACAGCGCGGCGCGGGAGGTCCTTTCGCAGCTCATCGAGAATGCGCGCCTGGCGCGGGAGGCCATGCGGCCCTGCTGCCAGGACACGGGCATGGCCGTCGTCTTTTTGGACGTCGGGATGGACGCGCACATCGACGGCGACGTGTACGCTGCCGTCAACGAGGGCGTGGCGCGCGGCTATACGGACGGATATCTGCGCAAGTCGGTGCTCTCGCCGCTGTCCCGCGTGAACACGGGCGACAATACGCCGGCGGTGGTGCATCTCAGACAGGTCGAAGGCGACCGCGTGCACATCACCGTGGCGCCAAAGGGCTTTGGCAGCGAGAACATGGGGCGGCTTTGGATGCTCACGCCCGCTGCCGGGCGCGCGGGCGTGCTGGACGCGATCGTGGAGACGGTCGTCTCCGCGGGGGCGTGCGCCTGCCCGCCGGTCGTGGTGGGCGTAGGCATCGGCGGTACGATGGAGCAGGCGTGCCTGCTGGCCAAGCGGCAGCTGCTGCGCCCGCTCGGCGACGCGTCGCCGGATGGGGAGATGGCCGCGCTCGAGCGCGAGGCGCTGGAACGTCTCAACGCCACGGGTATCGGGCCCATGGGGCTCGGGGGGCGGACGACGGCGCTGGCCGTGCATGCCGCCGAGACGCCCACGCACATCGCCGGGCTGCCGGTGGCGGTCAATTTGCAATGTCATGCGTGCCGGCACGCGGAGAGGACGATCTGATGGCGGCATACGAACTGACGCTCCCGCTCGCACGAGCGGAGCTCCTGAAGCTGCGCGCCGGGGACACGGCGTGGCTCACCGGAGAGCTGTACACCGCGCGCGACGCCGCGCACAAGCGGTTTGCCGAGCTGTTGGCGGCGGGCAGGGCGCTGCCCGTGCCGCCCGGCTGCTGCATCTATTATGCCGGGCCCTGCCCGGCGGCGCCGGGGGAGGTCATCGGCCCGTGCGGCCCGACCACCGGCGCGCGCATGGACCCGTACACCCCGGCTGTGCTGGACTACGGGGTGTGCGCGCTCATCGGCAAGGGGCCGCGCAGCCGCGCCGTGGTGGATGCGCTGGCCGGCCGTGCGGTCTACTTTGCGGCCACCGGCGGCGCGGGGATGCTGATTGCGTCCTGCGTGCGCGCGTGCGAACCGGTCGCATTCGAGGAACTCGGCACGGAGGCCGTCTACCGGCTGTCCGTGGAGCGCATGCCCGTCGTCGTCGCCATCGACGCCGTGGGCGGGAACCTGTACGACGAAACGAGAATGGAGGAAGAGTGAAATGGGCAACTGTGCGATCGTAGGCATCAACTGGGGCGACGAGGGAAAGGGCCGCATGGTCGACCTCATTGCGCAGGATTACGATATCGTGGTGCGCTACCAGGGCGGCAACAATGCCGGTCACACGGTCATCAACGAATACGGCAAGTTTGCGCTGCACCTGCTGCCGTCCGGCATCTTCCAGAAGGGCACCGTCAACCTGCTGGGCAACGGCGTGGTGGTCGACATCGAGCGCCTGTGGGAGGAGATGGAGGACGTGCGCTCCAAGGGCGTGCACATCGGCCCCGACAACCTGAAGATCAGCGACCGCGCGCCCATCGTGTTCCCATTCCACCGGGATCAGGACGCGCTGGAGGAGGCGCGGCTCAAGGACGCCAAGTTTGGCTCGACCAAGCGGGGCATTGCGCCGGTCTACGGCGACAAGTTTTTGAAAAAGACCATCATGATGGGCGACCTGTTTTATCCCGACTACCTCCGGGAGCGGCTCTCCGGCGTGCTGGAATGGAAAAACCTGACCCTCGAGCGCGTTTACGGCGCCAAGCCCTATGCCCTCGAAGAGCTGCTCGAATGGGCGCAGACCTTTGGCGAAAAGCTCAAGCCCTACATCTGCGACACCGGCAAATATCTCCGGCAGGCGCAGCAGGCGGGCAAAAACGTGCTGTTTGAGGCGCAGCTGGGCGTGCTGCGCGACATCGACTTCGGCATCTTCCCGTACACGTCCTCGTCGTCCCCGGTCGCGGCCTATGCGCCGATCGGCGCGGGCGCCCCGGGCACGAAGCTCGACCGGGTGATTGGCATCGTGAAGGCGTATTCCACGTGCGTGGGCGAGGGCCCGTTTACCGCGGAGTGGTTTGGCGAGGAGGCGGATAAACTGCGCGAGGCCGGCGGCGAATACGGCGCCGCGACAGGCCGCCCGCGCCGCGTCGGCCCGCTGGACATCGTCGCCACGCGCTATGGCGTGACCATGCAGGCGGCCACGTGCGTGGCGCTGACCAAGCTGGACATCCTCTCCTACATGGAGCGCATCCCGGTGTGCGTGCGGTATTCTCTCGATGGGGCGGAGACGGACGAATTCCCGTATCCGGCTGCGCTTGGCCGGGCAAAGCCCGTCATCGAGTATCTGCCCGGCTGGGGCTGCGACATTGGCGGCGTGCGCAGCTATGCGGATCTGCCCAAAGCCGCGCGCGACTATGTGGAGTTTGTAGAGCGGCAGATTGGCGCGCCCATTGCCTATGTCTCCGTGGGCGCTGACCGCGACGCGATCATCCTGCGCTGACGGGGGGAACCATGAAGGACACGTACGAAAGCCCGCTCTGCTCGCGCTACGCGTCGCCGGAGATGCAGCGGCTGTTTTCGCCCGACATGCGCTTTCAGACGTGGCGCAGGCTGTGGGTGGAGCTGGCGCGCGCCGAGCATGCGCTGGGCCTGCCCGTGAGCGCCGCACAGGTGGCGGAGCTCGAGGCGCACGTTGCGGACATCGACTATGAGACGGTCGCGGCGCGGGAGCGCGAGGTGCGGCACGACGTCATGGCGCACGTCTATGCCTACGGCAAGTGCTGTCCCGAGGCGGCGGGGATCATCCATCTGGGTGCGACGAGCTGCTATGTGACGGACAATGCAGACTTGATCCTGTATCGCGACGCGCTGCGCCGCATCCGCGCGCAGGTGGTGGCCGTGCTCAAGACGCTGGCCGCGTTTGCGCGGCGCTACCGCGCGCTGCCGACGCTTGGCTACACGCATTACCAGCCCGCGCAGCCGGTGACGGTGGGCAAGCGCGCGTGCCTGTGGATGCAGGATCTCGTGCTCGACCTCGAGGAGCTCGACGCGGTGCTCGCGGGCATGCGGTTTCTCGGCTGCCGGGGCACGACGGGCACGGAGGCGAGCTTTCTCGAGCTGTTTGACGGCGACGGCGCCAAGGTGGACGAGCTGAACCGGCGCATTGCCACGGCGTTCGGGTTCGACCGCTGCTACGCCGTGTGTGGGCAGACGTACCCGCGCAAGCTGGACAGCCGCATCCTCGCCGCGCTCTCTTCCGTGGCGCAGAGCGCCTATCGCTTTGCCTGCGACATCCGGCTGCTGCAACACGACCGCCAGGTGGAGGAGCCCTTTGGCGACAGCCAGATCGGCTCGTCCGCCATGGCGTACAAGCGCAACCCCATGCGCTCGGAGCGCATCTGCTCGCTGGCGCGCTTCGTCATGGCGGACGCCATGAATGCGCCCATGACGGCGAGCGCGCAGTGGTTCGAGCGGACGCTGGACGACTCGGCCAACCGCCGCCTGTCCATCCCGGAGGCATTTCTGGCGACCGACGCCACGCTGCGCTGCATGGCCGATGTGGCGGGCGGCCTGCGCGTCAACGAGCGCGTGGTGGAGCGGGCCATGCAGGAGTATCTGCCGTTCCTCGCTACGGAAAACCTGCTCATGGAGGGCGTGCGGCGGGGCGGCGACCGGCAGGCGCTGCACGAGGTGATCCGCAGGCACTCGATGGCGGCTACGCAGCGCATGAAAGAGGGGGAGCCGTGTGACCTGCTGGAGCGGTTGGCGGCGGACCCGTCGTTCCCGCTGGACGCGCAGCAGATCCGCGCCATGCTCGACCCGCAGGCGTTTGTCGGCCGTTCGGTGGAACAGGTAGACGCCTTTTTGGAAGCGCTTGCGCTCGATGCGCAGGAGGCGACCGAGATGCGTCCGCTGACCGTGTGAGCCAGGCTTTTCGCACCGGCATGGGCGGTGCGCTTTGTATGTGGAGGAGGGACACATGAAACAGCTGATCGGACCGGTCCTGGAGCGGCTGGGGCGCGGCGAGCGCGTCGCACTCGTCACCGTGCTGGAGACGGAGGGGAGCGTGCCGCGCTCGACGGGCGCGGCGATGGCCGTGTTCCCGGACGGGCGCATTGCAGGCACGGTCGGCGGCGGCGCGGCGGAATTTGCCGCCATTCAGCTGGCCGGTACGCTGGGAGACGGCGCATCGCTCGTGCGCACGTTTGACAGCATGGCGGGAGCCGTTTCAGATGGCGCGCGCTGTGGCGGCCGGGTGACGATGCTTTTTCAGGGGCTGAATGGAAACCATGTGGCGCTGCTTGCGCGCGCGGGCGCTCTGGCCCAGGGCCGGGAGCCGGCGTGGCTCGTGCGGCGGGTGACGGACGGCCGCGTGGCGGACATGGCGCTGCACACGCAGGCGGAGCCGTGCGGCTGGGCGGCGCCCGTGGAGCACCGGGCGGCCTATGTGCCGCTGCCTGGCGGCGGCATGGCGCTTTGGGAGCCGCTCGGCGGCGCGGCGCAGCTCTATCTCTTTGGCGCCGGCCATGTGGCGCAGAAGCTGGCGCCGGAGGTCGCGCGCGTGGGCTTTGACGTGACGGTGATCGACGCGCGGGAGGAGCTGCTCTTTGGCGCGGCGTTCGACTGTGCACGCGAGCGGATTCTGGCAGATCCGGTGGAGACGGCGGCGCGGCTCTCGCTTGGCGAGGGGGACTATGCCATCGTCATGGCCAGCAACCATGAGACGGATTTCCGGATTCTGGAGCAGCTGCTCCGCCAGCGGCCCACCTACCTCGGCTGCATTGGCAGCCGGCGGAAGATCGCCATGGCGCGCGAGCGGCTTGCCGCATCCGGCGTGACCGGAGAGATGTTTGCCGCGCGCGTGCACGCGCCGATCGGGCTGCCGATCCGCGCGGAGACGCCGGAGGAGATCGCCGTTAGCATCGCCGCCGAGCTGATCCTGTATCGCGCGGAGCGGGCGGACGGGCGAGCAGGGTGATCGCTTCCAGAGTGGACGCAATACCAGAAGCCCGGCGCACCATATCCTGGTGCGCCGGGCTTCGTTTGGCTCTGTATGCAGCGGCCTCAGATGAGGCCGTGTTGCTTTTGCCAGATCAGGTTGCGGTAGCGTTCGAGCGCGGAGTCGATCACGCTGTCCCACGAGAGGAACAGCGCCTGATGCGCGTTTTCTCCAAGCTGGTGGAGCCATTCCGGCGGCTGGCTGAGCGCATGGGCGATGACGCGGGCCAGATCTTCGCTGCCGTCCTCGCAGAGCAGGCCGCTCTCCCCGTCCACGATCGGCTCCGCCGGCGCGCTGCCGCGTGTGACGACGCTTGGCGTATGCATGGCCGCCGCTTCACGCACGACCATGCCGGACGTGTCGTAGAGGGAGGGGAAGACGAACAGGGAGGCTGCCTGGTAGAGGCCGTTGAGCAGGGCATCCTCGTGCAGGTGGCCGGTGAACACCGTCCGCTCCGTGAGGCCGAGCGCGTCCACTTTTTTCCGGATGTCCTGTTCATCCGGACCTTGTCCGGCCAGCACCAGCTGAAAGCCGAGCCCCTGCTGCATGAGCAATTGCGCCGCTTCGAGGATGTGCGCGATGTTCTTTTTCCAGTTGAGCTGGCCACAGTAGAACAGCACCGGCACGTCTGCCGACAGGCCGAAGCGTTCGCGGGCCGCGGCGAGATCCTCCGGCCGCGGCCGGTTGTCGGGCGTGCCATTGGGCAGGACGATGATGTCGCCCTCATAGCCATAGCTGTGCAGGGTTTCCGCAGAATTCCGGCTGACGGTCCACACTTCGTCGCACCGTTCGTAGAACGAGACGACGTATTTGACGCCGAGATCCGCAAGCAGTTCCTGCTTCACGACCTTGTAAAAATCGTCGTAATACTTGGAGTGGAACGTGCCCACGAGCGGGATGTTGCGTTTGCGGGCGAGCCGCAGCGCCTCCTGTCCGGCGATAAACGGGCTGTGGGCATGCACGATGTCGAGCGGCACCATGGAAATACGCGCGCCATAGTGCGCGTCGAACACCGGGATGCCGGTCTGGTATTGCTTTTGCAGCGGCAGGTTGCGCGCGTGGAAATCCACGAGCTCAAACGGATAGCCGCCGCGGTAGCCGGTGTCGGCCATGGGCGCTATGACGTAGCATTCGTGCCCCTTTTTGGCGATGATGTTGGCGTAGTTGTAGACCACGCGCCCCACCCCGTCGACAATGGGGTAAAAGGTGTCGGATAGTTCGCCGATATGCAACGAAATTCTCCCCCTCTGTGCAGTGTTTTGACGGTTGCCGCCGCTTCCCGGGGCCGGGAAGCAAAGGGGGAAAGCGGCATGGCCGCTTTCCCCGGATACGTTGCCGTGCGTGCGGTCAGACGCCAGGCGTGGGCGCGTCGCCCAGACTGGCCTGCCGGCTTTGCCGGCGCGCTTCCGCCTCGGCCTGCGCCTTGGCGCGTTCGGCCTCCAGCTCGGCGCGCACTTTGGCATCGATCTCGGCGGCCAGCTCAGGGTTGTCCTTCAGAAACAGGCGCGCATTGTCGCGCCCCTGCGCCATGCGCATGTCGCCATAGGAAAACCACGCGCCGGACTTGACGATGATGCGGCGCGCGACGGCCATGTCGAGCAGCGAGCCTTCGCGCGAGATGCCTTCGCCATAGATCATGTCGAACTCCGCCGTCTTGAATGGTGGGGCGACCTTGTTTTTGACGACCTTGACGCGCGTGCGGTTGCCGACGATCTCGGTGCCGTTTTTCAGCGGATCGCCCTTGCGCACGTCCAGACGGATGGAGGCGTAAAACTTGAGCGCCTTGCCGCCGGTCGTCGTCTCCGGATTGCCGTACATGACGCCCACTTTTTCGCGCAGCTGGTTGATGAAGATGACGATGGTGTTGGATTTGGAGATCGCGCCGGCCAGCTTGCGCAGCGCCTGCGACATGAGCCGCGCCTGCAGGCCCACGTGCGAATCGCCCATGTCGCCCTCGATTTCGGCCTTGGGCACGAGCGCGGCAACGGAGTCGACGACGATCACGTCGATCGCGCCGCTGCGCACGAGCGCCTCGGTGATCTCGAGCGCCTGCTCGCCGGTGTCCGGCTGCGAAACGTACAGGTCGTCCACGCGCACGCCCAGGTTTTCGGCATACACGGGGTCGAGCGCGTGCTCGGCGTCGATGAAGGCCGCCGTGCCGCCCAGCTTTTGCGACTGCGCAATGACATGCAGCGCGATGGTCGTCTTGCCGGAGGACTCGGGTCCATAGATCTCCACGATCCTGCCGCGCGGGATGCCGCCCACGCCGAGCGCATAGTCCAGCTCGATGCAGCCGGTGGAGACGACCGAAACCGCGATCTTGGCGCCCGCGTCTCCCAGCTTCATGACTGCACCCTTGCCAAACTGCTTTTCAATTTGGCTGAGCGCGATTTCCAGTGCCTTTTCCTTCTCCACACCCATGCGTTCCAACCGTCCCTTTCGAAGATATTGCCCGTTTGCCGTGCACGATATCAGTATATCACGAACATTCGTTCGTTTCAAGCGCCATTCATGCGCCTGTCAGGCCGAGCAGCGACCGGCGCAACAGGTCGAGCGCGTGCAGCGTGGCCGCGGTGCGGATGCGCGCGCGATCGCCGGACAGGCACAGCTTTCGCACCTCCGTGCGGCCGGGGCCGGCGAGCGCGACGTAGACGAGGCCCACGGGCTTTTCCGGCGTGCCGCCGTCCGGGCCGGCGATGCCGGTGGTGGCCAGCGCGTAGGTGACGCCGGCGGCGGCGCGCAGCCCCTCCGCCATCTGCTGCGCGCAGGCGAGGCTGACGGCGCCGTCGGTGGCAAGCGTCTCTTCCGACACGCCCAGGCGGCGGACCTTGGCGCCGTTTGCATAGGTGACGGCGCCCTCCACGAAACAGGCGGAGCAGCCGGGTATATCCACGATGGAAGAAGCCAGCATGCCGCCGGTACAGCTCTCCGCCACGGCGAGCGTGGCGCCCTGCGTGAGGAGCAGGCGCACGCACAGCGCCGGCAGTGACTCGCCGTTTGTGCTGTAGACGATCGAGCCGAGCCGCGCCAGGATCGTGTCGATGACCGGGACGACGAGCCGTTCGCCCTCCGCGTCGCTCCGGCACTGCGCGGTGACGCGCAGCGTGACCTCGCTCGTCTTGACGTAGGGCGCGATGGTCGGGTTGGTCTGCGCCGCAATGAGGTCGCGCAGGCGGTAGGTCACCTCCGATTCGCCCATGCCAAAGATACGCAGTTCCCGCGAGTGCAGGCGCACGCCGCTCCTCTTTTCCAGATAGGGCAGCACGTGGTCGCGGAACATGGGATACAGCTCCCGCGGCGGGCCCGGCATCAGGATGGCGGCCTTGCCGTCCGCCTCCATGATGCAGCCGGGGGCGGTGCCGTTCGGGTTGGGCAGGATGATGCTGCCGGTGGGGAAGCGGGCCTGCTTCAGGTTGTTGGGCGTCATCTCCTTGCCGCGGCTTGCAAAATAGGCCCGCAGGCGCGCCTCTTCTTCCGGTACGACCGCCATTTCCAGGCCGAGCGCCTGCGCGACGGTCTCTTTGGTAAGATCGTCGTCCGTGGGGCCGAGGCCGCCCGTGAACAGCAGCACGTCCGCGCGGGCGAGCGCGCTCTGCACCACGCCGGCCAGACGGGCGGGGTTGTCGCCCACGGTGACCTGGTAGAGCACCCGGTAGCCGAGCGGCGCCAGATGGCTGGCGATGAACTGCGCGTCGGTATTGACGATCTGCCCCATGAGCAGCTCCGTGCCGACGGAGACGATTTCCGCAATCATGCGCCGTGCACCACCTTTCTGTTTTTGACGAGATAATCCACCAGCGACCACACGGTCAGCACCAGCGCGATGTACAGCACGATCCGGTCCATCGGGACGCCGATCCGGCCAAAGAGCGGGTTGCCAAGCAGGATCAGCGCCACGGCGATGCACTGGAACAGCGATTTGAGCTTGCCCAGCCGCCCGGCGGCGATCACGGTGCCGTGCTCCACGGCGATGAGCCGGAACGCGCTGATGATGAACTCCCTGCCCACGAACACGATGGCAAACAGCGGTTCCAGGTCGCCGGTGCCGACGAGCATGATGAACGCGGAGCAGAACAGCAGCTTGTCCGCCATGGGGTCGAGGAGCTTGCCGAAGTCGGTCACCAGCGCGTGCTTGCGCGCGTACCAGCCGTCGACCAGGTCGGTGGCGCTGGCGAGCAGGAACACCCCCGCCGCGAGCAGGTTCCACCAGGGCAGCACGGCGTCCAGATAAAAGCAGGCCACAAACACGGGCACGAGGCACATGCGCAGCAGCGTCAAGCGATTGGGCAGATTCATAGCAATTCTCCGATCATGTCATAGTCGTTGGCGGCGGTCAGGCGCGCCAGGCGGTAGGTGCCGGCCTGCGCGGCGGCGCCGGGCAGCAGGATGCGGCCATCGACGTCGGGCGCCTCTGCATAGGAGCGGCCGAACGCCCCGTGCGCGTCCGCCCCTTCGATCAGTACTTCTACGGTCTGGCCGATGCGCCGCTGCCCGCGTGCGCGGGAGATGCCGCGCTGTTGCGACATGAGCGCGTCCAGACGCGCCTGTTTGACGTCCTCCGGGATCTGGCGCGGCATGGCAGCCGCCTCCGTGCCCTCTTCGGGGGAGAAGGCGAACGCCCCGACCCGGTCGAACGGATGGTCGCGCAAAAAGGCGAGCAGCTCCTGGAACTGCGCGTCGGTTTCCCCGGGAAATCCCACCATCATGGTCGTGCGCAGGATGAACTCCGGCGCGTGCGCCGCCACGTGCTCGAGCACCCGCCGGATGTGCGCCTGCGAGCCGCGCCGGTGCATGGCGCGCAGCAGGTCGTCGTTCACGTGTTGCAGCGGCATGTCGAGATAGTTCACGAGCTTTTCGTTGCCGCGCAGTTCGTCGATGAGCGCGGGCGTGACGGTGTCGGGATAGGTGTAGAGCACGCGCACCCAGTGCAGCGCGTCGATGGCGGCCAGCCGTTGCAGCAGCTCGACGAGCCGCGGCTGCCCGTACAAATCCACCCCGTAGCCGGAGGTATCCTGCGCGATGACGGTCAGCTCCGTCACGCCGCCGTCGGCCAGGCGCTTTGCCTCGTCGAGCAGCGTTTCGATCGGCTCGCTGTGGAGCGGGCCGCGGATGAGCGGGATGGCGCAATAGGTGCAGCGGTTGCTGCACCCGTCGCCCACGCGCAGGAACGCGCGGTAGGGCGGGGTGGTCAGCACGCGCGGCGCGCCACAGATGGCCGGCGGCTGCGGCAGCGCCAGTGCGCGGGCAATCAGCCCCGGCAGACGGTCATATTCGCGCACGCCGAGCAGCAGGTCGATCTCCGGCATGGCTTCGGCAAGTTCCTTGCGGTAGCGCTCCGTCAGGCAGCCGGTGGCCACGAGCAGGCGGCAGCGGCCGGTGCGCTTGTAGGCGGCCATCTCGAGGATGGTGTCGATGGATTCCTGCTTGGCCGGCTCAATGAACCCGCACGTGTTGACGATCAGCACGTCTGCTTCGGCAGGAGCGGATACGAACGTGTGCCCCGCCGCGCGCAGCAGCCCGAGCATGCGCTCCGTGTCCACGAGGTTTTTGGCGCATCCGAGCGAAATGACACCGATGCGGCTCATGACGGATCCTCCGCAGGCGGTTCGGCGGCGTCTGCTTCGGTATATGTCCCGTCGCCGAAGAGCGCTTCATATTCGCTGCGCTTGATGAGCACGCGGCGCGGCTTGCTGCCGTCAAAGCCGGAGACGTAGCCGTGCTGCTCCATGATGTCGATCAGCCTGGCCGCGCGCGCATAGCCCACGCGCAGGCGGCGCTGGATCATCGAAATGGAGGCCTGCCCGCTCTCAAGGACGATGCGCACCGCCTCGCCCAGCAGGTCGTCTTCCTGCTTCCCTTCGCCAAAGACGCCGCCCGTCGCGCCGCCTTTGGCCGGGTTGGACAGGTCGGAAATGACCTGTTCGTCGAACTGCGGCTGCTGTTGCTGGCCGCGGAAATAGTTGACGATCCGCTCCACTTCCTCGTCGGACACAAAGGCGCACTGCAGGCGCAGGGGCTTGTTGGCCCCGTTCGGATGGAACAGCATGTCGCCGCGGCCGAGCAGCTTTTCGGCGCCGGTCGTGTCGAGGATGATGCGCGAATCGATGCCCGAGCTGACCGCAAAGGCGCAGCGGGAGGGGATGTTGGCCTTGATGAGGCCGGTGATGATGTCTGCCGACGGGCGCTGCGTGGCCACGATGAGGTGGATGCCGGACGCGCGGCCCAGCTGGGCGATGCGGCAGATGCTGTCCTCCACTTCGTCCGGGGCGACCATCATGAGGTCGGCCAGCTCGTCGATGATCACGACCAGCCGCGGCAGGCGCTTGTCGGGCGCTTCCTGCAGCTCGTTGTACCGGGCGAGGTCGCGTGCGCCGACTTCGGAGAATTTTTTGTAGCGCAGCGTCATTTCGTTGACCGCCCAGCGCAGCGCGCCCGCGGCCTTTTTCGGCTCTGTGACCACGGGGATGAGCAGGTGCGGCAGCGTGCCAAACACCGACAGCTCGACCACTTTGGGGTCGATCAGGATCATGCGCAGGTCGGCCGGGGAGGACTTGTACACCATCGAGATGATCAGGTCGTTGATGCAGACGCTCTTGCCGGAACCGGTGGAGCCGGCGATGAGCATGTGCGGCATCTTGCCGAGGTCCGCCGTGATGACCTTGCCGCCGGTGTCCTTGCCGAGCGCCATCGTGATGGGCGAGGTGGCGTTTTGAAACTCGCGGCTCTCGATGATGTCGCGCAGCACGACCGTCACGGCGTTCTTGTTCGGGATTTCCACGCCGACGGCGGCCTTGCCCGGGATGGGCGCCTCAATGCGCACGCGGGGCGCGGCCAGCGCGAGCGCGATGTCGTTGGAAAGCACCGTGATACGGCTGACGCGCACGCCCGGCGCGGGTTGCAGCTCAAACCGCGTGATGACGGGGCCGACGGTCACGTTGATCAGCTTGGCGGAGATGTTGAAGCTGGCGAGCGTGTCGATGAGCAGCTTGCCCACTTCCGTCGGGTTTTCACCGCTGCGGCCATAGGACACGGAGGGCGCGTTGAGCAGCGAAAAGGACGGGGGCACGTAGACCGGCGGCTGCTCCACGACGATTTCCGGAAGCTCGACCGGCGCCTCGTTCGCCTCGTTGGCGGTGTGCTCGATGACGACGGCCTTGCGCGGCGCGGCGGGCGCGGATGGCGGGACGTCGGGCGCGGGCGCGGCGGGGGCGACCGGCTCCGGCGCAAAGGGGAAGTCCTCGGCCGATTCCAGCTCGTCCCAGATGGCGTCGCCGCTTGGCAGCGGGGTTTCCGGGTGCGCCGCCTCGGCGGCGCCTTCGGGCACGAGTTTGCGGATGGGGCGCGTCTGCAGCGGCGCGTCGCCCAGATAGGTCAGTTCTTCTTCCGCGGCGCCTGCTGCCACGCGCTTTACCTTGCGGTCCTCCGCCGGCACCGGCAGATCTGCGGTGAACGCGTTGAAATCGGACAGGTCGCCGTCCTGCCTGCGGCGTGCGCGCGGTTTTTTGTCCGGCTTGTCCGCCCGTTCGGAGGCGGACGGCTTTTGCAGGTCGTAGACGGGCAACCGGCGCGGTTCCGCCGTGCGCACGCGCTCCACGGCGGAGTGCACGCCCTGGTTCACGCGCGTGGAGAGGTCGCGCAGCGACAGCCGCGTGACCATCAGGATGACGATGAGCAGCGTGGCGATGGTCAGCACGTAGGCAAGCGCGCTGCCGCCGAGCTGCTGCAGCGGGTAGCACAACAGCGCGCCGATCGCCCCGCCGCCGTGATGCGGGTAAGTGGCGCCGGTCTCATAGGCGGCGGACAGATAGGCCAGGTAGGGAGAGCCCTTGTAGGCCGCGCCCTGCGCGGTCTGCGCAAGCGTCAGCGCGGCGACGATGCCGGTCAGCACCCAACCGGCGCTGCCGGAGCTGCTGCCGTTGCGGCCGGCGATGGCCAAAACGCCGGCGCCAATGAGCACGACCGGCAGCACATAGGCAAACCAGCCGCACAGCCCGAACAGCAGCCGGCTCAGGAAGGCCCCGAGCACGCCTGTGCCGGACACGAACAGATACACGCCGAGCAGCACGCCAAACGCGATGAGCAGCACGCCGCGGGCTTCCCGCTGCCTGCGTGCGCGTTCCCGGTTGGCGGCGCGGGTCTCGGCCGCTTTTTTCTGTGATGAGGTTTGGGACGGCTTACCGGCCGACCGTGAACGGGACTTCGTAGCCATGAAAGGAACCTTTCCCCATAAATATTCAATCTATTATACCGCACTTGTGCTCCGGATGCAAACCGCTGCCGCGCCGGCGGGAAAACCCGACGCAGGGCAAGCAAAATCGACACGGCGCGGCGGGGCGCCGCAAGACGGCATGGCGGGGCAGCGGAACGGAGACATCCACTTGCCAGAGGGGCGCGCTTACGGTATACTATGGTCATTCCTTCCGCGCCTGCGGGAAGACCACACAAGAGGATTGCATGATGCAGATTGTCATTCTGGATGGGCATGCGCTCAACCCCGGCGACCTGAGCTGGGATTGCCTGCGGGAATTTGGCACGCTTTCAGTCTATGACCGCACGCCGCCGGAGTTCACCGCCCAGCGGCTCATCGGCGCCGACGTGGCGTTCACAAACAAGACGGCCATTGGCGAGGCGGAGCTGGAGCGTGCAAGGAACCTGAAGATGATCGGCGTGCTGGCTACCGGTTGCGACGTGGTCGACCTGCGCGCCGCGGCACGGCGCGGCATCGTCGTGTGCAACGTGCCGTCCTACAGCACGCAGGCGGTGGCGCAGCACACGTTCGCCCTGCTGCTCGAGCTCTGTTCCCATGTGGCGTATCACGACCGGGAGGTACATCGCGGCCGCTGGACGCATGCGGCGGACTTCTGTTTCTGGGATCTGCCGCTCAGGGAGATCGCGGGCAAGACGTTCGGCGTGCTGGGCTGCGGGGAGATCGGTTGCGCGGTCGCCCGCGTGGCGGCGGCGTTTGGCATGCGCGTGATCGGCTACAGTCGCGGGGAACACCCGGCTTTTTGCGGCGAACGCGTATCGCTCGAAGAGCTGTTCCGGCAGAGCGACGTGCTGTCGCTGCACTGCCCGCTGACCGACCAGACGCGCGGTATCGTCCATGCCGGTACGCTGGACCTGATGAAGGACGGGGCGATCCTGCTCAACACGGCGCGCGGCGGGCTCTGCGTGGCGCAGGATGTGGCGGACGCGCTCGAGAGCGGCAAGCTGTCCGCCTGCGGTGTGGACGTGGCGGAGCGGGAGCCCATTCTGCGAAACGACCCGCTGCTCGGTGCAAAAAACTGTATCATTACCCCGCACATCGCCTGGGCGCCGCTGGAGACGCGGCAGCGGCTGTTGCGCATGGCGGCGGACAACCTGCGCGCGTTTCTCGAGGGCGCGCCGATCCACCGCGTCAACTGATTGGCCCGCACGGGCTCGGACAAGGAGGCATCTACGCATGAAACGGACGATTCTGGCGGGCGCGGCGCTGGCCGCGCTGCTGGCGCTGTGCATGGCGGGGACCGGCTGCAAGGCGCAGGAAGAAATTCAGAATGTGCCGACGCCCCGGGTAGACACGCAGACGATCATCCTCCGGCAGAACTGGCCGGAAGAGGAGCATACGATCGTCGTCACCGGCAACGGCGAGGTCATTGCCGAACCGGATTTTGCGACCATCCGCGTGGGCGTGGCCGCAACGGGGGACACGGCGGAAAGCGCGTCGGCACAGTGCCTGGAGCGGACGAACGGCATCTTTGAGACGGCGCTCAATTTCAACATCGCCCGGACGGACATCTCGCTGGCGGGGATGGAGATTGAGGCACGCAGCCAGGAGGGCAGCGACCACGTCAACGACTATCAGGCGAAGGACACCATCACGGTCATCGTGCGCGACGTGCAGAACGTGAACACCATTTTGACTACGATGATCGACGCGGGCGCGTCGCAGACTTACGCCGTGACTTACAGCATCACAGAGGCGTCCACGGCCTATCGCGAGGCGCTTGCCGCCGCCATGGCGGACGCCGAGGAAAAGGCCGGCGTCCTGGCCGAGGCGGCGCAGGTGCAGGTGAAGTCCGTCGTGGGCGTGACGGAGCAGCCGTATGACGAGAGCAAGCTCGTAGGCGTGGACTTTGAAAGCAGCGCCATTGCCGTTGCCGCCGAGGTTGTGGTTACCTACCTGATCGGGTAGGCGGAGCCGGGCGTCGCAAAGTTGGGAAAAGAAAAGAGAGCCCTGCCGGCCATGTTGGCCGGCAGGGCTCTGCCATCTGGCGGATCGTTGCGCGGCGCGCCTATGCGCTGTGATACTCCTCCATAACGACGGCGAGGGAAGGCGTCTGTTCCTGGCGGCGCAGGGTATAATCCCCGGTGGAGAGCACTTCGATCGACTCGCCGACCGGATGCAGCACCGCCTGCGCCGTAAAGCTGTACAGATAGCCGTCGCCGACGATGATGTGGTCGAGCAGCGGAATGTGGATGCTTTGGAGCGCCGCGCGGATCGACTCGGTGGTATCGGCGTCCGCCTGCGAGGGCGTCGGGTCGCCGGACGGGTGGTTGTGCACGAGGATGACGCTGTGCGCGTGTTGCAGGATGGCCAGCTCCACGATGGTGCGCGGATAGATCGTCATCTCGCTGAGCGAACCGCTGCCGACCGGGCGCGCGCTGAGCAGCGTACGCTGCGCGCTCAGGCACAGCACAAATATCCGCTCGTTTGTCTCCTGCCGGAGCAGCAGCTCGGCATAGCGGGCGGTACGGTTGGGGGTGTTGAGCAGCAGTTTGCCGTTGCGCTGCGTCAGCCGCCGGAGCGCAATGCGCCGTTGGAGCGTGCCCTGCAGATGCAGGTACTGTGCCGCCGCGCGGCCAATGCCGGAAACGGTCTGCAACTGTTCCGGCGAGGCGGCCACCACGCTCGACAGCGAGCCGAACCGCTCCAGCAACAGATGCGCCGTCTCGTTGGTATCGCGGCGCGGGATGGCATAGGTCAGCAACAGCTCCAGCAGTTCATGGTCGGTAAAACTGTCCGCCCCATGGTCCTGATAGCGCTGCCGCAGCCGCTCGCGGTGCCCGTCGTGAATGTTCGCCATGTGCCGTATCCCTCCGCCGTTGGACTTGCCGCCCCCCTTGTTTCTCCTATTATAAAAGCTTTGCGAGCCGGAAGTAAAGCGTGCGGACGCAAATGCTGCAAAAACAGGTCGAAAAGAGAAGGATGGACGGCAACAGGAGCCCGCCAAACGCGGATATGTTGAAGAAACTGTGGCGCGCGTGTTGAATTTTTGCCTGAGCTCTTGTCAAATTCTGCTGATGCGGGTAATATAAGGAGTATCTATCATCATGGAGTTTTATGGGCATGCGGCTGATGCTCGAAGAATGTGGACTGTTGCCGCAGCATGCGGTGCTCGTTGGCCTTTCCGGCGGGGTGGATTCCGTCGTGCTGCTGCACCTGCTCTGCGGCCTGCGGGAACAGGGCAGGCTCTCCGCGGTGATGGCTGCACATTTGCACCATGGGCTGCGCGGCGCCGAAGCCGATGCCGACGCGGCCTTTTGCGAGGCGCTGTGCGGCGCATGGGACGTGCCGTTTGTGTGCGGCCGTGCGGAGGTGCGAACGGTGGCGGCCGAGAAGGGGCTGTCGCTTGAGACGGCTGCGCGCGAGGAACGGTATGCGTTTTTGAAGCGCGCGGCGGCGCAGTTGGGCGCGGACTGCATCGCCGTCGCGCACCACATGGACGACCAGGCGGAGACGCTGCTGCTGCACCTGCTGCGCGGCAGCGGGCTGGACGGGCTGGCCGGGATGCGCCCGCGCACCGGGAACATCGTGCGCCCGCTGCTGGCGGCGCGCAGGCAGGACATTGAGGCCTATGCGCAGGCGCACAGCCTGGCGTTTTGTACCGACGCGACGAACGCGTCCGACGCGATGACGCGCAACCGCGTGCGGCATGAGCTGCTGCCGCTGCTCTGCTCGTTTAACCCAAGAGCTGTGGAGCATCTGTGTGCGACCGCGTCGTTGCTGGCACAGGATGCGGACTACCTCAATGCCGCGGCGCGAGCGGCGGCGGGCCGCGACGGGGCGGGCCGCAAGGCGCTGCTGGCGCTTCCCGATGCCGTGCGTTCCCGCGTACTCAAGCGGCTGTTGTTCGAGGCGCAGGGCGGCGAGGTAGAGCGGCGCGACGTGGCGCGGCTGGAGGCGCTGCTCGAGGCGCGCACGGGAACGCAGATCGAGCTGCGCGGCGGCGCGGCTGCCTGGGTGGACGCTGAACGGCTGTACGTGGGCAGGCCGCCGCAGGAGTCGGCGTTTGCGGTGCCGTTTGCGGCGCCGGGACGGACGCAGACGCCGCGAGGCGCGTTTGTGGCTGTGGCGGACAGGCTGTCCCGCCCGGGCGGCGCGCACGAAGCCTGTATCGACTGGGACGCGCTGCCGGAGGACGCCGTCGTGCGCACGCGGCGGGAGGGCGACCGGTTCCATCCGCTGGGCGCGCCGGGCGACCGGAAACTTTCGGACGTGATGACGGATCGAAAGCTCCCTCGGTGGGAGCGGGATGTGCCGCTGCTGTGCAGCGGCGCCCGGGTGCTGTGGATGCCGGGATATACGATCGCGGATTCCATCAAAATTACGCCGCACACGGAGCGGACGCTGCATATTATTTTTGAGGAGGATACGGGAAATGACGGCAGGGAGGCGCATGGAACAGGACATTGCGGAAATCCTTTTGGATGAGGCGACCATCCAGGCCCGCGTTGCGGAACTGGGCGCGCAGCTCACGCAGGACTACCAGGGCAAGGAAGTCATCATGATCTGCATTCTCAAGGGCGCCGTGGTGTTCTATGCCGATCTGGTGCGCGCAATGGACGTGCACATGAAGATGGACTTCATGGGTATTTCCAGCTATGGAGACGCGCAGAAGACTTCCGGCATCGTGCGCATTACAAAAGATATCGACTCGAGCATCACCGGCAAACATGTCATCATTGCGGAGGACATCATGGACAGCGGGTTGACGCTTTCCCACCTGCTGCGCCTGCTCAAGGAGCGCAAACCGGCTTCCATCCGCATTTGCTGCCTGCTCGACAAGCCAAGCCGGCGCGAGTGCGACATCACGCCGGATTACTACGGGTTCATCATCCCGAACAAGTTTGTCGTCGGCTACGGCTTGGACTATATGGGGCTGTACCGCAACCTGCCGTATGTCGGCGTACTCAAGCCGGAGGTGTACGGCGCATAAAGCGCCGTGGCCGGCCAAGCACTGAAAAGGGACGGCGGCGGGGCCGCCGTAACAGGAGGATACACGATTGAACAACAAGAAAATCGCTACGCTGCTGATCTGGGTGCTGGTGGCGCTCGCAGTCGTCTGGATGGCGAGCGGATTTGATCTGAGCGGCAAACAGGCGGAAGAACTGGATTACAACACCGAGTTTCTTGCGCTCGTGCAGCGTACCGAAATGGGCGACACGTCCGGCAACACGATACAGGCGATCCAGATCCAGTACCGGGATGTCTATGGCCTGTACACCGGCAGCACCGCAAGCGCGGAGGACCTGCCCAAGAACGCGGATTTCCACGTGGTCATCCCTTCGGAAACGACGTTCCGCGCCGATATGGCCGCCATCGTCTATGCGGCGCACAGCGACCGGTTCTCGAGCGTGGACGAGGTCTCCAGCCACGATTACTCCTTTGCCTATGAGTCGAAGATCGTGGAGGAGTCCATCTGGTCGATCATCCTGCCGTATCTGCTGCTGCTCGTGGCCATTGGCGCGCTGTACTATTTCATGATGCGCCAGCAGGGCGGCGGCAAGCAGATGATGAACTTTGGCCGCTCGCGCGCGCGGCTGCAGGTGGGCGACGCGAACAAGGTCACGTTTGCGGATGTCGCCGGCGCGGACGAGGAGAAGGAGGAGCTGCGCGAGGTCGTGGAGTTCATGCGCGAGCCGCAGCGTTTCAATGAGATCGGCGCGCGCATTCCCAAGGGCGTGCTGCTCGTAGGCCCGCCGGGGACCGGCAAGACGCTGCTGGCCAAGGCGGTGGCGGGCGAGGCCAAGGCGCCGTTCTTCTCCATCTCGGGCTCTGACTTTGTCGAAATGTTCGTGGGCGTCGGCGCGTCGCGCGTGCGCGATTTGTTCCAGACGGCCAAGCGCAGCACCCCGGCCGTGGTCTTTATCGACGAGATCGACGCCGTGGGCCGCCACCGCGGCGCCGGCATGGGCGGCGGGCACGACGAGCGGGAGCAGACGCTCAACCAGCTGCTCGTCGAGATGGACGGGTTCGCGCCCAACGAGGGGATCGTCGTCATTGCCGCGACCAACCGCCCGGACATCCTGGACCCCGCGCTGCTGCGCCCCGGCCGCTTTGACCGGCAGATCACCGTGGGCTATCCCGATATCAAGGGCCGCGAGGAGATCCTCAAGGTGCATGCGCGCAACAAGCCGCTTGCGCCCGGGGTCAAGCTCAGCGTGTTGGCGCAGCGCACGCCGGGCTTTACCGGCGCGGATCTGGAGAACGTGCTCAACGAGGCCGCGATCCTGGCCGCGCGCGCGCACCGCAAGACCATCGACATGCCGGAGCTCGAGGAGGCCATCACCCGCGTGCAGATGGGGCCGGAAAAGCGCAGCCGCGTGATTACCGATCTCGACAAGCGCCTGACCGCCTATCACGAGGCGGGGCACGCCATCCTGGCGCTCAAGCTGGAGCATTGCGACCCGGTGCACGAGGTCAGCATCATTCCGCGCGGCACGGCCGGCGGGTACACGATGATGCTGCCGAAGGAGGACACCTCCTATGCGACGCGCAGCAAGCTGGAGGACACCATCGCCATGGCGCTGGGCGGCCGCGTGGCCGAGAAGCTGCGCATGGGCGACATCAGCACCGGCGCATACAGCGACCTGCAGCATGCCAGCGAGGTGGCGCACAAGATGGTCGCCGAGTATGGCATGAGCGAGGAGATCGGGCCGATCTTCCTGGGCGGGCAGACGGAGGTGTTCGTCGGCCTGGAGTGGGGGCACGAGCGCAACTATTCCGAGGCGCTGGCGGCGCGCGTGGACGAGGCCATCCAGCACATCCTGACGAAGCAGTTTGAGCGGGCCGAACAGGTGATTTCCGCAGACCTGGAGGCGCTCGACCGCGTGGCCGAGATGCTCATACGCTACGAGCGCGTGACCGGCGAGGAATTTGCAGCCGTGTACAACGGCGCCGACGCGCAGGAGGTGCTCGGGCGCCAGCCGACGGCGGAACAGGCGCCGGAGGCGGAACAGGCGCCGGAGGCAGACGCAGAGCCGGAGACGGCCGCTGCCGGGGACGCCGCCGCGCCGGAGGCGGAGACGCAGGACGAAGCGGGGACGCCGCAGGCGTAACCCGGGGATACACAGGGCGGGGCGGAGCAATCCGCCCCGCTTCCGGTTGCCGCGGCGCGGCGGCCGCTGGACGAGCAGACGGGAGGCGACGGGACTTGGAGCGACACACGGGCGAGGCGGCGGGCGGCTTGGCGCAGGGACGCATGGATTTGCACGCGCACAGCGCCTGTTCCGATGGCGATCGGCGACCGGCCGAGCTGGTGCGCTGCGCGCTTGCGGCGGGCGTGTCGCTGCTGGCGCTGACCGACCATGACAGCGTATCCGGCGTGCCGGAGGCGGTGGCGGCCGGGCATGCCTGCGGCGTGGCCGTGGTGCCGGGCGTGGAGATGGACAACGAATTCGACCAGGAGCTCCACATCCTGGGCCTGTGCGTGGACCCGGCCAACGCGCCGCTCTGCGCGGAGCTGGAGGCGGCGCACGCGCGGCGCACGGCGCGCAACGCGCGCATCGTGCAGAATTTAATGGGCGTGGGGGTGGACGTCGCGCCCTATCTCGCGCCTTCCGGCGGTGTGGCGACGCGGCTGCATATCGCGCTGGCGCTCGTGCGCGGCGGGTTTGCCGACAGCGTGGCAGACGCGTTTGCGCGGTATTTGCGCCGCGGCGCGCCCGGCTATGCGTCGCTCACGCGCCCCTCGCCCGCGCGCGTGATCGCGCTGCTGCGCGGCGCGGGCGGCATCCCCGTGCTGGCGCACCCGTGCCACCTCAAGGGGAACGTGCACGCCATCGTGGCGGAACTGTGCGCGCTGGGGCTTGGCGGCATTGAGGCGTATTACACGACGTCGACGGCGGGGCAGACGCAGCTGTTTTTGAGCCTGGCGGCGCAGCACGGGCTGCTGGTGACCTGCGGGAGCGATTTCCACGGCGACCATCGCCCGGCCGCGCGGCTCGGGTGCGCGTGGACGCCCGACCCGGTGCTGGAGCGCACGCGGGCGGCGCTGCTCGCGCGGCTCTGACCGCGGTCCGACACGATTTTCCCGTCCCCTGCATATAGTGGTGACAGGGGGGAGGCCTATGAAGCGCAGGAAGCGGTTCGCCGCCGTGCTGACGGCGGTGCTGCTCGTGCTGGTGGGTGTGTTTGTCTTTATCAACCTCAGCCTGCGGTCGGTGCTGGCGGGCCTGTCCGCCGCGCGCGTGCAGGCCGTGGCGGCGCGGGCCATGAACGACGCCATCCTGGAGATTTTGCAGCAGGACGAGGCGGGATATGGCTCTCTCGTCAACGTATATGAGACGAACGGCAAGGTCTATCTGCTGCAGGCCAACAGCAGCCGCCTCAACACGCTGGCGGCCGACTGCGCCAACGCCGCGCAACGCCGCATTGCGCAGCTGGGGGAACAGGGGGTGTCCATCCCGCTCGGCACGTTGTCGGGGGTGCCGCTGTTTGCCGGCGTCGGGCCCAAGATCACGCTGTATTTTACGCCGGCCGGCGCGGTGAATTCGTCGTTTGAGAGCGAGTTCCGGTCCGCCGGCATCAATCAGACGCTGCACCGGGTCAACCTGCGGCTGACCGCGACCGTGCGCGTGATCCTGCCGGGCGAATCGCACACGCTGACGGTGGAAGCGGAGGCGCCCGTCGCCGAGAACATCATCGTGGGCGACGTGCCGGACGCCTACACGAACGTCGCGAACGAGGAGGACCTGCTCAACCTCGTGCCGGGCAATTGAAAAAAGTTTCGAAAATCGCCGCCCCTCGGTTGCCGAGCGGGCGGCCGTCTGGTATAATACACGTATCTCCCATTACTGAAGAGAGGAAATCAAATGTATACAGGCGCAGGCATCATCAAGATCTTTGCGGGCAGAACCGGCCAGACCTTCGCGAAAAAGATGTGCGCGTATCTCGGTACCCAGCTGGGCGATGCGACGACCATCAAGTTTTCCGAAGGGAATATTTTTGTCCGTGTGAACGAGTCCATCCGGGACAAGGACGTGTATATCGTCCAGCCTATTGGACATGAGCCGAACGACGAGTTTACCGAGTTGCTGTTTTGGATCGATGCGTTCAAACGCGCGAGCGCAAACTCCGTAACGGCGATCATTCCTTATTTTTCCTATGCCAAGGGCGATAAAAAGGACGAGCCGCGCGTGTCCATCCGCGCGCGCGTCTGCGCCGACTGCATCGAGGCGGTGGGCGTGGATCGCGTGGTGACGATGGATCTGCATGCGCCGCAGGTGCAGGGCTTTTTCAAAAAACCGGTGGATCATCTGTATGCTAAGCCCCTGCTGTGCGAATACATCCGCCGGCAGGGCATCGTGGACGACAACCTGGTCGTCGTGTCGCCGGACGCCGGCTCCGCCAAGCGCGCGCGCGAATTTGCCACAGAGCTGGGCCGCCCGGTCGCCATCGGGGACAAGACCCGTTACGGCCACGACGAAAACGCCAAGATCCTCGAGATCATCGGCGAGGTGAAGGGGAAGAACTGCCTGGTGGTGGACGATTTCTCCATTTCCGGCGGCACGCTTGCGGACATCGCCTTTGGACTTAAGGACAAGGGCGCCAACAAGATCTATGCCGCCCTGTCGCACAACGTGATGAGCGCCAAGGGGATCGAAAAGATCGAAAACTGCCCGATCGAGTTTCTCGTCGCGACCGACACGCTCGAGTGCCCGGACGCGCATCTGTCTACCAAGCTGCGCACGATCTCGGCCGCGCCGATGTTTGCGCAGGCGGTCAAGATTATTCACGATCGCGCGCCGATCAGCAACATGTTTGAGCAGCGCGTGAGCAAGCGATTGCTGGACATGAGCTTTATGGAGCAACAGAGTCTGTTGTAAGATGGATCCGGCCGGCGGGGCGGCGCCAAGGTGGCGCCGCCCGCCATTTTTGTTGTGGCGGGGGGCGCGGCTGGGGGCAATGGACGGTTTAGGCAGCAGGGTTTTCTCTCCAATATAAAAATGTACATTGACAGCCTATAATGGGTGTGATATTATTATTAATTTTATTGACACACGGGTTTTTCTTCCGGTATAATACAATTAGATGCCTATTTTAATTTGGAAGGAGCGGTGGGCGTGTTCAACGTGGGCGACCTGGTCTGCTATCCGATGCATGGCGTTGGCATGATTGAGTCCATCGAGGAGCAGCAGGTGCTGGGCCAGACGGCGCAATACTATGTGCTGCGCTTTGTGATGGGCAGGATGACGGCAATGGTGCCCGTGGCCGGCGCTGAGGCGGTGGGCCTGCGCGCCCTGTCGGACACGACGGTGTGCGAACGCGTGTTGGCCTATCTTGCGGACGGTTCCTGCCGGGAAGAGAGCGACAACTGGAACCAGCGCTACCGCGACAACCTGGACAAGCTGCGGGAGGGAAATATCTTTTCCGTGGCGGACGTCGTCAAGTGCCTAAACCGGCGGGAACACGAAAAGGGCCTGTCCGCAGGCGAACGAAAGATGCTGGCGACGGCGCGGCAGGTGTTGCTGGCAGAAATTTCAACCGCCTGTGGAAAGGAGGAAAGCGAGCTGCTGCCGTTGCTCGGCGGCTGATCGTGGAGGATAGGAAAGTGGGTGAAGCCATGTGAGGAAGGTGCTTCGCATTCTCATTGCATTGCTGGGCCTGGGGCTTGGCTGCGGAATCGTAGCGCTGGTGCTGTACAACATTCGTTTTCCGGGATACACCTATGTGATGCGGTACACGACCAATACCGCAGTGCTGATCGGCATCTATGTATCGGTAGGCTTTTTATTCGGACTTTTTTCTTATATTTTTTCACCGAGGATCATAGACGGCGTGCAGGATTGGGCGCGCCGTGCCGATCATCACATCCGGAGCACGCCGGCGCTGGATATTTTGTTTGGCATCATCGGGCTGATTCTGGGATTGCTTGTGGCCTATCTGATCAGCCTGCTGCTTGCGTCGCTGCACATCCCCGTGCTCTCGACGCTGTTGTCGGTGCTGTTGTACATTGCGTGCGGCGCATTTGGCTACCGGTTTGGCATGTCCCGCCGCAGCGAACTCATGCATGGAGCGGCGGTCCTGGGCGGAGCACGGCCCAAGGTGCTGGATACGAGCGTGATCATCGATGGCCGCGTGCTGGATATCTGCCGCACCGGGTTCATTGAAGGGACAATCGTCGTGCCAGAGTTTGTGCTGCGCGAACTGCGGCACATTGCGGACAATTCCGATGCGACCAAGCGGAACCGTGGCCGTCGCGGGCTGGACATCTTAAAGACGTTGCAGGAGGAGCTGGGCGTGCGCGTACACATCGACAACTCGGATTTCCCGGAGGTTGGCGAAGTGGATCTGAAATTGCTGCGTCTGGCGGAGAAGCTGGGCGGCATGCTGGTCACAAACGATTACAACCTGAACAAGGTCGCTGCGCTGCAGAACATGCCGGTGCTCAACATCAACGAGCTGGCCAATGCAGTCAAGCCGGTATTGCTGCCGGGCGAGGAACTGAGCCTCACGGTGCTGCGTGAGGGTAAGGAGCCGGGGCAGGGCGTGGGGTTCCTGGAGGATGGCACGATGGTCATCGTGGAGGGCGGCAAGCGGTTTATCGGGGAGCGAGTGGATCTACAGGTGACGAGCGCGCTGCAGACATCGGCGGGCCGCATGATCTTTGCCCGCCTGCGCCAGCCTGCCGGAGAGTGATCCAGGTGCGATTTTGTCAGAAAATCGCTTGACATTCGGTGGGCCGTTCCACTATAATAGCAAAGGTTATGATCGTGTCGGCAGTGTCCGCGCGTTCCATACGGGCACGGCAAATGTGACCCGAAGATTTTACAGGAGTGAGGTGTAAGGGATGGTACGGACCTATCAGCCGAAAAAGAGACAGCGCAGCAAGGTGCACGGATTCCGTCAGCGCATGAAGACCGCCGACGGCCGCAACGTGCTCCGTCGCCGGCGCGCCAAGGGCCGCAAAAAGCTCAGCGCGTAAGCGCAGCAGATCACAAGCGTGCGGAACCGGCGCAGGGAATGATACAAGCGTTTGCGGCAGGCATGTGCTTGCCGCGCGTTTTTTTCATCGGCTGCGCTTAGGAGAACGGCCTTGAAACGCAGCGAGTCACTGAGAAAGAAAAAGGAATTCCGCTATACCTATCGCGCCGGCAAGTCGGCAGGGCACCATCTGCTCACGCTGGTCTACGCCAGAAGCCGGCAGCGCGAGACGCGGATCGGCTTTTCGGTCAGCCGGAAGATCGGCAACAGCGTCGTGCGCAACCGCGTCAAGCGCCGCATGCGCGAGGCGGTCACGCCGCTGATTCCCGAGATTCGCAGCAACCTGAACCTGATCTTCATCGCACGGGATTCCATTGTGGATGCGCCGTTTCTGGACATTCGGGCCGCCATGCGCGGCACGCTGTCGAGAGCCGGTGTGTTCCAGGGAAATGAGAAACCATGAAACGCATTCTTATCGCCGCGGTGCGCGGCTATCAGCGGTACATCTCTCCGGCCTTTCCTCGCCACTGCCGCTTTATGCCGACCTGTTCGCAATATGCAATCGAAGCGCTGCAAAAATATGGTGCGCTCAAAGGGACTGCGCTGGCCATCTGGCGCATCCTGCGGTGCAACCCGTTTTGCCGTGGCGGTTACGACCCGGTACCTTGAGCGGCGCCGGGCTTCAGCACGAGAGGAGGGAGCTACTTGCACAATGACTTTTTCCTGACCCAGTGGGTGTTCCTGGGAATGCGCTGGCTGTATGAGTCGGTCACGGCGCAGAACATTGCGCTTACGGTCATCATCTCGACGATCCTCATCAAGGCGATCACCGTCATCGGCGACATCAAGTCCCGCAAGTCGTCCGCCAAGATGCAGACGATCCAGCCGCAGATGGACAAGCTGCGGAAAAAGTACGAGAACGACCCGCAGCGGTTGCAGCGGGAATCGTCGAAGCTCATGAAGGAGAACAACGTGTCCATGCTGGGTGGTTGCCTGCCCATGCTGTTTACGATGCCGTTGTTCTTCGTGTTCATTGCCGCGTTCCGCCAGTGGGGCAACGAGATGATGGTTCACGTGATTACCACGCTGCACACCGATCCGGAGGCGGGTGTCGAACTGTTCCGCAATTTCCAGTTCCTCTGGATCCACAACATCTGGCAGCCTGATAACGGCTTCCAACCGGTCATTGCGTCGGCACAGACGCTCTTCCAGGGGACCGAGCTGCACAGGCTGTACTATTTCACCGAGCACCCGGAGGCGTTAGAACTGTTCAAGCAGCTGGGCTTCTTTGTGGAGAGCACGGCGAAAAATGCGTTCAACGGCGTGGTCGTAGCCGACCTTTCGCAGGAGCTGATCGACAAGTACAACGCGATCGTCCAGCCTTGTGTAGACCTGTACGCGGGATATAACAATGGCTGGTTTGTCATGCCCATCCTGTGCGGCGGTACGACGTTGCTGTCCACCTGGCTCATGCAACGCGGCCAGCCCCAGGCAGCCAACGCTGCCGGCTCCAACAAGATGATGATGTATCTGATGCCGGCCATGACGTTCGTCTTCAGTCTGAGCACGAACGCGGCGTTCGCCCTCTACTGGACGGTCAGCAACGTGATCTCGATGATTACGACGTTCTTTATCAACAAGAGCATCGGGACGCCCGGTGCAGTGGTAGAGGTGAAAAAATCATGAGGAGTATGGAGTTTTCCGGCCGTACGGTCGACGAGGCCATCTTTCATGGCCTGACGGAGATGGGCGTTACCATCGACGAAGTGGAAATTGAAACGCTGCAGAGCGAGACAAAGGGCCTTTTTGGCCTGGGTTCCAAGCTGGCCGTGGTGCGGCTGACGGAGCGGGAAGTGCCGGTCGTACCGGACATGGAGCAGTATCGCCAGCGCGAAGAAGAGGCGCCGCGCGCCCCGCGCCAGGAGCGTGGCGAGCGCGGAGGCCGCGGCGGACGCGGCAGGGGCCGCGACGAGGGTCGCAGCCGTGGCGGACGCCGGGAGCGGCAGGAGCCGGCTGTGGTGCAGGATCCGTATGACTACAGCGAGGAGCTGGCGCGCGAGCTGCCCGCCGCCATCTTCCTGACGGAATTGCTTGGGAAGATGGGCGTGGAAGGCAAGGTGCTCGCCGCGCAGACGGAGGACGGGCTGCGCCTGCGCATCGACGGGGACGCGATGGGCCTGTTGATCGGGCGGCGCGGCGAGACGCTGGATGCGCTGCAGTATCTCGTTTCGCTGCACGTCAACCGCACGTCGGAAGAGTATCAGCGCATCACGCTCGATACGGAGGGATATCGTTCCCGCCGGGAGGAGACGCTGTGCCGGCTGGCGCGCAAGACGGCTTCCCAGGTGCGGGCGACTGGCCGGCCCATTGCCATGGAGCCGATGAACCCGTATGAGCGGCGCATCCTGCACAGCGCGCTGCAGGATTTTCGCGGCGTCACGACGCACAGCGAAGGCGAAGAGCCAAACCGCCGCGTGATCATCACGCCGGATCGGTAAGCAGACGGAAGGCGCTGCCCGGAGACGGGCGGCGTTTTTTTGGCCGGAGGGCATGGCATTGAACGAAGATACGATTTTTGCACCCGCCACGGCGCTGGGCGGCGCGATCGCGGTCATCCGCATTTCGGGGCCGCGCGCGGCAGACGCCGTGGCGCTGCTGAGCTTAGATGTCACGCGCACGCCGCGCCGGATGTGCGTGGTGCGCATCGGCATGGACGGCGAGACGGTGGACGACGGCATGGCCGTGTTTTTTGCCGGTCCCCGCTCCTATACGGGCGAGGACATGGTGGAGCTGCATTGCCATGGCGGCGGGCAGACGGTGCAGCGCGTGCTTGCGCTGCTCTCCGCGCGTGGCTTCCGGCCGGCGGAGGCGGGGGAGTTCACGCGGCGCGCGTTTTTGAACGGCAAGATGGACCTTGCGCAGGCCGAGGCGGTCATGGACGTGATCAATGCCGGCGCGGAGCAGAGCCTGAAAGCAGCGCTCGCGCAGCTGCACGGCAGTGTCAGCCGCGAGGTGGGCGCGGTGGAGTCGCTGCTGCTGGACGCGCTGTCCGGCATCGATGCCGCGATCGACTATCCGGAAGAGGCGGAGGCGGATGCCTATGCCGCGCTGCCGGAGCAGCTGGCGGCGGCGCAGGCGCGCATTGCGGCGCTGATTGCGGGCGGCAGACAGGGGCGCGTCCTGCGCGACGGGCTGCGCGTAGCCATTTTGGGCCGTCCAAACGTGGGCAAGTCGTCGTTGCTGAACGCTCTGCTGGGGCACGAGCGGGCCATTGTTACCGGCGTGGCCGGGACGACGCGGGACGTGCTGGACGAGCGGACGAGCATGGCGGGCGTGCCGGTGCGGCTCATCGATACCGCGGGCATCCGCGAGGCCGCCGACGAGGCGGAACGGATCGGCGTGGACCGTGCGCGCGAGGCGTTGCAGCTTTCCGATGTGGCGCTTGTCGTGCTGGACGGAGCCGAGCCCCTGACCGACGGGGATCGGGCGCTGCTCGCGGAGACAGAGACGCATTGCCGCATTGTGCTGCTGAACAAGTGCGATCTGCCGCAGGCGGCGAAGACGGACGTGCCTGCCGGCGCGCTGCCCGTGAGCGCACGCACCGGCGAAGGGCTGCCCGCGCTGTGCGAGCGCATTGTGGAACTGGCCGTTCCCAACCGCGCGGACGCGGCGTATATTACCAATGAGCGGCATTTGCACGCGCTGGAGCGCGCGGCGGCGGCGCTGGACGCGGCGGCCGGCGCGACGGAGCTGGATTGCGTGGCCACCGATGTGCGCGAAGCGCTGCACGTGCTGGGCGCGATCACCGGGACGGACGTGGACGAGTCGGTGATCGACCGGATCTTTGCCCGCTTCTGCGTGGGCAAGTGAACGCCGGTTGCCAACGGGATGCTATCGGGGGGCGCCGGCCCGCCCATTGGCGACGAGCGATGATGAAACGGAGGAACTTCCACATGCCAGACCCTGCCCTCACCGAACGGCCGGCGCCTGTGCGCCGCCTGTTGCCTGCGCTGTTTGCCGCCGCGTGCTTCCTGCTCTATCTGGCGGCCTCGCTGTATTACAACGCCTTTGGCCCCGAGGCGCCGCTGATGATGGCGTTTTTCGAGATCACGGAGAGCCAGCAGGGCCTGATCCTGACGCTCCAGGCCATCGGGACACTGGCGGCCTCGGTCTACCTGGCCCTGTTTGGAGAACGGCACAACAAGATCTACGTCGTCTGTTTCGGCATGGGCATCCTCACGCTGTGCGCGCTGGCCATCCACCTGCTGCCGGCCTGGTACCCGGCGGGGCAGGGCTATTTCACGCTGCTGGGCATCGTGCTTGCCGGCGGCGTGGGCTATACCTGCATCGACCTGATGATCAACGGGGTCATCAACGACGTGTACCCAAAGACCCGCGCCACGATCATGCCCATTACGCATGCGTTTTACGGCGTGGGCTCCATGTGCATTCCCGTGCTCGTTTCCGGCTTGGCGACGGACGGAAAGCCGGAGACCTTCGCAGTGCCATACCTCGCCATTGCCGCGGTGACGGGCGTTGCAGCCGTGTTCGCCCTGGTGACCGGCCTGAAGTTCCGCCCGGAGACGCCATACGCGGACATGCAGGCAGTGCGCCGCCGCGTGCGCGAAAACCCCGCGGAGATCTTCCGGGAGGGGCGGGCCTGGCTGTTCCTGCTGTCGTTTGTGCTCAATTTTATGCTGCTGTCCGGCGTCAGCGTGTGGCTGGTAACGTATGCGCAGAGTGCGTTGTCGCTGGACTATGAGACGGCCAGCTTCCTGCTCACGCTGTTCTTTGGCGGCGCGCTGCTGATGCGGTTTGCCTCGCCGCTGATCTTCCGCGTGCTGCCCGTGCGCCGGTATGTGGTCCTGATGCCGGTGCTGGCTGCGGTGACGCTGGGCGTCGGGTTTGCCTTGGGCAACGTGCCGCTGCTGTATGTGCTGCTGCCGCTCGGCGGGTTCTTCCAGGGCGGGCTGATTGGCGCCATGGTGCTCATCAGCTGCGAGTCGTTCCCGGAGCGCAGTGCTTCAGCTGCCGCGCTGTCCTCCTTTGCGGTGGGCGTTTCCACGCTGGCTACGCCGGCGCTGATGGGCGCCGTGGCGGAACGATTTGGGTTTACGCTGCCGATGCTCGCCATCAGCGCTTGCATGCTGCTGTCTGCGCTGACGGTATTCCTGGCCATCCGGGCGGGCAGCCGCCGGGCGGCATAGACTGGACAGGGCCGGATGAAACGGGCGCCGCTTTGGCCGAGGCCAAAGCGGCGCCCTTCCGGTTTTCCTTCGCGCAGGGGGGCGTCAGCCGCCCGCCGTCCCCACCGTGCCGGTATACCAGCGCACGATCCCGTCGCACAGGCCGTCCGCCATCGTCGCATGGAACGCAGGGTCGGCCAGCAGCAGCTCGTCTTCGGCGTGTGTCAAAAACCCCATTTCGATGGTGACGATGGGCCTGGTGCACCAGTTGAATCCGGCCTGGTCGCCGCGCTCGGACAGGCCGTCGTTGTCCAAATAGCACTCCTGCAATCCGGTTGCGCGGCAATATTCTTCGATGATGCAGATGGCGGCCGCCCGGCACGTGTCGTAGTGATCGGTGAGGTATTCGGCCGGGATGATCATGAACGCCCCGTTGAGCTTTTTGTTGTCGGAGCCGTTGCAGTGCAGGCGCAGGGCAAGGTCGACTTCGCGCTCGTTGAAGAACTCGGCGCGCTCCCGATTGGAGAGGTCCACGTCGTTGCTGTCCCGCGTGAGGCATACCGTGGCGCCGAGCGCTTCGAGCCGGTCGCGCAGCAGCAAGCCCACCGCCAGATTGACCTCGTATTCCAGCACGCCCGTATTGGCGCCGCGCGCGCCGCCCGCCGTCTTTTGCTTGGTTTTGGAGGAACCAGGGGCAATAGGTTCGGGCTCGGGATTGTAGACGCGCTGATGCCCGGGATCGATGCCGATCACCAGGCCATGGAGCGGTGGCGTTGGCGTGGGGACGGGGGTTGGCGCCGGACTGGGGGTTGGGGTTGGCGTGGGAGGCGGCGTTGGCACGGGCGTGGCGGACAGCGCAAGCACCTGGGGCTGGGCGGATACTTCCGGCGCGCCGTTGCAGGCGCAAAAGGATAGGACCGCAAGGCCTGTAACAAGCAGAAGGGACAGCGTTCGTTTCATGGTTCGACCCCCTTGCGAAAGGAAAAGTGGCTTAGCCTGCTATGAACGGGGACGTTTTTTGGAAAGGAACACGGCGTCCAATCCGCAGAGCGTCCCGCCAAGCGGTTGGGCAGCCGCAATGCCGCGCGTGGTCCACTCCGTCAGCGCGCGAAGCTCGAGCGATGCAGACGCATGCAGCGTCTGCGTATAGGGCGCTTCCTGCGCCTCGTCAAAGCCCACGCGGCCGGCTGTAAAGCCGAGGGAGGTGGCTTCGGCGGAGAAGGCGGCGCGCGCCTGGGCCGTAGGAAAGGAGAAGGTGAGGTCGATGCGGCGCGGCGCCTGCAGCTCGTCGCCCTGCGCCCGCCTGGCGTCGATCCAGGAACGGTTGGCAACGGACTGCCGTTTTGCCGCATCAGGGTACAGCAGCTGGAAATACGTCTGTTGTTGTGGGTCGTCGGCTTTGGCGCAGGCGAGGCGCAGGCCGGCATAGTCTGTACAAAACTCGTAGATGGGCACGATCAGCCGCGCATCGTCAGCATAAAAGTAATAGCGCGTGTGCGCTGGCAGCGCGATGGTGCCCACGTGCTGGCCGTGGCCGTCGAGCAGCGTGCTGCAGCGCGCCAGCACCGGGGCCAGATGGCGACGCTCCCAAAATGAAAAACTGCTTGCGTCCGCGCGGCGCGCGTCGCAGGACACGTACAGCAGCGTGGCGTACCGGCGGCACGCACTGTCCGGTTCGGCAAAGGCAAGATCGACCTGGAAGCGCGCGGGCGCGCCGCGCAGCTCCCAGTCGTATGAGAACCAGTTACTCATGGATCAACACGGCCTTGATCCGGCGCACGCCGGAGGACGAGGCCTCTTCCTTTTTGATGACGAACCGGCCAAGCTGGCCCGTGTGCTGCACGTGCGGCCCGCCGCAGATCTCCTTGCTGTAGCCCGGCACGGTGTAGACCTTGACCTTGGCGCCGTAGCGGCTTTCAAACAGGCCGATGGCCCCGGCGGCTTTGGCCTCCTCTACGGTCATTTCCTCGCACGTGACCGGGATATCCTTGGCGATGGCTTCGTTTACGAACGCTTCAACTTGGCGTAGCTCTTCCGGCGTCACTTTGCGCGGGAAGCTGAAGTCAAAGCGCAACCGTTCAGCCGTGATGTTGCTGCCGCGCTGGGCCACGTTGTCGTCGTGCAGCACCTTGCGCAGTCCTGCCTGCAACAGGTGCGTGGCGGTATGCAGCGCCGTCGTGGCTTCGCTGTTGTCGGCCAGACCGCCTTTGAAGCGCTGCTCGGCGCCGGCATGCGACTTTTCCTGGTGGGCGCGGAATGCGGCGGCAAAGCCTTCTTCGTCCACGTGCAGCCCCTGCTCTGCCGCCAGTTCGCGGGTAAACTCGATCGGGAAGCCAAAGGTGTCGTACAGGTGGAACGCTGCCGCCCCGTCGATGCGCTGGTCGGACAGCTGTGCGCACAGCCGCGCAAATTCCTTCATGCCCTTTTTGAGCGCGGAGGCAAAGCGTTGCTCCTCTTTGTTGAGCTCGTCTACGATCGTGGCGCGAGCCCTTTGCAGCTCGTGGTAGAAATCGCCATACTGGTCGACGACGGCCTCGGCGATTTCGTGCAGGCTGCCGTCGGGAATGCCGAGCTGCATCGCATAGCGGATGGCGCGGCGGATGAGCCGGCGCAGGATATAGCCCTGGTCGACGTTGGACGGCGTGACGGGGCGCTGGTCGCCCAGCAGGAAGGTGGCCGAGCGCAGATGGTCGGCGACGATGCGGAAGGCCCGCGTAACCTCCGGGCTCTCTCCGTACTGTTTGCCGGACAGCCGTGAAATGGTGGCCAGGATGCCGGCAAACGCGTCGGTATCATAGACGCTTTCCACGCCCTGCAGCGTCGCGATCGTGCGATCCAGCCCCATGCCGGTATCTACGTTTTTCTGCTTCAGAGGCTCAAACACGCCGTCCGCGACCTTGTTGTACTCCATGAACACGTTGTTCCAGATTTCGAGATATTTGCCGCAGTCGCACCCGGCTTTGCAGTCCGGCCCGCAGGCGGGGCGGCCGGTGTCATAGAAAATCTCCGTGTCCGGGCCGCAGGGGCCGGTCTGCCCTGCAGGACCCCACCAGTTGTGCTTCTTGGGCAAATACACGATGTGGGAAGGGTCAACGCCCATCTCGACCCAGCGGTCGTGGGCCACGGTGTCGCGCGGCGCGTCTGCATCGCCGGCAAAGCAGGTGAAATACAGCTTGTCCTTGTCGATGCCGAGCCACGCTTCGCTCGTCAGGAATTCCCAGGAAAACGCGATGGATTCTTTCTTGAAATAGTCGCCAAGCGACCAGTTCCCCAGCATTTCAAAGAAGGTGCAGTGCGACGCATCGCCCACCTCGTCGATGTCGCCAGTGCGCAGGCACTTTTGCACGTCGGCAAGCCGCGTGCCTTCGGGGTGTTTTTCACCCATGAGATAGGGAACCAGCGGGTGCATCCCGGCCGTGGTGAACAGGACGGTCGGGTCGTTTTCCGGGATCAGCGAGGCGCTCTCGATCACCGCATGACCTTTCGAACGGAAAAAGTCCAGATAGAGCTGGCGAAGCTCTTTGGAAGTCAGTGCTCTCATAACCAATTGAACTCCTTCTAAAACGAATGTTCTTGTCAAACATATAATAGGATACCTTAACCGCGGGGGCTTGTCAACGAGGGGAGGGCGGCAGAGTTGCGAAAAGGGGCAAACCCCGGGGAAAGCAAATGACACAATTCTTGGATTGACAGGCTGTGGCCGATAAGTTATAATTGATACATGATTTAATTTATAATCGCGAGGTAGTCTGCTTGGCTGTAAGAAGTGACGGTATCGCCACCCGGCAAAAATTATTGAACGCAGCGGTTGTTCTGTTCCAGAACAAGGGGTTCCATCAGACGACCGTGCGCGAAATTTGTGCAGAAGCCGGCGTATCTCTGAGCTCTTTCAATAATGCATACCGTTCCAAAGAAGGCGTCTTGTTGGAGCTGGTAAACCTCATGTTCTTCGGCCAGTTTTCCCAGGCCCGCCATTTGGTGGGGGAGCAGGCGTCCCCCCTCACAGTATACGCCGTAGAGACGGCCATTCAATTGGCCATGACGGAATTGCGGGAAACGTTGCGCGACATCTATGTGGAGGCATACACCCTGCCGAGTACGTCGGCGTGCATCTACCAGTATACCGCCCGGGAGCTGTTTCGAATTTTCGGGAAATATAACCCGGAATTGACGGAAGCAGATTTCTACGAATTAGAGATTGCAAGCGGCAGCGTCATGCGGGGGTATATGTCCGTGCCGAGCAGCCCCTATTTTACGCTGGAGAAGAAGATCCAGCGGTTGCTCGAAGTCAACTTTGCGATTTACAACATCCCCATGCAGGAGCGGATAGAGACCATGGACTATCTCTCCAAGATGGACATCCGGTCTGTCGCATACCAGATGCTCCGGGGATTGTCGCAGGCCATTGCGCAGAAGTTTACTGCCGGGATTACTCCCGGCGCTTGAAAGGAGTCCAGCCTTCCCAGCCCGTTGACACGGTTGCGGGGGGCCAGGAAGGGAACGTCCGATGGAAAGGGAAAAGACAAGGCTGTATCGCAGGCCGTGGACAAGAGCGTTGGCGGGCGTTTTGGTTCTCCTATTGTTTCTCTCCCTGCTGAGCGGGTTATGGATCCGGGTCCGGATTTCTGCCGACACGGAGGACGCGGCGCAGGGGTATCTCGCCGGTGAGACGGAATATGTCAACGCCAGCGAACTGGAACGGCTGATCGAGCAGTTGCGAAACCTGCGTCAGCCCACCAAATTGGAGGATTATTACAGCCGGGCCGGGACGCGGATTGCGAATGAGGACTATGCGCAGGCGCTCACATACATTGAAAAGTGCCTGGAACTGTACACCCCGGACTATGGCGAACCGCTCCACGTGGATTTGTTGATCAAGCAGGGCTGCCTGCTCACCCTGTTGGACCGGAGTGAAGAGGCGATTGCGCCGCTCAACGCGGCGCTGGAGCTCGATCCCAGTCAGAGCGCCGTATATCTGGTTTTGGCGCAGATCTATTCAGGCACCGGCCAGACGTCCGAACTGATGGATGCGCTGTCCGCCTATCTGGAGCTCGAGCCGGAAGAGAGCGAATTGCGGCTCATGCTGGCACAGCTCCGGTACGCCATGGAAGAGTACCCGGCGGCGGCCGACCAGACGGCATACTTGCTGGAAAGCGGGGCGCAACAAGGGCCGGAACTCGCCGCCCTGTGCCTGAATCTGGGGATACAGCTGACCCAGGCTCAGGAGTATGACAGGGCCCTGGTGCAGCTGGACGGCGCGATTGCGTTGCAGGCGTTCCTGCAGACGGAGGAGCCGTCGGAACCGGAGGACGGGGAAGAGGCAGACGATGCACAAGCCCTGGAAGAACAGCTGGCTTCCCTCCACTATTACCGGGGATTGTGCAACTTGACGCTGAAGCATTATGAAGAAGCGGTAGAGGATTATGACAAGGCCATCGAGCAGGGCGTGTTGCCACAGCTGAGCCATTATGGCAGAGGGGTGGCAGAGTGCATGAGCGAGGAGCCGGATTATCAGCAGGCAGTAGAAGACCTCGTATTTGCCGTGAATTATCAAGGCGAGGATGCCGATACCGCCATTGCCGCACAGGCGCTGGAGCTGTTGGAGATCCTGACTACGGAGAATTGAATTTTTGATACCAAAACAACTCTCGATAGGCATGTAGGCAGCAGGAGGCAGGCACATGAAATGTGAATGCAGAATTTCTACGAAACTTTGGAAGGGAGTTCGCCTTACCTTTTATTTGGCGTTTGTGTTCCTATTCCTGCTATGTTTCCCCGCAGCTTCTTTTGCGGAGGGAAGCGACCAGCCGCCCTTAGCCGGCACGACTGTGGACGGGACGACCCCGGACGGCACGACGCCGGACGGCGCGACCCCGAACGGCACGACCCCGGACGGGACGACCCCGGACGGCACGACGCCGGACGGGACGACGCCGGACGGGACGACCCCGGACGGGACGAC
>URQH01000007.1 GCA_900549955.1 uncultured Eubacteriales bacterium | reverse complement strand
GCGCCGCCGCCATGCCGCGCGGCTTCCCTGCCGGCCGCCGTGCGCGCGCCGCAGGGCGCTTCCGGGCCGCGCAGGCCCGTACACACACCACCGGCCGCCGGTCCAATGGGCCGGCGGCCGGTCTGTTTCGTGCTACACGAAAAGCGAACGCGGAAGGATCAGCCGGACGCGCTTATGCGTCGGCTGCCTTCTGTTCTGCTTTCGCCGCATGATCCTTCTTCTCGCCGATGCTCAGCAGAGCGTTGATGATCATGCCAATGATGGCGGCGCCGGCGATGCACGGCACGTCGATGCCGAACATCGGGATGTTGCCGCCGCAGGCGAACTGGCCGCCGAGGGCGAAGATCATGATGACGGCGATGACGACGATGTTCTTGCCGCTGAACATGTCGACCTTGGCGTCGATCATGATCGCGATGCCCTGCGCGGCGATGGCGCCGAACAGGTAGATCTCAAGGCCGCCGATGACCGCCAGCGGGATGCCGTAGATGCCCTTGACCAGCGGCGTGAAGCACGCCACGATCATGGCGATGATACCGGCGACGAACATGACCGGCACCGAGAACACGCGGGTGATGGCCATCGTGCTGATGTTCTCACCGTAGTTCGTACCGGCCGGGCCGCCGATGACGCCGGAGATCATGTCGCACAGGCCGTCGCCGATGAGGTTGCGCGGCAGCAGGTTGGCAACCCCCTGGTCACCCTTGCCCTTCTTCTTGGCAATATCGTTGACATAGATGTCAAGCTGGTAGATATGCGCCGTGGACTCGGGAATGGTCGCAATGGCGATTGGCATGATGGCCAGTACCGCCTCCCACGAGACCTTCGGGAACGAGAAGGCGGGCACGGCGAAGATGTTGCCGAGCTTGAACGGGCTGGCGAGGGCATCGTCGCTGATGCTGCGGAAGAGGCTCCAGTCGCCCGTTGCCGCACAGGCAATGACCGATGCAATTAGGCCGGCAGCCACGCCGAACAGCAGCGGAAGCTGGCTGATGAGGCCCTTGGCATAGCGCGCTATAAGTACCGTGACCAGCAGTGTAATGAGCGATACGGCCCACACCCAGTTCGAACCGGTAATATTGACGCCAGCAGCTGCGGCCTGCGGCATGGCATCGCTGAGCGCGTTGCCCGCCAGGGTAAGACCGATGACCATGGCGATCGAACCGGTAATGGTGGGCGGGAGGAGGGTCTCCACCGCCTTACGGCCAGCATACTTGACGATGAGGCCCGCCGCGATGGACACGAAGCCGGACATGATGATGCCGAACTGTGCGAACTGGATCGCCTCCGTCGGCATGACCGGCGACTCGCCCGCTGCCCAGGCTGTAACCTGCGCCACAGCCTCGGGACTCATTTTGGCCATAATCGCTTCGCTGGTGACGAGGCTCATGACCGCAGTGAGATACGCGAAGCTGGAACCGTAATACATCGGAATTTTTCCACCGGTGATGAACACGAAGGCGACCGTGGCAATACCACTGGCGAAGATGGTCGTCGACACCTGGAAGCCGGTGATCAGAGCAACGGCAATGGTGGCCGGGAACATGACGATGACCTGCTGCAAAGCATAGAGGATCAGCTTTAGCGCAGGCGGCCGCTCGTCAGGCAAGTAGCCGAGAAATTGTTCTCTTTCCATTGATTTACCTCCTACTTGTTTTGTTGGATTCCCTCGATTCCTTACGTCTATGATGAGTGCGTTCGCTCCCGGGGTTGGACAAGGTACGGCTCTCCGGCCGCTGTCTGGATGCAGTTGTTCGTTCTGTTCCTTTGCTAAAAATCCAAATGGAGTCTTCAGGATCGCTGCGGGTGGGTCCCGCAACGGCGGGCCGCAGTTCAAACTTTTTTTCTATTATACACAACCCGTTCACATTTGTCACCAGTTTTTTGAAAAAATTTTTTCCAGCCGCCTGCGGGGGCCCCTTTGCGCCCCGTATCCGGGGCGGCGCACCCCGTTTCGGCCGGGGCGGACAATCCCGTGCGCGGGGCGATTCCTTCTTCCCCGCCCGCGGCGGGCGATACGCTGCCGAAGGGGCCGCCGGCGGTCAGCCGGTGCGGCAAAGCAGCGCGCCGCGCCCCGCTTCCCGGGCCGGAACGATCGCCGGGAGGGGGCCGCGCGGCCCCTCCCGGCGGATGGCGTCCGCCGCCGCGTCACTCCTTCTTGGCGGCTTCCTCCTTCTCCTTCTTCTCCCGCAGGGCGCGCAGCACGTCGTCCGGCAGGATCGGCATGCGCGTGAAGCGCACGCCGATGGCGTTGTACACCGCGTTGGCGATGGCCGGCGCGCCGGGCACCATCAGCGGCTCGCCCACGCCGCGTGCGCCGAACGGGCCGGTCGGCTCCGGATGCTCCACGTACTTGACGACCAGCTCCGGCACGTCGTCCGCGGTCGGGATCTTGTAGTCCACGAAGCTCTTGTTGAGCACCTTGCCGTCCTTGAGCTTGAGCTCCTCAAACAGCGCCGTGCCCAGCGCCTGCACCATCGCGCCCTCGGACTGCGCGGAGAACAGCGCCGGGTTGATGACCTTGCCCGCGTCGAAGCAGGAGACCATCTTGAGCACCTTGATGTGGCCCGTCTCGGTATCGACCTCGACCTCCGCGCCGTTGACGCCCATCGTCCAGAACGCGGCCGGGTGGTGCTTGGCCACGCCCGTCTTTTTGTCGGTGTTGATGTTGTTCTCCAGCGTGAACGTACCCACGCCGATGGCCGGGCCGCCATAGCCGGAGCCGTCCGGGAACGAGACGCCCAGCGCGAACTCGCTGATGGGCACGCGGCGCTCGGGGTAGATCTTGTGCACGACGTAGCCGTCCTCAAACTTGAGGTCGCGCTTGACCGCGCCCATCTTGATCTGTGCAAGATCAAGCACCTTGTCGACGAGATCTTCCGCCGCCAGCTTGACGGCATTTCCCGCGCAATACGTCGTGCGGCTGGCCACCGTCTGCCACTCATACGGCGTATGGTCGGTATCGCCGGAGCAGAACGTGATCTTGTCGGGGCTGACGGAGAGCACTTCGGCGGCGATCTGCGGCAGCACCGTGGCCGCGCCCTGGCCGATCTCCATGCCGCTGCTCATGAGGAAGAACGTGCCGTCCTCGTTCATGCGGATGATGGCCGCGCTGCCGGCGTTGGTCGGCATCGAGGGCGATTTCCACCCGCCCGCGATGCCCTTGGCGCGCACCTTGTGCGGGTCCTTGGGCTGCTCGGAGGGCTTGTCGAACTCCATCTCCTTGACGACCGTCTCCAGACATTCCTGATAGCCGGCCACGTCCATCTTCTCGCCCATGCCGGTCGAGCCGCCGGGCCGCAGGCCGTTGATGCGGCGGATCTCCACCTCGGAAATGCCCATCTTCTTGGCGATCATGTCGATGTTCTGCTCGATGGCAAAGTGGATTTCACACATGCCGAAGCCGCGGTACGGGCCGCCGACCGGATTGTTCGTATACACGCAGTAGCTGTCCGTCCACACGTTGTCGATGTCGTACGGGCCGGCCGACGCCCAGCCGCCCGCTTTCGTGATGTTGACGCCATATTCGGTGTACGCGCCGCCATCCCAGTAGTACTCGTTCTTGACGCCCAGCATCTTGCCGTCCTTGCGCATGGCCGTCTTGATGCGGGCAAACATGCCCTGGCGCACGTAGGAATTGACAAACTCGTCCTCGCGGCTGTAGGTCAGCTTGATCGGGCGGCCCGGGCAGTGCCGCGCCAGGCCGATGACGATGCCCTCGAGCGTCGTGCCGGCCTTCGCGCCGAACCCGCCGCCGACGGCCGGGGAGATGACGCGGATCTTGTTGAGCGGCATGTCAAACGCCACCGAGAGCGTCTGCCGCACGGCGTACGGCGACTGGCAGCTCGCCCAGACGGTCAGCTTGCCGTCGGGATCGAGTTTGGCCATGGCCACGTGCGGCTCCAGCGGCACGTGCTGCACGTGCGGGATGTAGAACTCGTGCTCGAACACCGCGTCCGCCTCTTCAAAGGCCTTGTCGCAGTCGCCCTTGCGCAGTACATAGTGGTGCGAGATGTTCGTGCCCGGCTTGGGGTAGAAGATCGGGGCGACCTTGTAGCTGCCCAGCTCCGGATGGATGATGGGCGCGTCCGGCTTGATGCCGTCGAGCGCGCTGGCCACCACCGGCAGCGGCTCGTACTCGACCTTGATCAGCTCGCACGCCTGGCGGGCGATCTCCGGCGTTTCGGCCGCGACGGCCGCAATCGGGTCGCCCATGTACTTGGCCGTGTCGCCCGGCTTGATCATGAAGAAGCGATCTTCGAGATACAGTCCCACGCGCTTTTGATAGTCGGTACCGTCGATGACTACCTTGACGCCCGGCAGTTTTTTCGCCTCTGACAGATCGACGGAGAGCACCTTTGCGTGCGCATATGGGCTGCGCACCACATCTGCATACAGCATGCGGCCCATGCGCAGGTCGTCCACGTATTCCGCCGCGCCGGTGACCTTCTTCACGCCGTCGCTGCGTTCATAGGCTACGCCGACATGCTTGAATTCCTGTTCCATCAGTTGGCACCTCCCTGCTTGGCATACTGGGCGGCCACGTCTTCAATGGCCTCGATGATGCGGACATAGCCGGTGCAGCGGCACAGATTGCCGGAGATCGCACGAACGATCTCCTCGCGCGTGGGCTGCGGGTTCTCCATCAGCAGCGCCGTGGCGGACATGACAAACCCCGGCGTGCAGAAGCCGCATTGCAGCGCGGCGTGCTCCACGAACGCCTTCTGCACGGGCGAGAGCTCGCCGTCCTTGGCCAGCCCCTCCACGGTGGTGATGTGCATGCCGTCCATCTCCGGCGCGAGCACCAGGCACGCGTTGACCGGCAGGCCGTCCACAATCACGGTGCACGCGCCGCACTCGCCCGCGCCGCAGCCCTCTTTGGTGCCGGTATAGCACAGCTCGTCGCGCAGCACGTTCAGCATGGTCTTGTTCGCGTCTACGTACAGTTCCATCGGCTCATCGTTCAAAAAGAAATTGACCTTGTACTTCATCGCTCCGTCCCCCTTACGCCAGTTGTTCGAGGCTTCTTCTGGCGATGACCGCGACCACATCCAACCGGTATTCCTTGGACGCGCGCACATCGTCGATGGGCGACACCTCGGTGCGCGCCAGCTCCGCCGCCTGCTCGATGAGCGCGGGCGTGAGCTGCTTGCCCGAGAGCAGCGCCTCGGTCTTGGGCAGGCGCACCGGCGTGGGCGCCACCGCGCCGAAGGCCAGGCGGTACTCGTCGCCCACGCGGGCGACCGTGCCGCAGATGGTGGACAGGTCCACCTCGCGCCGCCGCGCAACCTTGGTGAAGATGCCACGCAGGCCCTCCACATACGGCACCCGGATGCCCGTGACGATCTCGTCCGGGCGCAGCACCGTGCGCCGCACAAAGGTGATGAACTCGCGGATGGGCACCTCGCGCGCGCCGTCCCTGCCGCTGATGCACACCACCGCGTCCGCCGCGTACAGCGGCGTGCCGGTGTCGCACAGGGGCGAGGCGTTGACGATGTTGCCGATGCAGGTGGCGCGGTTGCGCACCTGCTTGCTGCCGACCGACAGCGCCGCTTCCGCCAGATAGGGGTAGTAGGTCTTGACGGCTTCGTGGTTGCCGATCTCGTTCATCGTCGCGCACGCGCCGATGAACAGGCCGGCTTCCTTGCTGAACGTGATCTCCCTGAGGCCCTCGATGCGCTTGATGTCGATCACGTAATCCGGTTTGATCAGCCTGTCGCGCAGCTGGATGACCACGTCCGTGCCGCCGTTGAGGAGCACGGAGCAGCCCTCGTGTTCGCAGCGCATGGAGATCGCTTCGGCGATCGAACCGGGCCGCAGATAGACGAACTCTCTCATAGTTGCAATCCTCCAAGTTTCCTGCCGTTTGTACTGTATGTCGCCTGGGTTTTTGCCCTGCTGTGCGCGGCCCCCGCCGCGCGGGCGTTTCCGGGTCTGTTCGTGTGTTCGGTTGTCGGTCGGGATCCTTCCCTGCGTGCGCGGCGCCCGCCGCGCGGGGCTGTGAAGCGGGCGGGCGGATGGGTCCGTGTGCGTTTGCCTCGCCCTGGAATAACGTCTAAAGATGACAAGAGCCCGCGTCCGCGGGCGGTTCGTTCAGTGTTTCGGGAACGTCTCCCGGCAGGCCGGCGAAACGACCGGCTCGAGCAGGTCCGCGCGCACGCGCGCCTGGTCGTGCAAAAAGAGGTGGAAGCGCTCCAGCCCCTTCGGCGTGAATTCGACGGTCTGGTAGTCCCTGATCAGCGTGAGGGCGTCGTTGAGCAGGATGAAGGCGCGGCTCAGCTGCGGGATGATCCGTTTGCCCAGCAGGTTCAGCCCGGAGAGGCGCTTGTTCACCTGGCCGTGCTGTTCGAACATGGCGCGCAGCAGCTCGATGGTGCGCTCGTCCACGCCCTTTTCCAGCAGCGCGCGCATCGGCTCGCTCTGCTCTTCAAGCGGCGCGGCGCGCAGGTTCCCGTCCTCCGTCTCCACCGCCGCCAGGCGGACGTCCCGGTAGGCGTCCTCATCATCGCCCAGCACATGCGCCACCGTCTCGCAGTACGTCTGTGCGAAGCGGTCCACATAGGGCTGCGCCCTGCGCTTGTGCAGATAGGAGATGCCGATGAGCGCGCCGGCCACCGCCAGCACGAGCAGCACCCCCAGCCAGTTTCCTCCCATGCCCTTCCTCCGTCCTCATCGGGGGGATGGGGCCCGCCGCCGGAAGCGGCGGGCCGCCAGCATCCAAAATGCGCGCGGCCATGCGGCCGCGCGCCGTTTGTCAGACGTCGTCGAATCCGTCGAACGCCACGATGCGGGAGATGCAGCTCTCGCCGTCGACCAGCTTCCACGGGAAGCAGCCGATGACGACGCGCTTGTTGGACAGCTCGTCGATCTGGCCGCCCAGGCACTCGGCGTGAATCGCCTCGTAGGGCTGGCAGAAGAGCTCGATATGCATGGCCTGATAGTGATCCGGCCACGGATAGATGTCGTTCAGGCCCTTGCCATAGCGGGCGCGGAACTTCTCGTCGCACTTGACGGCTTCCTTCGGCTCCCAGTCGCGGATCTTCGTGTTCATCGGGTGGTCTGCGCTGCCGCAGTCGACGCCGATCCAGCGGATCTCCTTTTCACGAACCCACTTGACAAAGTCGAGCGACGGACCCGGGTGGCGCAGCATGTAGCGGCGCTCGTCGGCCGTGCCGGGCACGTCCCAGCCATACTTGTGGTAGCCGGTGTTGATGATGAGGATATCGCCCTTCTTGACTTCCACGCGCTTTTCGATGTCCGCAGCGGTGTAGATGCCCCAGTCGTCCTCGCCGAACTCATCGGACAGGTCGACCACAGCACCGGGATGGCAGAGCTTGGTCAGCTCGAGGGACGCCATGTCGCGGCCAGCGGTATCAAAATGCAGCGGGCCATCCAGGTGCGTTCCCACGTGGTTGGAGTGCGTCATCAGCTGGCCGTTGGCGCCGTTGGGCGCGAGGCGCTTGAAGAACTTCATCTGCAGCGGCTCGTAGGTCGGCCACGGCGGCGTGTTGATACCAATCGGGATAGACAGATCATACATTTTGATGTCGGACCATTTGCTCATGAAAGTAACCTCCTTCAATGATGTGTGGATGTGTATGTAAGCAGTGACGTACTTTTTTATATGTAAAAAAGTATATCACGATTTACCAATTCCGTAAAGCGGGAAAATCCCGCTTTACGGAGACTTTCTGACTGTGTCCTCTGCGCGCCTTATGCCCAGGCTTCCGCGCACGCCGCAAGTGCCTTTTTGAAGCAGTCCTCCGGCGGATTCACGATGCCCGCGCCAACCTGTCCGACGCCGGGATCCTTGTGCGCGATACCGGTGTTGATGATCGGACGGATGCCGGTCTCGATGACCTTGAGCACGTCGATACCAGTCGCGCTGCCGCGGAAGTCGAGCGCGGGGATCTTGTACGCCTGGCCCTCGCCCACGGTGATCTCGTACATCTGCTTGGAGTAGTTGAGCGCGTCGCTGACCTGGCCGCCCACGAACTGCACGATGGCCGGCGCAGCTGCCATACAGAAGCCGCCGATGCCCGCCGTCTCCGTGATGCAGGAGTCGCCAAGGTCCGGCGCCGCATCGCTCTCGTCAAAGCCCGGGAAATACAGGCCCTTGACCATCTCCGCAGGCGCGGTGAACCACTTGTCGGGGCCAAGGCCCGCCACGCGGATGCCGAAATCCGTACCGTTGCGGCACATCGTCGCCACTACCGTGCTGTACTCGATGCCGAAGATCGGATCCATCGTGCACTTGCACGCCGGCATGGAGATGTTCAGGAAGGTGTGGTTGTTGCCGTTGATGAAGTTGTAGGCCGCGGCTTTCTGCTCCTCGGGGAAGTCGGCCGCCATGATGCCGGGCACCAACTCGCGGATGAGCAGGGACGTGCCGGCCTCGTTGCGGTTGTGCGCCTCGTCGCCCATCTGCAACAGCTTGGCGATGAGCACCTTGACGTCGATCTCGCCCTTGTACTCCACCGCCGCCTTGAGCACCGGATAGAGCTCCTTCTCCATCCAGCGCAGGCGCGTGAGCACCTCGTCGTCGCACGCGCCGAAGCGCAGCACCTTGCCAAGGCCCTCGTTGATCGTGCAGTACGCGCGGTTGCCAAAGGTCTTGTTCTCCATGATCCAGACCGGCATGGACGCGGTCACGACACCTGCCATCGGGCCGACGGCGCTGTGCATATGGCACGGATCGAACTTGATCTCGCCCGAAGCGGCCAGCTCCTCCGCCTCCTTCAGATCCTTGGCCAGTCCCTCGTAGATGAGGCCGCCCATGACGGCGCCCTTCTGCGGGCCGGACATGCGCTCCCAGGTCACCGGCGGGCCAGCGTGCAGGATGGTCTTCTTGGTCATGCCGGGAATCACTTCGCCCGCGATGCCCAGGCCGACGAGCGTCGGCTGCGCAGCAAGGATGCGGCGGAGCGCCTCTTTGTTCGCCGCTTCAATCTTGGCAGTGAGCTCGGGATTCTTGAGCTTGCGCAGATTTGCGGCCGCAACCTTGTCGCCGCCCGCAACGGGCTTCCAGTCCACGTGCACGGCAGGCTGCTTCTGGCTGACGAGATCCTGATAGAAGGACTCGATGCCAAAGTTGACCACGTGCAGCTCTTTTGCGAATAACTCGTTCAGCTTGCTCATTGTCGCTTCCTCCTTACTTCAGGTTGGCGAGGATGCGCTCCACAAAGCGCGTCGCCTGCGCGTTGGACGGCAGCACGACCGCACCGGCATCCGTCAACTGCTTCTGCGTCTTGGACAGGCACTGCGGGTCGCCCTCAGTGCCGCACACTGCGCACACGCAGCACAGATGCCGTCCGGCAGCCTCCGCTTCGGCCTTCGCGGTGCGGATCGCCTCGGCGAGATCCTCTGCCGGGTTGGGATGGGAACCATAGCCGATGACGCAGTCGCACATGATGACCGCCGTCTCCGGATCCTTCCCGTCCACGATGACGCGCTCGGCACGCAGGCTCGGGTCGATCATCGGGTGCGGACGGCCGACGGTGAACTCGTCGTCGCCAAAGTCGAGGAACGTGTGCTCGCGGCTCTTGCCGTTGCGCGCGTCCACCAGCTTATCCTCCGCGTGCAGCGGGATGTTGCTGTAGATGTGGCCGAGGTTGCCGATCATCAGCTTCATGGCCTCGTCGCAGAGCGTGCCGCCGGTGTAGAAGCCGCGGACGTACTTCTGCGTGGGCGCCATCTTGCCGGCGATCTCCTTGGCCAGCGCCTCCGCCTTCTCCTCGCCCATGGTGAACTCCACAAAGTCCTTCACCGGCTCGCCCTTAAGCAGGGCGACCGCCTTGTGCGCGGCATCCTCCAGCGAAACGGCGGCGACCAGGCCTTTGGCCTCGATCTCCGCGCGGTCGCCGCCGATGAAGCAGACGACCACCGGCTTGCCGGCGTTCTTGGCGATGTCGAGGATCTCGGAGGCGATCTCCTTGGCCGGGGGCTTGGAGACGAGCGTGATGACCTCGGTGTTCGGGTCGTTGATCAGCGCGTCGAGCCCCAGCTTCATCATCAGGCCGCCGATCTCCTTCTTGAGGTCGCGGCCGCCGGTGCCGATGACCTGCGACACGCCGCAGCCCAGCTGCGCAATGATGGAGCTGACCTCCTGCGTGCCCGTGCCGGACGCGCAGACCATGCCGATCTTGCCCTTGGGCACGACGTTGGCAAACGCCAGCGGCACGTTGTTGATGATCGCGGTGCCACAGTCGGGGCCCATGACCAGCAGCTGCTTTTCATATGCGCACTCTTTGAGCGCCTTCTCCTCTTCGATCGTCACGTTGTCGGAGAAGAGCATGACGTTGATGTCGTGATCGAGGCAGCTCTGCGCCACGTCGGCCGCGAACTTGCCGGGGACGGAGATGACCGCCATGTTCAGATCCGGGTCGACCTTGATCGCGCCTTCGAGCGTGGGCGGATAGTACGTGGCCTCTTTGGCCTCCGTCTTCTTGTTCAGCAGTTCCTCTACCTTCTTCTGCGCCGCCTCAAACACCTCGTCGCTGTCGCACTCCACCGCCACGAAAAAGTCGTTCGAGGTGACGTTGGCGTCGAACTCCGGGGTTGCCAGACCGATGTTGTGGGCGATCTCGACGTTCAGATCGGTGCCCATGCCCACGAGCGCTTCCTTCACGCCGTCGAGCTTTTTCAGGTCTTTGGAGATGAGCATGAGGGTAACGGAATCAAAATAAGCGTTTTTCCTGATTTCCAGTTTGACCACTGTTTTTCCCTCCATCGTGATGAATGATTGCCAATACGATACCCGTCAGCATGTCGCTGCCGGAGGTGGAACCGAATGCCGCAACGCGCGCCGCAGCCCGTTCAATCTGCTGCGCGTCCGAATCCGAACACAGGAGTTGCAGGAGGCGAAGCACGTCCTCGGAGACATACCCGGCCCCGCTCTGTAACAGAAATGCGCCGCTGATGCGGTTGGTCTTTTGCGCTGCGCGCGCCGCCATGGCGCGCGTCAGGGGAACGACGTCCCCCAAAACGCCAATGGCGGACAAAGCATGCAGCATGGCCATGTAGCCCGTTAACAGGTCGTCCGACGACGGCGTCAGCCCGACGCCGCAGCCGGCGATCCGTGCCGCCGCCTCGCCCGCTTCCGCCGCGTCCCCGGTGGCGACCGCCGCAAACAGGCGCGGCAGCCGCGGTGCCAGAAAATCGGCATATACGTTGGATTTGCACCGCGTCACGAGCGCGGACAGTCCGTCCTCCCCCCGGCCCGACGCCAGCACCGTCAGGAGCGGCGCCGGGCGCAGGGGGGGACGATGTTTCTGAGGTTCAACGGCCGCTGCAGCCCCGTCGGGGCACAGCGCGCCGCGCACGGACAGATCCGTGGGCGTTGCGCCCGCCAGCGCAATCTCCGCGTCGCCGATGCGGAGTTCCCGCCCGGTGAGCCGGGCCCGCATGCCGGGCGCAAAGGCGCCCTGCTCAAACGAGCCCGCCGGTTCTGCGACGCATCCCATCGGCTGAAGGCAGCGCGCCCGCGTGAGCACGCTCACCAGGCCGGCCGGCGTATCCAGGTTGACCGCGTGGGAAAACGCGGACAGAACCTCGCCGTCCATCGCCCCTTCCTCCAGCCGCTGCCGAAGCAGCGAGCAGATTGCCCTGGCATGCATGGCCGAAGGTGCCGCCGCCAGAGGCCGTTACGCCTTCTGGAAGATGAAGCCGTACTGCGGCTCGACGACGGTCTCCTTGTACTTGATGACCTTTTCCTTCACGACGCCGACGGTGGAAACCAGCTCCATGCCGGTCTCGATGCCATCGTCAAAGCCGATCTGGCCGGTCGCGCGCACGCCGTTCTCAAACTCGACAATGCCGAAGTTGAGCCACGGGCACATATAGCCCTCGGGCAGGTTGTACACGCGGGTCCAGGTCAACAGCTTGCACTTGCCTTCGAGCGGGATCTGCTCAAACTCGCGGCCGTCGCAATCGGGGTTCTGACACACGATGTAACGGGGATGATGGAGCTTGCCGCACTTCTTGCACTTGTAAGCATACATCTGTTCCATATTCATGCCCTCCTTATTTCGTGGTCAGGATAGTGGCCACGACGTTGTTGCCGAAACCGCCGAAGTTGATCGCCAGAGCGGTCTTGGCGCCTTCCACCTGACGCTCGCCGGCCTCGCCGCGAAGCTGCTTGACCAGCTCGACGATCTGCGAGACGCCCGTCGCGCCCAGCGGATGGCCCTTGGCCTTCAGACCGCCGGAGGTGTTGATCGGCATCTCGCCGTGGATCTCGGTCTTGCCCTCGCGCGCAGCCAGATGGCCGGTGCCGCGCGGGAAGAGGCCGACTTCCTCGGACTCCGCGATCTCCAGGATCTGGAACGCGTCATGCAACTCGGCCACGTCGATGTCCTCGGGACCGACGCCCGCCATCTTGTACGCCATCTGGGCGCTCAGACGGACGGCCAGCAGATCCGTGGGGACCTCGCGGTTGGCGACCACATGCGTGTCGGTTGCGGAACCGACGCCCGCGATCTTGATGAACTTCTTGTCGCCAAAGCCCAGCTCTTCCTGCTTATCCTTGGCCACGAGCAGCACGGCGGCGGCGCCGTCGGAGACGGGGCACATGTCGTACTGGCGCAGCGGATCCGCCACGAGCGGGTTGGTCGCATTGATGATGCGCTCGTCCGTAATGCGCTCCAGCTTTACGACCGCCTTGATGTGGGCGTTCGGGTTCAGGCACGCATTGGCGTGGTTCTTCACGGACACGATGGACAGGTCGCGGCTGGTGACGCCGTACTTATCCATGCACAGGCGGGTGAACAGGCCGGCAAACGACGGCAGCGTGATGCCGTATTTGTACTCCGCTTCGGGATGGAGCATCGTGGCCACAAAGTCCGTGCCCTCCCAGCCGGTCACGGCGCGCATGCCCTCGGCGCCAACCACGAGCACACAGTTGCACACGCCGGAGGCGATCGCCATGAAGCCGAGCTTGACGGCGGAAGCGCCGGAAGCGGGGCCGTTTTCGATGGTCTCGGCCATCGCGGGGCGGAGGTTCAGCGTATCCACCACGGCGGAGGCCAGGCCGCTGATGCGCTGCACCATGCCCGCAGCCATCGTGCCGATGAACACCTGATCGATGACGTTCTTTCTGCCGGTTTTCGCGCCCGCGTCATCCATGGCCTGCAACGCAGCGTCGCAGGCCATGTCGATAAACGGAACGGGCGACTTGCCGAACTTGGTATGGCCAATGCCAACAATACCTACTTCGCGCATGTTATCGTCCTTTCTCTGCTTGCAATCTGCAATCAGCGTAGATCTGTTCCAGTGTGCTTGCGTCCAATCAGACGTTCAGCTTGGCCGGCATATGGAGAACCTTGTTCGCCTCGACGACCTCGGGGAAGAGCTCGGCGGCCGGACGGATACCGACGTTCTTGTTGGCCTTATGCTTCTCCCACAGCGCGCGGGTGAGCACGAAGGTGGGCACGCCGCCCAGCTCATGCGGGCACTGGAAGCGGTCTTCCAGCTCATACTCGATCATCCAGCGCTTGAAGCCGTTCGGAGACTCTGCAACGATCCAGACTTCGTCCTGGTTCATGAAGTCGAAGTGGTACTCCATCTTCGCCGCGAACAGCTGCGCACCGACGCGCGCGCCGCGCTTGAGCGTCATGGTGTGGTAGGACATACCGATCTTCTCGTTGACCAGGCGGCCGTTGACGATACCGGCGATCTCACCGTTCACGGCGCCAACGAAGAAGTACTCATCCTGCACGCGCTTGCGGAGCATGCCGAGGCCCTCGGCGATGATGCGGGCGGACACGATGTCGTAGAAATCCTTCGGATGGTCCAGCAGCGGGCGGATGCCTTCGATGATCATCTCGATCTCTTCGTCGGTCGCTTCACGCACGAGCATGTCCTCACCGGTCGTCAGCGGGATCACCTTCGGCTCATAAGGCTTCAGGCCAATCGTCGGCGGACGAAGTTTCGCTTCCATTTCGTCTACAATGATGTCATACTTACCCATTTGTGTGTGCCTCCTTCAAAGAAATGCTTTGTTGATGATACCGCCCTGTTGCGGCTCCATTTGTATTGTAACTCGAAAATGAATCTTTGTCTATAGGCTTCTTGCAGAATTTTGACCCTGCCACAAAAAATTTTTTTCGGCGCCATTTTTGCATCTGATCAGCCTGTTTTGCGCCGTTCAAACAGTTTTGTAGACAAAACAGATCAAAAAACCGTCTGTTTTGCGGCAGTTTTGCAAAATATCATATATTTTCCGCAGCGCTCTTCCCCACGGTTGCAGTTTTTCTTTGGTGCAGATTTTCACCGGCTTTCCGTTTCTTTGTTTAATCCTAAAAGAATTTTTGCAATTCGATAAAAAGATACTTTCATTTTTAGCTCGTTTTTGCTGGTTTTCCCTCGGATATGCAGGGCAAGTTGCAGCGTGACGGCATCCCTTTCTTTCCGCCCGACGCCATGGATTACGGTGTAAAAATCTGTCCCCCAATATATTTCGCTCAATTGCGTTGCGCCAGCAATTATAGTATAATAAAATAGCAAGCTGTTTGGCAGTATCTTGGGGAAGGAAGTCTACATGATGAAAGCAAAACTTTCCAGAATCGGTATCCTCACCAGCGGCGGCGACGCTCCGGGCATGAACGCCGCCATTCGCGCCGCCGCCCGCACGTGCGTACTCCACGGCATCACGCCCATCGGTATCCACCGTGGCTACAATGGCCTGATCCATTCTGATGTGGTCGAGCTTGACGCGCGCGCCGTCAACGGCATCACGTCGCACGGCGGCACAATCCTGTACACCGCGCGCTGTGAAGAATTCAAAACGGAAGAGGGGCTGCAAAAGGCCGTCAGTGCCTGCCGTTATCTCGGTCTGGACGGCATCGTGGCCATTGGCGGCGACGGCACGTTCCGCGGAGCCGGCAAACTTTCGGCTGCCGGCGTCAACACCATTGGCATCCCCGGCACGATCGACAACGACATCGGCTGCACGCACTATTCCATCGGGTTCGACACCGCAGCCAACACCGCCATCCAGGCCATCGACAAGCTGGCGGACACCATGCAGTCGCACGAGCGCACCTCCGTCGTGGAGGTCATGGGCCGTCACGCGGGTCATTTGGCCGTCTATGTCGGGCTTTCCGTCGGCGCAACCGCCATCCTGATCCCGGAAAAACCGTTTGATTTTGACCGCGACGTGGCAGAGCACATCCGCGAAGGCAAATACCGCGGCAAGCACCACCACCTGATCATTGTGGCGGAAGGCGTGGGCGACACCTTCGGCATCGCCCACCGCATCGAGGAAGAGCTGGGTCTGGACACGCGTGTGACGATCATCGGGCACGTGCAGCGCGGCGGCAGCCCGACGGCGCGCGACCGCGTGATGGCCTCTCGCATGGGGCACTTTGCCATTGAGCGGCTCGTGGCGGGCGGCGGAAACGAGGTCGTGTGTTATCGCAATTCGCAGCTGGTCTGCACGCCGATTGACGAGGCGCTGCAGATGAAAAAGGACCTGGACAGTTATATGTACCGCGTGTCGCAGGACATCTCCATCTGACGCGGGCACGGGCACAGCCCCGGCCGATCTCCCGCCGGAAAAACGGCCCTGTATGGCGTTTGCCATACAGGGCCGTTTTGGTCTCCCACGTTCTGCGGTCGCGCAGAGCGGGCGCCGTCACAATGCGCCTCACTCTTCTTTTTTCCGGCAAAGTAGCCGTTCATGATAAGCGCGTTCCGCGCGGGCGATGCGCAGGCGCGCTGCCAGCGCGCACAAAAACTCGCGACTGCCGGGCGGCTCCTCTCCCGCATGCCACGGCATCAGCTCGTGCAGCAGGGCCGCGTCCGTCCGTTCCCAGAGGCAGATCACCGTTTTGCGCACATTCCGCTCCACGCGCGCCGTGCGCACGCCAAACCGGCGCGCCGTCGTCTCGTACACGCCGGACAGGCTCGGCGGCACCGGCCCCTGCAACAGCTGTTCCAGCACGCAATGCACCTGGGCGCCGACACGGCTGCCGGGCGAAACGCCAAAGAGCTCCAGTTGTTGTTGGATGTCGTCTGCCATCGCGTCCCCCATGCCCCATTGCAAGGCGTGTTGCGCCAGTGCGGCTTACGCCGTCTGTGCGCGCCTCGGCTCCAGGCCCCTTGCGTATAGATAGAAGAACAGCACCATAAAGACCTCGCCCACCATGCTGATGAAGAAGATCAGGTCAAAATTGCCGGTCGCCGGCCCCAGCGCGGAAAAGGCAAACATGAGAAAGCCGGACAGGAACAGATGGGGCGTCTTGTCCCGGATCCAGACGATCACGCCGCAAACGATCAGCGGCACTACCGTCCCATAGGAGAGCAGCGAACTGACCGTATCCGCCCACGCAGGCGTCGTCTCCGCCGACACGTACCGCGTGATGCCGCCAATTTCGGACAGCTCCAGCACCGTGGCAAAGCCCTCCGCCACGCCCGCCGCGATGACCAGCCCGGTGAAGATCCACACGCCCGTCACCACCGGCCGGTTCGGGCGCAGCGCATAGGCGCAAATCGGGAAGAGCAACGGGATGAGCCCGCCATGGCTCACAAAGCGCAGCTGGCTGAGCGTGGCCAGCACAGGCCCCTCCAGCACGCCGCCCAACGAGATGACCAGCGCGTCATAGCACAGGCCCACGGCGATCAGCCCCATGCAGAGACCGCTTCCTGGCAAACTGCCGCAACAGCAGCACGGCAAACAGCAGGTTGGCCGCGGCCATGACAAACACCAGCGTCGAACAGGATTGCAGTAAAAATGTGCGCACAGAATCCCCCCTCGTTTCCCCCTGCCGGCATCCTGCCGCCGGAATCTCATCCAATTTTCTTCTGTGAGAATGTGTTAAACAGTATACTCCGTCCAGTGACATTTTGTCGAGTGGGTCCGGCAAAAAAATGCTATATTGGGGCGATTTTCCGGTGTCTCGGTGCAACAGCGCCCGCCGCGCTACAGGCAGTTGAGCTCGTGCTTGATCTCCAGCACCGAAGCATATCCACCCGCGCACATCCTCTCCAGCACGGCGAGAAGCGCCGGGGACAGCGCGGCGCCGCCGCGGTTCCAAACCGTAAGCGCGCTGCCGAACCCGCAGATATCGTCGGTCGGCCGCCCCTGCACCGGCACGGGCGGCACAAACAGCCGCACTTCGCCCCCCGGCATGCGCCAGAACATGTCCATGGACGGCGCGCCGTGTATGGCGGCGCTCCCGCCCATCTGCCCGTCCAGGCTGTGCAGCACGAGCAGCGCGTCGGTCAGGCGCTGCAGCAGCGCCTGGAGCGGCGCATCCCCCATCGGTTCGCGCGCGGCCACGAGCGTGTCCACCGGCGCCGGGGTCACCGCCACCAGCAGATCCCCCGCCGCTACGAGCGCGGACGGCACCGCCACGGCAGCGCAACCCTCCAGCCCCGCGAGCGCTGCAAAGCGCGCCAGATACGCGCCGCGCGCCTCGGGCGGCACAACATATGCCGCGAGCCACACGCGGCGGCGCTCCAGCCGGTCATACCCCCAGCATACCGCGCCCGTACCGATGTGCGGCGGCACCGCCGGGCCGCCCACGGCGTACCGCTCCAGCAGCAGCGTGCCGGCGGCGAACGCCGCCTCTCCCATGGAAAGACGTTTTGCAAACCCGCAGGCCGGGCAGCGCCGCCGAAGCGGCGCGCACGGCGCGCCGCAGACCGGGCAGCTGCGCGCAACCGACAGCCATCGCCCCAGCCGTTCAGAACCCATATGTCTCTTCCAGCACCTGCGCCAGGTGCCGTATCGTATCCGGAGACAGCGGGTCGGCCAGGCCGTTCGCCTGAACCGTCTCCCGGAACTGCGCATAGGCATCGCGTTGCAGGATCGACCAGTAGGCCGACCGCGCCGCGGCCTCATCGGTGCGCGACAGCTCCCACAGCTCAAGCGCCGGCACCATGCTCGTGGCATAGCTGATATAGTACATCGGGGTCTGGAACGTGTGCGGGATCAGGGTCCACTCGGTGCCAATATAGCCGTACAGGTCCACAAACCCGTATTCCTCGGCCAGGCGCAGATAGACGGCGTTCAACTCCTCGAGCGTCATGCCCGGGTTGGCATATGCTTCCTGCTGCAGCTCATCCTCCATGCAGCCGCTGATCACCGCATAGACCGCCTCTACCATCTGCTCCAGCTCCGCCGTCCCCGCCGCCTCGCCATAGAACGCCGAGTAATACGGAATCATGAGCATCTCCAACCCCTGGGAATCCACCTCCGCAAGGTCGAGCGGGTCCGCCACGCTCCAGCCCACGGCGGGGTTGTGATAGTAGTTGGCATAGTGCCCGAGCTCGTGGATGACCGTGCGGGTATTGTAATGCGAGCCCTCCCACGCCGTAAACATGAACGGCGCGTTATAGGACGAAAAATAGGTCGTAAAGCTGGACTGCATCTTGTTGTCGTTGTCCTCAAAGTCGTACAGCCCGTTTGTCAGCATGTAGTCGAGCGCCTCGAGCAGCAATGGCGAAAAGTCCGCCGCCGCCGCGCGCAGCTCTTCCAGATACGGTTCCAGGGCGAACGATCCGTCCGGCAGCGCCTCGTCCTGGAGCGCCGCGCGCATGACCAGCTGCCAGTAGGCCGGTACGAGATACTCCTTCACCGCCGTGTGGAACGCGCGCGCATCCGTCACGGTATAGTCCCGCCCGTAACAATCGTACATGTATGCGGCATAGCTGCCATAGCCCAGCTTGCCGGCCATCTCGTTGCGCAGGCGCAGCAGCTTGAGGTAGATCTGCCCGGCTTCCTCATTCAGCACGGTGGTGTACGCGTCGTACAGGCGGACATACTCGTCATAGTCCTGCGCCGCCACCTCGGCAATCTGCTCCATGGTATAGGTGCGCCCGTCCTCCCGCAGGACAAACGAGGCGAGCAGCTCGTCGTACGACTGGACGAGCGCCTGCTCCTGCTCGAGCAGCGGCTGGATCTCCTCGTCGTTGAGCGCCGCGTTGGCCAGCACTGCATCGGCATATTCGTCGCCCCAGCGGGCGCGCGCGGCGGCCTCATCCCGCTCGAGCAGCGCGAGCGAGACATCCGACATGGCAAGGTCGAGCGCATTCAATTCCGTCTGCAGCCAGGCGTACTCCTCCTGATAATAGGTGTCCGTCACGTCGTGCGCATAGTACACATAGCACAACGACAGCTGCGAGTCCGCCTCGTTAAAGCGGGCCAGCACCTCGTCATACCGGTCGAGCAGCCGTTTGCTGTCCGCCGTGCCCTGCGCGTCCGCCAGCAGCCCGGCGAGCAGATCGGCCAGCGCATCGGTGTCCGGCCGCACGTACGCCATCTCCGAAAACGGAATGTTCTCGTGCGACTCGGACTTCTGTGGCAGCGGCGGCTCCGGCAGCTGCGCCGGTGGTTTGGGTGCGTCCTCTCCCGGCGCCGCAGGCGTGGACGACCCGCTCAGGTCGCCGGATACGAGCGCACGCACGCCGTCGGCCACTGTAGCGAACATCGCCGCCGTGCAGGCGCAGCCGGCGCTGCCCAGCGCAAGCACGAGGGCCAGCAGGCAGGGCAACGCGCGGCGCAACCACAGAGATACGATCTTTTTCTTCATGTTTTTCATGGTATCAGTATACTATAGAAGGAACGAAAAATACACCATTTTGTCGCACGCGCCCCGCAGGCGCCAAGGCAGGCCGCGCGTCCTGCGCCCCGAGACGGCCGCGCCACTTTTTTCCCCTTGTCGTGCGGGTGTAAACGTGATATAAAAATAAGGGCGTTCCATGCCGCGCGGCATGGCCGCCCGTCCCGTATCAGCAGAACAAACGAATGGAGCATCCCGATGAATATTGTTGTCCTCTCCGGCGGGTTGTCGCCCGAGCGCGACGTGTCCCTCTCCTCCGGCGCCAAGATTGCCGCCGCGCTGCGGTCCCGCGGGCACCGCGTCTGCCTGCTGGATCTGTTTATGGGCCTGGACCCGCTGCCGGAGCCCCTGTCGGAAGCTTTTTCTGCAAAAGCCGCGCCGGATATGCACGCCGTGAGCGAAGTCGCCCCGGATCTTGCAGCCGTGCAGACGGCCCGCGCGCACGGGCTGTCGTCGTCCGTCGGCAGCGGCGTGCTGGAGCTGTGCCGCGCGGCCGACCTCACGTTCCTTGCGCTGCATGGCGGCGACGGTGAAAACGGCAAACTGCAGGCGCTGTTCGACCTGCTCGACATCCGCTATACCGGCAGCAGTTCGCTCGGCTGCGCGGTCGCCATGCACAAGTGGATATCCAAACAGCTGCTCGAAAGCGCCGGTATCCCCGTGCCGCGCGGCGCGCTGCTGCGGCGCGGGCAGAAGGGCGGCGACTTCCCGCTGCCCTGCGTCGTCAAGCCCTGCTGCGGCGGCTCGTCCATCGGCATCGCCATCGCGCGCACCCCGGCGGAATACGAAGCCGCGCTGGCCGACGCGTTCCGCTATGAAGAAGAGGTGCTGGTCGAGGAATACATCGCCGGGCGCGAGTTGTCCGCCGGCATGCTGGGCGGCGAAGCGCTGCCATTGATCGAGATCATCCCGCGCGGCGGCTTTTACGACTATGCGCACAAATACCAGGCGGGCTGGACGGAAGAAATTACGCCCGCGCCGCTCGACGTCGAAACCACCGCCCGCATCCAGGCGCTGTCGCTGGACGCCTGCCGCGCGCTCGGGCTTTCGGTCTATGCCCGCGTGGACTTCCTGCTCGCGCCGGACGGCCGCATCTTCTGTCTGGAAGCCAACACGCTGCCCGGCATGACGCCGACCAGCCTGCTGCCGCAGGAGGCCGCCGCCGCCGGCATCGACTATCCGTCGTTGTGCGACCGCATCGTCCGCCTGTCGGAAAGGAAGGCGGACGCATGATTGCATTTACCCTTTCCGAAGCGATTGCGGCGTGCCGCGGCATGTACGTCGGGGATGAAGCGCTGCTCGGGCAGCCCGTGACGGACGTGTGCATCGACAGCCGCAAGGTCACGCCCGGCGCGCTGTACGTGCCGATCATCGGCGAAGTGCACGACGGCCATACGTTCATTCCCGGCGCGCGGAAAAACGGCGCCCTCTGCGTGCTGACCGACCGGCCGCTGCAGGAGGAGCCGTACCTGCTCGTTCCCGACACGCTCGAGGCGCTGCAGCTGCTTGCGGCCTTCTACCGCAACCGGTTCGACATCCCCGTCATCGGCATCACGGGAAGCACGGGCAAGACCTCCACCAAGGAAATGCTGCATACCGTGCTGTCCCAACGGTTTTACACGTTTAAGACGCCGGGCAACCTGAACAACCAGACCGGCGTGCCGCTCACGCTGTTCCAGCTTGCCCCGGAACACGAGCTGGCCATCATCGAAATGGGAACCAACCACCCGGGCGAGATCCGCCGTCTCTCCGCCATGGTGCAGCCCACCGTGTGCGTGATCACCAACGTGGGGGTGGCGCACATCGAGTTTTTCGGCACGCGGGAAAACATCTTCCGCGGCAAGGCGGAAATGCTCGAGCACATGCGCCCCGGCGGCACGGTCGTCGTCAACGGCGACGACGATATGCTCGTGCGCCTGCCGGGCGCCGTGCGCTTCGGCTTTCAGGCGCACAATGACGTGCAGGCCCTGGACGTGGAGGACCAGGGGCTCGGCGGCAGCGCGTTTACCGTCCGCTGCGCCGGCGAACAGCTGCGCATGCACGTGCCCGCCCCCGGCCGGCACATGATTTACAACGCGCTCTCGGCCATCGCGGTGGGCCTGTCGCTCGGCATGCCGCTTGCGCAGCTCAGCCGCGGCGTGGAATCCTTCCAGCCCACGGCGGGCCGCATGCACGTGCGCCGCAGCCGCCGTTTCACCGTGCTGGACGACACCTACAACGCCAATCCCACCTCCGTCATGGCCGCCATCGACGTGCTCGAACAGACGCCGGGCCGCCACGTGTGCGTGCTGGGCGATATGCTGGAGCTGGGCGCGCAGACGGAGGAATTTCACGAGGTCGTGGGCATGTATGCCGCCATGCACGGTGTGGAGCTGATCGTCTGCGTGGGCCCAAACTCCGAGCAGACGTTCCTCGGCGCGCACGCGCTCACGCCGCAGCGGGCCCGCTATTTTGAAACGCAGGAGACGCTCCTGTCCATCCTGCCGCTGCTGCTGCGCGACGGCGACACGATCCTCGTCAAGGGCTCGCGCGGCATGCACCTCGAACAGACAGTCGAGCTGCTGCTCGGCCTGTAAGCGCTACTGCGCACCGGAAACACCGCCATGAAACGACCAGCCAACCTGCAACCTGACGGCATCATCGACACCCGCCACATCGGCGTGCTCGACGGCGTGCGCGCTTTGGCCATCCTGCTCGTCGTGTGGTTCCACTTCTGGCAGCAGAACTGGCTCATGCCGATCTTTGACACGCCGTTCCTCGCGCCGCTCGGCATCTGGCGCATCGACCTCGACTTCATTCCGCGCGCAAGCTACCTGTTTGTGGACCTGCTGCTGCTGCTCAGCGCGTTCTGCCTGTTCCTGCCCTATGCCCGCGCCGCGCTGCAGGACGAGCCCCTGCCGGGGGCGCGTGCGTTTTACAAAAAGCGCCTCGTGCGCATCCTGCCCTGTTACTATCTGTGCGTGCTGCCGGTGTTTTTCCTCTACTCGCTGCCGCACAGCGGCTATTGGACCGCCGGCGCCGCCTGGAAGGACCTGTTTGCGACGCTGACATTTACGCAGACCTTCTGGGTAGACACGTACATCGGCTCGCACATCAACGTGGTGCTGTGGACGGCGGCCATCGAGATGCAGTTTTATCTGCTGTTCCCGCTGCTCGCCAGGGCGTTTGCAAAGCGGCCTGTCTGGACCTATCTCGGCATGGTAGCCGTGTCGGAGCTGTACCTGCGCTGCTTTGCGCTGCCCGATCCGGACGGGCTGCGCATGACGCTCAACCAGCTCGTGGCGTTTTTCGGCGTGTTTGCCAACGGCATGGCCGGCGCCTATCTGTTCGTCGCCCTCGCGCGGCGGTTCAAGCGCAGTATGGCGCTCTCCGCCTGCGGCACGGCGGCCTTTGTCCTCTCGGTGGCGCTGATCGGGCTTGTACTGCGCGGCGCGGCCTCCGCCGCCCACGTGCAAAGCTATCAGGCGGCATGGCGCTTCCCGTTGTCGCTGCTGTTCCTGCTGCTCGTGATCTCGCTGCCGCTCAGCTTCCGCTGGCTGCGCGCCGTGTTCAGCAACCGCGTCGCGCGCTATCTGGCCGCCATCTCCTACAACCTGTACATCTGGCACCAGTGGCTGCTCGTGCGGCTGAAGGAATGGCACATCCCCTACTGGGAGGGCGAGCTACCGCCGAACATGACCGGCGACCGGGTCTGGCAGTGGCAATACACGCTGCTTTCGCTCGCGCTGAGCATGGCGCTTGCCACGCTGATCACCTATTGTTTTGAACGTCCCTTGAGCCGGCGCCTGCTGCGCGCCCCCGGCGGCAGGGACGACGGCGCGCCGGCGCAGCCGGGACGCGAACCACTTGCCCAGAAAACGGAGGAAAACACCCATGCACTATGAATTTGCCACGCGGGGCGTCTGCGCCTCGCACATCGCGTTTGACCTGGAAAACGGCAAGCTGCAAAACGTCGCCTTCACCGGCGGGTGCAACGGCAACCTGAAGGCGATCGGCCGCCTCGTGGAGGGGCAGGACGCCGCTGCCGTCGCCAGCCTGCTGCGCGGCAACCGCTGCGGCAACAAGCCGACCAGCTGCGCCGACCAGCTTGCGCAGGCCATCGAGCGCGCGCTCGCCGGCTGAGCCCGCCGCCAGGCGGGCGGCAGCCCCACGCATACGACCAGAATGGGAGGCTCTTTCATGACGGACGATACGATGGTCCGGCATACCGGCAATGCCGCCGGCACGCCGCCCGCCCCGGATGGCGGCAATAGCGCCGGCGCGCCGCCCGCCCCGGACGCACAACGCCGCGCTGCGCGCGGCGCCTTTGCCCGGGTGGGCTTTGCATGCCTGCTGCTGCTCGTCAGCACCTTTCTCGTACAGTCCCTGCTGCTTGCGCTGTTTCCGGAGGCGATGCGCGCGCTGCTGGCCAACAGCTGGGGCTACTACGCTTTCGCCATGCTGTCGCAATACGCGGTGGGCTTGCCGCTGTTCTGGCTGCTGCTGCGCCCGCTGCCCCGGCAAACGTGGCCGGACGGCCGCCTGTCCGCGCACAGCTGGTGGGAGTTTCTGCTCATGTGCTTCGGCCTGGGGTTCGGCGGCAACCTGATCGGGCGGTTCGTAACGCTGCTCGCTTCGCTGCTGCTCGGCGTGAACGCGGTCAACCCGCTGGAAACGCTGCTCACCGGCACCGCCCTGGCGCCGCAATTCGTCTACGTCGGCCTGCTCGCGCCGGTCATCGAGGAGCTGCTGTTCCGCAAGCTGCTCATCGACCGCCTGCATCGCTTCGGCGATCGCGCGGCCATCCTCGTGTCCGCAGTGGCGTTCGGGCTGCTGCACGGCAATTTCAGCCAGCTCTTTTACGCCTGTTTCATCGGGATGCTGCTCGGCTATGTCTATTGCCGCACGCGCCGCCTGCGCTACACCATCCTGCTGCACATGGCAATCAACCTCCTGGGCGGTGTCCTGCCGTCGGCGCTGCTGTCCGCCCAGCTCGCAGCCGGCGTTTACTCCGTCGGCCTGCTCGCTGCCTATCTCGTGGGGCTCGTCCTGTTCTTCAACCGGCTAAAGCAGGCGGTGTTTGCCCCCGGCGCGCTGCCGCCCGGACGCGGTTCGGGCCGCGCCATGTTTGGAAACACGGGCATGGTGCTCTATGCGATCGCAAGCCTCGCGCTGTGCATTTTCACGCTCCTGTCCGCGCCAACGTAATCGCCGCTGGCAAAAAAGCCCCGGATTTCCGGGGCTTCCCATTGTTGTTTCGGTTCGGTAAACACGGCGGCAAATCCGCCGTTTTTTTGTTTTTTTATGCTACCATGTGCCGCAGGAGGTGTTTGTATGAACCTGATCAAACGGACGGCGCTTGCCCTCCTGCTGACAGCGCTTTTGCTGCTATCGCCCGCCGCCGCGCTCGCAGACGATACGGGCACGATCACGGGCAATTCCGTCAACCTGCGCACGGGCCCGTCGACCGCCACGGCCCGGCTGACCTACCTCAACCGCGGCGACACCGTCACCGTCACCGGCAGATCCGGCAGCTGGTACGCCGTCACCTACCGTGGCAAATCGGGATACGTGTATGGGCAATATCTCACCATCGACACTGCCGGCAGCAGCACCGCGTCGCTCAGGCGCGGCAGCCGCGGCACGGCCGTGAAAGCGTTGCAGGAAGACCTGATCCTGCTCGGCTACCTCAACGGCAAGGCGGACGGCATCTTCGGCGCTCGGACGGAGGCCGCGGTGCGCCAGTACCAGCGGCGCAACCGCCTGGGGGTCGATGGCATCGCGGGCAAGCAGACGCTGTCCGCCGTGGACGCGGAAGTCAAACGCATCGAGACCGTACTCCGCACCGCGCGTTCCGCCCTCGGCAAGCCCTATGTGTACGGCGGAACCAGCCCCGCCACGGGGTTTGACTGTTCCGGCCTGACGCAATATGCGTTTCGCAGCGCGGGCCTGACCCTCCCGCGCGTCAGCGCGCAGCAGGCAAGGGCCGGCATAGCCGTGCCATACAGCCAGCTGCGCCCCGGCGACCTGGTGGCGTTTTATTCGCCCGTATCGCACGTGGGCATCTACCTGGGCGACGGGCTGTTCCTCCATGCGCCGCGCACCGGCGACGTGGTCAAGGTCACCCGGCTGTCCGCCATGAAGGTGACCGCCATCCGGCGCTTTACGGGCGTGCTGGCCCGGTAACCGTGCACAGCTGCCATGACGTCAAAGGCGGGCGGGAGGCTTTCAGCCTGCCGCCCGCCTTCCCGTTTCCCATCCTGCAGACAGGCGGGCGCCCGCCCCGTCAGGCATGTCCTTCCGCCCCATGTTCCGGCTGGGGCGCCTCCTCCGCCGGCGGCGCGATCCCGCTGCCCGGCAGGCAGATGGTGACGCGCGTGCCGACGCCGCGGCGGCTGAACACGTCGAAATACCCACCGTGCCGGTCCACGATCCATTTGGCAATGGCCAGCCCCAGTCCGGTCCCCTCGCGCGTCGACCGCGCCGGGTCGGCGCGGAAAAACCGTTCAAACACGTGCGGCATGTCCTCGGCGGCAATGCCCACGCCCGCGTCCTGCACCTCGACGCAGGGCACGCCCGCCTCGTCGCGCCCGGCGCGCAGACGGATGGACGGCGCCTCGCCCGGCTCCGGCGCGGCATATTTCACCGCGTTGTCGGTCAAAATGCGCACCGCCTGCTTGAGCAGCGCCGCATCCGCCCGCACCCACACGGCCTCGCCCGTCTCGCACCGCCATCGGCACGCGGGGTGGATCATGCCGGACTCCTCGGCCACCTCCCGCACGAGCGCGCCCAGCTCCACCGGCGCGAGCGTGAGCGACATGCGGCCGCTGTCGCCGCGCGCCAGAAAGAGCAGCTGTTCGACGAGCCGGCTCATGTGCGCCGTCTCCGTCCGAATGGCCGCTATGCCCTCGTCAAGCACTTTCCGGTCGTCCTTGCCCCACCGCTCCAGCATATCGGCATACCCCTTGACCACGGCGATGGGCGTGCGCAACTCGTGCGACGCATCGGACACAAAGCGCGACTGCTGCCGGTAGGCCTCGTGCGTGCGCCGCAACAGGTCGTTGATCGCCTGCTCAAGGCCGGCCAGCTCGCGCGTGCCCGTCTGGAGGCGCGCGCCAGGCGCGGTGGGGCTCAGCCTGCCGATGGCGCTCTCCAGCTCGTGCAGCGCGGCGGGCGGCCGGTGCGGCTCGCTGCGCAGCCGCTTTTCCAGCTCGGACACCTGCTGCGCCTTTGCCGCCAGCTCGTCGAACGGCCTCAATTCCGCCCGCACGCGCGCGGCAAATGCGGCGCGGAACGCGCAGCGCAGCGGCCAGGCCAGCAGGGCAAACGTGACAAGCGCCGCGCCCGCAAGCGTCACAAACGGCCCTGCGTCCATCTGCCGCGGCGCGCGCCCGTCCATCGCCATTTCATACACGAGCCGCCGCACCTCCCCATCCTCCACGATGAGCACGCGCCGCGACACCTCCCGCGCCAGCACGCGCGGGTCCCACGTGCCGGCATAGTCGCTCTCCCACGCCCAGCAGCGCGCTGTACAGCCGAGCAGCAGCGCTATCAGCGCAGCCGCCAGCGCGAACCACGCCATCTGCCGCGCCGCCGTGCGCGAAAGCCGGCCGGCGGCGGTGGCCGTGCGCGCCGACCGCCGGTCCTCCTGCCGGCGGCGGCTCATGCCCCGGCCTCCTCCAGCACGTAGCCCACGCCGCGCACGGTGCGGATCAGCGTCACGCCGAACGCGTCGTCCAGCTTGGCGCGCAGGTAGCGGATGTACACATCCACGACGTTTGTCTCGCCCATGTAGTCATAGCCCCACACGCGCTCGAGAAACGTGTCGCGCGAGAGGACGATGCCCTGGTTGCGGAGCATCAGCTCCAGCATGGCAAACTCCCGCTGCGTCAGCTCCACGGGCCGCCCGTCGTAGTACACGGTGTGGCGGGCGACGTCCATCTCCAGCGCGCCGCAGCTGAGCCGCCCATCCTGCGCCTTCCCCGCGCCGCGCCGTCGGAGCGTCACGCGGATGCGCGCGAGCAGCTCCTCAATGGCAAAGGGCTTTGTGACATAATCGTCCGCGCCCATGTCGAGCCCCGACACCTTGTCCATCACCGCGTCGCGCGCCGTGAGCAGGATCACCGGCAGGTCGGACGTGCGGCGGAGCCTGCGCACCACCTCCAGCCCATTGAGCTGCGGCAGCATCACGTCCAGCAGGCACAGGTCAAACCGGCCGCTCTCGGCCAGCGCCAGCCCGGTGCGCCCGTCGCCCGCCTTTTCGGTTTCATATCCCTCGTGCGCCAGCTCCAGCTCCAGAAACCGCGCGATCTTCTCCTCGTCCTCGACAATGAGGATGCGCTCCGCCATACATGCCCTCCTGTAACGCGGCAAACGGGGCCGTCAGGCCCCGTCCCCGCTGCGAAATTCTTTCTTGAGGCTGTCCGCCGCCTCGGTCGCCTTGCCCATCGCATCGTTGATGTCCTCGCGCCCGAGGTCCGGGCCGGTAAAGTAGAACCGGCAGCCACAGAACAGCGCCACGATCATCAGCGGCACCACAACCCAAAACGCAAGCACCAGCAGCAGCACGAGCGCCGTGACCGGCACGGTGAGCAGCACCTCGCCGCCACGCTCCATACAGAGGGCGTTGCGATTGCCCCGCTGCATCCCCCGGCCGCACCACCGGGCAAACCGGCGGCAGGTCTCGCCAAAGCGCGCGCCGTCCTCACGCTTCGGCTCCTCCTGTACGGGCGGCTCCTCCTGCGTCTCCGTGCTGTAGTGCGCGGTCGCGCCTCCCGTCTTCCCCTGTTTTTCGAGCGCGATCAGCGCGTCGAGCAAATCCCAGTCCGCCGCCTCCAGCGCAGCGCGCGCCTCCTCATAGGACACGCCAGCCTCCCGGTGCAGCCGCTCCACCATGTCAAACCGGTCCATAACCAATCCCCTTTCCCATCGAAGTTTTGTCTATGTCCGTATAGTACGGCAAAAACATGAAACACGCCTTGTCCTTCGATGAGAATTGCATTAAAATTTGCGACGCGGTTCACTCATAAAACCGCGCGACCTCTTCGAGCGGCTTGCGCTGTTTTTTGCGCAGCGTGTCGTCCGGCGCGGCATAGCCCACCGCGATGACGAGCCGCACGCGGGTCTTCTCGTCCAACCCCAGCACGGCGCAGACCTTTTTCGCGTCCAGCCAGCCGAGGATACACGTGGACAGCCCCTGCGCCGTCGCAGCCAGGCACAGGTGCGCGGTGGCGATGCCGATGTCGATGCTCGAAAACTCCCGCTCGCTCAGATGTGCGGCGATGAGCGGCTTGAGCACCGCGCGCTCCTCTGTCACGACGATAAACGCGGGGCAGTCGTTCACAAAGCGGTTCATGCCCAGGCGCTGCACCGTCGGGCGCAGGGCCTCGCACAGGTCGGGCCGCGTCACCACGTGGAAACGCCACGGCTGGCTGTTGCAGGCCGACGGCGCAATGCGCGCGGCCTCCACGCACCTGACCAGCTTTTCCCGCTCAACCGGGCGGGCCGCGTCGTATTTGCGGCAGCTCTGCCGCGAGGCAATCAGGTCAAAATAGGCTTCGTTCATGCTCTCTACTCCTCCTGTTTTTCGGCCCTGCCGGCCGCGATTTTCTCCTGCGTGTCCTGCCGCATCCGCTCCCTGAGCGCACGCAGGCACGGAAATTCCGCCGCCTCGGCCTCCGCGTAGGTCAGGTTCAGCTCATATTCGAGCGGGATCCACGTGGAAAGGTCGCTCTCGTTGTGCGAGATGACGGCCTCCAGCTTGTCCAGCGCACGGCAAAACCGGGCCTCGCGCGTCTGCTGCGCGTCCCACTCGTCAAACAGCGCCTGCAGCGCCGCCCCACGCGGCGGGGGCAGCAGCGCCGCAATCCCGGAGAGCGCGTCGCGCTCGGTGCGCTCGTGGTCCGGCGTCTTGAGAAAGCTCGGGATGTCGCCCGTCACCGCCTCCCCCAGATCGTGCACGAGCGCCAGCTCCATCACGCGGCGCATGTCCACATCCGGCTGTTCGTCCTGCAACAGCCACGCGAGCAGCGCGAGCCGCCACGCGTGCGCCGCCACAGTCTCCTCGGTGCCCGTCGTCGTGCGGCAGTGCCGCGGCATCCCCTTGAGCCGCGCCGCAAGCCGCAAAAAGGACAGCAGTTCTTCCGGTGTCATGATTCCGTTCTCCCCTCTATTTTCCATTCGCCGGGTGCCTTTAGAGCACGCCCAGGTGCTCGAGCAGGATCTTGATGCCGATCAGCATGAGGATGACGCCGCCCGCAATACCCGCCTGCTTTTGAAAGCGGGTGCCAAAGCGCGAGCCAATGCCCACGCCCAGCACCGACAGCACAAACGTCGTCGCGCCGATGAGCGCCACGGCGGGCAGGATGGTCACCTGCAAAAACGCAAACGAGATGCCCACCGCCAGCGCGTCAATGCTCGTGGCCACGGCCAGCAGCAGCAGTCCCGTCACAAAGCTGCGCCCGCTCTCACACGTCTCCTTCTCGCCGCCGCGCAACGTTTCGACGACCATCTTGCCGCCGATGAACAACAGCAGCGCAAACACGATCCAGTGATCCACGCTGCGGATGTACCGCTCCAGCTGCGAGCCCAGCAGATAGCCGAGAAGCGGCATCAGCGCCTGAAACCCGCCGAAAAACAGCCCGACCAGCGCGGCGCGCGCCCAGTTCAGCCGCTTCATATGCAGTCCCTGGCACAGCGCCGCCGCAAATGCGTCTGCAGAGAGGCCGACGCCCGTCAGAAACAACTCCCAAAAACCCATGGATACCCCTTGCCGCGCCGGCCGGCCGGCGCCAAATCGTGAACTTTCGTGAACTCATTATAGCACAAGTTGCTCTCTCATTTACAAGAGGCAGATAAAATGGTAGGGTATTGGTATATCCTATCGTCGGGAGGTCTGCTTTGAACACGAAACGACAGGGACAGTTTTTGATCCGCTTTGCCTATTTTGCGGTCATACTCGCCATTGCGATCTTTATCTGCCGGTATGGCATCCCGGCGCTGCTGCCGTTTGTCGTGGCGTTCGTCGTCTCGCTGCTGCTGCGTCCGCTGGTGCGGTTCCTGCACGAAAAGTGCCGCATCCACAAGGGGATCGCCGCAGTGGTGACGGTGCTGCTGTTCTATTGTCTGCTGGGGCTTGTGCTCGTGCTGCTGTCGGTCAAGCTGTTCACCAGCGCCAAGGCGTTCGTGCTGAACCTGCCCGAGCTGTACAACACCACCATTGAGCCGCTCCTCGCCTCGCTCATGACGGAGCTGGACCGCTTCATCACGCGGCTCGATCCCTCGTCCACCGGCATGTTCAGCAGCCTGGTCTCCAGCCTCGGCACGTCGCTGGAAACTTCCATCGTAAACTTTTCCGGCAAGGCGCTCGCCATGCTCGGCGGCTATGCCGTCTCCGTGCCGGGCTTTCTGCTCAACGTGCTCATCTCGGTCATCGCCACGGTGTTCATCACGATGGACTATCCGGTGCTCAAGGCGTTCATCCTGCACCAGCTTTCGGACGGCAACCGGCGGCGCGCGCACGAAATCCGCGTCCATTTGGGCAAGACGCTCGGACAGTACGTCCGCTCCTATGCGCTGATCCTGCTCATCACATTTTTCGAGCTCATGGTGGGCCTGCTCCTGATCGGCGTGGACAACGCCGTGCTCATCGCGCTGCTGATCGCCATCTTTGACATCCTGCCCGTGGTTGGCAGCGGCACGGTGCTGCTGCCCTGGGCCATCATCACCGCGCTGCTCGGCAATTACCGCCTCGCCATCGGCCTCGTGCTGCTCTATGTCGTCATCGTCATCGTGCGCAATATCATCGAGCCCAAGATCGTCGGCCAGCACGTGGGCCTGCATCCGATCGTGACGCTGCTCGCCATGGTCGTGGGTACGTACGTGTTTGGCCCCATCGGGCTGCTCGGGCTGCCGGTCGCCCTTGCCATTGCCGTGAGCATGAACGACGCCGGCGTCATCCAGCTCTATCGCCCCACCGGTGGGAAGGGCGGCGCGCCGGCACAGGCGGCGCCCTGCCCTGCCAAGCGCGACGCGCCCCGTCCTCCGGAGGCCGAACAAGCCGGTGAGGACGCGGCGCCATCCGGCCCGGCCGGGACGCCGGACTGACCCACCGCCGGGACGCACCGGCCGCCATTTCCCTGCAACAGACACGCGCCTGCGCCGTCTTCGGCGGCACGGGCGCGTTTTTTGCGCGCCCGCATCCACGCACCAACGGCCGCGGCGCAGGCATAGTATTGGGCATAAGACCATCATTGCGAAAAGGAGCTGTCCACGCCATGCCTGTCACGCAAGCCCCCACCCCCGCGCCTCCCACGCTGCTCTCGCTCCCCACAGGCGCCGCCGCGACCATCCGGCAGATCCACGCCCAGGGTTCCATGCGCAGGCGGCTGCTGGACCTCGGCCTGACGCTGCAGGCGACGGCCGTCCATCTGTTCGACGCCCCTTCCGGCGACCCGCGCGCCTATCTGATCCGCGGCACGGTGATCGCCCTGCGCAACGCGGACGCCGCCACCGTGGAGATCGTTCCGCCGTCCTGCGACGCCTGGGAACCGTCGAATGAGCGGGGGGACAGCGCATGGGTCTGACAGCATCCTCCACCGGGCGGCGCGCGGCCGGCACGTGCCGGGAATGCCCTGCTGCCTGCGCTGCCGCGCGGGCCAACCCACACTGCCGGGTCGTCGCGCTTGCAGGCAATCCAAACGTCGGCAAGAGCACCGTGTTTAATGCGCTGACCGGGCTGCACCAGCACACCGGCAACTGGCCGGGCAAGACCGTGGGCAGCGCGTCGGGGCAGTGCCGCCATCGCGGCGCCAACTACCTGCTCGTAGACATTCCCGGCGCGTATTCGCTCAGCGCGCAGTCGGCAGAGGAGGAGGTCGCGCGCGACTTCCTGTGCTTTGGCGGCGCGGATGCCGCCGTCGTCGTGTGCGACGCCACGTGCCTCGAGCGCAACCTGAACCTCGTGCTGCAAACGCTGGAAATCACCGGGCACGTGGTCGTATGCGTCAACCTCATGGACGAAGCGCGCCGCAAGGGCGTGCGCGTGGACCTGGACGCGCTGTCCCGCGCGCTTGGCGTGCCGTGCGTCGGCGCCAGCGCACGCAGCGGGCGCGGGCTCTCGGCGCTGATGGACCGCGTGTCGGAGGTTGCGGCGGGCCCGGCTTGCGACCGCCGCCGCGTCCGGTATGCGCCGGCCATCGAGCGGGCGGTGGCGCAGCTGCTGGGGCCGCTCGAGCAGGCTCTGCAGGGCCGCATGGACGCACGCTTTGTGGCGCTGCGCCTGCTGTGCAACGACCGCGCGCTGCTATCCGGCGTGGACGCGCTGCTTGGCGCGCCGCTCTCCGCCGACCCGGCCGTCGCCGCCGCGCTGGAGGCGGCCGCGGAGCAGCTTGCACAGGCGGGCTATCCGCCCGAGCGCGTGCAGGATGAGATCGTCTCCGCCATTTTTCGGGACAGCGAAACCATTTGCGCGCACGCCATCCGCCAAAAAAGCGCCCGGCAGCGCGAGCGCGAGCTGCGCGTGGACCGCCTGCTCACGGGCCGCTGGACCGGCCTGCCGGTCATGCTGCTCGGCCTGCTGCTGGTGTTTTACCTGACCATGGTTGGCGCCAACGCGCCCTCCGCGCTGCTCTCCAGCTGGCTCTTTTCCCTGCAGGACGCGCTCAGCAGCGCCTGCCGGTCCATCGGCATGCCGGACTGGTTGCATGGCGCGCTCGTGTTGGGCATGTACCGCACGCTGGCCTGGGTCGTCTCGGTCATGCTGCCGCCCATGGCCATCTTTTTCCCGCTGTTCACCCTGCTGGAGGACCTGGGGTATCTGCCGCGGGTGGCGTTCAACCTCGACAACCGGTTCCGCCGCTGCGCCGCCTGCGGAAAACAGGCGTTGACAATGTGTATGGGCCTGGGCTGTAACGCGGCGGGGGTCATCGGCTGCCGGATCATCGACAGCCCGCGCGAACGGCTCATCGCCGTGCTGACCAACAGCTTCGTGCCCTGCAACGGCCGCTTCCCGACGCTGATCGCCGTGATCACGATGTTCTTCGTCGGCGTGGGCAGCGGGCGCTCCTGGCTCGCGGCGCTGCTGCTCACCGCCGCCATCCTGCTGAGCATCGGCGCGACCTTTGCCGCCTCCCGGCTGCTGTCGCGGACGCTGCTCAAGGGCGTGCCCTCCTCGTTCACGCTGGAGCTGCCGCCGTACCGCAAGCCGCAGATCGGGCGTGTGCTGCTGCGCTCCGTGCTCGACCGCACGCTGTTCGTGCTCGGACGCGCCGCAAGCGTCGCCGCGCCCGCCGGGCTGCTGATCTACATACTGGCCAACGTCCAGGCCGGCGGCACCACGTTGCTTGCCCACTGCACGGCATTTTTCGACCCCCTCGGCCGGCTGCTGGGCCTGGACGGCGTCATTTTAATGGCGTTCCTCCTCGGGCTGCCAGCCAATGAAATCGTGCTGCCGGTGATCCTCATGGCATACGCCGCCACGGGCACGCTCACGGACTACGCCTCGCTCGGGCAACTGCACGCCATGCTGGCCGCGCACGGCTGGACCTGGCTGACGGGGCTGAACATGCTGCTGTTTTCGCTGTTTCACTGGCCGTGCTCCACGACGCTCATGGTCATCAAAAAGGAAACGCAGAGCTGGAAATGGGCAGGCGTGGCCGCGCTGCTGCCCACGATGTTCGGCGTGAGCCTGTGCCTGATCGTCGCTACCGTCGCGCGGCTGTTCGGCCTCGCCTAATCCGGCGCCGCCGCATAGACGCGGCGGTGTGCAACCATACTATTTCCCGAGGTGAAGCGAAAATGGATGAATTGCCTCAGGGGCTCCTGCAATCGCTCGCCCGCAACCCGGAAGCGATGAAGCGCTTCTGCGCGTTGCCGGAGGGCGTGAAGGAACAGCAGGTCGCCCGGGCGCGCGGCATCCAGAGCCGCGCGGAGATGGACGCGCTCGTCAGGGAGTTCTGACGGGCTCCGCACGGCGGGCCGCCGCCGTGCGCAACCGACGGGGGAGCGGGCTGCCGCTCCCCCCGCTTTTTGCAATTCGCCGCACATCCGGCGTTGGGTGCGGCGGGTGTGGGCAGCGGCGAACGACGGCAGGCAGTGACGGCGAAGGTGGTGCGGGCGGCGAGCGCGGCGGCGGCCAAAAATACCTCGGCTCCCGATAAATTCCCTATTGATTTTTACCGCAAATTGTTGTATGATATGGAAGCTGTCAATGGCTTGTCCGGCGGCACCACCCATTTGGGGATATAGCTCAGTTGGTAGAGCGCTGCGTTCGCAATGCAGAAGTCAGGGGTTCGAGTCCCCTTATCTCCACCATTGATACAAAAAAAGAACAGCGTTTGCGCTGTTCTTTTTTGCTTGATACCATCGCTTTCGGACTTTCAGGCGGGGACGGGTTCCCTGGCTCCGCGTTTTACACAGTACCGTCCGGCAGCGAAAGAAACCCCGCGGCCGATTCGGCATCCAGATACAAATGCCAATCGGGATGCGTTTTCAGTATCGTGGCAGGCACAAGGTTGTTGACGGGATTTCGGAGCGTCTCTTGTACCGCAATCGCCTTCACACCATGCGGCACGACGCTGACAATGGTCTCTGCCAGCAGCATCTGTTGCACCGTCATGGAGATCGCCTGCCGTGGCACATCTGCCACAGAGGGGAACCAGCCTTCCCGAACCTGCTGTTGTTTACAGCGTTCATCCAGGTTGACCACAATATAACTCTCTCGCGTATCAAAATCCGCGGGAGGATCGTTAAACGCGATGTGCGCGTTTTCACCGATCCCGATCGCAGCCACATCTATCGGTGCCTCTCGCAAACGCAGGGTCAGCGTTTCAATGTTTTTCTCCACGTCGCCTTCCCCGTCTACAAAGACCGCATCCCGCAACGCCACCTTTTCTACAAACCTGTCCTTCAGGTAGCGCCGGAAACTTGCAGGATGCATCTGCGACAGGCCAACATACTCATCCAGGTGAAACATGGTCACGCGCCCCCACGCCACCTGCTGCCGGACAAGCGCATCCAGCATTTCAAACTGGGAAGCACCGGTAGAAAGCACCAGCCGGGCGTTCCCTCGCGCAGAAATTGCCTCATTCAAGCACTTTGCCACCAGCTGCGCTGCATCGGCGCCCATTTGCTGCGCCGTTTGAAAGACATGGATCCTCACGGTTTCCTCCATTCATAAATGGTATTGTCGCTCTGGTTTTCCCGAGCAGCTCGTGCCGCCCCGGTACTTTTACAGGTCGATATCTTCCGACTTTGTGAGTTTAAAGAAAATCAGAAGTGACGCGACCATTGTCACGGTCAATATCGTAGAAAGCGCGGCAGCCGTGCCGTACCCGCCGCGGCTGATTTCCTGGAAAATGGTCACCGTCATGGTCTGCGTACGGCCTGTATACAGCATCAAGGTAGAGGACAACTCGTTGAGAATGGTAATCCACGACAGGATCGCGCCGGATACGACGCCGGGCACCATAACAGGCAACGTCACCTTAAAGAACGTCTGCAACGAACCATAGCCAAGGCTGGCAGATGCTTCGTCGATGCTGGGGCTGATCTGCCGCAAAATGGCAGCGCTGGATCGCACCGTATATGGCATTCTCCGGATGACATAAGACACGATAATAATCGCTGCCGTGCCGGAAAGCACGATCGGCGGCCGGTTGTAGCTCATCAACAGCAGCAAGCCGAAAATGGTGCCGGGGATTACGTACGGGAACATGATGAACACGTCGAGAATGCGTGACAGGAAGTTCGTCTTTCGCACCGTCAAATAGGCAAACAGCGTTCCAAGTATCACAACAAACGCTATGGCGATAATGCCGAACTCAAACGTGTTGAGGATCGATTTCAGCGATTTGGTGAACACCGTAATATAGCTTGAAAACCCATATCCGTCCGCCCACATGACGCCTTTCGTATTCCGAAAGGAAATCAGAATGATGTACAGCTGGGGAAGCGTTGCAAACAGCGTAATCAAATACACATAGAAATGCGCAAAGAAATTCGCCGCGCCCTTAAGCTTCACCGGCTTTGGCGGATTCAGCATGCTCATGGTATAGTTCTTGCGATTGGAAATATATTTCTGCAGCAAAAACACCAGTGCGGCCACGACAATCATGATCATGGCTACAGCGGACGCAAAATAGGCGTTCGTCCCCGTCTCGCTGACCCACTCCTGATATACGATGACCGGCAGGGTATTGTATCCCTCGCCAATCAGACGCGGCGTTCCATAGTCGGCAAACGCCCGCAAAAACACGATGGTCGCCCCGGCCAGGATCGTGGGAAGCACCAGCGGCAGGCTCACATTGAACACCTTGCGAAGCCCATGATATCCCAGGCTCTCTGCCGCTTCGCCCAGCGAAGCATCTACCTTTTTCAGCGCCCCCTTGGTATACATATAAATATACGGGAACAGCTTGAGAACGAACACCAGCAAAATGCCGCCGAAGCCATAGATGCTGGGCGACTGGATACCCACCGATTCCAGCAGCTGCGTAATCTCCCCGCTCCGGCCCAGCATGAGAATCCAGGAATACGCGCCCAGGAACGGTGGGGAAAGCATGGAAATGATCACGAGAATATTGATCAGCCGATTGCCCCGGATTTTAAACGTGGTTGTGATATAAGCCAGCGGCACGCCGATCACGATAACCAGCACGGTGGCAGCCAACACGACCTTAATGCTGTTCCAAAGTGCATTGGTATAATACGGCCGCGAAAAGAACTTGATAAAATTGTCCAGCGTCAGCACCGCTGCGCCATCCGCCGTCTGAAACGAATACACCAGCATCCGCGCAATGGGGATGATGAGAAACAGGCCGAAGAAAACGAGGGAGAGCAGGCCGACAAAGGTCCAGAAATCAAAGCGAACTCCCTTTTTAAACATTGCTCTCTACCCCCTCAAGCAGGGTCGTCTCCTTCTCGCTGTCGAACGGATTGATTCTGCGGGCATTCACGCCAAGATATACCGTTTCGCCCGCCTGATGGATGCGTTCGGCGCTGGACGTGTCCGCCGTTACTTCAACGTGGCTGCCCGTGCCGCAATCCATAATATAGTGGATATACTTGCCGAGGAACCGCTTGACCAGCACTTTCGCTTCCATGCCCTGCCCGGCCGTCGTGAAGACGAATTCCTCCGGACGGACATACACCAGGAGCGGATCGCCCGCCTGCAGCGGCCTGAGCCCTTCCATATCGACCGTCAACCCGGTCTGTAGGCGGACGACGGTATGGCCTCCGGCCTGAGAAACCACCGTGGCTTCGAACCGATTGCTATGGCCGATAAAATCTGCAACAAATGTATTATACGGGCGCGAATAAATCCGCTCGGGAATGTCGATCTGTTGGATGTCGCCCTTGTTCATGACGGCGATCCGATCGGAAATTGCCAGCGCCTCTTCCTGATCGTGCGTAACGTATACCGTAGTAATACCGATCTGCTTCTGCACTTCCCGAATCGCTTCGCGCATCTCAATGCGCAGTTTGGCGTCCAGGTTGGAGAGCGGTTCGTCCATCAGCAGCACCTGCGGTTGCACGACAATGGCGCGCGCCAGGGCCACGCGTTGCTGCTGCCCGCCCGAGAGCTTGTCCGGATACCGGTCCCGATACTGCGCAATCTGCACCGTTTCCATAATGGATTCGACTCTGCGCCGGATTTCATCTTTTGGCAGTTTTTTGTTTTTCAGTCCATATTCGATGTTCCGATATACCGTCATATTGGGGAAAATGGCATAGTTCTGGAACACCATGCCAAAGTTCCGCTTGTGCACCGGTATATGGTTGATCACCTGCTCGTCAAAGGCTATGGTACCATGTTCAATCGTATTAAACCCGGCAATCATACGAAGCAGCGTCGTCTTCCCGCAGCCGGAAGGGCCAAGCAGCGTAAACAACTCACCGCTGCGGATATCGGCAGAGAGATTGTGTATGACAATATTGTCGTCATACTTTTTCATAACTTCTTTGATGTGAATCGATACAGCCATAAACTCATTCTCCATTATCAGGCGGGAATAGACACAGAGGGGGCGTCCGTTGCCCCGGCGGGCAACGGACGCATCCCCAAGGCTAAACTGTATTTTAGCCGAGCGACGTCAAAATGTCCTGGAAACGGCTCTTCAGGTCCGCAGAATCGACTTCCGGATAGGGAAGCGTAGCCAGATCTTCGGTCGCAACACGGCCTTCCGTGGTCATCGGAACGTCGCTGCGCGCCGGGCGCACGTTGATCTCAGATTCCATGGCCGTCTGGCACTCCTTGGAGGTCACAAAGTCGATAAACAGCTTTGCGTTGCGCGCGTTGGCGCCGCCCTTGATCAGAGCAATGTTGGAGGTACGCAGCGTGATCCCTTCTTCGGCGTACACGGCATAGACGTCCGCGCCGTCTTTCATATAGGAGATGGTCTTGTCCTCGTTGCACAGGCCAACGGCATACTCGCCTTCTACGACCGATTTATAAGCCGCGGAAGAGCCGGAGGCAAACTTGCCGTCCAGGTTGGCAAGGAACCGCTCGACAAACGCCCAGCCGTCCTCGGTGTTTCCGGTTTCGTTCATTGCCGCCAGCATGTTGACAATCACCTCAAGCGCCGAGCTCGAGTCGATCGGGCTTGCAAAGGAGATATTGCCCTTCAGCCGTTCGTCGCACAGCGACTCCCAGCCGGTCACTTCCACGCCAAGCTCCTCGATCAGCGTCTTGTTGACAATAATGCTGTTTACGTTGACATAGCAGGGGGTAAACAGGTTGTCCTCCGGCACAAACTCGGCAAACAGCGCATCGGCCTCTGCGGACACATACGGTTCGATGGCGTCTTCGATACCGCGATAAGTCGTTTCACCGCCGCCCATCATCACATCGCCATAGGGCGCAGCCTTTTCGGCATTGACGCGGCTGGCAATCTCTCCGGAACCGCCCGTGACAATCTCCACATTGATATCCGGATATTTTTCATTAAACAGACCGACGATCAGTTCATACTCCGAAGCACCGGCAGAGGTATATAACACCAGGCTGTCGGTTTCCGGATCCTCGTCCTCTACCACCGGCGCTTCCGTTACGTCAGGCTCGTCAACAGACGGCGCAGTCGTCGGTTCGTCCGGTTCCTCGGCTGCAGGCTGACAGGCAATCAAGCCAAAGGCCAGCAGGGCGACAAGTAGAATGCTGAGTAACTTTTTCATGTTCTTTCCTCCTGTCATAGATTATGCATTTGCATTTTGACCTCGCAGTCAAACCATATAAACCTGATGTGGATTACGCCTGGTCAGATCCCGCCTGCTTCCAGGGCGGGGTTTCCGGCAGGCAGCCGTTGAAATGTGCAAGTTGTTTTTTCTGATACTCTCCCGCAAAGCGGCCGTCGAGGAAGCGTTCGGCTCCCTCCTGATAAAACGCTTGCCAGGCCTCCATTTCCTCGCCCGGCCAAATGGGGAAAAACAGCACGCCGTTGGCGGACGCCGCTTCATAATCCCCGGGCGCATCGCCAATCATCAGCGCATGGTCCTCCGCATACCGCGGCGCCAGTGCGGAAAGGCACTCCGCTTTTGTGCCATCCTCCTGCGCAAACAGCAGGCTGATATACCGCATGAGGTCGTGTTCGGCCCACTCCCGTTCCAGCGCTTCCCGCGGCGTTGCCGAAACGATAACAATATCCGCCATGCCCTGCAATCGTTCCAGGCTCTCCCGTACCAACGGGAACGGAGGCGCGTTCGTCACCATTTCCGCCGCCCGCCGGTTCATTTCCAACGACCAGGCGTACGCGCGGCGCAGCACGGGATCGTCCGTCGCTTCTGCCGCCGCCAGCAGGAACGCGTTGTTCTGCACCGGCGTTTCGGCCGCCCAGCGGCGAAACGACGCAATATCCGGCAACCGGAACCCGGTGCGCTGCACCTCCGGCCAGGCTGCAAGCAGATCAAATACGAACGGCAATTCATAGAAGCGCGACCGCCCGCGGTCACGGGAATACAGATTTGCAAATTCCCAGGCCCTGCGCACGTATTTGGAAATGGGTTGCAGCCCCCAGGCGTGGATGGTGGCTGGGCAAAAGCATTCCTTGTGCTTGAGCTCCATCGTGTCGAAAGCGCAGCCGTCCGAGTCGATGCAGACCAGATAGCCATGCCGGGGCGTCAATGCGGGAAACAACGTCCGTTCCATGCGGCACCTCTACAGCAGAAATTTTTCAATCGCCCGTGCAACACCATCCTCGTAATAGGGTGCTGTAACGAAATCTGCACAGGCCTTTATCGCGTCCGGCGCGTTGCCCATTGCAACGCCAATAGCCGCATTTTCCAGCATTTCCCGGTCAAGGACGCTGTCGCCGATGCTCATCATGCTCTCATAGCCGTATCCCAGGCGCTGAAACAAAGCGGCCAGCGCATCGGTCCGCCTCTGGCGGATGGGGAAAAACTGCACATCGATGCCGGCGCCTTCGGTGATCGCCGCAACGCCGGAGCGCTCCAGCGCCTGCAGCAGCGGCAACTGCTCCTGCTGCGGTACGCCGTAGATATTCACTTTTTCAATGCCGATCCGGTGCTGCAAAAAATATTCGGAAGGCTTGTCGATCTCGATCTGGCGGCCCGCTTCCAAAAACCATACGTGATGCGGCGGCACCGGATACCGTTCCAAAGCGGCGCAGACCTCCCTCTCCATATAAATGCGTCCATTTGCCGATATTTCGGAGTAAATATGCCGCGATTCAAACAGGCGGCACAGCATGGCGGACTCCTCCGGCGTGAACAGGGACTGGTGAATGACTTCGTGCGTCTGGCGGTCTACCACGCGCGCGCCATTGGCGGTGATCCAGTACCGGATGCGCTTCTCCGCTTCAATTTGCGGCGGGAACATGTCCTCGCAGCGTCCCGTACAGGGGATGACCTCAATGCCGCGATCCAGCGCAGCCTGGATCGCATGCTTATTGGCAAAGGAAATATAAACCTGGTCTCGTTGCAGGCTGGTTCCGTCAAAATCCAACAAAATTGCTCGAATGCTCACTCTGCTATACTCCGTTTTGTTTTATTCTTATGGATCCCTGCGTCTGGCTGAGCGCCTCGGAATGCTTCTGGCGGCTAAACACCGTGAGATACACGATAAAAAACAAATGACCCTGTGTGGGACGCCTACACTATACAACGAATATTGGAACGTGTCAATAACTTTTTGGAACGTGTCATTACCGGGAGCGTTAAAATCCACATGGTGCACGCGCCGATTTCTCCTCTCCCCCTTGTCAACGGGCCGCTTCATGGTGTATTGTTTTTGTTGAATACATCCCGCTGCCCGCGCTGCGCTTTTAAAGCGATTGCAACTCTACCGGAGGAACTGTTATGCCGACCATCAAGGACATCGCCAGGGCCGCTGGCGTATCGCACGGAACCGTATCCAACGTGCTCAACAAGCGGGGCGGTGTCAGCTATGAAAAAATCCGCCTTGTCGAGCAAACGGCGCGCGCCATGGGCTACGCGATCGACGAAAAGGCCAGCCTGCTCCGGCGTGGTACCACCCGCATTCTGGCCGTGATTTTGCCGACACTCGGCGAAAAGCATTACGTCGATCTGTATACTGGCATTCTCGCCTGTGCCGACGAAAAGCGTTACTCGGTGCGCCTTTTCTTAACCGGCGACATGCCCTATCGGGAGCGGCATGTCATCGAGGAAGCATTGGCGCTCAAGGCATGCGGCGTACTGTCCGTTTCCTGCCTGCAAAACCATAAAAAAGAATATCAGGCATTTGCCGCGCGCAAGATACCGCTGCTCTTTCTGGAGCGCCCATCCAATCACGCGGCATTCCCCACCTACTCCTTTCATATGTCGGAAGCGGCGGAGCAGATTGCCGCATACGTCAAGGCGCGGAATATCTGCGCGCGCATCTGCGTCTTAACCGACAGCAGCCAGTTTGGCAACCAGCAGGAGTTTTTGTCCGTACTGCGCAACCGGTTGGACGTTGCCGACGGCAACGTATATGAGAATGTCCGCGGCGAACAGTCTGTAGCGGCGCATGAGGCATTGCTTCACAATTGCGAACATGCGTGCATCGCCATCTGCACGAGCGAAGCGCTGGCCGACCGGCTGCGGAACATCTTTGCAAACGCCGGAAAACCGGTGCCCGAAATTTACACGCTGGTATCGTTGCAACCATGCCGCGACATCTTTTACTATACGGTGGGGCTCAACTACCAGTTGATGGGCCGCGATGCTGCCGAAGCCATTCTGACGCAGGCCGAAAGCGGCACCCCGGCCGAATCCCGCCGGTACAGGGTATCTTCCTGTTTCGCGCCGCCGCCCGCGCCCGCGCTGCCGCAGCGCCGCCCCCTCCGTATGCTGGCGCACGATACGCCGTCGACTACGGCATTGCGCTATCTGCTTCCGCGCTTTACCAGCCGATTTGGAGTGCCGGTAGAACTGCATGTGGGCAGCATGGAAGAAATTTTAAACATTTTGCTGTCGCCCCAAGCGGTGGACTGGGATGTCGTGCGGGTGGACCCCTCCAATCTCACCCACCTGGCGCCGCGCCTGTTTTTGCCGCTCAACCGCGTGGATAGCAGCGTTGCCAGTCAGTTTAACCGGTTTTTGCCCGGCCTGCAAAGTGAATTCTACAACGTGGGCGGTGAGATCTATGCGCTGCCGTTCGACGTTGCGGTGCAGTTGCTGTTCTATCAAAAATCGCTCTTTGAAGACATCGGCCAGATCCGTGCCTTTTTTGAGCAGACGGGAAAGTCTCTGGAGGTTCCCGACAATTACCGCGACTTTGACCGCATCTGCCGCTTTTTTTCCCGTGGGCACAGAGAGGACTCGCCCATCCGCTACGGCTCCAGTCTTGCGCCGCTGCGGCCCACCTCCATCGCAACGGACTATCTGCCGCGGCTGCTCGCCGCCAACGGGCTTTCATACAGTCCCAGCGGCTGCTTGGATCTGTGCACAGAAATTGCAGAACAGACGCTACGGGAATATATCGACTATGCCGCTTGCGCGAGCGCACGTCCCGTTCGCAGCTGGAGCCAGATCGCACAGAACTTTGTCAATGGGCAATCGGCCATGGCAGTGCTGTTTGCCAACCATGCATCCAATTTTGTACGTACGCACAGCCCCAACATTGGCATAGAAATCGGATTTGCATCCATTCCCGGCCATCATCCGTTGCTGGGAGGCGGTTCCCTGTGCATTGGGCGGCAAAGCGCCATGCAGGAGACGGCATATGCGTTTATCAGCTGGGCAACGGGCGAGGAAATTGCCGCCGAGCTGGTCATGCTGGGCGGCGTCTCGGCATGCCGCTGCGTATATGAACAGCAAACCATCCTGCACACCTACCCATGGCTTGCACAGCTGCCCAAGGACATCCAGCACGGCATCCGGCAGCCCATCCTGTCCCCCATGAAGCTCAACTTCAGCCAACGCAAATTTGAAAATGTGCTGGGCGAGCACCTCATTGCCGCGTTGCGGGGGCTTGAACAGCCAAAGCAGGCTCTGGAACTGGCGCAGCAGCAGCTCGACGCGCTGTTGCAAGGCTGAATTCTTCCGACACACTCCCGCCGCGGCAGCAAGTCAGCGCGCACGCCTTATGGTGCCGCAGCCGATCGCTTCCCCGGCCGCCGCGGCTGTCCCGCAGGCCTGGACGGTCAGCAGCCCGCCAATGGCCGCCTGTAGCGGAAAGCGCTCCGTATACACGGCCTGAAACGCATACCCCCGGTTGGCCAGCAACGGCGGCAGCGTGTCCAGTCCCACGCGCCCATAGCCAGGCGCGCCCGCAGTACACGGATAGACCCGGACGGCAAAAAATTCCGCCTCGCCCGCGCATTGGCCGCAGGGCAGGCCGTCAAACTCCCCGATCACCATGAGCCCCGGCCTGACCCGGTAAAACTCCACCGTGCCGCTTAGCTCCCGATGCCCCATATCCCCGCACACCTGCGCGCGCGCCACCGGCAAGCCCAGCCACGCCAGCGGTGGTCGGAACCCGATCTGTGTCTGCATCCGTAGCCCCCCGTCGTCTTTTTGTGCAGAATATGCACGGAACGGGGCAGGTTATACGAGTTTTCAAAAGCGCTTTTCCGGATACCGCGTCCCCAACCCCCAACGGCGCCCCCGCCCCACAGCAAAACAGAGAGGGATCCCCCTCTCTGTTCTTCTGTTACGGCAGTTGCAACAAGGGCGCTTTCGCCGTACGGGACGCCTGCCGGAGGCGGCCGGATCAGTGCGTATGGAACGCCCTGCAATACGCCTCGATCGCGCGCGCCGCAAACGCGGCAGTCCCTGCGCCGCCCGCCGTATCAATGCTGTCGTCAAACGCGCCGGACGCATACAGCTCCCCGAGGTTTGCAAACACATCCGGCGTGCAGGTATAGTAGTTGGCGCTGATATAGTCCCGCAGCAGCCCCACCTGCCGCTGCACGGCCGCATCGTCCGGCGGCAGCGACTTGAGACGGCCCAGCGCAGCAAACCGGGCAAGAAACGCCGCGTCCACGCCGGCCGTACACCCGCCCTGCTCGCCACACGTGCGCACCGTCTTTGACGCGTCGTCTCCGCCGTCCTCGCCCAGCCCGCCTTCACGACCGGCCGCCGCCTGCACGCCGCTCTGGTCAAAGGCGGAGAAATCCAGATCCGATCGCCCGCCTGCCTGCAGCTTTCGCGTCAGCTCCACGAGCGCATCGAGATGCTCGCGCCTGCGCTCCAGTAAATCCATCTGCTGCCGCAGCAGGCGGTCGCGATCCAAATCCGGGCTGTCCAGCATCTTGCGGATCTGTTCAAGCGGCCACCCCAGCTCCCGCAGCAACATGATCAGCTGGAGGCGCTCGAGCGCCGCATCGTCATACATCCGGTAGCCCGCCGCCGTCGTACTGCTCGGCGGCAACAGGCCGATCGCGTCATAGTGATGGAGTGCACGAATGCTCAGCCCCGTCATCCTGCTGACTTCTTTGACCGTCTTCATGCCGCCCTCTCCCTTCGCTGCCGGCCCGGGGCGCCATGGCCCGGCGCCCGCCCGTACATTGTCTTCTTATATAATGACTCCACGATGGGACGTTTGGTTGCAAAAAATCTCAAATTTTGCACGACACGCGGCCAATATGCCGCTCACTTGACGCGCGGCCCGGCCGGCCGGCTCTCGCGCCGGCGGCTCAGGCGGCGGTACACAAACAGCCCGATCAGGCTGATACACACCGTGGCCACAAACACGACGATGGCAAACGTATAGTTCTGCATGCCCAACGCGTTGCCGCCGATCGTAGACGTGATGATGGAGGGAATGCGCGCGAGCGTGGCAATGAACATCCAGGTGGACAGCTTCATGCTGGTCAGCCCCACACAGTAGGTCATCACGTCCTTGGGGGTGCCGGGGATCAGGAACAGGACGACGGCCAGCAGCGTGAGCCGCCGCGGGTCCTGCAGAAACCGCACGGAAGCGATCTGCTCCTCCGAGAAAAACACCCGCACGGCGCGCAGGCCATAGCGGCGCACGAACAGGAACACCGCAAGGCTCGCCAGCGCAATGCCCAGCACGCACAGCAACGTCCCCTCCCAAAAGCCGAACGCATACCCCGCCGCTATCTCCAGCGGCTCGCCGGGCAGCAGCGCAAGCACCACCTGCGTGAACATCATCCCGACAAACGCGGCGCGTCCCCAGAAGCCGTGCGTATCGACCCAGGCGCGGAATTTCTCCGGATCGTCGATAAAGTGGAGCAGCGGCCTGCCCACGAGCAGGGCAAGCACGCCCGTCGCTATGACAAACGCGGCGATAGCCGCCAGGCTGCGGCACATGGCGCGCCGCCTTTCCGGCGACTGATCCCGAAACCGTATCCGCTCCGACATGCTGCCCGTTGCCCCTCCTTCTGCACGCTCGCCCTCCGGCTCGCTTCCTGATGCCATGATACCATAGATTCTTATGGAAGTCATTTCCGTTTTTCTAAGATTTGTTTAAGAACCGCCCGCGCCGGCCGGGCGGTTGCATATCGCCCCGAAATCATGTATACTGGGTCTGTCCGTATCAAACGAACGTCTGGAGGAATGCACATGATCCAATGTCCCCGCTGCGGCGCAGGACTGCCGGACAACAAAAAATTCTGCCCCAACTGCGGCAGGAGCCTGCACGATGCCATCCGCACGGCCCCTGTAGCGCCGGAGCAGGCTCCCCAGGCCGGTGCGCAACAGCCGTTCAGCGCGCAGCAGCCGCCCGCGGACGCCCCGTCTGCGGCGCCCGGCTATGCGCCCCCGCCGCCCCCACCCCCGCAACCGCCCGTATATGCCGCGCCACAGGCTCCCGACGCACCCGTAAGCATCGGCACATGGATCGGGGTACTGGTGGTGCTGGCCATCCCGGTGGCCAACCTCGTGTGCGCCATCGTGTGGGCCTGCTGCGCCAGGAGGCGCTCGCTCAAAAACTTTGCCCGCGCGGTGATCCTTTGCTGGCTGATCGTGCTGATCCTCGCCGTGCTGACAGGCATCGTTCTCGGCCTCGCCGGCGTCAGTCTCGACATCTTCCCATATTAACGACTGGAGGTATCCTTATATGGCATTTTGCAGGCAATGCGGCGCACAGGTCGCCGATGACGCGCGGTTCTGCCCCGCATGCGGCGCTTTCCAGGGGCCCGAACAGGCGCAATCCGCTTATCCGCCGCGCCAGCCATATGCAGAGCCGGCAGCAGGTTCCGGCCCTGTCACAGACCAGGACGTGGCGGACAACAGGGCCATGGCCATCCTGGCCTATATCGGCCCGCTCGCGCTAATCCCCTATTTTGCGGCCAAACAATCGCCCTTTGCGCAGTATCACGCCATCCGCGGCATGAATCTGCTCATCCTCGAAGCGGTTTACTGGGTGGCCGTGCTGCTGCTGACGGCCATCCTGACGGCGATCCTCACCGTGTTCGGCATCGTCATCGGCTGGATCCTGAGCCTCGGCTGGGTCTTCTTCCTCGTGATCTCGATCCTGGGCATTGTCAACGTCTGCAACGGGGAGAAAAAGGAGCTGCCCATCGTATCCGGCATCCGCTTCATCCGCCGCTGAACCCGCGTGGGCCATGCCGCGCGCACCGCATCAACAGGGCCGCCCCGGCAGGGGCGGCCCTCGTTTTGCCCTCCGGCGATACGCCGGCGCTATTCGTCCAGCCCCGCGCAGAGCTGCGCGCTCGCGCGATTGCCCGCATAGGCGCAGTCCTCCGTCGACAGGCCGGACAGGCAGCCGTGGATGATCGCCGCGCACATGGCGTCTCCCGCGCCGGTCGTGTCCACCACGGTGATCGGCTCGGCCTCGATGTAGCCGCAACCGTCGCCGTCGGCCCAGACCACGCCCTCCGCCCCGAGCGAGACGAACACGCGCTGCACGCCCTCGCGCAGGAACCACTCGGCCGCACGGTACACGCCCCGCACCGTGTCGCACGAGCAGCCGGACAGATAGGCCGCCTCATACCGGTTGGGCTTGACCATGTAGCAGCGGCCGATATTGCCGCCGATGCGGCGCGCCTTGGCGCAGCTCACCGGCTCATAGTACAGCGGCGCGCGCACATGCTCCGTCAAAAAGGCGAGCGATTCGGGCTGCAGGTTTGCGTCGAGCACGACGGCGTCCGCGCCATTGAGCAGCTCGAGCTTTTGCTCGAGAAACGCCGGGGTCAGCTGCGCCATGATCTCCATGTCGCTCACGCCCGCCAGCAGGTCGCGCTCCTCGTCGAGCACGCACAGAAACGTAGCCGACGGCGCGTCCAGCCGCAGCGAATGCGCCATGCCGATGCCATGCTGCAGGCAATCCTCTTCAATCATGTCGGCCCGGAAGTCATTCCCGATCACGGTGATGAGCTCCACGTCGAGCGCATACCGCTTCAGCCGGCAGCCGATGTTGCGGCCCACGCCGCCCACCTGGAGGCGCACCGTGCCCAAATTGGAATCCCGCAGGCGGCAGATGCCGTCCGGCAGGCCCGTGATGTCGAGCGCGGCCCCGCCGACGATACAGACCCGTTTCATACGTACCCTCCCAGATCGATTTCTTTCCCGCCGCAGAACACGGCGCGGATGCCTGCACAGCGGCCATTGCCGTCTGCATAGGTCGCCGTATCGCAAAACGCGTCCAGATCCAGCAGCAACACGTCCGCGTCATAGCCCTCGCGTAAAAAGCCCTTCCCCGCCAGGCGGAGTTTTTCGGCCGCGAGCCCGGTCATCTTGTGGATGGCCTGCTCCGGCGTGCAGAATGCACGCTCGGCCACCATCAGGCGATAGGCGCGCGCCATGGTGCCAAAGGAACGCGGGTGCGGATTTTCCGACGGCAGGCCGACCAGCCCGTCCGTGCTGACGGCGCACAGGGGGTGCCGCAAGACCTCCGCCACGTCGTTCTCGTCCATGTGGAAATAGATGCCGAGCCCCAGCCCGCCGTTGCGGATGAGGATGTCACAGTACGCGTCAAACGGATCTTGCCCCGTCTTTTCGGCATATTCGGTAATCCGCATGCCTTCGGCATCGTGAAACACGGGGCAGCTCGACACGTAGACGCCGGAAAAACCGCCGCTGTTGTAGACATAGTTGTCGTAGTTGGACGGGCGGGACATCTCCTCTCGGATGACCTCCCGCTCCGTGGGGGATTGCAGCGCGCCTACCAGCCCCGGCAGCCCGTCCTTAAAATACCGCGGCGGGATGGACACGTTCAGCGCCGTGTTGCCAGCCGCGTAAGGATAGCAGTCGATCAGCAGCTCGAGCCCCTGCTCCGCCGCCCGGTCGAGCATCTCCAGCACGCGGCGCGGCTTGCCCCAGTTGGCGCGGCCCGCCGCCTTGAGATGCGACACGCACAACAGCACATCCGCCTCCTCAGCCAGGCGGATGGACTCCGCCCGCGCCTCGATGACCGTATCCGCCTCGTTGCGCGGGTGCGTGGCATAAAAACCGCCCTCCTCGTGCACCACGCGCAGCAGCGCCAGCAGCTCGTCGTAATCGGCATAGCAGCTCGGCGCGTACACCAACCCGGTCGAGAGCCCGAGCGCGCCCTCGCGCAGGCAGCGGCGCAGCATGTCCTGCATGCGCTTGAGCTCCCCCGCATCCGGCCGCCGGTTGGCATACCCCATGGCCCAGCGGCGCAGCGAGCCGTGCCCCACAAAGCAGCGCGTGGTCACAGGGTTGTCCAGCGTGTCGAGCCAGGCGAAGAACGTGCCCGCGCTCTCGCACGCCGCCGCATCGTCCGGCATTTCCGGATAGGGGGCAATGCCGGACACGAACCGCCTGAGCTGCTCCAGGTCGCCGGGCGCGCACGGGAACATGCTCACGCCGCACTGGCCCGCCACCTGCGTGGTGATGCCCTGGGAAATCTTGCTCGCCGTCGCATACGGCGTGCACATGGTCAGGTCGCCGTGGGAGTGCGCGTCCAGAAAGCCGGGCACCGCGGTCAGCCCCGTGCCGTCCACGACCCGCGCCGCCGCAGGCGCTTGCGCCCCACGAAAGATGCGGAGCCTGCCATGTTCCATGCCGACGCTGCCGTTAAAGGCGGGCGCGCCGGACCCATCTATCATCTGCACATTTTTTATCAGGATTTCCATGTTTCATATTATAGCACAATGATGTATAATAAGCACGAAAGAAAAAAGGAGCACAGCATTTTTATGAAACGCAGCAGCGGCATTTTGATGCACATCTCCTCCCTGCCCTCTCCCTATGGTATCGGGACACTGGGCAGGGATGCTTACGCCTTCGCCGATTTTCTCGCCGAAACAGGCCAGACCTACTGGCAGATGCTCCCGCTCGGCCCCACCGGCTTTGGCGACTCGCCGTATCAGTGCGCGTCCGCCTTCGCGGGCAACCCGTATTTGATCGACCTGGACCTGCTGGTCGAGGACGGGCTGCTGCTGCCGGAGGAGCTGCAGGGCGTGGACTGGGGCGCGGATCCGGCGCGCGTGGACTATGGCCGTATCTTCCAGCACCGGCGTGACGTGCTGTACCAGGCCTTTTTGCGCGGTCGCGCACGCGATGCGAAGGCCGTAGCCGCCTTCCGCAGCGCGCAGGGCGCCTGGCTCGAAGGATATGCGCTGTTTTCCGCCGTCAAGGAGCACTTCGGCCTGCGCCCGTTCCACGAATGGGACGACGACATCCGCCTGCACACCGAAGAAGCGGTGGCACGCTATCGGGCGATGCTCTGCGAAGCCATCGACTACCACTGCTATGTGCAGTTCCTGTTTTACCGCCAGTGGAACGCGCTGCGCGCCTACCTGCAGGAAAAGGGCCTTCGCGTGATCGGCGACCTGCCGATCTATGTGCCATACGACTCTGCCGACGTGTGGGAACATCCCGGCCTGTTCCAGCTCGACGCGGATCGCCGGCCGCTCGGCGTGGCCGGCGTGCCGCCGGACTATTTCTGCGTGGACGGCCAGCTGTGGGGCAACCCGCTCTACGACTGGGATGCGATGGCCGCGGACGGCTATCGCTGGTGGATCGACAGGCTGCGCGCTGCCGGCGGGCTGTTCGACGTGGTGCGGCTCGACCATTTCCGTGGGCTGGAGAGCTACTGGGCCGTGCCGCCGGACGAGACTACGGCGCGCAACGGCGTCTGGCAACCGGGCCCCGGCATGACGTTGATCAGCGCCGTGCAGGCCGCGCTGCCGGAGCTCAAGATCATCGCCGAAGACCTGGGCTTCCTCACCCCCGCCGTCAAAAAGCTCCTGTCCGACTCCGGCTTTCCGGGCATGCGCGTGCTGGAATTCGGCTTTGAAAGCCGCGACGGGCAATCCCGCGACCTGCCGCACAACTATCCCGTGCACAGCGTCGCCTATGTCGGCACACACGACAACATGACGGCCATGCAGTGGCTCAATGAGGCGCCGCCGGAGCAGGTGGCCTTTGCCGTAGACTACCTGAACCTGACCGAGCGCGAAGGGCTGGCCTATGGCATGGTGCGCGGCCTGCTCGGCTCCCCCGCCGCCCTCGCGGTCGTACAGATGCAGGACTATCTGTCCCTTGGCGCGGCAGCGCGTATGAACCAGCCCTCCACGCTCGGCTGCAACTGGCAGTGGCGCATGACGCGCGAGCAGTTTGCCGCGCTCGACCGCGGCCGCATCCGCCGCTATACCGAGCTGTACGGGCGCCTGCGGTAAGCCCCGCCTATCCGAACGCCCCACCCCGTCCGGCTCGCCCCGTCCGGCGACCCGGACGGGGTTTGTTGCATCTTCGTTATTCTTGACAAAATATAACGTTCGTGTTACGATAGCATTGTCCTGCGTGGGGCGCCTTCCCCTGCGCTGCCGCGCGGTACGGCTGCTTTTTTGCAGCTTACCTTCTCACCTGTGGCGCCTGTTCCCGTGAAATTCGGCAGGCGCCGCAACTGGCATCCCGGCTGCCGGCCGGCGAGCGCAAGCGCCTGTCCCCTCCAGGCGGCGCCGGCAGCATAACGCCGTTTTACAAACGGCGAGCGCCCGCGCGGCGGATAACCGCCGCGCGGGCGCTCGTTTTCTTCTCATGCCGCCGGTTTCTGCGCGCCCCCGGGCGGGGCGGCCGCTCAGAACAGCTTCTGCGGCGCCGGCTGCGGCACGGGCTCGATGAACCACGTCTCCTGCGCATACTGGCGGATCGTCCGGTCGGAGGAGAACTTGCCCGCAGAGGCGACGTTGATCAGGCACTTGCGGCCAAAGGCAATGGGATCGCGCGTGTCATAGATCGCCTGCAGCTTGCGCTCGATATACGGCAGCAGCTCGAGCAGCACAAAATAATTGTCCGGCCGGTGCCAGCTTGCGCCATAGAGCAGCGAGCGGTGCAGATCGGCAAACGCGCCGGTGTTGTCATCCGAGAACGTGCCGTCGATCAGCGTGTCCACCACGCGACGCACGCGCGGCTCATATTCGTACACGGTCTTCGGTTCATAGCTGTCGCGCCGGGCGTTGAGCTCCTCCACGCGATAGCCGAAGATATAGTTGTTCTCCTCGCCCGCCTGCTGCACGATCTCGATGTTCGCCCCGTCATAGGTGCCGAGCGTCACCGCGCCGTTGAGCATGAGCTTCATGTTGCCGGTACCGGAGGCTTCCGTGCCGGCCGGGGAGATCTGCTCGGAGATGTCCGCCGCGGGCATGATGTGCTCGGCATAGGAGCAGTTGTAATTCTGCACGAATACCACGCGCATGCGGTCGTTGACCGCGGGATCGTCGTTGATGCGGCGGGCCATCTCGTTGATGAACTTGATGATCGCCTTGGCGCGGATGTAGCCCGGCGCGGCCTTGGCGCCGAAGATAAACGCCGTCGGCGGGAAATCCTGGATGCGGCCGTCTAGGATGCCGAAGTAGATGTCCAGTATCGCAAACGCGTTCAGCAGCTGGCGCTTGTACTCGTGCATGCGCTTGACCTGCACGTCGAACACGAACTCCGGCGGCAGCACGACGCCCTCCTGCCGCCCGATCACCTCGGCCAGCTGGCGCTTTTTCTCCCGCTTGACCTCGTTGAACGCGCGCACATCGTCGTCCGACAGGTGGTCGCGCAGGCCGGCAAGCAGGTCGAGATTCTTCATACATCCCTCGCCCACGCGCTCGTCGATAAAGTGGAGCAGCTCCGGGTTGCACAGCCCGAGCCAGCGCCGCTGCGTGATGCCGTTGGTCTTGTTGTGGAACCGCTCCGGATAGAGCTGGTACCAGTCCTTCAGCACGGCGGTCTTCAGGATCTCGGTGTGGATGGCCGCCACGCCGTTGACAAAGCGCGAGCAGTACACGGCCAGGTTGGCCATGTGGATCAGCTTGCCCTGGATGATGGACATGTGGCTGCAGTCCATGCCGCGCGCCATCAGCTCCCCGCACAGCTTGGTGTTGATGCGGTAGATCAGGTCGAAGATCTCGGGCAGCACGGACTTGAACAGGTCCACATCCCACTTTTCCAGCGCCTCGGCCATGATGGTGTGGTTCGTGTAGTTGAACGTCTCCGCAGCGATGGCAAACGCCTGGTCAAAGTCCAGCCCCTCGCGCATGAGCAGGCGGATGAGCTCCGGGATGCTCACGGTCGGGTGCGTGTCGTTGAGCTGGATGGTCACGTGCTTGGCAAACTCGGTAATGGGCCACCCCTCGCGCTTGAAGCGGAACAGGATGTCCTGCAGCGACGCGGAGGACAGGAAATACTGCTGCTTGAGCCGCAGTTTTTTGCCGGCCGGCGTCGAATCGTTCGGATACAGCACGCGCGTGATGTCCTCCACCGTGTTCTTTTCAAGCACGGCCAGCGCATACTCCTGGTCGTTGAACAGCTTGAAATCAAACTCCGTCAGCGGCGCGCTCTCCCACAGGCGCAGCGTGCCGATATTGCGCGTACCATAGCCGATGACCGGCATGTCGTAAGGGACGGCGCGCACGGTCTGGTCGGCAAACGTGACGGTCACCTCGTGCGTGTCGCGGCGCCGGCTCCACGGGTCGCCCAGGCGCTGCCAGTCGTCGGCCTCCTCATTTTGGAACCCGTCCTTGAAGCTCTGCTTGAACAGGCCGTATTTATAGCGCAGGCCGTATCCGTCGAGCGGCAGGTTCAGCGTCGCCGCCGAATCCAGGAAGCAGGCGGCCAGCCGGCCAAGGCCGCCGTTGCCCAGCGCCGCATCCTCGATGTCCTCGAACATATTGAGATCCAGCCCGCGGCTTGCAAACGCCTCGCGCACCTGATCCAGAATGCCCAGCGAAAACAGGTTGTTGTACACCATGCGGCCCATGAGGTATTCGGCGCTGAAATAGTAGGCCTCCCTCGTGCGCTCGTGCGCGTGGCGGCTCTCATACCAGTCCTCCGCGATGGCGTCCATGACGACGCGGCCCAGCGCCTCATGGAGCTGCCCCGTAGTCGCCGCCGCCAGCTCGACCTGGTGGTCGCGCTTGAGTACCAGTTCAATTTGGTCCATAATCTGGTCAATCTTCATGTCCAAACTCCTTTATACAGGCCCCCGTCCGGCATGCGCGGGCGGCAAAAGGGCCGGTTGCTTACAAACCCTTAGTGTACAGTATAGCATATTTTTCCCTATTGTGCAAAAAGCCGACACGGGCACGCACTATTTTTTTGACGAAAACCCAAAACGGCGCAGCGTCGCAACAAAAAACTGCCCGATATGGGCAGTTTTTCGCTTAACAGGCAAGGGTGCGTGGCACCAACGGCAACGGGTTCAGGAGATCGGCCGCCGGCCACAGACAAAGTTGCGGCGGCTCCAGGAACCCAGCGAGCGCTTGACCACCTCGCCCTCCGAAGAGGACGCGTCGATCATCTTGTTGCCGCCCAGATAGATGCCAACGTGGCTGACGCGGTCGCTGCTGTCCGATTTGAAGAAGATCAGGTCGCCCCGCTTGAGCGAGCTGATGGACGTGATCTTTTCCCAGGAGGATACCTGGGAGAAACCGGAAGCGTTCAGCCGGCGGGTGTACACGCTGGCCTTGCGCAGGCAATAGTAGACGAGGCCGGAACAGTCGTATTCGTCCGGGCCGCTCTCGCCCAGGATATACGGCTTGCCGAGCTGGTCCTCCGCCACGTCGATGAGCTTCTCAATGCGCGCGGCAACGCTCTGCTTGGCCGCCTCTTCCTCGGCCTTTTTCTTCTCCTCCGCAATCTCCTTTTCACGTTCGGCAGACGGGCGCGCGTCCGACGAGTTGATCTCCGCAATGGTCATCTCGCCGGCCTTGCCGTCCTGGGCCAGCCCGTTGCGCTTCTGGAAGGCCTGCACGGCCGCAACCGTGTTTGTGCCATAATAGCCGGTGATCTGGTTGCGCTCGAGATACCCGAGGTCGTACAGCATCTCCTGGAACGCCCGGATATCCTTGCCCTCCGCGCCCTCGTACATGACGTAGGGCTTTGCCTCTTTCGACATGAGCAGGTCGTAGGTGATGTTGCCCACAATGCCGTCCTGTTGCAGCGTGTGCTGGCGCTGGAACAGCTCCACCGCAGTCTGCGTGGCCGGGCCAAAGTATTCGGTCGGCTCGTCGGCCGCCATGTAGCCCAGCTCCATGAGCCGCTCCTGAATGGCAAGGATCTCCTCGCCCTCATAGCCCTTTTCATACTGGATAACCGGCGTCGGTTCCGGCGTCGGCTCCGGCGTGAACGCAGGCGTGGCTACCTCGACCGGGGCCTCCTCCGGCGTTCCGCCCGCGGACGCATAGACGACCGGCTGCGGCGTTTCCTCCGTCAGGCCCGTCTGCCCGCTCACGGGAGTCCACGGCTCGTCCGCCACCACCGCGCCGGACGTCCCGTTTTGCGCCGCTGCCTGCGCCTGCCGCGCCCGTGGGACGGTAATCAGCAGCACGATCGCTGTGATTGCGAAGCAGATAACGCACCCGCAAAAGATGCAGGTAGGCGCGCCGAGCCGATAGCAGGTGCGCAAAAAACGCTTGAGCCTTGGGATGAACAGGCTCCGGCAGCCCCGGAAAAAGCGCCGGCAGCCCTGGAAAAAGCGCCGGAGGCCGCGCGCGCTCCGATACAGGATCCTCCGAAAGAGCTTTGCTACCATGTGTCTCTCCACATTTTCTTCCAGAATATTCTCCCTTACAATTTACCGGCCTTGCGGTCGTTTGGCAAGCAGGTTTCCCAAAATGTCATACAATGTTTAATTTTATCGCGGCCGGTTGCGCGCCGTCCGCCACAAGCGGTATAATGAAAAAAAACAAAGAGAGGTAACCCGATGCCATACATTCTGACCACAGAATCCACCGTCGACCTGTCCGCTGAGCGGCTCCAGGCGCTCGGCGTCCCCGTCATCCGCATGGAATATGCCGTGGACGGCGGCGAGCCGCAGCTGGACGACATGTCCGAAGACTGCGCGTTCTCCGTGTTCCGCCGCATGCGCGAGGGCAGCGTCGTCACCACGGCGCTCGTGAACACGCACCGGTTCGTCGAGTTCTGGACGCCGCTGCTCGAGGCCGGGAACGACATCCTGCACATCGCCTTTTCGAGCGCGCTCAGCAGCACCTGCCAGTGCGCGCAGCTCGCGGCCGAAGAGCTGAAGACCGCCTTCCCGGACCGCACGGTCTACGTCGTGGACAGCCGCGGCGCCTCCGGCGGACAGGGTCTGATCGTCGAGCACGCCGCCATGCAGCGCGACCTGGGGCTGTCGCTGCTCGCGTGCCGCGACTGGGTGGAGCAGAACCGGTTCAGCTTCCACTACCTGTTCACCGTGGACGACCTCCAGTACCTGCAACGCGGCGGGCGCATCACCTCGGCGGAGGCGTTCGTCGGGTCGCTGCTGCGCATCAAGCCGGTGCTGGACATGGATCTCGAGGGCCGGCTGATCCCGCGCGCCAAGGTCAACGGGCGCAACGCCGCGCTGCGGCACATGCTGCAGAAGTTCCAGGCCACCTTTGACCCCGCGCTCAACCCATTCGTCATCCTCTGCAACGCCGACTGCCCGGCCGACGCGGAAAAATTTGCCGGCATGGTGCACGCGGTCTACCCGTCACTGGAGATCCGCCATTCGTTCATCGGCACGGTCATCGGCGCGCACTCCGGCCCGGGCACGCTGGCCATATTCTACCGCGGCCCCGGCCGCGTCTGAGCGGGGGCCGGTTCATGCGGCGCGCGGAGCGGGCAGTCGAAGACCCGCTGCAAATCTGCAAAATTCTCGACCGTTGCCGCGTGCTGCATCTCGGCATGCATACACCGGAAGGCCCCTATGTGGTGCCGCTCAATTTCGGATACGCCTATGAAAACGGCGCGTTTTCGTTCGTCTTCCACTGTGCGCACGAAGGCAGGAAGCTGGACTGCCTGGCGCTGGATCCGCGCGTCTGCGTGGAGGTGGACGGCGGGCACGCGCTGATCGAGGGGACCTCGGCGTGCGAATACGGGTTCCACTATCAGAGCGTCATCGGCTTTGGCCGGGCGGAGCGCGTGACGGACCCCGCCGAGAAGGCGCGCTGCCTTTCGCTGCTGATGCGCCACCAGACGGGGCGGGACTTTTCTTTCACCCCGGCACAGGCCGCAGGCGTGACGGTCTGCCGCGTGTCGGTACACACGCTGACGGCCAAGGCACGCTGACGCGCAGGCTGCTATCGGGCAAAAACTCGGCGGGCGCCCCATAACAGGGCGCCCGCCACGCTTTTTACCGCTCTATTCGTTGCCGCTCTATTCGCTCCGCCCGGAAATCCCGGGCGCGCCCTCCTGCAGTTCCCGCTGCCGCCATTTCGGCAGCTTTTCCACCACGAGCCGATAAGACTGGTCGCACATGCCGCGCAGCACCGCCTCCGGCACCGCCCCGTCGAGATAGACCGAGTTCCAGTGGCGTTTGTCGCTGTAAAACCCGGGCACCACGTCCGCATACTGCGCGCGCAGCAGCTCGCAAAGCGCCGGTTCGCACTTGAGGATGACCATCTCGCGCCCGGCGTGCGGGCCATACCGCTCGTCCGGGCAGCAGACGGCGGCGAACAGCCGCTCCGCCACGCGATACCGCAGCCATCCCCACTCGGCCTTGAAGTCCTTTTCCGCGCCCGGCTTTGCCAGCAGGTACGCGTCCAGCCATGGATAGCGGTTCATGCCCGTCCCCTCCATAATGATCAACAACAAAAAGCACGCCCGCGCAATCAAATGCGCGGGCGTGCCGTCCAGGTGTCACTGCTGGGCGCGGATCACGCTGAGCGCCACCTCTGCCACGTGCTCGGGCGTAAAGCCCATCTCCTTGAACAGCGTGGCCTGCGGGCCGGAAGCGCCGAACGCATCGCGGCCGACGACCGCGCCGTCGAGCCCCACATACTTGTGCCAGCCGAACGTCGCGCCGGCCTCGATCGCCACACGCGCCCGAATGGCCTTTGGCAGCACGCTCTCGCGGTACGCCTCGTCCTGTGCGTCGAACAGCTCCATCGACGGCATGGACACGATGCGCGCGGTATAGCCCTGCACCGACAGCATGTCCGCCGCCTTGAACGCCAGCTCCACCTCGGAACCGCTCGCAATCAGGATCACGTCCGGCCCGCCCTTGGGCTCGCGCAGGATGTACCCGCCGCGCAGCGCGTCCGCGCCGGTCTTTTCATACAGCGGGAGCGCCTGCCGCGTAAGCGCCAACACGGTCGGCCCCTTGGCGTTCAGCGCCGCGATGTAGCCCGCCGCCACCTCTTTGGCGTCTGCCGGGCGGAACACAATCGTGTTCGGCGTGGCGCGCAGCGCCGCCAGCTGCTCGATGGGCTGGTGCGTCGGGCCGTCCTCGCCCACGCCGATGCTGTCGTGCGTGAGGATGTACAGCACCGGCAGCTGCATGAGCGCACTCAGGCGCAGCGCCGGCTTCACATAGTCCGCAAACACGAAGAACGTCGCGCAGAACGGGCGCAGCCCGCCATAGAGCGCTATGCCGTTGCACGCGCACGTCATGGCCAGCTCGCGCACGCCAAAGTGCAGCATCTTGCCCGCATAGTTGTCCGCTGCAAACGAGCTCTCGCCCTTGAGCGCCGTCTTGTTGGACGGGGCCAGGTCCGCGCTGCCGCCGAACAGGTTCGGCAGCCGCTGGTTCAAGCGGTTGAGCACGTCGCCGGAGGACTGGCGCGTGGCCGCCTTCCCCTCAAACTGCCAGAACGACTCGTCGTTCAGCAGGTCGATGCCCAGCTCGCCGCTGTGGTCCGCCTTCCAACGCGCGGCCAGCTCCGGATATTCCTTTTCATAGGCGGCAAACAGCGCGTTCCACGCGTCCTCAGCCGGCTGCTTGCTGTCGATGAGGGTCTGCATGTAGGCATACACCTCGTCCGGCACCTCGAACGGGCCGTAATTCCAGCCGAAGTTGCGCTTCATCGCGTCGACATTTTCCTGCCCCATCGGCTCGCCGTGCACCTTTGCGGTGCCGGCCAGCGGAGAGCCGTGGCCGATCTCCGTATGATAGATGATGAGCGACGGGTGGTCGGTGTCCGCACGCGCCGCCTCGAGCGCCGCGGCGATGGCGCCCATGTCCTCGCCGTCCTCGACGACCTGCACCTGCCAGCCATAGGCCGCAAAGCGCTCCGCCACATCCTCGCGGAAGGCGATATCCGTCGAGCCTTCGATGGTGATGCAGTTGCTGTCGTACATGGCGATGAGCTTGCCGAGCCGCAGCGTGCCGGCCAGGGACGCCGCCTCGTGCGACACGCCCTCCATCATGCAGCCGTCGCCCATGATGGTGTAGGTGTAGTTGTCGACGATCGGGAAGCCCGGGCGGTTATAGATCGCCGCCAGGTGCGCCTCCGCCATCGCCATGCCGACCGCCATCGCAAACCCCTGCCCCAGCGGGCCGGTCGTCGCCTCCACGCCGCGCGTGTGGCCATATTCCGGGTGCCCCGGCGTCAGGCTGCCATATTGGCGGAAGGACTTGAGGTCATCGATGGTCAGCCCGTAGCCGAACAGATGCAGCAGCGTATACTCCAGCATGGACGCGTGGCCCGACGAGAGCACAAACCGGTCGCGCGCCGGCCAGGCCGGATCCTTCGGGTTGTGCTTCATCTGCTTCCAGAGCGTAAATGCCGCCGGCGCGCTGCCAATGGCCAGGCCCGGATGGCCGCTGTTGGCCTTTTGCACCGCCTCGGCGGTCAGCACGCGCATCGCGGTGACGGCAAGCTGGTCCCTGTTCATTTGTCTTCCCTCCGTTATCCTTAGTTTGAGATCACATTACTTCAGGATATAGTATATCAGACATATTGCCATTCGGCAACCGCATTTTAGGCGTTTGTAACCTGCAGCCGCCCTTGCCGCACCGCCGGAAATATGTTACAGTATACGGTATCCGGTGCCGCGAGGCGGCCGGAAGGAGGTTGTGTCATGTCCACCGATTCCGTTCAGTCCCTGCGCCGCGCCATCGACCTGCTCGAAACGCTCGAATCCGCACAGCGCCCGCTGTCGCTGCACGAGCTGTCGACGCGCGTGTCGCTTGCCAAGAGCACGACGCACCGGCTGCTCTCCACCATGCGCGACGCCGATCTGATCGAGCAGACGCCGGACGGGCGCTATGCGCTCGGCCTCAGGCTGTTTGAGCTCGGCTGCTCGGCCGGCAGCACGCGCGACGTGACCACCATCGCAAAGCCCTATATGCAGGCCATTTCGCACGAGATGAACGAATCGGTCAGCCTCGCGCTGCTCACGCGCGGCGAGGTGCTCATCCTCTCGTTCATCGAGTCCACCAGCGCCTTCCACGTGGTCTCCCGCGTGGGCGCCAAGCTCCCCGCGCACTGTACGGTACAGGGCAAGATCATGCTGGCGCACATGACGCGCGCGGAGGTCAAGCGCATTCTGCGCGAGCACGGCATGCAGGTCTTCACGCCAAACACGCTGCGCACGTTTGAAGAGCTGGAGCCGGAGCTCGAGCGCATCCGCGAACAGGGCTATGCAGTTGACAACAGCGAGTTTCACGTGGGCCTCTCCTCCGTGGCCGCCCCCATCTACGACGCAAGCGGCAACGTGTGCTACTCCTTTGCCATCGTCAGCATGTTCCACCGCATCGGCTCGCCGGAATTTCTGCGCGCCAGGGACCATGTGCTCATGGCCGCGCGCGACATCTCCCGCGCGCTCGGCTATCAGGGACCCAGCCCCGGCGACAACCAGCCGTAAAACCGCCCCATAGCCGCAAAAAAGGCCGGAAATTCGCCGGATTGGGGATTGACAGGCCCCGTGCCGTTTGGTAAACTAATCGGTGTGCCGTCCGGTGGATTGCGTCCACAGCCCCGTTCGCGACCGACTTGACAGGCAGCCGATTTGAGTAAAAATATTTTGGAGGAATCGCCATGAAAACCTATATGGCAAAGGGCGAAACCGTTGAGCGCAACTGGTACGTCGTCGACGCGGAAGACATGGTTCTCGGCCGCCTCTCGTCGCAGGTAGCAGCCATCCTCAGGGGAAAGCATAAGCCCACATATACGCCCCACGTCGATACGGGCGACCACGTCATCATCGTCAACGCCGCCAAGGTTCGCCTGACCGGCCGCAAGCTCGACCAGAAAAAGTACTACCATCACACCGGCTATCCGGGCGGCCTCAAGGAGATCACGTACCGTCATCTGCTGGAGACGAAACCGGAGTTCGCCGTCTACGAGTCCATTCGCCGCATGATGCCCAAGGGCCCGCTCGGCCGCCAGATGCTCAAGAAAGTCCGCATCTACGCCGGTCCGACGCACAACAACGCCGCGCAGAAGCCCGAGACGCTCGTGCTCAAGTAAAAGAGGAGGAAACGAACCATGGCTATCACCCAGTATCTTGGTACCGGCAGGCGGAAAAAGTCCGTCGCGCGCGTTCGCTTGCTCCCCGGCACCGGCAACATCACGATCAACAAGCGCGACATCGACAACTATTTCGGCCTTGAGACGCTGAAGATGATCGTCCGCGCGCCCATGGTGCTGACCGGCACGCTGTCCAAGTACGACGTCAACGTCAACGTCTACGGCGGCGGCACGACCGGACAGGCCGGCGCCATCCGCCACGGCATCGCCCGCGCGCTGCTCGTGGCCGACCCCGAGTTGCGCGGTGCACTCAAAAAGGCCGGGTACCTGACCCGCGACCCGCGCATGAAAGAGCGCAAAAAATACGGCCTGCACGCGGCCCGCAGAGCGCCCCAGTTCTCCAAGAGATAACGGGACGCAGGAACCAAAACCTGTACACTTTCAAAAACGGCCCTTCCTCGTGGGAAGGGCCGTTTTGTCGTGTGTAGGCACGGTTGCAGCCGCCGCAAGGGCCAGGGGCCGGGAGCCGCATCCGGCACGGCAGGTTCCGCGGCCATGTGCCAAACGCCCGCCAGCCCGGCAGCCTGCCGGCAGGGATCCCCATCGCTGCCGGCAGGTTCAGCCGCCGGGCGACAACCGTCCCGCCATCACCCGTCTGCCGCCCACTTGCCGCCCAGGCTTACCCTGGCGCGGGCACGACCGGGGGTGCGGACGGATTCTGCACCGCATACCATGCGCCGTCCACCTGCAGATAGGCCTCCCGCCCCCGGTCGTCATAGGAAAAGGCCTCTGCGCCGTTCACCGCAAAGGCATATGCCGTGTTTCCCTCCGCCTCCTCCGGCGCTTCCTGCAGGGCAACGAGCCGCAGCCCCGCGTACCAGTCCGCCACCGCCCGCAGTACATCGGGCGCATCCAGCGTGACCTCCGCCACTTCCCCGCCGCCATAGCAGGTGACGGCAACCTCCGTCACCGGGTCTGGAAAGCGATAGACGGTATCGCCAGACATGGGCTTCCCGCAGCCAAAGAAGAACAGCGTCAGCATAAGAATCGCGCCGACCGCAAGCCGGTTCCCCATCCAGTGCGCCTCCCTCCTGAACAGATGTTCTGCTTATAACACCACGCTGTGCGTCAATCGGTTGCCGCTTGGGGGAAAGCTGGGGAGAATGCGGCCCGGCGCCGGTCCACCGCCCCGCGGCGGGCAGCCGCATCCGTGCCTGCGGCTCTACTGCCGGTCTACGGCGTGCGCGCAGTCTGCCGCACCGCCGCGCAGCATCGTCAAGCCGTGTGCGAGCGCCGGCGCGACGGCCAGGAAGTTTTCTTCGGCCGCCCGGGGGCTGCCCGGCAGGTTCAGGATCAGTGTGCGGCCCCGGATACCCGCCGCCGCGCGCGAGAGCATGGCGCGCGGCGTAATGGCCAGGCAGCCCATGCGCATGGCCTCCGGGATGCCCGGCACCATGCGCTCGCACACGGCCGCAGTCGCCTCCGGCGCCACGTCGCGCGGGGAAAAGCCGGTGCCGCCCACGGTAACGGCAAGCGCCATATCCAGCCGGTCTGCGGCATGGCGCAGCGCCGCCTCGATCTGCAGCCGGTCGCCCGGCGTCAGCGCCGTGTGCGCCACAAGAAACCCCTGTTCCTCCAGCAGATGCACGACATGCGGCCCGCCCTCGTCGGCGCGCTCCCCGCGGAAGCACCGGTCACTGACGGTAATAACGGCTACTTGAAACATGTTCAACTCTCCCTCCTGTCACGCCCGTATCGCAGCCGGTTGCACGCCCGGCACAGTCCCCCGGTCTCCTGCGGCCGCCAGCCCTGCTATCCGTCTCCACAGCCCCGCGCAAGACGGCCCCGATGGCGTCGTATGATACCATTGTATCACGTTAGCATGAGAAAGCAACAGTCGGCCTCCCGCCGGATCAGCTGCACCCATTCGGGCGGGCAGACATAGTATGCAGTAAATTCGCATCATACAAGGGAGGATGATTCTATGGTGCAAAACGCATACACTGCGGGCGATACGTGCTGCTTCACCAGCAGCGTGCCGGCAGTCGACCCGCTTGCGGCGGACAACATCGTCGTTGCCGGGAATGTCGGCGAGGCGGGCTGCACGGCGGCGGAAAGCGCCGGCGGCTGCGCGCTGGCGATGGTATACTTCCCGGTGCAGGAATACCGTGCCGGCTTTTGCCCGAACGAGGCGCTGCGGCGCGGGACGCTGTTCCCGGAACTGGCCAGTGATTATGTTGGGGGGTGCTGCTGATGGATGCCATGGAGCAGGCCCTGCTCAACAAGATTGGAGAGGCGCGCTTCGCCTGTGTGGAACTGCGGCTCTACCTCGACACCCATCCGGACGACGCCACCGCGAAGGCAGACTATCTGGCCTATTCGGTCAAGCTGCAGCAGCTGATCGACCAGTACGAACAGCAGTGCGGTCCGCTGATGAACTTTGGCCAGTCGCCGACCGAGGCCGGCTCCTGGGTCTACCAGAAATGGCCTTGGCAACTGTAAGGAGGGCAGCATATGTGGATTTATGAAAAACGATTGGAGTATCCGGTCAACATCACCAAACCGGATCTGAAGATGGCTAAGCTGCTGATGGCGCAATATGGCGGGCCGGACTCCGAGCTCGGCGCTTCGCTGCGCTACCTCACCCAGCGCTTCTCCATGCCGGACGACCGCGTCCGCGCCACACTCAACGACATCGGCACGGAAGAAATGGCGCACTGGGAGATGATCGGGACGATGATCCATCAGTGCATGACCGGCGCGACCTGCGAAGAGCTGCGGGCGGCCGGGCTGGATGGGTACTACGTCATCCATAGCCACGGCGTGTTCCCGGTCGACCCGAACGGCGTGCCGTTCACCTCGTCGTACATCCAGTGCACGGGCGACCCGATCGCCGACATTTCCGAGGACATGGCGGCCGATGCTGCAATCATACAAGAACAACTTTTCACTAAAAGTTCCAGTGAATTTCAATGGGAACATCCCTGGTTCCCGGAATACGTTTGCCGACGGATATATAATCAATCAGCGTTTCCACGATTTCGCGGGTCAAGTGTTCCAAGTTCGTATAATTCTCAATCAGTTCGCGGCGATTATCGCCCGCCGCAATTTTTTCATCGAGTTCGGCTAACTGCTTTTCACCGTTTGCAATTACACGTTCTAAACGGTCGCGCTCGGCAGAAAATCCCTTTGACATACCAGCAAAGTCGCTTGCAGAAATCAGTCCTTTTACCTTGTCCATGTATAAGTCCTGAATCCCTTTGGAGTATTCCGCAACCTTTTTTCGATAGGCAGTAAGGTCGGCACTCAAACGGTCTTTTTTCTCCTGCAGGTTTTTGCAAAACTCTATGTTCTGCTCCAACTCATCCTTGTCAAGATATTCAGCCGATAACCGGTTTAACTCGTCAATGACAAGCCGTTCCAATCTATCAACCGAAATAAAAGAACCGATACAAGCGTCCTTTGCAACATGGCGGTTGGAACATTGTAAATAATGCTTGCCGCCGCGTTGGAGTGCAGTTTTAGACGAACGCATAACATAGCCGCAATTTGCACAACGGACTTTTCTTGCAAACAAACCGATTGTGCCAACGTCAAATGGCTTCGCCCTCTGTGCGACTAGTGCCTGCACTCTGTCCCATAGCTCCCGATCAATAATCGCTTCGTGCGTTCCCTCGACGATGTACCACTCGCTTTTAGGGCGGGGCTTGTTCTGCTTTGTCTTATAGGATACGCTTCCGTATTTTCCTTGTACCATGTTGCCGATATAGATTTCATTTACCAGCATATCGGAGATAGCAAAGTATTTCCAAAGGGTGCTGTTTTTCGTTTTCGGCTGTTGGTATCGTAAGCCATGCAGACGCTTATACTCTGTCGGATTTGGTATGCCCCTGTCGTTGAGCATGCGGGCGATTGCAGTTTTTCCGTAACCCTGTGCAAACAAGGTAAAAACCTCTCGGACAACGGCGGCGGCTTCCTCGTCAATAATCAAATGTCCTTTTTGGTTTGGGTCTTTCTTATAACCGTAAAGGGCAAATGCGCCAATGTGGAAACCGTTTTTCCGTCTGCTGGTTAAAACGCTGCGGATATTGTCGGACATATCCTCTAAGTACCATTCATTGACAAGCCCGTTGATTTGACGGGATTTTTTGTTTCCCTTGTTTGCGGTATCTGCATTATCAACAATACTGATGAAACGAATACCCCAGATAGGGAACAGCCCATGTATGTACTTTTCGACAAGTTCCAATTCGCGGGTAAACCGGGATTGTGTCTTGCATAGAATGATGTCAAATCTCTGCTGTTCAGCGTCTTTTAGCAAACGGTTAAACTCCGGACGTCGTCGATCTGACCCAGTATAGTCATCGTCACTGTAAATGTTGTAAAGTTCCCACCCCTGTTCCATAGCGTATTGCAACAGCATAGCTTTTTGGTTCTGTATGCTGTTGCTGTCGTCTGTTTCAAATTGCTTGTTTCTATCTTCTTCGGATAAGCGACAATAAATTGCTACCTTCATGCTCATATCTCCTTAGAGATAGGAACAAGCTGTTTTCAATGTTTATTATACCACACAGAAAACAGCTTGTCATGGCCGCTTGGCAAGAGCTATACTCTTGTCCCTTTCAAGCATATTGATTAGCACAATCCATTTGTGGGTGAGTTCTTTTTTTAAAGTAGTGCTTTCGGCGCTTTTGAAAACACTCTTGCAAATGTTTTTTGGCTGCTCTTTTCGCTCCAACGATTAGCCCCCTTTCGAGAAATGGCTGATACACTGTATGAATAGCGGCAAGTCCACTATTACATCAAAAATCTAACTGAAACGGCAGAAACGGGCGGTTGTTAGCTGCAACCTCACGGGAGTTTCACCCCGGCCCATGCTGATGGGTGCGGCGCGCAATGCTTTGAGGGCGTTCAACGCGCGAGTATCATTGTAGCCGTTTGTATGTCGTCGCCCACAAGCTGCTGAACCTGTTTTACGGCGCGGTAGTTTCCGCTCGACTTTTCCCGTGGGGGAAAAGCTGTCATGGCGTACCCGCCGCCCGGCTCGATACAGACGGAATGTACCCGTTTACCTGTTATGCTGCGTACAAAAGCCGCTTTCTTTGTCAAAGAACAATAGGCTTTGTCGGCCTGCAAAAGCACATCAA
>URQH01000006.1 GCA_900549955.1 uncultured Eubacteriales bacterium | reverse complement strand
CGGCGGCGCCCACGCGGCGCGTATGCGCGCCGCGGCGTGCGGAACGCGCGGGGCTCCCGCGCCCTGCGGCAGGGCCCGTGCCGCGCACAGGAGGAACGGTATGAACATCGCACAGATCATGATCCCCAAGGTGTGCACCGTGTTTTTGCACGAGCACAACACCGTCCGGCAGGGGCTGGAGGTGATGACGCGCAACGGCTATTCGGCCATCCCCGTGCTCGACGAGGCGGGCGGCTATGTGGGCAGCGTGTCGGAGGGGGACTTCCTGCGGCACGTCATGGCCGTCGGCACGACGGAGCTGCGCGCCCATGAGCAGTACCGCATCGCCTCGCTGGTGCGGCGCGATTTCTGCCCGCCGCTGAGCATCGAGGCCGAGGACGCCACGGTGATCGAGGCGATCATGAACCAGAACTTCGTGCCCATCGTGGACGACCGCGGCGCGCTGTGCGGCATCCTGACGCGCCGCGCGGTGATCGGCTACCTGGCCAGGGCGGCCGTCCGCTGAGGGCGCGCAGGCGCAAACAACAGTACGCCGCGCGGCACATCTGTGCCGCGCGGCGTATTCGTTCGTCCGCTGTCTGCGCCGTCCGCGCCCGCCGGGGCCGCGCCGTCCGCGTCCGTCAGGGATACGCCCCGCCGGGGCCATCGTGGGGCCGCGCCGCCCGCGTCCGCCGGGGCGGGCCCATGCGCGCGTCAGGCGGCCTTGATCTTCGTCCACGCGTCGGAGAATACGGTGACGAAGTCGCCCAGGTCGTGGAACACGGTGCAGCGGTCGAGCACGTCCTGCGGCGGGTTGAACGTCTCGTCATTGATGAGCTCTTCATCGAGCAGGGCTATGGCGGCCTTGTTGGGCGAGCAGTAATAGATGTATTCGGCGTTCTGCTTGGCGACCTCCGCGTCGCACAGGAAGTTGATGAACGCCTCCGCTTCCGCCGTGTGCTTGGACGTTTTCGGGATGATGATGTTGTCGAACCAGAGGTTGCTGCCCTCCATGGGCACGGCGTAGGCCAGGTCCTCGTTCTCCGCAATGGCCATCAGCGCGTCGCCGGAATACGTCACGCACATGGCGGCCGTGCCGTTGATCAGCTCCATCTTGGCGTCGTCGGTCAGGTAGGCGCGCACGAGCGGCTTCTGGTCGATCAGCGCCTGCTGCGCCTCGAGCACTTCCGCCTCGTTGCGGGTGTTGATGTCGTACCCGAGCTTGATCAGCGTGATGCCGATCGTGTCGCGCACGCTGTCGTACATGATGATCTGGTCGTCGTATTTTTCATTCCAGAGGATGTCCCAGGAATCGACCGGGTCGTCCACCAGCTTCGTGTTGTACAAAATGCCGACGGTGCCCCAGAAATAGGGGACGGAGTACTTGTTGCCGGGATCGAAGGACAGGTCGAGGAAGCGCTCATCGATGTTGGCGAGGTTCGGGATGTTGTCCTTGTTGAGCTCGTGCAGCAGATCCTGCTGGATCAGCTTTTCGATCACATAGTCGGACGGCACGCAGATGTCGTAGATGCAGTCGGCCGCGGAGAGCTTGACGAGCATCTCCTCGTTGCTGGTCATCGTCGAATACTTGACTTCGATGCCGGTTTCATGCTCAAACTGGTCGAGCAGTTCCGGGTCGATGTAGTCGCCCCAGTTGAGCACGTTGAGCGTGACCTTCTCTTCCCCACCGCATGCCATCATGGGCAGCGCGAGCACGAGAATGAGCAGTGCAGCGAGAATCCGTTTTGCCAGTTTCATGTTGTTCCTCCTGTGTCCGTTGGTATCCGTTGTATTCCGCCGCCGGGCGAGCCGCGTGCGGCGAAGGCGTAGCGGCCGGGCATGCCGTCCGGCGCGAACTATCGTTTCAGGCCCACCTTGCGGTCCTGTATCTCGCGGCGGCGCTCTTCGCGGATGCTGCGGATGTTGACGATCAGCAGCAGCGTGACGACCGGCACGAAGATGATCGTCGACAGCGCGGGATTCACGCCGCGCCGCGCGCTTGCATAGATGTACATGGAAAGATTGTCCACGCCGTTGCCGGCAAAGAAACTGACGACAAAATCGTCGATGGACAGTGTGAACGCGAGGATGGCGCCCGAGACAATGCCGGGCAGGATGTCCGGGATGACTACCCGCCAGAGCGCCATCAGCGGCGTACAGCCGAGGTCGAGCGCCGCTTCATAGAGCATGTCGGAGCTTTGGCGCAGACGCGGCATGACGGAAAAGATCACGTACGGCAGGTTGAACGTGATGTGCGCGATCAGCAGGCGCACATAGCCGTTGCGCAGCCCCAGCACGAGGAACAGCAGCATCAGAGAGATGCCCGTCACCAGGTCGGGGTTGACCATCGGCAGCTGCGATACGTTTTCGACGATCAGCCGCCAGCGGCGCTTCATCGCGTGCAGGCCGATGGCCGCGAGCGTGCCCAGCACGGTTGCGATCAGCGAGGACAGCAGAGCCAGCGTGACGGTGACCACGATGGCGTCCGTGATCTCCGAGGTGCGGAACAGCTTCTCATACCAGTCGAACGTAAAGCCGGTCCAGTTGCCGAGCGTCTTGCTCTCGTTGAAGGAGAACACGATGAGGATCAGGATGGGCGCGTACAGAAACAGCAGGATCAGCCCGAGGTACGTGCCCTTGAAAAACGTACGAAGCCGCTTTACCATATCCGTCCGCCACCTCCTTCCGCTTCTTTCCCACCGGCGCGCTCGGCGCGGCGCATGATGGCCATGCTCAGCAGCACGAACAGCAGCAGCATGATCGACAGCGCGCTGCCGGCGCTCCAGGCCTGCTCCGTGATAAACTTCATGTAGATCAGGTCGCCGTACAGCATCGTCTTACCGCCGCCGAGCAGCTGCGAGATGGCGAACGTCGTCGTGGACGGGATGAACACCATCGTGATGCCGGACACGATGCCGGAGATGGACAGCGGCAGCACGACGCGCAGGAACGTCTTTGCGCCGTTGGCGCCCAGGTCGTTGGCGGCCTCGATGTAGCTCTTGTCGAGCTTCATCAGCACGGTGTAGATCGGCAGGATCATGAACGGCAGAAAGTTGTATACCATGCCGAGCAGCACCGCCGCCTCGGTGTACAGGATGTCCGTAAACGCGCCGAGCAGCACCTTCCAGGCGTAGGTGCGCAGCAGGAAGTTCATCCACATCGGCACGATGAAGAACACCGACAGCAGCGTCGCCGTGGCCTTTTTCATGCGCGAGAGCAGGTAGGCCACCGGGTAGCCGATCACGAGGCACAGCACGGTCGTGTACAGCGCGAGGCGGATGGAATCGAGCAGCACGCGCAGGTTGCCAAGCTCTGCCGCCGCGATCAGGTTGTCGAGCGTAAAGCCGCCGTCGCCCGTGAACGCATAGTAGAAGATCAGCAGCATCGGCGAAAAGATGAAGATCAGCATCCATACGATGTATGGGCCGGCAAACATGCTCCGTTTCAAGCGCTCACCCCTTTCCCGTGCGTCCCGTTACGCGTTGTGCGATATGGCGATGTGCTCCGGCGCGACGCGGATGCCGACTTCCTCGCCGGTCTCCATGAACTCGTCGGATCGGGCGATCCAGTCCTCTTCGCCGCAGGTGATCGTGACCTCGTAATGCGTGCCGAGGAACATACACCCCTTGACAAACCCGGTCAGCTCCGCGTCCTGCGGCGCGATCAGTTCCACGTCCGCCGGCCGGATCTGCACGAGCACGCTTTCCTTGTGGGCATAGTCGCCTGTGAACACACAGGCAAAGTCGTGCCCGCTGAAGGTGACCAGATTATCCGACGGGTAGGCCTCCGCGTCGAAGATGTTCATCGAGCGGGTCTTTTTCATGATGTGGAACGCATCGGGCGGCAGGGAAAGCCCCACCTCGTCCCCGACGGCCACATAGTCCGTCGTGTGGACGATCCACTCATAGCCGCTGCAATCCACGTCCACTTCGTAGTGCACGCCCATGAACACCACGGACTGCACCACGCCGCGCACGCGCGCGCCCTCCGGCGGCACGATGTCGATGTCCTCCGGGCGTACGACCACGTCCACCTCGACGTTTTTGCCAAAGCCCGCGTCCACGCACTGGTGCGCCATGCCGTGGATCTGCACGCGATAGTCCTGCAACATGATGCCGGGCAGGATGTTGCTCTCGCCGATGAAATCCGCTACAAACGGGTTTTTCGGCTCGTTGTAGATGTCGGTCGGCGTGCCGATCTGCTGGATCACGCCGTCCTTGAGCACGACGATGGTGTCGCTCATCGTGAGCGCCTCCTCCTGGTCGTGCGTGACGTAGATAAACGTGATGCCGAGCCGCTGCTGCATCCGCTTGAGCTCCACCTGCATCTCCTTGCGCAGCTTGAGGTCGAGCGCGCCGAGCGGCTCGTCGAGCAGCAGCACCTGCGGCTCGTTGACCAGCGCGCGGGCGATGGCCACGCGCTGCTGCTGGCCGCCGGAAAGCTGGTCCACATACCGCTTGCCGTACCCCTTCAGGTTGACCAGCTCCAGCATGGCATTGACCTTTTCTTCGATGACGGCCTTCTCCATCTTCTTGATCTTCAGGCCAAAGGCGATGTTGTCAAACACGTTGAGGTGCGGGAACAGCGCGTACTTTTGAAACACCGTGTTGATGCGGCGCTTGTAAGGGGGGACGGAGGCGATGTCCACGCCGTCCATCTCGATGCGGCCGGACGTGGGCATGATGAACCCGGCGATGAGGCGCAGCATCGTCGTCTTGCCGCAGCCGGAGGGACCCAGCAGCGTGATAAATTCGCCGTCCTTGACGTACAGATTGACGTGTTCGAGCGCCACGTCGCCCGCATAATCCTTCGAAACGTCGATCAGCTCGATCAGGTGCTTGTCGTTCATGCCGTTTCCCTCCCAATGTGAATGCTGTCCGCCGGCGGGCCGTCAAAACGACGGCGGGGTGGAGACCCAGAGCACGCGCGCTTCCGACTTGCCGCCGTTGCGCAGGCAGTGCGGGGCGGTGGGGCGGAAATAAAAGCTGTCGCCCCGGCGCACGCGCAGGCGCTGTTCGCCCAGCAGCAGCCATACCGTGCCCTGCAACACGTAGCCGAACTCCTCTCCCTCGTGCGGGTCGTCCGGCTCCGTGCCGGCGCCGGAGGGCAGCGTCACGAGGATCGGTTCCAGTGCGTTGCGCTGTGCGTTGGTGACGAGCCAGCAGATGGCGCTGCCGTCGTCCGCCTCCTTGATGAACATGTCCTCGCTGCGGTAGACCACGCGCTCGTTCTGTTCCTCGTTGAAAAACGCCGCGATGTCTGTGCCCAGCGCCTCCAGAATGTCCATCAGCGTGGCGATGGACGGGGAGGTGATGTCGCGCTCGAGCTGGGAGATGAATCCCTTGCTCAGCTCGGTGCGGGCGGCAAGCTCTTCCTGCGTCAGCCCGCGTTGCAGGCGCAGCCGTTTGACCTTCTCGCCGATCTCCAAAGGAATCACTCCCTCCTAAACATTGAGTTTAGAGTTACTAAACTCGAACAGCGCAATTAAACCACAAAACGGTGCGCTTGTCAATGACAATTTTTTCGCCCGTTTTCCAAAAGACGGGAAACCTTGCAGCGCGGCGCGAACGGACGCCTGGTTGCGCGGCGGGCGTGTCGCCGCCTCCAAGCGTTCAGCGCCTGTCCACGCCAAGCGCGGACGGCGCCGGGAGAATACGTCCGCCCCGCGCCCGGCGTGCGCCGAAGGCCGTCTGTTGCGGGCCGTGCAACAGACGGGCGGCAGGGCCGTCCGGCCCTGCCGCCCGTAAAGAAAAGCGGAGCAATGCGATTACAGCACCGCCGACAGAAAGCTTTTGAGCCGCGCCGTCTGCGGGTTGCCGAAGATCTGTTCGGGCGTGCCCTGCTCCAGGATGCCGCCGTCCGCCATGAACATCACGCGCGTGGAGACTTCCCGCGCAAAGCCCATCTCGTGCGTGACGATGAGCATGGTCATGTGTTTTTCGTGCAGGCGGCGGATGGCGGAGAGCACTTCGCCGGAGATCTCCGGGTCGAGGGCGCTGGTCGGCTCGTCGAAGCACAGAATGTCCGGGTCGAGCACGAGCGCGCGGGCGATGGCCACGCGCTGCTGCTGGCCGCCGGAAAGCTGATGCGGGTAGAGCCCGGCCTTGTCGGACAGGCCGACTTCCTCGAGACGCTGGAGCGCATGCCGCTCCAGCTCTTTTTGTATGGCGGCGCGGTTCGTGCGGTAATCGGGCCGCGTGCGCGCCTGCAATTCCGGCGCCAACATGACGTTTTGCAGCGCGGTGTACTGCGGAAACAGGTTGAACGACTGGAACACCAGCCCAAAGTGCAGGCGCTTTTGCCGGATGTCGCGCTCGCGCTGCGTGGCCGGGTCGTCCGCGTCAAACAGCGTCTGCCCGTCCACGAGGATGCGCCCTTCGGTCGGCGTTTCGAGGAAATTCAGGCAACGCAGCAGCGTCGTCTTGCCGCTGCCGGAGGAGCCGATGATCGCGAGCACCTCCCCCTTTTCCAGGGAAAGGTCGATGCCGGTCAGTACCTCCGTGGCGCCGAAGCTCTTTTTGAGGTTTTGTACTTCGAGAATAGCCATGTGCAACCGTCCTTTCGCGTTACGCCCGGAAATAGCTGAGCCGGCGCTCGAGATAGCCGAACAGCAGCGTCAGCAACCCGCAGAACACCAGGTAGAACACGCCGGCGTAAAACAGCGGCCAGAGGAGCGACTGCGTCTTGATGAACACCTGCGCCTCCATGATGATCTCGCTGATGGCGATGACGCGGGCGAGCGACGTATCCTTGACGAGCGTGATGATCTCGTTGCTCATCGGCGGCAGGATGCGCTTGACGACCTGCAGCAGGATGACGCGGAAAAACGTCTGCGTCTTGGTCAGCCCCAGCACCTGCGCGGCCTCATACTGCCCCCTGGGGATGCTCTCGATGCCGCCGCGGTAGATCTCGGAAAAGTAGGCCGCGTAGTTGATGATGAAGGCCACGATGACCGCGGGCATGCGATCCAGTCCCTGCACCTCCCAGAGGAGGCCGGGGCCGTAGAACACGATGATGATCTGCAGCATGAGCGGCGTGCCGCGGATGATCCAGACGAACGTGCGGGAGATGGCGCGCAGCGGCTTGAACCGGCTCATGGAGCAGAACGCGATCAGCAGCCCGAGCGGCAGCGCCGCCGCAAGCGTGACAAAAAAGATGATTGCCGCCTGCGATGCGCCCTCGAGCAGCTTGCCGGTGACGGTCAGAAAGGTTTGCATGGAGATCGGTCCCTTTCGTAAAGACAGAATGGGGCAGGGGAGGCGTCACCCCCTGCCCGGGAACTGGTTTGCCGATGTCAGTCGGTGATGAGCAGGTCGGACAGCTCGTATTTCTCCGCCAGCGCGGCGAGCGTGCCGTCGTCGAGGAACGACGCGATGATCTCGTTGGCCTTTTCGGTCATGTCGCTGCCAAGGCGGAAGCCGATGGCATATTCCTCATCCATCAGGTCGATGCCGGCCACGATCATCAGCTCGCTGTAGTCCGTGCCTTCGCCGGTCATGGCGGTGGCCATCGTGTAGTCGATGACGGCGGCATCCGCGGTGCCTGCCTTCACCTCGAGCAGCGCGTCGCTCTGGGCGGCAACGCCGGTAAAGACGGCGGACGGCATGTCGGTATAGACGGTGTCTTCACCCGCGCTGCCGGCCTCCGCAACGACCGATACGCCGTCGAACGACGCCAGGTCGGTGTACAGCGCCGCGTCCTCCGCGCGGATGACGACGACCTGCTCATTCTTCAGGTACGCGGTGGAGAAGTCCATGTTCTCCCGGCGGTCTTCCTTGATGGTCAGGCCGTTCCAGATGCAGTCGATCTTTTTGCTCTTGAGCTCGAGCTCCTTAGTGTCCCAGTCGATGACGATGAACTCCGGCGTCACGCCCAGCTCGGCGCACAGCGCCTCGGCAAACTCGGTGTCAAAGCCGATCAGCTTGCCGCTCTCGTCGTAGTAGTTCATCGGCGCATATTCCGTGATGCCGATCACGAGCGTCCCCTTGTCCAGAATGTAGGCCAGGTCGCTGTCCGGGTCGGCCTCGGTATCCGTGGCGGGCACTTCGGTGGGCTCTGCCGCGGGGGCCTCGGTGGGATCGGCTGCCGGGGCCTCGGTGGGATCGGTCGCGGGGTCTGCGGCTGGCTGCGTGGTGCAGCCGAGCAGCGCGGTGCACAGCAACAGGCTGGCGGTCAACAGAGCAAACAGGGCTTTTGTCAATTTCATAACTGAACACTCCTTCGTATTACATTGCTGCTATCTTACCACTTTATCATACTAAAGCGCAAGCCCTTTTACGAAAATTTTGCATTTGCCTGTCGCCTGTGATGAAAAACACCCGGCGGGATTGAAAAATACGGGACATCAACCCGGTGCTTACCGGCTGAAAACAGGCCGGTGCAGATCAAAAACACGATAAAAATCGACGCGGTTGCGCCCGTCGTCACACAAAGTTTACAGGAAACCGCACAATCTTTTCACAGAAGTGTGCTATACTACCCACCATGCAAGGGCGCGATGCGCCTTTGTGGGCGCGCATGCCGATCGGTGTGGTTGCGCCCGTGTGCAGTCGGCACGCCTTGCGCGCCCGGCAGTCCCGGTGCGTTTGACGGCGGCCGGGCGAACGATAAAGGAGGGAGTTCTGAAATGAACAGAAGGATTGGAGCGGCTTTGCTGGCCATCCTGTTACTTGCGACGGTGCCCGCCGCCGCGCTTGCGGAGGAGGCCGGGGCGGAACCAGCCGTCCTGACGGAAGGGGACACGACGACGGAAGGGACGGAGCAGTCCGGAACGGTGGACGGCGCTGGCACCCCGGAGGGAACGACCCCCACGCAGGCGCCGCAGACTTCCGCGACGCCGGAGCAAAGCGCGACGCCGGAGCAAAGCGCGACGCCGGAGCAAAGCGCCACGCCGGAGCCCAGCGCGACGCCGGAGCCCAGTACGACGCCGGAGCCGGTTGCCACCGCGACGCCCACTGCGACCCCGATCCAGATCGGCCAGCAGTGCGTGACGATGGGCGCGGACCTCACCGAGGCGCAGCGCGAGGCGGTCTACCGTGACTTTGGCATCGAGCCCGGCAGCGTGCAGGAGCTGAAGGTCACGAACCAGGAGGAGCGCGAGTATCTGGAGGGGCTGGTGCCGGATCGTAAGATCGGCAGCGTGGCGCTCTCGTGCATCTACATCACGCTGCTCGAGCCCGGCGCGGGGCTGGATATCCAGATTTACAACATCAACTACTGCACCGAGCAGATGTATAAAAATGCGCTCACGACCGCGGGCATCACGGACGCGCGGGTGGTCGTGTCGGCGCCGTTCCCGGTGTCCGGCACCGGCGCGCTGACCGGCGCGTACAAGGCGTATGAGTCGCTCACGGGCGTGGCGCTGAACGACCTGGCCAAGCTCGTCGGCGCGGAGGAACTGGTCGTCACGGGCGAGCTGGCCGAGTATGTGGGCAGCGCAGAGGCGACGGAGATCGTCGCCCAGCTCAAGAACATCCTCGACCAGACGCAGCAGATGAGCGACGCCGAGGTGCGCGACGAGATCCGCAGCATTGCCGCCGCGTACAACGTCACCGTGACGGATACGCAGGTGGAGCAGCTGCTGACGCTCACGCGCAAGCTGGAAGGGCTCGATACCGACCAGCTGCAGCAGCGGCTGACCGGGCTGGCCAAGACGGCGCAGTCGGTCAACACCGTGTCGGAGACCATCTCGCGCGTGTATGAGAGCGTGAAAAACTTCTTTGCGGCCATTGGCGATTTCTTTGTGCGCCTGTTTGGCGGCGGGCAGCAGTGACTTGTAAACGGTGAAACAGCGGGACCATCCGGAAGGACGGTCCCGCTGTTTATTGGTTTATGGAACCCGGCGCGGTCATCGCCTGGTCCGCAGGTACTTGATGAAACACACGATGCCGAGGATGTAAAAGGCAAACTGCACGACCGTCAGGAGCTGGCCGAGCAATGCAACGAGCTTTGGCGCGCCGAGACTTCCCATATCGTCAATCTCCCATCTCCGTCCGGGTTTCCGCCGTTACTTGAGCTTGAGGAGCTTGGCGTCGAGGTGCTGCCGCAGCAGCGCGCGGATCTGCGCCGCGTCTTCGCTGCGGTTGGCAAGCTGGTATTTGGGCAGCACGTAGGCCTGTGTCTTGGACAGGAACAGGTAGAAGGCGTGACCCGCTTCACGGACCTTTTCAATTTTGCTCCACTCCAGCAGGGCGCTGCCGCGCTCGGACGCGGCGTGGACGCCGCTCTCGTCGATGGTAATGTCCTGGGTGAATTCATAGGCCGTCTTTTCCTTATAGCTCTTGTTCACGCGGAAGATGAGCATGACTGTGTTGAGCACGATGAACAGCACCGAGCCGCCGAGCGCGAGCGGCAGGGCAAAGAGCAGCGTATCGCCGAGGGACCGGGTGCGGACAAAGTCGGTCACGCCGAGCATGACGGCGATGAGCACGAACACGACGACCGTCATGACGATCAACCGGGTCTGGGAGACGAACAGATTGTAGCGGATGTTCTCTTTACGGCCGATTTTGAAGACGCCATGGAATTGCATGCGGCAATGAATCCCCCTCTGTGAAGTTGTCTCTATTCTACACGATTGCCTGTACAATGTCAAAGAGAATTGCGGCTGCGGACGGGACGTCCGCGGCCGCAGCTGGTTGCCTTTTGCCGCGCCGGCGGAGCTACCGCCGCTGCAGCGCGTCGATGGGGGGCATGCGGCTGGCCTTGGCCGCCGGATAGCTGCCGAACAGCACGCCGATGGCCACGCTGAACAGCACGGCCGCAATGGCCGCGCGCCACTCGATGGCGATGGCTGTGCCGGCGATGGCGGAGAAGATGGAAAGACCCAGCGCGGAGGATGCGATGCCGATGCCGCAGCCCAGGATGGAGAGCGAGCAGGCCTCGATCAAAAACTGCAGCAGGATGTGCACGCGCCGCGCGCCGACCGCCTTGCGGATGCCGATCTCGCGCGTGCGCTCGGCCACGGACACGAGCATGATGTTCATGATGCCGATGCCGCCGACCAGCAGCGCGATGGCGGCAATGCCGCCGAGCATGAGCGACAGCGTGCTCATAACGTCGTCCATCGTATCGAGCAGCGACGACATGTTGTATACGCTGTAGGCGTCTTCGTCGCGCGTGAGCAGCAGCATCTGCCCTTCGGCCAGCGCCTGGGCAAGCTCGACCTGCTCGGTGGAGGCGGCGGCGACGTAACAGGTGTTGATCGCGCTACTGTCTGCGATGCGCTGGCAGATGGTCAGCGGGATCAGCACGCGGCTGTCGAGTGAGCCGGTCATATCGGAGCCGCTCTCCTCGAGCAGGCCGACGATCGTGAACGTGCGCCCGTCCATCGTAAACGTTTCGCCGATCACGTCGTAGCTTTCAAACAGCTCGCCCGCGACTTCCACGCCGATCACGGCCACGTTGGTGCGCCAGGTCAGGTCGGAGGGGACGATGCCGCGCCCTGCCTGCACGCCGAGGTCGGACACCTCGAGGAACGTCTCGGTCACGCCGTAGGCGGTGACGTTTGTGTAGCCGGCGCCGGCGCGGGCCACGCTCGACGTGGTCACGTACGGCGCGACGCCGGAAATGGCGTCGTACGCCTCCAGGGTTTCAAAGTCCTCGCGCGAGAGCGACACGTCCTCGTCCGTTACCGTGATGGTCAGCAGGTTGGAGCCCATGTCCGCAATGGCGCCGGTGACGGCGCCGGTCGCGCCCTGCCCGATGGAGACGAGCATGACCATGCTCGTTACGCCGATGATGATACCGAGCATCGTGAGGAACGAGCGCATCTTGTTGGCGAGCATCGCCCGCACGGCGAGCCGCAGGGTGTTGAACAGCATGGTCATGCCCGGTTCGCCTCCTCCTCGGCGCTGTACAGGCGCCCGTCGTGTACATAGATCGTGCGCTGCGCCATGTCCGCCACGCGCTGGTTGTGCGTGATGAGCACGATCGTGCTGCCCTGCTCGGACAGGCCGCAGATGAGCCGCATCACGTCGTCGCCGGAGCGGGAATCGAGGTTGCCGGTGGGCTCGTCGGCGAGGATGACGCGGGCACGGGAGGCCAGCGCCCGCGCAATGGCCACGCGCTGCTGCTGCCCGCCGGAAAGCTGGCTTGGGCGGTGGCGCATGCGCTTTTCAAGCCCTACGAGCGAGAGCGCTTCCCGCGCGCGCTCCAGCCGCTCGCGCTGCGGGAGCTTTTGATAGATGAGCGGCAGTTCCACGTTTTCGAGCGCGCTCATCTGGTCGAGCAGGTTGAACTGCTGGAAGATGAAGCCGATCTTGCGGCTGCGGATGGTTGAAAGCGCGCTGTCGGTGCAGGCGGCCACGTCGATGCCGTCGAGCAGGTAGGAGCCGGAATCGGGCAGGTCGAGGCAGCCCATGACGTTCATGAGCGTCGTCTTGCCGGAGCCGGAGGGACCGCAGATGGCCACGAATTCCCCCTCCTGCACGTCGAGCGACACGTCCACGAGCGCGTGTACCGGCTCGTCCCCGACGAGATACGTCTTACAGATGTGCGAAAGCGTCAGCATGGCGTTGCCCTCACTCGTTCGGCCGCTCGCCGCCGCGGCCGCCGCCGGAGAACCCGCCCTCCGGCATGGCGCCGCCAAAGTCGCCGCCAAAGTCGCCGCCGAAGCTGCCGCTGCCCATGCTGCCGGGCATGGCGAACAGGGCGTTGCTTTCCTCCTCTTCATAGACACTGGTCGTCGTGCGCAGCGGTATGAGGATCAGCTCGCCCGCGCTCAGCTTGCCCGACACGGCGATGTAGCTGCCGTCGGACATGCCGGTCTCCACCGGTACGCGCGTGAGCTGCGTCAGGTCGAGGTCCGTCTCGGCATAGACGGTGCCGACCGCGGTGTCGCTGCCTGCGAGGTAGAGGAACGTCTCGTCGCCTTCGTACTGCACGGCGTCCACCGGCACGATGAGCGTCTGCCCGCTCGTCTCGGTGACGATCTCCGCGGAGGCGCTCATGCCCGGCAGCGCGCCCTCGATCGGGTCGATGTCGAGCGTGGCGGTGTAGCTGGTCACATAGCTGCCGCTGCCCTCATAGGAGAGGTCGGATACAACGCCGGAAAACGTGCCGTCGATGGCGTCCAGCGTGATCGTCGCGCTCTGGCCGATGGCGACGCCGCCGATGTCGAGCTCGTCGACCGAGACGCTCATCGTGTAGCCGTCCGTGCCGGCGAGCGAACAGAGCGTGTCGCCCGAGAGCACTTCATCGCCCGCGGACACCGGCAGCGCGGTCACGGTGGCGTCCCACTCCGCGACGACGCTGTATTTGGCGCGGCACTCGGCGATCTGCTCCAGCAGGTCCGCCTCCTCTTCCTTGCTCTCGAGATACGAGGCGCTGGGCGCGCCCTCCTCGAGCAGGAACAGGCGGCCGCCGCGCGACACGCTCTTGTTTTCCTCGGTCAGCACGGTGTCGATGCGCCCGGCGGTGCCCGTGACGGCGACGCATTCGTTGAGCGCCAGCGCGCCGCTGCCGAGCAGGTTGCCGTCCGCGTCATAGGCGGCAGCCTCCGCGCCGATGGCATATCTGTTCTCCTCGATGACGATGGTGGCCTGCCCGTCCTCGAGGCCGGTGACGAGGCCGGACTCCGTCTCGTCGCCGATCACGACGGACACGACGTCATATTTTTTGACCGTCTCCGGCACCTCGGTCACGAGCTTCATGCGCCCGTCGGTCGAGATCAGGCACAGCGTGCCGGCGTCCTCGACGACGTCGCCCGCCGCAGCCGTGAGCTGCTTGACGACGCCCGCCTTCGGCGCGGTGATGTACAGGCTGCCGGCCTCCTGGCTGGCGGTGGCAAGGGAGCTTTGCAGGGTGTCGAGCTCCTGTTCGAGCGCCTCCAGCTCCTCGTCGAGCGCGTCGGAGGACAGCGTGAGCAGCGTGTCGCCCGCGCTCACGTGGTCGCCTGCCCGGAACAGCACTTCCTCGACGACCGCGTCGGCCGGGGCGGTGAAGGTGGCGGCGCTCAGCGCCGTGAGCGTGCCGCTGCCGCTGACGCTCGTGCTGATCTCGCCCTCCGACAGGGTGGTGACCTGCCAGGTCAGTACGCTCGTGGCCGCGTCGTCCGTGGCGAGCAGTGGCACGAGCACGGCGGCGGCGATGGCGAGCACGACGATGGCCGCGGCGAGCACAGCGAGCGTGCGGAGGCGCTTTTTGCGCTGGTTCTTCTGCTGTGCGGCGGCAAAGGTGTGGTCAGTCTGTTCCATGGGGTCCTCCTTTGGGTACGTTCTCTATTTAAAAGAATGCACCCCGTTTTTGGCAAAATCGTGGCAAATGCCGTTCATCTGCCGGCCGGAATGCAACAAAAAACGGAGGGCGGGCGTCTGCCCGTCCCCCGTGCGGCGACGAAATGCATGCCATGGAGCGCTACAGTCGCGCCTTCCCGTCAGATCAACGGCGAGAGGTAGCCGCCGCCGGGCAGCGCATACGGCTTGCTGTCCAGCCAGGCGTTGGCTTCATTCTCGGAATTGTAGTAGATCGTGAACCCGTTGCTTTCGATGTTCTGGAGCGTGGCGTCCGCGTCGGAAAGCGCTTCGATGTAGGAGTCGCCCGTGACGAACCAGCGGCTCGTCGCGTCGAGCGACAGCGAGAGGCGCATGCGCTCGTCCGCGCTCACGCTGCCGGTAAAGGTGCTGTTGTTCTGCAGCGTGACGGAAAGCGTTGCGCCGTCCGCGACCGAGAGCTCGCCCTCGAGCGCCTGATAGTCGCACAGCAGCGACAGGCGCCCGGACAGGACGGAGAGCAGGGCGCCGCCCTCGGACCGGGTCAGCGCCACGCCGGTCAGCGAGACGGTGGCTTCGCCGCCCGTCAGCGTGAACAGCGCGTCGGCGGTGCTGGCGGTCAGGGCGCCGCCCGTGGCCGTGAGCGAGGCTGCGCCGCTCAGGCGCGCGCCCGCGCCGCTGAGCGTGCAGTTGTCGAGCGTGAGGGACGCGTCCTCCAGCTCCAGCAGGCCCGCCTCCGACGCGTTGGCGCGGATGCCGGCGGCCTCGATGTGCGCGCCGCCCCGGGCGAGCAGGCACGGGGATTGCAGGCTATCGGTGAGCAGCTCCGTGTCCTGCAGCTGCACGGCGGCGCCGTCGAGCGCGGCGATGGCCGGGGAGGCCTCGCCGGCGGTGGACAGCAGCCCGCCGCTCAGGATGGCGGAGGAACCGTCGCCGGTGCAGAACACGCCTGCCGCGCCCAGGCCGTTGGTCGTGAGCAGCGTGTCCGTGAGCGTGGCAATACTCGCGTCGCGCACGTGTACGGCCGCATTCAGCCCATAGGAAAGCGCCTCTTCCAGGTTCTGCGTGTCGCCGGTCTTGTCGATCTGCAAGCCGGTGGATTCCAGTGCGCCGCTCGAGATGAGCACGGCCACTTCATCTTCAAAAAAGCTGTCATAGGTGCCGCCGTTGACCGTTTCAGCATCTCCCATGAGGACGTGCGCCCCGGTCAGCCTGGCCAGCGGGTCCAGGACCTGCAGCAGTTCGCCGGTCGGGGAGGCGGACGGCGCGGCGGTTGCCGCGTCGCCGGATGGCGAAGCGGGGCTGCATGTGCAGCCGCTCAGCAGCAGCAGCACGCCGGTGGCGGCGGCCAGCAAAAATTTCATGACGCAACACGCTCCTCGTCGATCAGTACCTACCAAGTTGGTTCTTTTTAGTATGCGCGCCGGATGTGACATGGAGTTGTCCAGTCTTTGAAGGTTTTATGAACGGTGCGCGCGTGCCGGCGGCCGCGCCGCGCGGCTGCCGCAGGGAAAATGGTGGAAACGCGCAATTTGCAGCGCATGCCGCGGCCGATCGGCGCATACTAACGGCATGAAGGATTTGATTTGGATCATCGTATTGGAAACGCTCGCGCTGGGCGGCCTGGTGTTCGTGCTCTGGCGGCGGCGCAGGCGCCCGGCGGTGCAGCCGGAGTCCGGGTCGCAGGGGCGCGCCGGCGCGGCGCGCCAGGGCGCTGCGGAGATGCGCAACCTGGCGGCGCTGCGTGCGCGGCATTTGAACGAGCCGCTGTCCGAACGGGCGCGGCCCATGCGTTTTGAGGACATCGTGGGCCAGGAGGCCGGCATCCGCGCGCTGATGGCGGCGCTGTGCGGGCCGAATCCGCAGCACGTGCTGATCTATGGCCCGCCGGGCGTCGGGAAGACGTGCGCGGCGCGCCTCGTGCTGGAGGAGGCGAAAAAGCGCCCGGATTCCCCGTTTACGGAGGAGTCGAAGTTTGTGGAGATGGACGCCACGTGCGTGCGGTTTGACGAGCGGGCGATTGCCGACCCGCTGCTGGGTTCCGTGCACGACCCCATTTACCAGGGCGCCGGCGCGCTCGGGAGCCGGGGCGTGCCGCAGCCAAAGCCCGGCGCGGTGACGCGCGCGCACTGCGGCGTGCTGTTTCTCGACGAGATCGGGGAGCTGCATCCGATGCAGATGAACAAGCTCCTCAAGGTATTGGAGGACCGGTGCGTGCACTTTGAAAGCGCGTATTACGCGCCGGACAACACCAGCATCCCGGCGCACATCCACGACATCTTCCAAAACGGCCTGCCGGCGGATTTCCGCCTGGTCGGCGCGACGACGCGCCGCCCGGAGGAGCTGCCGCCGGCGCTGCGGTCCCGGTGCGTAGAGCTGTATTTCAAGCCGCTGGGCCCGACGGAGCGCATGCGCGTGGCGGAGGGGGCCGCGTCGCGCGCGGGCATGGCCATGGGGCACGACGCCGCGCTGGCCTGCGCGCGCTATGCGTCGAGCGGGCGCGACGCGGTGAACATCGTGCAGCTGGCCGCGGGCGTGGCCTATGGCGAGCATCGCAGCGAAATCCGGGAGGACGACGTGGCCTGGGTCGCGCGCACCTGCAACTATGCGCCGATGCCGGTGCAGCGGCTGCGCGCCGAACCGTGCGTGGGCGTGGCCAACATGCTCGCGGTCAACGGCATGGGCGGCGGCATGGCCATGGAGATCGAGTGTATGATCAAAAAGAGCAGGAAGCCCGGCCTGGTGCTCGGCGGCATCGTGGAGGAAGAGGAGATCGACCTGCGGGGCAAGAAACTGCGGCGCAAGAGCACCGCGCGCGGCTCGGTAGAAAACGTGCTCTGCGCCGTGGGCGACATCACCGGCGTGGACTTTGGCGAATACGAGGTGCGCTTCAACATCCCGGGCGGCCTGCCTACGGACGGGCCATCGGCCGGCATTGCCATCGCCATTGCGCTGTACAGCGCCGTGAACGGGCGCGCGCCGCTGCCGCTGACGGCCGCGACCGGCGAAGTGACGATCCACGGCGAGGTGCGCCCGGTCGGCAGGGTGCGGGAAAAGCTGGAGGCGGCGCTCGGGGCGGGGGCGGTGCGCGTGCTGATCCCGCTGGAGAACGACGACGCCGAATTTGCCGCCCAACCTGCGGTCTGCCCCGTCTCTACGCTGGAAGAGGCGTTCGCCATCGCATTTGACGAAAAAGTGTCACAAGAAAAACACGACGTGGTTACGATCACTGTTTGCACAAACTGACAGATACCATTATACTATATCCTAAGGTTGTATACTGATACAACCTGAAGGAGAGAGTCATATGGTATCAGAAAAAATCAGAATGCCTATTGTGCCGCTGCGCGGCATTGCCGTGCTGCCGGGCGAGGTGATCCATTGCGATATTGGAAGGAAGAAGACGCTCAGCGCCATCGAGCAGGCGCTGTCCGCCGACGGGTTGGCGTGCTTTTGTGCGCAGGCCGACCCGAAGCTGGTCGACGTGCATCCGGACGATTTTGCATCCGTCGGTACGGTCTGCCGTATCCGTCAGGTGTTCCGCATCCAGGGGGATACGGTCCGCCTGCTGGTCACGGGCGTGGCGCGTGCACGGGTGGAACGGGTGGTGCAGGAGTCTCCGTGTTTCCTGGCCGAGATCAGCTACCTGGCCGAGCGCGAGCCGGACGCGCCGATGGCGGAGGCGCTCCGCCGGAGCCTTGGCGCGGGCTTTGCCGCGTTTGCGGTGGCGCAGAACCGCCTGACGTCGGAGCAGCGCGAGAGCGTGCTGCAGACGGAGGGCTTCGGCCCGTTTACCGATGCGGTCGGGCGCAACGTGGCGGCCAAACTGGAGGACAAACAGGGGCTGCTCGAGGAACCGGACGCCGAACTGCGCGCCGTCAAGCTGCTGACCTTGCTCCAAAAAGAGATGGAGATCATGGAGATGGAACGCCGCATTGCCGGCAAGGTCAAGGCGGCGGTGGAGCAGAACCAGCGCGAGTTTGTGCTGCGCGAGCAGCTGCGCGCGGTACAGGAGGAGCTGGGCGGCGGCGAGGAGGACCTGGCCGCGGGCTATCGCGCGCGCATGGAGGAGAAGGCGCTGCCGGAACCGGTGCGCATGAAGCTCACCAAGGAGATCGACCGGTTGGCCAGCCTGCCGCGCGGTTCGCACGAGCAGCCCATGGCGCAGGCGTACATCGAGTGCGTGCTCGACCTGCCGTGGACCGAGCGCACGGAGGACAATCTCGACCTGGAAAACGCGCGGGCCGTGCTCGACGCCGACCACTACGGCATGGAGCGCGTGAAGAAGCGCATCCTTGAAATGCTGGCCGTGCAGAAGCTGACCGGCAACCCGCAGGGGCAGATCCTGTGCCTCGTGGGCCCGCCGGGCGTGGGCAAGACGTCCATCGCGTCGGCGATTGCAAAGGCCATGGGGCGGCGGTTTGTGCGCATGAGCCTGGGCGGCGTGCACGATGAAGCCGAGATCCGCGGCCATCGCCGCACGTACATCGGGGCGCGGCCTGGCCGGGTGATCGCCGCCATGCAGCAGGCGGGGACGGTCAATCCGCTGCTGCTGTTTGACGAAATTGACAAGCTGGCGTCCGACATCCATGGCGACCCGTCCGCGGCGATGCTCGAGGTGCTGGACAGCGCGCAGAACAACAGCTTTGCGGATCACTTCCTGGAGCTGCCATACGACCTGTCGCAGTGCCTGCTGATGACCACGGCCAACGACGCGGACCGGATTCCCGGGCCGCTGCGCGACCGCATGGAGATGATCGAGGTGCCGGGGTATCTGTTTGACGAGAAGATGGAGATCGCCAAGCGTCACCTGCTGCCGCGCCAGATGGAGAAGAACGGCCTCAAGCGCACCAACCTGCGCGTGGACGACCGCTGCATGGCCCGCCTGATCGAGGGCTATACGCGCGAGGCCGGCGTGCGCCAGCTTGAACGGGTACTCGGTAGCGTGTGCCGCAAGGCCGCGTGCGAGGTCGTCGAGGGCAGACAGCGCGTGCAGCTCTCGCTCTCGCGCATTGCGGACTGGCTGGGGCCGGCAAAATACCGCCACGAATCGGTCGCGGCCGAGCCGCGCATCGGCGCGGTGACGGGGCTGGCCTGGACGCCGGTCGGCGGCGAGACGCTGGAGATCGAGGTCAGCGTCATGCCCGGCAAGGGCAAACTGCAGTTGACCGGACAGCTCGGCGACGTGATGCAGGAGAGCGCGCAGGCGGCCATGACCTATGTGCGCGCAAATGCGGCGTGCCTCGGCGTGGAGCCGGACTGCTTCGACAAGATCGACATCCACATCCACGTGCCCGAGGGGGCGGTTCCCAAGGACGGGCCGTCCGCCGGCATTGCGATGATGACGGCGCTTGCCTCCGCGCTTTCCGGCATCCCGGTGCGCGCAGGCGTGGCCATGACGGGCGAAATCACCCTCCGCGGCCGCGTGCTGCCGATTGGCGGGCTGCGCGAAAAGCTGCTGGCTGCCGTGCGCGCAGGGATCACCACCGTGCTGCTGCCGGAGAAAAACCGGCAGAGCCTGTACGACGTGCCAGAATCGGTGCTGGAGGCATTGGAGATCGTATTTGTGGACGAGGCGGACGCGGTGCTCGAGCATGCGCTCGAGCAGCGCCCCGTCCAGGGCAATGCGCCCGTATTGCCGGGCGAGGAGACGGGGAATGCAGCCGTTTGCCATTAAGCAGGCCGCGTTTTTGACGAGCGTGGGGCGCGGCACGCCGTACCCGCCCGCCGCCCGCTGCGAGATCGCCGTTGTAGGCAAGAGCAACGTGGGGAAATCGAGCCTGATCAACAGCCTGTGCAACAATTTCAAGCTTGCCAAGACCTCGCAGACGCCGGGCAAGACGCGGCTGATCAATTTTTTCCTGCTCAACCGCGACTTTTATCTCGTGGATCTGCCGGGCTATGGATTTGCCCGCGCCGGCAAGGAAGAGCAGCGCGGCTGGGGCGAGCTGATCGAAAGTTACTTGGGCAGCGGCAGGGTGACGCACCTGTTTTTGCTGCTCGACATCCGCCACGCCCCGACGCAGGAGGACCGGCAGATGTTCGAGTGGGTGCTCTACTATGGCGTGCCCTTCACGCTCGTGGCCACCAAGGCGGACAAGCTTGCAAAGTCCAAACGCCAGCAGGCAGCCAATGCCGCGGCAAAGCAGCTGGGCGCGCCGCCGTTTGCCGTGCCGTATTCCTCCGAAACGCACGACGGGCGGGAAGCGCTGCTCCAGCGGATCGGCCAAATTTTACAGGATGTCGAAAAAGTCACGGTTAGCCCTTGACATGTTGCCATCCGTTCTGCATAATATGCACTGAATCAGACGGCGCGCCTGCTGCGTGCCGCAAGCGATATCGTCGAGGAGAACGGAACTATGGCATTGAGAAAGTGCCCCAAGTGTGAACTGAACTACATTCGCGAGGGCGAACAATATTGCAACGTGTGCCTGCGCGCCATGAAGAACGGGCGCATCCAGGCAGAGCCGGCGGCCGAGGAAGAAGAAACGCTCTGCAGCGAGTGTGGAGAGGCGCCCGCCGTACATGGGTCGGATCTGTGCGCAGATTGCCTGCGCGAGAAGAAGCGCCAGGCGGAGCTGGAGAGCGCCATTGCGCTGGACGACGAGGACGAGGACTTCCAAGACGCGGACGACGAAGAAGAGGAGTAGACCCGAGCCGGAAACGGAGGCCCCATGCGCGTATTTGCCATCAGCGATCTGCACCTGTCCTTTGCCGCCGACAAGCCCATGGACCTGTTTGGGGAGGCGTGGCGCGACCACGTGGAGCGCCTGTCGGCTGCATGGCGGGAGACCGTGCGCGAGGACGACCTGGTGTTGATCCCGGGTGATATCAGTTGGTCGATTCGGCTGCAGGATGCTGCGGCCGATCTTGCGTTTGTCGGCGGTTTGCCGGGGCAAAAGCTGCTGCTGCGCGGCAACCACGACTATTGGTGGAGCTCGCTTGTGCAAGTGCGCCGCGCGCTGCCGCCTTCGGTGCGCGCGCTGCAAAACGACGCGTTGACCGTGGGCGCGTTTGCCATCGGCGGGACGCGCGGCTGGACGCTGCCGGCGCAGGCGGACGCACAGGCGGGGGCGCGGGAGAGCGACGACGCCCGGCTCTACCGGCGCGAGCTGCTGCGGCTCTCGCTGTCGCTTTCCAAACTGGAGACGGGGAAGCGGCGGATTGCCATGCTGCACTACCCGCCGCTCGACCCACAGCACAGGGACACGGAGGTGACTGCGCTGCTGGAGCAGGCCGGCGTGGAGGTCGCGGTCTACGGCCATCTGCACGGCCCGGCGCACCGGGGCGCGTTCAACGGCGTGCACAACGGCATCCGCTATGCGCTGGTGGCGGCGGACTATCTGCAATTCCGGCCGCTGCTGATCGCCGAGGGCTGAACGGCGCCGGGGGCGGCGTGTAAATCGAAAATATGGCTGACGGGACACGGATGCGACAAGACTTCCGGCGTTCCGTCTTTTTGATGCGCGGCAGCGCCATGGTGCAAAAAAGAATTGTGCACAGACTATTGACAAAGCACAAAATAAATATTATGATATCGATATAAAAATAACGATAAATTTTTACCGATACCGCCCGAAGGGCAGAATTGGAGGTACCACATGAAAAAGGCAATGAAACGACCCGCCGTCGTGGACAGCATGGAGACGCTGGCCGTCGCCATCGAGCGCGTGCGTGCGGCGCAGCGGACCTATGCGACATATTCGCAGGAGCAGGTAGACCACATCTTTCACGCGGCGGCGATGGCGGCCAACAAGGCGCGCATCCCGCTGGCCAAGCTCGCCGTCGAGGAGACGGGCATGGGCGTCGTGGAGGACAAGGTGATCAAGAACCACTATGCCGCCGAATACATCTATAACGCCTACAAGGAGACGAAGACCTGCGGCGTCATCGAGGAGGACAAGGCGTTCGGCATCCGGCGCATTGCCGAGCCGCTGGGCGTGATCGCGGCCGTCATCCCGACGACGAACCCGACTTCCACCGCGATTTTCAAGACGCTGCTCGCGCTCAAGACGCGCAACGGCATCCTCATCAGCCCGCACCCGCGCGCCAAGCGTTCCACCATTGCCGCGGCGCGCCTGGTGCTGGAGGCGGCGGTGGCCGCCGGCGCGCCGGAGGGGATCATCGACTGGATCGACCAGCCGACGCTGGAGCTGAGCAACCGCGTCATGCACGAGGCCGACATCATTCTCGCCACCGGCGGACCGGGCATGGTGCGCGCGGCGTATTCGTCCGGCAAGCCGGCCATCGGCGTGGGCGCGGGCAACACCCCCGCCATCATCGACTCGAGCGCAAACCTGCTGCTGGCGGTCAGCTCGATCATCCACTCCAAGACGTTTGACAACGGCATGATCTGCGCGTCCGAGCAGTCCGTCATCGTGCTGGACGACGTGTACGACGCCGTGCGCGCCGAGTTCCAGGCGCGCGGCTGCCGCTTCCTGACGCCGGAGGAGACGGAACGCGTGCGCAAGACGATCCTGATCAACGGCTCGCTCAATGCGAAGATCGTCGGCCAGAGCGCGCACACGATCGCGTCCATGGCCGGCGTGGACGTGCCGGAAGAGACGAAGATCCTGATCGGCGAGGTCGAGAGCGTGGAAGCGTCCGAGGAGTTTGCGCACGAAAAGCTCTCGCCCGTGCTGGCCATGTACCGGGCGGCGACGTTTGAAGAGGCCGTCGCAAAGGCGGAGCGGCTCGTCGCGGACGGCGGCTTTGGCCACACCTCGTCGGTCTATCTCGACGCGGTGCGCGAGCAGGAGAAGCTCTCCCTGTTCTCCGAACGGATGAAGACGTGCCGCATCCTGGTCAACACGCCGTCGTCGCACGGCGGCATCGGCGACCTGTACAACTTCCGCCTGCCGCCCTCCCTCACGCTGGGCTGCGGCTCCTGGGGCGGCAACTCCGTGTCGGAAAACGTGGGGGTCAAGCACCTGCTGAATATCAAGACCGTGGCCGAAAGGAGAGAGAACATGCTGTGGTTCCGCGCGCCCGAAAAGGTCTACATCAAAAAGGGCTGCCTGGGCGTGGCGCTCGAAGAGCTGCGCACCGTGAAAAATGCGAAAAAGGTCTTTATCGTGACCGATACTTTCCTGTATAATAATGGGTATACAAAGCCCATCACCGACGCGCTCGACCGCATGGGCATCCGCCACACGACGTTCTACGACGTGGCGCCCGACCCGTCGCTCGCGTGCGCCAGGGAGGGAGCGGCGCAGATGGCCGCCTTCCAGCCGGACTGCATCGTCGCCGTGGGCGGCGGCTCGGCCATGGACGCGGGCAAGATCATGTGGGTGCTGTACGAGCATCCCGAGGCGGACTTCCTCGACATGGCGATGCGCTTCAGCGACATCCGCAAGCGCGTCTACACGTTCCCGAAGATGGGCGAAAAGGCGTATTTCGTGGCCGTCCCCACCTCCGCCGGCACCGGCAGCGAGGTGACGCCGTTTGCCGTCATCACGGACGAGAGCACGGGCGTCAAATATCCGCTGGCGGACTACGAGCTCATGCCGAACATGGCCATCGTGGACGCGGACATGATGATGGACGCGCCGAAGGGGCTGACGGCTGCTTCCGGCATCGACGCGGTCACGCACGCGCTGGAGGCGTACGCGTCGATGATGGCGACGGACTATACCGACGGGCTGGCCCTGCAGGCGCTGAAGGTGATCTTCCAGTACCTGCCCCGCGCCTATGACGACGGCCCGCACGACCCGGTGGCGCGCGAAAAGATGGCCAATGCGGCGACGATGGCGGGCATGGCGTTTGCCAATGCGTTTCTCGGCGTGTGCCACTCCATGGCGCACAAGCTGGGCGCGTTCCACCACCTGCCGCACGGCGTGGCAAACGCGCTGATGATCGACGAGGTGCTGCGCTTCAACGCCGCGGAGGCGCCGGCAAAGATGGGCACCTTCCCGCAGTATGACCACCCGCACACGCTGGCGCGCTACGCCGAGGTGGCCGATGCGCTGGGCATTGCGGGCGCGACCGACCGGGAAAAGCTCGACGGGCTCATCGCCGCGATCGACGCGCTCAAGGAGAAGGTCGGCATCCGCAGGACGATCCGCGACTACGGCATCGACGAGGCGGACTTCCTGAACAGGCTCGACGAGATGACCGAGCAGGCGTTTGACGACCAGTGCACCGGCGCGAACCCGCGCTATCCGCTGATGCGCGAGATCCGGCAGATGTATCTGAACGCGTACTACGGAACCGGAGAGGAGGCGTAAGCACATGGAATTTGAACGGGTATTGGCAGTCCGTACCAACAAGACCGTGTACCGCGACGGCGGCCGCGCCGTCAAGGTGTTCGGCGAGGGCTTCAGCAAGGCCGACATCCTGAACGAGGCGCTCAACCACGCGCGCGCAGAAGAGACCGGCCTGCCGGTGCCGGCGCTGCTCGAGGTCTGCAAGATCGAGGGGAACTGGGCGATTGTGACCGAGTTTGTGCCCGGCAAGACGCTGGCGCGCCGCATGGACGAGGAGCCGGAGCGGCGGGAGGAGTATCTCGAGCGTTTCGTTGCCCTGCAGATGGAGGTGCACCAGAAGCGCTCGCCGCTCATGAACCGCCTGGGCGACAAGATGTACCGCAAGATCACCGAGTCGGAGCTGCCCGACGCCACGAAGTTCGAGCTGCACAAGCGCCTGGCGACGCTGCCGGCGCGGGCGAGCGTGTGCCACGGGGACTTCAACCCGAGCAACATCATCCTGACGGACGACGGCACGGCCTACATCCTCGACTGGTCCCACGTGACGCAGGGCACGCCCGCTGCGGATGCGGCGCGCACGTTCCTGCTGTTCTCGCTGGAGAGCAAGCACGAGCTGGCGGAGGCATATCTGGCGCTGTTCTGCAAAAAGAGCGGCGTGCCGCGCGGCGACGTGCAGCGCTGGATCCCGATCGTCGCCGCGTCGCAGTCGGTCAAGGGCCGCCCCGAAGAGCGCGAGCTGCTGCTCCGCTGGGCGGACGTGGCGGAATACCAATAATGCTGCAGCAACTCGCGGCGCGCCGCGCCGCAGCGAATTGACAGGGGAGGGAAACACCATGACGATTACCATTTGCATCGGCAGTTCGTGCCATCTCAAGGGGGCGCGCGAGGTCGTGGAGGAGATTCAGCGCCAGGTTGCGGCGCGCAAGCTCGAAGACCGTATCAACCTGACCGGCGCGTTCTGCATGGGCAACTGTGTGAACGGCGTGAGCGTCAAGATCGACGGCGAGCTGTTCTCGGTCAAGCCCGACACGGCGAAGGACTTCTTCGAGAACGAAGTCATGAGCCGGCTGTGAACGGCATGGAACAGAACCGGTTTCTGGGCGTGCGCGGCGAAGCCGCGTGCGCCGTTTGTGTAGAAAATACCGCGCGTACCGTGGGCAGCGGCGGGCTGGACGTGCTGGCCACGCCGGCGCTGGCCGCCTGCATGGAGCGCGCGGCGTTTACAAGCGTGCAGCCGCTGCTCCCGGAAGGGCAGACCACCGTGGGCGTGCGCCTGAGTCTCGAGCACACGGCGGCCACGCCGGTAGGGGGCGCGGTGCGCTGTGAAAGCCGGGTGACGGCGGCGGAGGGCAGGCGGCTGACGTTTGAAATCGTCGCCTGCGACGGCGCGGGCGAGATCGGCCGCGCGGAACACGAGCGCGTCATCGTAGACGGGGCGCGTTTTCTGGCGAAAGCGGAGGGGAGGCAGAGCGTATGAGCGAGTGTATCCAGTTCAAGCCGGCCAACTGCAAGGACTGCCACAAGTGCATCCGGCACTGCCCGGTCAAGTCGATCCGGTTTTCCGGGCACCAGGCGAACATCGTCGGGGACGAGTGCATCCTGTGCGGGCACTGCTTCGTCGTGTGCCCGCAAAACGCCAAGCAGATCCGAAACGACGTGCCGTCGGCCAAAGCGCTGCTTGCGGGCGGCGCGCCGGTATACGTGAGCCTGGCGCCGTCGTTTGTGGCCAACTATGAGGGGGCGACGCTCGCCTCCATGGACGCCGCGCTCAGGCAGCTGGGCTTTGCCGGCGCGGAAGAGACCGCGCTCGGCGCGACCGTGGTCAAGCGCGAGTACGACCGCATGACGTACGACGGCGCGCACAGCGTGATCCTCTCGTCCTGCTGCCACACGGTCAACCTGCTCATCCAGAAGTATTACCCGCAGGCGCTGCCGTATCTGGCGCACGTGCTCTCGCCCATGCAGGCGCACTGCACCGACCTCAAGCGCCGCCATCCGGACGCCAAGACGGTGTTCATCGGCCCCTGCATCTCGAAAAAGGACGAGGCGGAGAGGTATCCCGGCATCGTGGACTGCGCGCTGACGTTTGAAGAGCTGACCGAATGGCTCCACGAGGCGAACGTCTCCATCCCGCAGATGGAGGACACCGGCGCGGCGGGCAAGGCGCGCCTGTTCCCGACGACCGGCGGTATTTTGCGCAGCATGGCGGCGGACAACCCGGCGTACACCTATCTGGCCATCGACGGCGTGGAAAACTGCATGCAGGTGCTCGAGGACGTGATTGGCGGCAAGCTCGACCACTGTTTCATCGAGATGTCCGCGTGCGTGGGCAGCTGCATCGGCGGCCCGGCGATGGACCGCAACCGCCGCGCGCCGGTCAGCGAGTTTGTGGCGGTCAACCGCTATGCGGGCCGGGAAGACTTCCCGGTCGAGCAGCCGGCGGCGGAGGCGCTGCAAAAGCACATGGGCGAGCTGGATACGCATCGCGTCATGCCCGGCACGGCAGCGATCGAGGCAGTGCTGCGCGAGATGGGCAAGTTCACGCCGGAGCAGGAGCTCAACTGTGGTTCCTGCGGCTACAACACCTGCCGCGAGAAAGCGGCAGCGGTGCTGCAGGGCAAGGCGGAGCTGTCCATGTGCCTGCCTTATCTTGCCGAGCGCGCGCAGTCGTTTTCGGAGAACATCATCCGCAGCACCCCGAACGCCATCCTCGTGCTCAACGACGCGCTGGAGATCCAGCAGCTCAACAACGCCGCCTGCCGGCTCATGCACATCGAAGACCCGCGCTCGCTCGTCGGGGAGCAGGTCCTGCGCCTGCTCGACCCGACGCCGTTCCTGGAGCTGCAGCGCACCGGGCGTGGCCAGTCGCACCAGCGGGTGTATCTGGAAGAATACCAGAAACATGTCGACGAGACGCTCGTCATCGACCGCAGCCATCACCTGATCATCTGCATCCTCCGCGACGTGACGGAGGAGGAGACGGCGCGCGCCGCGCGCGTGGCGCTCAGCCGCACGACCATCGAGGTGACCGACCGCGTCATCGAAAAGCAGATGCGCGCCGTGCAGGAGATCGCGTCGCTGCTCGGCGAGACGACGGCGGAGACGAAGGTCGCGCTGACCAAGCTCAAGGAGTCTCTGCGCTATGAGTGAGCTCTGCACCGACATTGGCTTTGTCTCGGCCAACAAATACGGCGAGCAGCTCTGCGGCGACCACGTGGAGCGCATCGACCAGGAGAACGGCGTGACCGTCGTGCTGGCGGACGGGCTGGGAAGCGGCGTGAAGGCAAACATCCTCTCCACACTGACGTCCAAAATCCTCTCCACGATGATCGCTGGCGGCCTTACGGTCGAGGACTGCGTCAAGACCATCGCGGCCACGCTGCCGGTGTGCGAGGTGCGCAAGGTCGCCTATTCCACGTTTACGATCATCCACATCGTGGAGAACCGCGAGGCGGAGCTGATCCAGTATGACAACCCGCGCGTGATCCTGCTGCGCGGCGGCAGGAGCGTGGACTATCCGCAGCAGGAGCTGACGATCGACGGCAAACGCATCCTGAAGTCCGTCGTCCCGCTCGAGGAGGGGGACGTGTTCATGGCCATGAGCGACGGGGCCATCCACGCGGGCGTGGGGCTGTCGCTCAACTTTGGCTGGCAGCGCGAGGAGATTGCCTCGTTTCTCGAGACGGTGTACGACGGTTCGTTTACGGCCAAGACGCTTGCGGCCATGCTCGTGGGGGAATGTACGCGCCTGTACGGCAACAAGCCGGGGGACGACACCACCGCGTGCGCTGTGCGCATCCGCCGCCGCAAGACGGTCAACCTCATGATCGGCCCGCCGGCCGACCCTGCGCGGCTGACGGAGATGCACCAGGCGTTTTTCGGCAGCGCCGGGCGGCACATCGTGTGCGGCGGGACGACGAGCACGCTCGCCGCCGAATACCTGCACAAGCCGCTCGACACGAGCCTGCCGCTGTATCTCGACCCGGAGATCCCGCCCACGGCGCGCATCGAGGGGGTCGATCTTGTGACCGAGGGCGTGATCACGTTCAGCCGCGTGCTCGAATATGCCAACGACTATTTAAAGGACAACGAACGCTATACGGACTGGAGCTATAAAAAGGACGGTGCGTCGCAGATTGCGCGGATGCTGTTTGAAGAGGCGACGGACGTGAATTTCTTCGTCGGCCGCGCGGTGAACCCGGCGCACCAGAACCCCGATCTGCCGATCGGCTTCAACATCAAGATGCAGCTGGTCGAGGGCGTGGCCAAAGACCTCACCGAGATGGGCAAGCGCGTCGCCGTGACGTATTATTGAGGGGGAGAGGGCATGAGAAAGTTTGACACCAAGGTACAGTATCTCAAATACAAGGTGCTGCGCGAGGTCGTGCGGCTGGCATATGCCGACGAACTGCTGGAGCACGTGACGGACATTCCCAAGACCATCATCCCCGGCAAGATTCCCACCATGCGCTGCTGCGTGTACAAGGAGCGGGCCATCCTGTCCGAGCGTGTGAAGCTGGCCATGGGCGGCGACCGCAGCAATCCGAACGTGATCGAGGTGCTGGACATCGCCTGCGACGAGTGCCCGATGAGCGGCCACGTCGTGACGGAGGCGTGCCGCGGCTGCATCGCCCACCGGTGCGAGGACGCCTGCAAACGCGGCGCCATCACATTCGACGCGCACCAGAAGGCGTACATCGACAAGAGCAAGTGCGTCGAATGCGGCGCATGCGCCAAGGTGTGCCCGTATGGCGCGATTGCGGACCAGAAGCGGCCGTGCGAGCGCGCGTGCAAGGTCAAGGCCATTTCGAGGAACGAGGATGGCAGCGCGCACATCGACAACGACAAGTGCATCTCCTGCGGCGCGTGCGTGTACCAGTGCCCGTTCGGCGCCATTGCGGACAAATCCTTCCTGCTCGACGTCATCGCCCTGCTGCGCGGCAGCGCGGGCGGCGAGGCGTACAAGGTCTATGCCGTCGTCGCCCCGTCGATCTCCAGCCAGTTCGTGTACGCGAAACTTGGCCAGGTGATCGAGGGCCTGCACAGGCTCGGCTTCTATCACGTCGTGGAGGCGGCGCTCGGCGCGGACATGGTTGCGTACGCCGAGGCCGCGGAGCTCGCTGAAAAGGGCTTTCTGACCAGCTCCTGCTGCCCGGCGTTTGTGGACTATATCCACAAGCAGTTCCCAACGCTTGTGGAGCACATTTCCCACAACCTCTCGCCCGCGGCGACCATTGCGCAGTACATCAAAAAGACCGAACCGGGCGCGCGCGTGGTGTTCATCGGGCCGTGCACGGCCAAGAAGATGGAGTTCCAGCAGGAGCGCGTCCGCCCGTACATCGACAGTGTCATCACGTTTGAGGAGCTGCAGGCGCTGTTTGACGGCGCAGGCGTGGACATCACGACGCTCGGCGAGGGCGTGCTGGACAATGCGTCCTATTATGGCCGCATCTTTGCCCGCAGCGGCGGCCTGTCCGACGCGGTGGTGGAGGCGCTCAAGGAGCAGGGGCTGGATGCGACGTTCGAGGCGAGGCCCATCGCGTGCGACGGCATCGAGGCGTGCCGCGCGGCGCTGCTGAAGGCGCGCGCCGGGCAAAAGGTGCTGGGCGGGAACTTTATCGAGGGCATGGCTTGCGTCGGCGGCTGTATCGGCGGCGCGGGTTGCCTGACGCATGGCGAAAAGAACAAGGAAGAGGTCAATAAATACGGCCGAGAGGCGATGGAAAAGACCATATCGGACGCCATTTCGCTGCTTTCCCTGTAGGGGAGCACAGGCGGGCGACCGGCACAGGCGGCCGGGCCGGCAGGAAGCCGGCCCGGCCGCGCGGTTTCCCGGGCAATGGCGGCCGCGCCGGGAGACCGGTGCAGCCGCCATGTTGTTGCAACCGCGCCTCCAGGTTGCCCGGCGATTTCGCCTGGCGGGCGGTGCGAGCCGGCGCGCGCCACTTGTGCAGATTCAACGCAGATGATATACTATATCATCACAAGAGGGGCGAGGAACGATGAAACTGACCGAAATCCTGTACCGGGGCATGCCGTCGCTGTCCTTTGAGGTGTTCCCGCCGAAGGCCGGCACCGCGTTTGAGAGCGTGCGCCGCGCGACGGAGGAGATCGCCGGGCTGCACCCCGCCTTTATGAGCGTGACCTATGGGGCGGGCGGCGGTACCAGCGCCTATACGCTCGACATTGCGCGCGGCATTCGCACCCAATACGGGGTGGAGACGCTGGCGCACCTGACGTGCGTGTCCTCTACGCGGGAGACCGTGCGCGACCGCATTGCGCAGATGCGCGACGCCGGGATCGAGAACGTCATGGCCCTGCGCGGCGACCTGCCGCCGGAGCTGCAGAATGCCGACCGCTCGACCTGGCAGTACCGCCACGCGACCGACCTCGTGCGCGAGCTGCGGGAGAGCGGCGCGGACTTCTGCATCGGCGCGGCGTGCTACCCGGAGGTGCATCCCGAGAGTGCGAACCAGCGCGAGGACATCCGGTTCCTGCGCGAAAAGGTGGAGGCCGGCTGCGCCTTTCTCACCACACAGATGTTTTTCGACAACAACCTGCTCTACAACTTTCTCTATAAGATCCGCGAGGCGGGCATCACCGTGCCGGTGGTGGCCGGCATCATGCCGATCACGAATGCGAACCAGGTGGCGCGGGCGATCCGCCTGTCCGGCTCGCACATGCCGCAGCGGTTCAAGAGCCTCGTCGACCGCTTTGGCGGCGATCCGGCGTCCATGATGGAGGCGGGCATCGCGTATGCGACGGACCAGATCATCGACCTGTTTGCCAACGGCGTCAACAACGTCCACGTATATTCCATGAACAAGCCGCAGGTGGCGCGCCGGATCCAGGGCAACCTGTCGGCCATTTTGGGCAGATGAGCCTGGAGCGCATGGGCATGCGCGAATATGCCCTTGGGGCGGTCGACACGCGCGAGGCCCTGCGGTATGCGGGCTGCCGGGGCGAGCCGCCGGCGGAACTTCAGGCGCTGCTGGCCGACTGCGTCCGGGAGGCGCTGCCGGCGCTCGCCTGCCGGGTGTGCTTCGATACCTTCCCCGTTGCGGTGCAGGGGGCGGAGGTCGATTTGGGGTTTGCCAGGGTCCACTCGTCGAATTTGGCCAAAAACCTGACGGGGTGCGGCAGCGCCGTGCTGTTTGCCGCTACCGTGGGGCTGGGGCTCGACCGGCTGATTGCGCGGTACAGCCGCACCGCGCCGTCGCGCGCGCTGCTCCTGCAGGCGATCGGCGCAGAGCGCATCGAGCGGCTGTGCGACGCGTTCAACGAAGAAGTGCGCGCAGAGGCGCGGCTTGCGGGGCAGGAGGCCCGGCCGCGTTTCAGCCCCGGGTACGGCGACCTGCCGCTTGGGCTCCAGCGGGAGATCTTCCGGGCGCTGGAACCGGAGCGCCGGATCGGCCTGACGCTCAACGGCAGCCTGCTCATGTCCCCGACCAAATCGGTGACGGCGCTCATTGGCATCGGCCCGGCGCGCGGCACGGACGGGACGCAACCCGGGCACGACCCGGCCGGACAGCACGACGGAGGGACACCATGACCGTTCTGGACCATCTGAAACAGCATATGTTGTATCTCGACGGCGGCATGGGCACCCTGCTGCAGCAGCGCGGCCTGCGCGCCGGCGAGGCGCCGGAGGGGTGGAACCTGACGCACCCGGACGCAGTGCAGGAGATCCACCGCGCATATTTTGACGCCGGGAGCCACGTGGTGTCGGCCAACACGTTTGGCGCGAACGCGCTGCGGTATGCGCCGGACGAGCTGGAGCGCATCGTGGCGGCGGCGCTCGACAACGTGCGCGCGGCGCGGGAGGCGAGCCGCGCGGCGCAGGAGAAGTTTGTCGCGCTGGACATCGGCCCAACGGGGCGGTTGCTGCGCCCCTTTGGCGATTTTGACTTTGAGGACGCGGTGCGCGCGTTTGCGGCCGCGGTGCGGCTGGGCGTGAAGCACGGCGCGGAGCTGATCCTGATCGAGACGATGAGCGACAGCTATGAGACCAAGGCCGCGCTGCTCGCCGCCAAGGAGAACAGCGACCTGCCGGTCTTTGTATCCAACGCCTATGGTGCGGACGGAAAGCTGATGACCGGCGCCACGCCCGCCGCCATGGTGGCCATGCTGGAGGGGCTGCATGCCGACGCGATCGGCGCCAACTGCTCGTTCGGGCCGAGGCAACTGTCCGGCGTCGTGGAGGAGCTGCTCGCGTGCGCGTCGGTGCCGGTGCTGTTTATGCCCAATGCGGGGCTGCCGCGCAGCGTGGACGGCAGGACGGTGTACGACGTGGGGCCGGAGGACTTTGCGCAGGAGGTGGCGGCGCTGGTTGCGCGCGGGGTGCGTGTGGTGGGCGGCTGCTGCGGCACGACGCCGGCGCACATCGAAGCGCTTGTGCGCAGGTGCGGCGGGCTTGAACCGGCGCCGGTGACGCGCAAGCAGACCGCCTGCATCTCCTCCTATACGCACGCGGTCTGCTTTGGCGGCGCGCCCGTGCTGATCGGCGAACGGATCAACCCGACCGGCAAGAAACGCTTTCAGCAGGCGCTGAGGGAGAGGGACATCGGCTATGTGCTGCAGGAGGGGATCCGCCAGCAGGAGGCGGGCGCGCACGTGCTGGACGTGAACGTCGGCCTGCCGGACGTGGATGAGCCGGCGCTGCTCTGCGACGTGGTGTGCGAATTGCAGGCGGTCGTCGATCTGCCGCTGCAGATCGACACGTCAAACCCCGTGGCCATGGAGGCGGCATTGCGCCGCTACAACGGCAAGGCGCTGCTCAACTCCGTCAACGGCAAGCAGGAGAGCCTGCACAGCGTGTTGCCGCTTGCCCGGAAATATGGCGCGCTGGTCGTGGCGCTGACGCTCGACGAGGACGGCATCCCCGCGACGGCGGACGGGCGCGTGCGCATCGCGGAGAAGATTTTGCGCGCAGCGGCGGCGTATGGGCTGGGACCGGAGGATCTGCTCTTCGATCCGCTGGCCATGACCGTGAGCGCGGACCCGGGCGCGGCGCTCGTCACGCTGGAGGCGGTGCGCCGCATCGGGAGCGAGCTGGGCTGCCGCACGTCGCTCGGGATCTCCAACGTCTCGTTCGGGCTGCCGGCGCGGGACGCGGTCAACGCCACGTTCTTTGCGTGCGCGCTGGAAAACGGGCTGTCCGCGGCGATTCTCAACCCGCACTCGGCGGACATGCGCCGGGTGTATTACGCCTTCCGCGCGTTGCACGGTCAGGATGCCGACTGCGCGGACTATATCGCGTTTGCGGCGGGCGAACCTGCCCGGCTGGCCGCCGGCACGGTTGCGAAGGAGACGGAGACGACGCTGCGCCGCGCGATCGAAAGGGGCCTGCGCGAGCGCGCAGGCGAGCTGACGCAGGCACTGCTGCAGACGACGGAGCCGCTGGAGCTTGTCAAGGGCGAGATCATCCCGGCGCTGGACGTGGTGGGGCAGGGGTTTGAGCGCGGCACGGTCTATCTGCCGCAGCTGCTCATGAGCGCGGAGGCGGCCAAAAGCGCCTTTGAGCGCATCCGGGTCGCCCTGTCCGCGCAGCGGACGCCCGGCGCCGCCCGCTGTCGCGTCGTGCTCGCCACGGTGCACGGCGACATTCACGATATCGGGAAGAACATCGTCAAACTGTTGCTCGAGAACTACGGGTTTGCCGTGACGGACCTGGGGCGCGACGTGCCCCCGGAGCGGGTCGCGGAAGAGGTGGTCCGCCTGCACGCGCCGCTGCTGGGGCTCAGCGCGCTGATGACGACCACCGTGCCGGCCATGGAGGAGACCATCCGCCGGGTGCGGGCGGCCGCGCCCTGGTGCCGGATCGTCGTCGGCGGCGCGGTGCTGAACGAAGGGTATGCCGCGCGCATCGGCGCGGACCGCTATGCCGCGGACGCGATGGAGACGGTGCGCTATGCCGAAGAGGTGGACGGCGCGCTGCCCTCTGAAACGTGACGGCGGGGAGGCAACGGACGGGAACGGGCAAGACGGACAGGGAGCCGGATATTCCGGCTCCCTGTTTGGTTGACACAAATTGAGATTTTTGTGTGGCAGGCGGCGGCCCTGCCGCGTTAAATGGCAAAATAGTCGGGATATTTTTGCATCAGCTCCGGCAGCGCGCCGCGGTAGCCGGCGGTCAGGTGTTCATACAGAAAGTCGTCCATATCCCGTTCCGAACGTGTCATGACGGCGCGGAAGAGCACGCGGTGCTCCTCGTGCGCCGGCCAGAGCTGCTCGGTGCCAAGGCGCACCTGCAGGCGCCGCACGCGGTCGTGATGCGTCACGATGCGCATGACGGTCGCCCAGGTCCAGGGCTTGCCTGCGGCGAGGTAGAGCAGCTTGTGAAACTCGTTGTCCAGTTCCATGTACCGGTCCAGATCCCCTTTCTCGAGATGCACGCGCTGCTGTTCCACATTTTCCCGCAATCGCGCGAGGTCGGCTCCGCCGGCCTTTTGCACCGCCTCACGGAAGATGGCGCGCTCGGTGTGGTAGCGCAGGAACACGCCCTCTTCGACCGCGTCCAGGTCGATGCGCGACACCGTGCTGGAACGCTGGGGGTACACGGTCACGAGCTTGGACTCGACCAGCGAGACGATGGCCTCACGGATGGGCGTGCGGCTGATCTGCAGCGCCTGCGACAGCTCTGCATCCACAAGCACCATGCCTGGCGGGAAGTCCAGCGTCATGATGCCGTTGTACAGCACGCGGTAGGCGTATTGCCGGGCGTTCTCGCCCGCTTTTTTCGGGGGGATTGCGGTCTGGACCATCGGGAAGCCTCCTGTTCTCCAGCGCTGAATGGCGACTGGCCCGCCGGCGACGGGCCGGCGGGCCGGATGCGGGATGTTTATGCTTCAGAAACGTGACGGTGCAGCGCGGCGCGCACGGCGCCCGGCCCGGTGATGAGCTCGGCAAAGCGCGCCTCGACCGTCTCGCCGAGACCCACCGCATACAGGTCGACGCCCATGATCCGCTCGTCGGAGAGCACGGGCTCGAGTACGGCGTGCACGTCGCACGGCTGCCCGAGCGTGACGGCTGCAAAGCGCGGCGTGAGCATCGGCAGGAGCGGGTCGTCGCTCGGCTGGAACGGCTGCCCGTTGTCGTCCACCGCCATCAGATAGCGGCACCATGCGGCCAGCACGAAGGAGATGAGCTTGAGATCCTGCACGTGGAGCGTGTCAGACGCCGCGTACTTTTTGATCGTGTTGCCGAACCGGATGGCGATCTTCTGGGAGGTATCGGTCGCGATGCGCTGCGGCGTATCCTGTAAAAACGGGTTCGGGAAGCGCTTGCCGATGACCTCGTCGATGAACGCGCGCGGGCTGATGACGCCGGGGTCGACCACGACGGGCAGCCCCTCGCGGTAGCCGACGATCTCCACGAGCCGTTTCAGGTCCGCATCCTGCATTTCGGCGGAGATGCGGGTAAAGCCCAGCAGGCAGCCGAGCACGGCGAGGCACGTGTGCAGCGGGTTCAGGCACGTGCAGACCTTCATGGTCTCCACCATGTCGACCACTTCGCGCGAGGCAAAGATGACGCCGGCGCGCTCGAGCGGCGGGCGCCCGTTCGGGAACGCGTCCTCGATGACCAGGTACTGCGCCTCCTCGGCGTTGACAAACGGCGCGACGAAGGAGCGGCGGCCGGTCACGCGCACGCCCATGTCCTCCAGCCCGTCCGCTTCCAGCATTTCACGTACGGAATCGTCCGGCCGCGGCGTGATCTTGTCGATCATGCTCCACGGGAAGGAGACGCGGCTGCGGTCGCGCACATAGGCGGCAAAGCCGTCGGCGCACAGGCCGCGCTCGGCCCACGCGTCGGCAAAGGCGAGCACCGCCGCTTCGAGCCGCGAGCCGTTGTGCGAGCAGTTGTCCATGCTGACCAGGGCGATCGGCGCGCCGCCGGCGGCAAAGCGCGCGTGGCACAGCGCGGCGATCTTGCCGATGTAGCTGCCGGCCTGCGCCGGCCCCTGCTCCATGTCGGCGAGTACGGCGAGGAAATAGTCCCCGTGCCCGTCCTTGATGTTGTAGCCCTTTTCGGTGATCGTGAGGCTGGCCATCTTCAGCGACGGCGAGCGGAATGCGGCTTCGAGCTGCGCCCAGTCCTCCGTGCCGCGGTCCATGCCCAGGCTGTTGACGACGCTGGCGATGACGGTCTTTTCAATCCGCCCGTCGGCGCACAGCGTGGCCAGCACGGAGAGGTTGTCGAACGGCCGGTATGCCGCGTCCAGGATCTCCGCGTCAAACCCCTCCGCCACGACGATGCCGGTATCCATCAGCCCTGCATTCAGCAGGGACTGGTTCAGGTTGGCGATAAAGGCGCGGAAGATGTTGCCGGCGCCGAAGTGCACCCATTCCGGGCGGGCGGCGGTATTGGCCGTGACGGCCGCGCGGTCGAACGTGGGCAGCGCATAGCCCTTGGCTTCAAGTGCGGCGCGCTGCTGCAGGATGGTGTCATTGCAAAGTTTCATGCTCGTTCTCCTTTGATTCTGATTTCAGCGCTCCGCCGTGAGGTAGAGCAGGTGCCGGCCGATATGCTGCACCAGCCCGGCGTAATATTCTTCTTCGTGCGCGGCCATGAACGGGAAAAACGCCTCTTTGAACCACGCTTCGTTGAGCAGCAGGCCATAGGCGATATGGAGCGTCTGCCGCGAGGCGGGCAGCTGCAGGTATTCCGGCAGATAGGCGTCGCTCTGCAGGTCGATGTTCGGGATCTCGTTCGGGTCGGTGGACACGTGATAGTATTTTTCCGCCTCGGCGCGATGCTCAAGCGCAAATTTGTGCGCGCGGCGGTAGAGCGCCGGATCGTGCAGCGCGACGACGCGCATGGCCTCCAGCCAGTTGGTGCCCGCGGTCTTGACGTGTACGTGGCAATGCGTCACGCGGCCGACCGTGGAGAACACGGAAAATTTGTCCGAGCCGGAATGGACGGACAGCTTGTAGCCGAAGTGATCTGCGATTTTCTGGTGGATGATGAAGTCGCGCGCAAAGTCGTTCAGGTTGCCGCTGTATTCGATGCCCTTTTCAAATTCGCCGGAGAAGTGCGGCGCGACGCTGACCGGATGCACGCCCTGCCCGGCGAGTTCCTGCGCCACCACGAAGTGTTCGGCAGGCGTGGTGATCGTGCGCGTTTCATCGATGGACAGCTCGAAGTCCACGTCCGCGGTCTTGATCTCGTCGATATAACGGTAGCAGCTTTCCGCGTGGCGGACGGCCTTCCAGAATACGAGGACGATGCGTTTGAGCTCCGCGGCGCTCAGCTGCCCGATGACCGGCAGCTCCTTGCCCAGATACGCGGCTTCATAGTGGTCGCGCACTTCTGCCGGCAGCGCGGCATAGGCGGCGTCCACTTCCGCATCGGAACTGGCGGCGGCGTGGATGTCGATGTGCTCGGAACAGTCCAGCGTGATCATCGTGCAGCCGCTCTCGAGCGCATAGCGGATCTCTTCCTTCGTTTTGAGGTGGTCGCCGTCGGCGCCGTAGCCGCCCTTGTAGCCCTCCTGGAACACGCCGAACGTGGCGGCGGCGATCACGTCGGCAAACGTGCGATTCGTGAGCGTCAGCTCCCGGATGGACTGCTGCGCGAGCACCGGATAGACGCCGTATCCGGCAATGGCGCGCACGTGGCCGGGCGTGGCGAGGCCGAGCCGGTCGCCAAGACCCATGGTGAACGCGTGGCCGGCGTGGCTGGCAGGCCTGGCATAGGGGAACAGCGCCTGCAGCGCCTGCGCATTCTCCACGGTGAGCGGGCAGAGCCGTACGCCGCCCTCATCGTGGCCCGCAAACCGGGCGGCGCGGTCGCCGGCGAGCGCAAGGTATTTCTGCCCGGCGCGGCTGACGATGGCGCATGCGGTGCCCTCCGCCGCATCGGCAGAGCGGTCATAGACGCGCAGATCGCCGCGGCTGCGGAGGGTGGCAAGGAGAGACTCGATGGTGCTGTGCATGGAACAGTTTCCTCCTCAAGTATGTTGTGGGCCGGTTGCAAAGAATCGTACGAGACTAGTATATCACCATTGCCGGGAATGTCAAACAAATATATCACATTTTCGGGCGGTTTTTACGGGAAACCTCCTTATTTTTCTGGATTTCGGAAAAAAGTCATTTGCCGTATTGCTTTTCTGATATACTAGTGATATACTGGCTGCAACAGGGGGCGTTTGGCCTCTTGCGGCATGCTACGGCGTGCCTGACCCATCTGGAACACCATACCGAACAACAGGAAAAGAGGGTATCTATGAAGCCGTTTCTGGACAAGGATTTTCTGCTGACCTCTGACGCGGCAAAGACACTGTATCACGAGCATGCGGCGCGTATGCCCATTGTCGATTACCATTGCCACATCAACCCGGCTGAGATCGCGGACGACCGCCGCTACACGTCCATTACCGACGTGTGGCTGGGCGGCGATCACTACAAGTGGCGCGCCATGCGCTCCGCCGGCGTGCCGGAGCGCCTGGTGACCGGCGACGCCGACCCGGAGGACAAGTTCCTCGCCTGGGCGGAGACGGTGCCAAAGCTCGTCGGCAATCCGCTCTATCACTGGACGCATCTGGAGCTGCAGCGGTATTTCGGCATTGACGAACCGCTCACCGGGTGCAATGGCAAGGCCGTCTACCGCGCCTGCAACGAGATCCTGCAGCAGCCGGACATGAGCGTGCGCGGCATCATCAAAAAGAGCGACGTCCGGCTCATCTGCACCACCGACGATCCGGCGGACGACCTGAAGGCGCACGAGCGCATCGCCGCAGACCCGACGTGCCCGGTGGCCGTGCTGCCGGCGTTTCGGCCGGACAAGGCCATGCGCGCGGACAAGCCCGACTTTGGCGAATATCTCCAGCGCCTGGAGGCGGCGTGCGGGCACCCGATCCAGAGCATGGACGGGTTGCGGGACGCGCTGCGGGAGCGCATTGCATATTTCGATGCGCACGGCTGCCGCGTGAGCGACCACGGCATCGACACGGCGCTTTGCGAGCTGGCCACGGAGGCCGAGCTGGAGGACATCTTCCGCAAGGGACGCGCGGGCGAACCGGTCAGCCGCCGCGAGTCGGAGGCGTTTCAGACGGCGCTGCTGCTGGCTTGCGCCGAAGAATACCGTGCGCGCGGCTGGGTCATGCAGCTCCACTTTGGCTGCATCCGCAACAACTCGACCCGCATGTTCGAGCGGCTGGGGCCGGACACCGGGTTCGACGCGATGAACGACGAGGGCAACAACGCGCCGCGGCTGGCCCGCTTCCTCGACCTGCTCGAGAAGGCCAATGCGTTGCCGCGCACGATCCTCTATTCGCTCAACCCTGCGGACAACGGCATCATCGGCACCGTCATGGGCTGTTTCCAGACCGACGCAGAGCTGCCGGGGCGCGTGCAGATGGGCAGCGCCTGGTGGTTCAACGACCACAAGGCCGGTATGGAAAAGCAGCTGACCGACCTCATGAACCTGGGCGTGGTCAGCACGTTTGTCGGCATGCTCACGGACAGTCGCAGCTTTTTGAGCTACACGCGGCACGAATACTTCCGCCGCATCCTGTGCAACGTATTTGGCACGCTGGTGGAAAACGGCGAGTACCCGGCCGATCTCGAGGCGCTGGGGCAGATCGTGCGCGACATCAGCTACAACAACGCGCTGCGCTATTTCCGCTTTGACGAGATCATCAAATAAGTTCAGGAGGAGTCCACACATGAAACGTTACGCACTCGTCGTCCCGACCAGCATGGGCGTGCGCATCACGCCGGTCGACCGTCAACCCGTACACATCAGCCACAATTTCTACATGCAGGCCACGAGCGCCGAGACCAACGTCGCCACCGTGCCGGCCGCGCTGGGTCTGCCGGTCAAGGTGCTGACCACGTTTGTCGAGGGTTCCCCCATCGCCGCGTTCATCAAGGCCGACCTGCGCAGCCGCAACATGGAGTATGAGGGCAAGGAAGTGCCGCAGGGCGGCCCGTGGGGCTACCGGCACCAGTTCAACATTGCCGACAGCGGCTTTGGTCTGCGTGGCCCGCGCGTGCAGAACGATCGTGCCGGGGAAGTGGGGCGGACGCTGAACGTGAAGGACTTCGACCTGCCGCGTATCTTTGGCGAGGAGGGCGTGGAGGTGCTGCACCTCTCCGGCCTGATCGCTGCGCTGTCGCATGAGACGGGCATCTTCTGCCTGGAGCTGGCGCGCGCCGCCAAGAAATATGGCACGCGCATTTCGTTTGACCTCAACTATCGGGCGTCCTTCTGGAAGGGCCGCGAGGAGGAGCTCTCCGCGATCTTCCGCGAGATCGCGTCCGTGTCCGACATCCTGATCGGCAACGAAGAGGACTTCCAGCTGTGCCTGGGCGTCCAGGGGCCCGAGGCGGGCGGCAAGGACCTCGCGTCCAAGCTCGACAGCTTCAAGGAGATGATCCTGCGCGTGCAGAAGGAATATCCCGGTGCTACGACGTTTGCCACCACGCTGCGCCAGGTCGTCAGCGCGAACGAGCACCTCTGGGGCGCCATCCTGCTGCGCGACGGCGAGTGGCACGTGGCCGAACCGCGGCCGATCCAGGTGCTGGATCGCATCGGCGGCGGCGACGGGTTTGTGGGCGGCCTGCTGTACGGCGTGCTCAAGGGCTGGAGTGCCGAGGACTGCCTGCACTTTGGCTGGGCGACCGGCGCGCTGGCGGCCACCATGCTCAACGACTATGCGCAGCCGGCCGACGAGGAGCAGGTCTGGGCGGTCTGGAGCGGCAACGCCCGTGTGAAACGCTGAACCCCGTTCCCGCACGGGAGCGGCATGACGACGGAAATCCCACTATATAAAACATCAAAGGAGTAGAATCATGAAAGCGGATATCGGCCTGATCGGCCTTGCGGTCATGGGTGAAAACCTGGTCATGAACATGGAGTCCAAGGGCTTTACGGTCGCGGTGTACAACCGCACCACGTCCAAGGTGAAGAACTTTGTGGAGGGCCGCGCCAAGGGCCTGAACATCATCGGCACCTACTCGCTCGAAGAGCTGGTGGCCAACCTGAAGAAGCCCCGCCGCGTGATGATGATGGTCAAGGCGGGCGCCGCGGTCGACCAGCTGATCGACCAGCTGATCCCGCTGCTGGAGAAGGGCGACATCCTGATCGACGGCGGCAACAGCCACTTCCCGGATACCATCCGCAGGACGCAGTATGTGGAGTCCAAGGGGCTGCTGTACATCGGCACCGGCGTGTCCGGCGGCGAAGAGGGCGCGCTCAAGGGGCCGTCCATGATGCCCGGCGGTTCCCCGGCCGCATGGCCGTTTGTGAAGGACGTGTTCCAGGCCATCTGCGCGAAGGTGGAGGACGGCTCCCCCTGCTGCGACTGGGTGGGCGAAAACGGCGCCGGCCACTTTGTGAAGATGGTGCACAACGGCATTGAGTACGGCGACATGCAGCTCATTTGCGAGGCGTACCAGCTCATGCGCGACGGCCTGGGCATGAGCGCGGACGAGATGCACGAGGTGTTCAAGGCGTGGAACGAGACGGAGCTGGACAGCTACTTGATCGAGATCACGCGCGACATCCTGGCCTACAAGGACACCGATGGGCAGCCCATCGTCGACAAGATCCTGGATACCGCCGGCCAGAAGGGTACCGGCAAGTGGACGGGCATCGCCGCGCTTGACGAGGGCGTGCCGCTCACGTTGATCGGCGAGGCCGTGTTTGCCCGCTGCCTGTCGGCCATGAAGGAAGAGCGGGTCGAGGCGGCGAAGGCGTTCCCCAAGGCTGGGGTGCAGATCGAGTGCGCCGACCGCGCCGCGTTCATTGAAAAGGTGCGCAAAGCGCTGTATGCGTCGAAGATCATCTCGTATGCGCAGGGCTATACGCTCATGCGCGCCGCGGCCAAGACCTACGGCTGGAACCTGAACTATGGCGGCATCGCGCTCATGTGGCGCGGCGGCTGCATCATCCGCTCGGTGTTCCTCGGCAAGATCAAAGAGGCGTACGACAAGAATCCACAGCTCGGGAACCTGCTGCTCGACCCGTATTTCGGGGAAACCATCAAGGCGCTCGTCCCCGCGTGGCGCGACGTCGTGGCCGAGGCGGTGCGGCATGGCATTCCGATGCCGGCGTTCTCCTCCGCGCTCAGCTACTTTGACGGATATACCACCGAGAAGCTGCCGGCCAACCTGCTGCAGGCCCAGCGCGACTACTTTGGCGCGCACACCTATGAGCGGTTGGACAGCCCGCGCGGCCAGTTCTTCCACACCAACTGGACGGGGCACGGCGGGAACACGTCCGCTTCCACGTACAACGTCTGACCCGTTTTATGCTGCATACTGCCTGCGCCCGCGCCCGGTTCCGGGCGCGGGCGCAGAATGCGTTTCATATTCCCCTGCCGTCGGACGAGACGGCATTTGACTTTCAGAGAAAGAGGTTGCCTGATATGGAGCTGTTTTATCGTGCCGATACGGAAGAGGGGCTGAGCCGCGAGGACGTGCGCGCCGCGCTGGTGCGCTCGCTCGAGGGGCGTTCGCCCAAAAAGGCGCTGCTGATTCCGCCGGACTACACGCGTTACCATTCCAACGCCGGATTTATCACAAACATCTACTACCACCTGCTGACCGACATGGGCTGCGAGGTGGACATCCTGCCTGCGCTTGGCACGCACGTGCCGGTCACCGAGGCGGAAGCGGCCGACATGTTCGGCGACATCCCGTTTGAAAAATTCATCCCGCACAACTGGCGCACGGACGTGGTGCGCCTGGGCGAGGTACCTGCCAGCTACCTGACGAAGATCACGGAGGGGCTGTGGAACGATCCCGTGAGCGTGGAGATCAACCGCCGCGTCATGGACCCGGCCTACGAGCTGATCCTGTCCGTCGGGCAGGTGGTGCCGCACGAGGTCATCGGCATGGCGAACCACTCGAAGAACCTGTTTGTCGGCGTGGGCGGCAGCGACATGATCAACAAGAGCCACATGGTCGGCGCCGTGTATGGCATGGAGCGCATGATGGGGCGCGACCACACGCCCGTGCGCAAGATCCTGGACTATGCGCTTGCGCACTATCTGTCCGAGCGGCCCATTTTGTTTGCCCTGACGGTCACGACTGCGCCGGGCGGCCACATCCGCACGCACGGCCTGTTCATCGGCGACACGCGCAAGGTGCTCGAAGAGGCCATTGCGCTGGCGCAGCAGAAGAACATGGACTTTGTGGAAACCGGCATCAAAAAGTGCATCGTATATCTGGACCCGAAGGAGTTCCACACCACCTGGCTGGGCAACAAATCGGTCTATCGCACGCGCATGGCGATTGCGGACGGCGGCGAGCTGCTCGTGCTTGCGCCGGGCGTCAGCCATTTTGGCGAGGACCCGGAGATCGATAAACTCATCCGGAAATACGGCTACTGCGGCCGCCTGCGCGTGCTGGAGCTGTTCCGCGACCCGGCCAACCAGGACCTGCGCGACAACATGGGCGCGGCCGCGCACCTGATCCACGGCTCGTCCGACGGGCGGTTCTCCATCACCTATGCCGTCCGGCCGCACATCACGCGCGAGGAGATCGAAGGCGTGCACTTTGGCTGGGCAGACTATGACGAAACGGTGCGGCGGTATGACCCGGAAAAGCTGCACTATGGATACAACACCATGCCGGACGGGGAAGAGGTCTACTTCATCCCCAACCCGGCGCTTGGGCTCTGGATCGACCGTTCCCGCTTCGAGGCGTGAGCGGCGCCCGGCAGGCGCCGGGCGGATGGAAGCGTGGACACATGGACTGTGGGCCGCGGCAGGGGCGCAACGGGCGCCGTTCTGCCGCGGCCCGCGGCTGCTTTGGCAACAAAAAGGGAAACGACAAAGCGCCGCCGGCAGATCTGCCGGCGGCGCCTTCATATCGTCACGGCTCTGTGCGGGCTTGGCTGCCGCAGGAACCGCGGATGCAGAGCTGCGGTTGCAGGACGATCTCCTGCGGCTGGCAGGCCGCGTCCGGCGGGGACTCGATCAGGTCGATCAGCATGCGCGCGGCCACGGCGCCTAGCTGTTGAATGGGCTGGCGGATGGTGGTCAGCGGCGGTTCCGACAGCGTGGCCACCGGCGAATCCGTAAACCCGACGATGGCGAGCTGCCCGGGAACGGCAATGCCCAGCTCGCGTGCGGCGCGCAGCACGCCGAAGGCCATCTCGTTGCTCGCGCAGAAAAAGGCGTCCGGCACGTCCGGCGCGAGCAACATTTCGCGCGCCTTGTCGTGGCCGCCTTCGGCGGTGTTGGGCGTGTGTACGATCCAGCTTTCATCAAAAGGGAGATTGTTTTCAAAGTATGCCCTTCTCCACCCTCCACAGAAGCTGGCGACAAACTGGAACGAGGCCTTTTCCACAAGTAGGGCGATGTGGCGGTGCCCCAGCGAGAGCAGGTGTTGCGTCATGCGAAAGGAGCCCACCGTAAAGTCTGTATAACAGTGCGGGTAGGCGGGGGACGCCTGGTCGTACTTGCGCGCCAGTACGAGCGGGATATCGCTGCGAGCGAAACGCTCTGCTTCCGCCGCGTCAAAATCGCGCAAGGCCCAGATCACGCCCGCGGGCTTTTGCTGAAGAATGGCGCCCAGCTGAACGGCGCGGCGCTCGGCCGATGCGCTGAGGGGGCAGAGCAGAGCCGCATATCCGCGGGACTGCAGAACGTTTTCCAGCCCGGACAGGGCGGGTTCATAAAAGCTGTGGTCTGGCGAATTGTATAGAAACACCAGCGTGCGCAATGCATCTGCCTTTCCCGCGCGCGTGTGCACCGGCACATATCCGGTTTCTTCGATGGCTTGTAACACCCGTTTGCGCGTTTGCGCTTGTACGAGTTCCGGCGTATTGAGCGTGCGGGAAACGGTCGCGACGGAAACGCCTGCCAATTGCGCAATTTCACGAATATTGATGATGATCACCCTTTCAAGACGGACCTGCTTGTGGACAGTATATCACAAACGGCAAATGTAACAAACAGTCAATTTGTTACATCACATAAAAACAAAACCGCCGGCTGATTTGTAAAAGCATGTTGCCCAATATGGCGGAAAATATGGAATTGTTGAAAACATCTTGACAAAATTGCTAGCAAAGCACATAATAGTTACAGTAATAGCAATGGCAATATCAATTTTGTTACAGTAACAATTCTAAAGCCACAGACGGGACACAATGAAAAGGAGGTATCTCATGGAAACCAAGACCAAAGAACCAGTTGCGACGGCGGAAGACAAAGTGGTCGACCAGGATTATCCGATCGATCACGTGCCGCAGTCAGCGCGCCGGTCGTTTTTCTCGATCGCGGCCGTGCTGCTCGGCATCACGTTCTTTGCGCCCACGATGTCGACCGGTGCGCAGATCGCTACGGCGTTCACGTTCTCGGAGCTGATGTGGATCGTGCTCGTCGGCAACCTCGTGCTGGGCGTATATGTGGCGATCAACTGTGCCATCGGCGCCAAGACCGGCCTGACTTCCGTCATGCTTTCGCGCTATACCCTGGGGGTAGGCGGTTCCAAATGGGCCGGCCTGCTGCTCGGCGGTACGCAGATCGGCTGGTACGCCTATGTCAGCGCCTATACCGGCCAGCTCTTTTCCGCGGCGTTCAACCTGCCGGATGCGGCCATTTGGTTCACGCTCGGCTGGGCGATCGTCTTTGGCGTCACGGCCATCTGGGGCTACAAGGCCATGGAAAAGGTCGCCTACGTGGCGGTGCCGGCGCTTCTGCTGCTGGTCATCTACATCCCCATTCTGGCAGCGCAGGCCAACGGCGGCTTCGCGGCCATTGTAAACGTGGTGCCAAGCGCGGAAATGAGCGTCGCCACGGCGATGACGGCCATCGTGGGCACGTTCGCAAGCATGGGCACGCAGGCGTGCAACTGGTCGCGCTTTGGAAAGAGCGCCAAATCCGCTTTCTGGGCCGGGTTTGTCGCGTTCATGATCGGCAACACGATCATGCTGCTGGCGGGCATCATCGGCGGCCTTGCCTACAACGAGGCGGACTTCATCGTCGTCATGCTGCGCACAGGGCTGATCTTCTTTGCTCTGGTGGTGCTGACGCTCAACATCTGGACCACGGCGCATGCAGGCGCGTATGCGTGGGGCGTTGCGGGCGCGGAGATGTTCAACAAAAAGAGCAAGACGCCGTTTTTGATCGGCGGCCTGGTCATTGCCATCATCCTGGCTGTAACCGGCATCTATGCGCAGCTGATCAACTTCCTCGTGCTGCTGGGCATCTTCATTCCGCCGCTCGGTGGCGTCATGCTCGGCGACTACTTCTTCATCTACAAGCGCCGCCTGCCGATGCTGCAGTACATCCAGTTTAAGCTGTTCCGCGTCGGCCCGGTGCTGGCGTACGTCGTGGGCGCGGTCGTCGCGTTCATCACCGACCGGATGGCCTTCGGCATCCCGCCGCTGTTTGGCATTCTCGTGTCCGCGGTGTGCGTGCCGCTGTTTGACCGCCTGCTCAGCGCAATGGGCGTGCACGACCGGCATCAGATTGAAGAGGGAGCGGAGACCGTCTGAGACGGTCTCCATCCTGAAACGGAGGGAGGAAGACGGATGAACATCGGCAATCTGTTTGCGCTGAACGGGAAGATTGAAACGGAAGTACTCAGCGTCTGCTGCGTGCAGTTTGCCCCGATTGGTGCGCAGACAGTGGAGGAACTCGACGAAAATACGCAGACCATGCTCGATTATCTCGACCTGGCGGTCAGCGCCTTCCCGGGCGTGGACCTCGTGGTGTTCCCGGAGGCGTGCTTCCAGGGCTTTGCGCCGGTCAATTTCGATGAGGCGCTGATGACGGAGCAGAGCGAGCAGCTCGCCCGCGTGCGCGAACGCTGCAAGAAGCTCTCCGTCTGGAGCGTCATTGACCCGCTGATTCGGAGCAAGACCGGAAAGTGTTTTGAAAACACTGCCATGGTCATTGACGACCGCGGGGAAATCGTGCACCGCTATGTAAAGATGAACCCGTGGATCCCGTTTGAAAATGCGGTGCCCGGTAAGGAATGCACCGTGTGCAACGGGCCGAAAGGGTCGCGCCTGGGCGTCATCATCTGCGCCGACGGCGATTATCCGGAGATCTGGCGCGAGGCGGCATATCGCGGGGCGAATGTCATCGTGCGGCCAACGCATTATATGGACCCGTGGTACCAGGCCTGGGAACTGACCAACCGTGCCAGCGCCTACTTTAACCAGGTCTATGTCGTGGGCGCCAACTGTTCCGGGCTGGCCAGGAATGAAGCGCGTTCCTGCTTTGGCCGCAGCATGATCGTCGGTCCGGACGGCAATATCATCACCGAGGCGTCCAACGGCTGCCCGGGACTCATCAAGGCGGACCTGTATCCGGGCATCATCGACAAGATGCGTGAACAGGCCGTGCATTCGAGCCCACTGTATTCGTTTAATCATCGCGGCGCAAGCTGCCCGGATTGCGGCGGCAACGGGGACCCGCGCCTCGGATACGCTGCCTATGAACCGCGGAAGGAGGAGCGCGCATGAGCATGACAAAACCTGCCTATCCGGCGCTGTTCCACTACATACAAAAGCGGATGGCGGACGTGACATACCCCATTACCAAAGAAGCATTGCTCAGCCAGATCGGCGACCGGACGGTGTTTGTGGATTGGGATGTCGAGGTGCCGCTGCGCACATTCATCGAACCCATTCAGCGCGAGGCCTTTTCCTGCGCTGCGGAGTTCTATTGTATGTTGATTGCGTTTCTTTGATCGCGATCGCTTTCCCCCCCGGCGCGGCGGCCGATATCGCCGCAGTGCACGGCGCCCGGCATGGCAGGGCGCCGTCCGTTTTGTTTTTTTCGTGTAAAAATGGCGGCGTCCCGCTGGGGGACGCCGCTGTCATTGCGATTGTCCGGCGGTCAGATGGCGCCGGTCAGCGCGTACACGCAGATGCCCACGCACTCGCGCATGAAGTTGTTGACCGCCAGGTACCACACGTCGTCCGCAGGGATGCCGAAGGCGTCGATCCCCTGCGCGGCGGCTACGCCGCCCGCCCGGTAGACGTGGAAGCCCGTGGTCACGAACGCGATGTCCGCGTCCGGCCCCAGCACGTCGCGCACGATCTCCATCGAATAGCGGAAGTTTTCACCCGTGTTGGTGGCCCGCTCCTCCGCATAGACGCGGCTTTCATCGATGCCGTGCTCGATCATGTACTTTCGCATGGCGGACCCCTCCGTGACCGTCTCGCCCGGGCCCTGCCCGCCGGAGACGACCGCGATGGCGTCCGGATGCGCCTCGAGGTAGTCGATCGCCGCGTCCAGACGGTTGGAGAGCACCCAGGTGACGCGGTCGCCATGCACCGCCGCGCCGAGCACGATGACCGCGTCGGCCTCCCGGTGGTCGCCCCGGTGGGCGGCGTTCGTCATGAGGATGCCGCACACGAGGAAGATGCAGAGGGCGACGGCGTAGCAGCCGGCGGTGAACCACTTGAGAAACAGCAGGAAGCCGTGGTGCATGTGCGGCAGCAGGAACGCAAGCGCGATCAGCGGCACGCCGAAGAACGCGGGCAGGATGACGCCCAGATTGAAGTTGGACAGGAACGACACCACCACCGTGTCGAGCACGAGCACCAGCCCCACGCCCAGCAGCACCTTGCTGAGCGGCGCCATGCGGAACTTGCCGTGCCGCTCGAGCAGATGGATGCCGAGGAATACCGCGGCCAGGCAGCACACGGCAAGGCACAGCATGAGGATGCGGAATTTCGTCATTGGCCGTTCAACACCTTTCGCAGGAATTGGCCGGTGTAGCTCTTCTCGCAGGCAGCCACCTGTTCCGGCGTGCCGGCTGTGACGAGCGTGCCGCCGAGCTCGCCGCCCTCCGGCCCGAGGTCAATGACGTAGTCGGCGCACTTGATCACGTCCAGGTTGTGCTCGATGACGAGCACGCTGCTGCCGCCGTCGCACAGCCGCTGGAGGATCTCCAGCAGGCGCTTCACGTCGTCCACGTGCAGGCCGGTCGTCGGCTCGTCCAGCACGTAGAGCGTGCGGCCCGTGTCGCGGCGGGAGAGCTCCGTGGCGAGCTTGACGCGCTGCGCCTCGCCGCCGGAGAGCTGGGTGGATGGCTGGCCCAGCTTGACATAGCCGAGGCCCACGTCGTAGAGCGTTTGCAGTTTGCGCTTGAGCCGGGGCAGCGGCGAAAAGAAGGCGAGCGCCTCTTCTACAGTCATTTCCAACACGTCGTGGATCGACTTGCCCTTGTAGTGCACTTCCAGCGTCTCGCGGTTGTAGCGCTTGCCGCCGCACACCTCGCACGGGACGTAGATGTCCGGCAAAAAGTGCATTTCGATCTTCAAAATGCCGTCGCCGCGGCAGGCTTCACAGCGGCCGCCCTTGACGTTGAAGGAGAAGCGGCCGTTCTGGTAGCCGCGCATCTTGGCGTCCGGCGTGGCGGCAAAGACTTCGCGGATGAGGTCGAACAGCCCGGTATAGGTGGCCGGGTTGCTGCGCGGCGTGCGGCCGATGGGGCTCTGGTCGATGTCGATGACCTTGTCGAGCGCGTCGATGCCGTCGATACCGTCGCAGTCGCCCGGGCGCGTGCGCGCGCGGTTCAGGTCGCGCAGCAGCGTCTTTTTGACCAGCTCGTTGACGAGGCTGGACTTGCCGCTGCCGGACACGCCCGTGACGCACACGAACATGCCGAGCGGGATCGTCACGTCGATGTTCTTGAGGTTGTGTGCGCGCGCGCCGCGCACCACGAGCGATTTGCCGTTGCCTGCGCGCCGCACGGCCGGCACGTCGATGCGCTTGCGGCCCGAGAGATAGTCCCCGGTGATGGAGCCGGGCGTGGCGGCGATCTCCTCCGGCGTGCCCTTGGCCACCACGTAGCCGCCGTGCGCGCCGGCGCCGGGGCCGATGTCCACCACATAGTCCGCCTCGCGGATGGTCTCTTCATCGTGCTCGACGACGATCAGCGTGTTGCCGAGATCCCGCATCTGCTTGAGCGTCTGGAGCAGGCGCCCGTTGTCGCGCTGGTGCAGCCCGATGCTGGGCTCGTCCAGGATGTACAGCACGCCCATCAGCCCGCTGCCGATCTGCGTAGCGAGCCGGATGCGCTGCGCCTCTCCACCGGAGAGCGTGGAGGCCGCGCGCGAGAGCGTAAGATAATCGAGCCCCACGTTGACGAGGAAGCCGAGGCGCGCGTCGATCTCCTTGAGGATCTGCCCGGCGATCATCCGGTGCGTGGGCGACAGCTCGAGCCCCTGCAAAAACGCGCGTGCGTCGCGCACGGGCAGGTCGGACAGCTCGGAGATGTTCTTGCCGCCGACGGTCACGGCCAGCACTTCCTTTTTGAAGCGCTTGCCGTGGCAGGCCGGGCACGGCGTCTGGGACATGAACGCCTCGAGCTCCTGCTTGCTGTAGTCCGACTGCGTCTCGCGGTAGCGCCGCTCCATGTTGGGGATGATGCCCTCGAACGCCGCGTCGAACGTGCCGCTGCCAAACTCCTTCTGGTACTGGATGTGCAGTTTTTCGTCCCCGGTGCCGTACAGCACGGCGTGCTGAAGCGCCTTGGGGAGCTGTTCAAACGGCGTATCCATCGACGCGCCGTACCGTTCGCACAGGGCGGTAAAGTACATGGAGGCGATCGTGCCGTGGCTGCCGCTGTTCCAGCCCATCACGTTGACGGCGCCCTTGGCGAGGGGCAGCTTCGGGTCGGGGATGACCAGTGCCGGGTCGATCTTGAGCAGCGTGCCCAGGCCGGAGCAGGTGGGGCACGCGCCGTACGGCGCGTTGAAGGAGAACATGCGCGGCGTCAGCTCTTCCATGCTGATGCCGCAGTCCGGGCAGGCGTAGTTCTGCGAAAACAGCAGCTCTTCGCCGCCCACGACCTGTACGATGCACAGATTTTTGCCGAGGCGGAACGCCGTCTCCAGCGAGTCGGTCAGCCGGCCCTCGACGCCCGGCTTGATGACCAGCCGGTCGATCACCGCTTCGATCGTGTGCTTGAACTTCTTGTCGAGCGCGGGCGCTTCGGCGAGGTCGTACACCGTGCCGTCGATGCGCACGCGCGCGTAGCCCTCGCGCCGCAGCTCGTCGAGCGTCTTCTGGTGCTCGCCCTTGCGGCCGCGCACGCACGGGGCGATGACCTGGATGCGCGTGCCCTCCGGCAGCGCGCGCACCTGGTCGACCACCTGGTCGATCGTCTGGCGCGCGATCTCGCGGCCGCACTTGGGACAGTGCGGCACGCCGCAGCGCGCGTACAGCAGGCGCAGGTAGTCGTGGATTTCCGTGACCGTGCCGACGGTCGAGCGCGGGTTGTGGCTCGTGCTCTTCTGGTCGATGGAGATGGCGGGAGAGAGCCCGTCGATGCTGTCGAGATCCGGCTTTTCCATCTGCCCGAGGAACATGCGCGCGTAGGAGGAGAGGCTCTCCACGTACCGGCGCTGCCCTTCTGCGTAGATCGTGTCGAACGCAAGGCTCGATTTGCCGCTGCCGGACAGGCCCGTGAACACCACGAGCTTGTCACGCGGCACGACGAGGTCGATATTTTTGAGGTTGTGCTCTCTGGCACCCTTGATGACGATGTCCTTCATGCGGTTCCTTTGCGTCCCGTCCCGCGCATTTGCGCGGGACGGGGAAAAATTGCGGGAATTTGACGATGCCCGTTAGAAGATACCCTGCCCGGCGGGCAAAGTCAAGCGCCCGGGCCGGAGTTCACCAAAAGTTACGGAAAACGTTTCGTTTCCGTGCCGGCGTGCGGGCCGCAGGGGCGGGCACGCCGGCCTTGCCGCCGCGTGGAGCGTCACTTGCGCGTGCGGCCGCGGGCGCGCTTGTGCGCGCCGATCATGCCGGGGCGCAGCTCGCCGGCGGGCCGGCCGCCGGTCTCCTCGCCGGTGAGGCGGCGGATTTCGTCGCGCAGCTTCGCGGCCTGTTCAAATTCCAGCTCGCGCGCCGCCTGCTGCATCTGCTCGGTGAGCACGGCCACGCGTTCGGCGAGCGCGTCGCCGGTGAGCGCGGCCTCGCGGTCGCTGGCGCGGGTCGTGATGCCGAGCGTGTCGCGCACCGCCTTGTGGATGCTCTGCGGCGTGATGCCGTGCACGCGGTTGAACGCCTGCTGCTTTTCCCGGCGGCGGTTCGTCTCGTCGATGGCGCGCTGCATGGACGGTGTGACGGTGTCCGCATACATGATGACGCGTCCCTCCACGTTGCGCGCCGCGCGGCCGATGGTCTGTATGAGGCTGGTCGTGGAGCGGAGAAAGCCCTCCTTGTCTGCGTCCAGGATGGCCACGAGGCCGACCTCCGGCAGGTCCAGCCCCTCGCGCAGCAGGTTGATGCCCACGAGCACGTCGAACTCGCCGAGCCGCAGGTCGCGGATGATCTCCATGCGCTCCATCGTGTCGATGTCGGAGTGCATGTAGCGCACGCGCACGCGCATACCGTCCAGATATTCAGTCAGGTTTTCCGCCATGCGCTTGGTCAGCGTCGTGACGAGCGTGCGGTAGCCCTTTTCCGCCTGCAGCCGCACTTCGCCCAACAGGTCGTCGATCTGGCCGGCGACGGGGCGCACCTCGATCTCGGGATCGACCAGCCCGGTGGGGCGGATGATCTGTTCGGCCACCTGCGCGGCCTCGCCGAGCTCATAGTCGCCCGGCGTGGCGGACACGCAGATCATCTGCGGGATGCGCGCGCGGAACTCGTCGAATTTCAGCGGCCGGTTGTCGGCGGCGGACGGCAGGCGGAAGCCGTATTCGATCAGCGCGTCCTTGCGCGCGCGGTCGCCCCGGTACATGGCGCCGATCTGCGGCAAGGTCACGTGCGACTCGTCCACGATCAGCAGAAAGTCCTTCGGGAAATAGTCGATCAGCGTAAACGGCGGTTCGCCCGGCTTGCGCCCGTCGAAATACCGGCTGTAGTTTTCAATGCCGTTGCAATAGCCGATTTCGCGCATCATCTCGAGGTCGTACTGGGTGCGCTGCCGGATACGGTACGCCTCCACGGGCTTGTCCTGCGCCTCAAAGGCGCGGGCGCACCTTTCGCAGTCCGCCTCGATCTGCTCCATGGCGGCGAGCAGCTTGTCGCGCCCGGTGGCATAGTGCGAGGCGGGGAAGATGGCCACGTGCGTGCGGTCGCACAGGATCTCGCCGGTCAGGGCGTTGACCTCGCTGATGCGGTCGATCTCGTCGCCAAAAAACTCCACGCGCAGCGCCTTGTCCGACCAGTTGGCCGGGAACACGTCGAGCACGTCGCCGCGGATGCGGAACGTGCCGCGCGCGAAGTCGTAATCGTTGCGCTGGAACTGGATGTCCACGAGGCGTTTGACCACGTCCTCCCGTGCAATCTCCATGCCGGGGCGCAGCGAGATGGACAGCTTGAGGTATTCTTCCGGGTCGCCGAGCGCATAGATGCATGAGACCGACGCGACGATGATCACGTCCCGCCGCTCGTTCAGCGCGCAGGTGGCGCTGTGGCGCAGCTTGTCGATCTCGTCGTTGATGGCGACGGTCTTTTCGATATACGTGTCGGACGCGGGGATGTACGCTTCCGGCTGGTAGTAGTCGTAGTAGGAGACGAAGTATTCCACCGCCGAGTCGGGGAAGAACTCCCGCAGCTCCGAGCAGAGCTGGGCGGCGAGCGTCTTGTTGTGCGCGATGACGAGCGTGGGCTTTTGCACGCGCTCAATGACCTTCGCCATCGTGAAGGTCTTGCCGCTGCCGGTGACGCCCAGCAGCACCTGCGTCTTGTCGCCGCGCAGCACGCCCCTGGCCAGCGCGTCGATCGCCTCGGGCTGGTCGCCCTGCGGCGTAAAGGACGAAACGACTTTGAACTCGTTCATAAAGCTTGTATCTCAGGAGGGGACGGCGCAGCTTTCCCGCCCGGGACGGGCGCGCGCGTCGCCTGCCGGGGTTATGCCTCGTCGGGCACTTCGTAGATGACGGTCTTCCCGTCCAGGCGATGCGCGTAGATGTATTCCCGCATCTGCTCGTGGAACGGGTGCTTGTCGTATACGGCCACGGCGTCCATGTCGCGGAACGTGCACGTCAGCGCCAGGTCGTAGCTGCGCGAGCCGTTGTGCCAGATGTCGGCGCCGGTCTCCATGGAAAGTATTTCCGGAATGACGCCTTCCATGCTGTGGAGTTTTTCAATGACGGTCGGCAGGCACTCCTCGGGGTCGCGGAACTTGAACAGGACGATGTACTTGAGCATCTCTCTTCTCCTTTCTGATGCGTGGTCTGATGTGCGGGTGCGCCCGCCCGCGGGCGGGTTGTCCGGCAATCGCGGTTAAAACACTTCGAGTATGGCCAGCAGCAGCGCGTCGTTGTCGCGCAGCAGCCCCTGCTTGAGCTGAGCATCCACGCCGGCAAAGGCCTGCACCGCGTGCCGCAGCCAGTCCTCTTTGCAGCGGCGCGCCGCCTGGATGGTCTTCTTTGCGGCATAGGCGTTGCCGCCGAGCGCCTTGACGACGGCCGGCTCCGCCATGCCGGCGGCGAGCATGAGCCGGGCGGCGAGCATCTGTTTCACGCGGCCCTCGAGAAAGCTGGCCAGCCCCAGCGCGCTCTCGCCGCTGTTGAGCATCCCCTGCAGCATGGAGAGCCCCTGCCGCCGGTTGCCGGCCAGCAGGCGCGAGAGCAGGTCGAACACGCGGTATTCCGTGCTGGGCGTGACGCAGGCCGCAAGCGCCGCTTCCGTGACCGGCTGCCCCTCTCCCACATAGTCCGCCACGCGGAACAGCGCGTTTTCGAGCGCGGCCAGGTCGGTGCCGACCATGTCGATCAGCCTGTGCGCCGCCGCGGGCGGCAGGGCGATGCCGCGCGAGGCCGCGCGCTTTTTGAGGAAGGCCGCGGCCCGCCCCTCGTCGTAGCGGGGGAACTCGACGACCCGTTCCAGCTTGCCAAGCGCCTTGTACAGCTCGGAAGCGGCTTTCGCGTTGCCGCGCTGTACGAGCAGCAGCAGCGTCGTGTCCGGCACGCCGGGCACATAGGCGGCGAGGCCCTTTTCGGCGTCCGCATCGAGATTCTGGACGACCACGACGCGCAGCCGGTCGAAAAACGGCAGCGCCTCGCAGGCCGCCTGCACGGCCGCGCACGTGGGGGCGTTCAGCCGCTGCGTGTTGAGCGTCCGCGTCGCGTCGGCCGCGAGCGCGAGCGCCTGCCGCACCGCCTGTTCCTTGCTGTATTCTTCTTCGCCGTGCAGCAGATAGGCGCCGGAGAGCGCAGGGGGATCCGCTGTGGCAGATTGCCGGATGGCCTCAAAAAAGCGCAATTCATCCATGATCCTATTATATCGCAAAGTCCCCTGCCGCGCAACGCACGCCGCGGCGCGCGCAAAGTCCGCGCTTTCTGCTGCGCGCCGCCCGCGCGCGCCGCCACTTGCCACTTGTCCGGGCGGGCAAAAGCGAGTATACTGACACTATGAAATGGTATGAAATTGCTGTATACACCACTGACGAGGGCACGGAACTGGTCTGCGGCGCGCTGACGGGCGCGGGGCTCGAGGGCTTTTCCATCGAGGAGAGCCGGGAGACCGCCGCGGCATTTTTGCAGGAGAGCGCGCTGTACTGGGACTTTGCCGACATGGACCGGATTGGCACGGACACGCCGTGCGTCAAGACGTATCTCGCCGCGCTGCCGGAAAACGAGCCGTATCTCGAAGCCGCCCGCGCCGCCGTGGAACGCCTCAGGACGCTGCAAACCGGCGTGCCGCTGGGGCCGCTCAGCGTGTGCGTCACCGTACGCGACGATGAGGACTGGGAAAACAACTGGAAGCAGTATTATAAGCCGCTCGAAATCGGCCGCCGCCTGCTGGTCGTCCCCTCGTGGGAGGAGCAGCCGGAAACGGCGCGCACGGTGCTGCGGCTTGACCCCGGGCTGGCATTCGGCACGGGCGCGCACCACACGACGCGCATGTGCCTGGAGTATCTCGAAGAGACAGTGCGGGCGGGCGACGCCGTGCTCGACCTCGGCTGCGGCAGCGGGATCCTGTCCATCGCGGCGCGGCTGTTGGGCGCGCGGGAGGCCGTCGCGGTCGACATCGATCCCATTGCCGAGCACATTGCGCGCGAGAACGCGGCGATGAACGGCATCGGCGAGGCGGGCTACCGCATTGAGATCGGCGATGTGCTGACCGACACGGCGCTGCGCGGGCGTATCGCCCGGCAATACGACGTGGTCGTGGCCAATATCGTGGCGGACGTCATCATCCGCCTTGCGCCGTTTGCATTTGCCTGTTGCAAGCCGGGCGCGCCGTTCATCGTGTCCGGCGTCATCGACGAACGGGAGGACGAGGTCGCCGGGGCGCTCCGGCAGGCCGGCTTTGCGGACGACCGGGTGCGGCGGGCGGAGGGCTGGATCGCCATGTGTGTCAGGAGGCCGTTGTGAGCAGGTTTTTTACACAGCAGATCGAGGGAAACACCGCCCGCATTACAGGCGAGGACGTGCGGCACCTGTCGCGGGTGCTGCGCTTGCGCGTGGGCGACGCGGTGGAAATCTGCGACGGGGCGTGTACGGACTATACCGGCCGGATCGAGGCCATCACCGAGCAGGAGGTGCGCTGCGCGCTGTCCGGCGCGCACCCGTCGCCGACGGAGCCGCGCTGCCGGGTGACGCTCTTCCAGGCGCTGCCCAAGACGGGCAAGCTGGAGCTGATCGTGCAAAAGTGCGTCGAGCTGGGCGTGGATACGGTCGTGCCGGTGGTGACGGCGCGCTGCGTCGCCGTGCCGGTGCGGGATTTTGAGTTTAAGCGCGTGCGGTATCAGCGCGTGGCGTCGGAGGCGGCCAAGCAGTCCCGCCGCGGCATGATCCCGCAGGTGGCGTCGGTGCGGAAGCTTTCGGAGGTTTCGTTTTCGGGGTTCGACGCGGTGCTCGTCGCTTACGAAGAGGAGCGCGCCCGTTCGCTCAAGGCCGCGTTACGCGCCTTTGAACCGGCCGCGCTCAGCCGCATTGCGCTTGTCGTCGGCCCGGAGGGCGGGCTCGAGCGCGCGGAGGTCGAGGGGCTTTCGGCGGCCGGCGCGGTCGCGGTGTCGCTCGGGGCGCGGATCCTGCGCACGGAGACGGCGGGCATGGCCATGCTGGCGCAGGTGCTGTACGAACTGGACATGGCGGACGCATGAAAGTTGCATTCTATACCCTTGGCTGCAAGGTCAACCACTATGAGACGGAGGCCATGCGGGAGCTGTTCGAGGCTGCCGGGCATGAGAGCGTGCCGTTTTCTGAGGCGGCGGACGTGTATGTGGTCAACACCTGTACCGTCACGCAGGTGAGCGACCAGAAGTCGCGCCACATGCTTGCCCGCGCGCACCGGCGCAATCCGGAGGCGCTGGTCGTGGCGGTCGGCTGTTATGCGCAGACCGCGCCGGAGACGGTGGCCGCGCTTGCGGGCGTGTCGCTCGTGATCGGCACCGACGGGCGGCGGGAGATCGTGCAGCGCGTGGAGGCGGCCCTTGCGGCAGGCGCGCCGGCCCAAAGCACCGTGCACGACCTGGGCGGCGTCCGCACGTTTGAAGAGTTGTCCGCCGTGTCGGACGGCCGCACGCGCGCGACGCTCAAGATTCAGGACGGGTGCCGTAATTTCTGCACCTATTGCGCCATCCCGTATGCGCGGGGGCCCCTCCGCTCGCGCCCGCTGTCGAGCATCCGCGCGGAGCTCGTCCGTCTGGCCGGCGCCGGGTACCGGGAGGTGGTGCTGACCGGCATCCACCTGGCCAGCTGGGGGCTGGACAGCGGAGAGGGCGACCTGGTGGACGTGCTGCGCATGGCGGGGGAGACGGGCATCGGCCGTATCCGGCTCGGCTCGCTCGAGCCGAAGTTTTGCGACGAACGGTTTGCCGGGGCGGTCGCCGCGCTCCGGCAGATCTGTCCGCAGTTTCACCTGTCGCTGCAGAGCGGGTCGGACGCGGTGCTGCGCCGCATGAACCGCCGCTATGACACGGCGGCGTATGCCCGCGCCGTGGCGCTGCTGCGGCAGGCGTCGCCCGGGTGTGCGATCACGACCGACGTGATTGCGGGGTTTGTGGGCGAGACGGAGCAGGAGCACCGGGAGACGCTGGCGTTTGCAGAGGAGATGGCGTTTGCGCGGATGCACGTGTTCCCCTACAGCCGCCGCAAGGGCACGAAGGCCGACGCAATGCCGGGGCACCTGCCGCGCGCCGTGCGCGAGGCGCGGGCGGCCGAGCTGATCGCGCTGGGCGACCGGCTGGAGCGCGCCTATGTGGCGGGCCTGGTGGGACGCGAGGCCGACGTGCTGATCGAGAGCGACGGCACGGGCTATACGGAGAATTATGTGCGCACGCGCGTCGAGACGGCGGGAACGCCCTGCCGGGAGGGCGAGCTGGTGCATGTCCGCATCGCCGGGGCCGAGGGCGCGCTGGCGGTGGGGACGCCCTGTTGCGCGCCGATTGGGCGCGCGGGCAACACTTTGGAATGACAAGAAGAAAGGAGTTTCCCTATGGACGATTGTTTGTTTTGCAAGATCGCGGACGGGCGCATCCCGTCGGACCGCGTGTATGAGGACGACGAGGTCGTGGCGTTTCGCGACATCGATCCCCAGGCGCCGGTGCACGTGCTCGTCATTCCGAGGCGCCACATCGAGAGCGCGGACGCACTGACGGCGGAGGACGCGGCCACGGTGATGGCCATGTTCGCCGCGGCGCAGCGCGTGGCGCGCGCGCTCGGCGTGGCGGAAAGCGGCTACCGGCTCGTGACGAACATCGGCGCGGACGCGGGGCAGAGCGTGCAGCACCTGCACCTGCACCTGCTGGGCGGCCGGTCGCTGCAGTGGCCGCCGGGCTGAAGCGCCGAGGCCGCGGGGCGCGCAGACGCAAAATAATATATAAAAAATACTTGCGTTCGGCGTCCGGTTGCGATATAGTAGTAAGGGCACCCCAGTTGTGATATGGAATGAACGCCTCCCGGCAGGAGGCGTTCATTTTTTGTGCAGCGATACAGAATGTACCAGGGAGGAACACACATGCAGTCCACAAAACTCGTCTTCGTCACCGGCGGCGTGGTGTCGTCGCTCGGCAAGGGCATCACGGCTGCCAGCCTGGGCAGGTTGCTCAAGGCGCGCGGCTATTCCGTCAGCATCTGCAAACTCGATCCGTATTTGAACGTCGACCCCGGCACGATGAACCCATACCAGCACGGGGAGGTGTTTGTGACCGACGACGGGGCGGAGACAGACCTGGACGTGGGCCACTATGAGCGCTTTATCGACGAAAACCTGACCCGGGCCAACAACACCACGAGCGGCCAGGTATATTTGAGCGTGATCGAGCGGGAGCGTGCCGGCGGGTACCACGGCGGTACGGTGCAGATCATCCCGCACATCACCGACGAGATCAAGGCGCGCGTGCGGCGCGTGGCGGAGACGATCCGGCCGGATGTGCTGATCGTTGAGATCGGCGGCACGGTGGGCGACATCGAGTCGCAGCCGTTTTTGGAGTCCATCCGCCAGCTCAAGACGGAGTGGGGAGCCGGCAACTGTGCGTTCCTGCACGTGACGCTGATTCCGTATATTGCCGCGGCGGGCGAGCTCAAGAGCAAGCCCACGCAGCATTCGGTCAAGGAGCTGCTGGGCATCGGCATCCAGCCCGACATCCTCGTGTGCCGCAGCGAACACCCGGTGCCGGAGGAGCTGCGTAACAAGATCGGCCTGTTCTGCAACATTGCGCCTTCCGATGTCATCGAAAACCTGAATGGGCGCTCGCTCTATGAGGTGCCGCTCATGCTGGAGGCCAACGGACTGTGCGCGGCCGCGTGCCGGCACCTGCACCTCGAAGACCGGCAGCCGGATCTGGCGCGGTGGGAGGAGATCGTCCAGCGGGATCTCGTGCCGGAGCGGGCGTGTGAGATTGCGATCGTGGGCAAATATGTGGAGTTGCAGGACGCCTACCTGTCCATTGCCGAGGCGCTGCGTCACGGCGGCATTGCCTGCAGCGCGCGCGTCAATCTGCGCTATGTGTCTGCTGAGGCGCTGGAGGAGCGCCCGGCGGAGGAGCTGCTCTCGGGCGTGGACGGCGTGCTGGTGCCGGGCGGCTTTGGCAACCGCGGCCTGCTGGGCAAGATGCGCGCCATCCGCTATGCGCGTGAAAACGGCGTGCCGTTTTTCGGCATCTGCCTCGGCATGCAGATGGCGGTGGCCGAGTATGCGCGAAACGTCCTTGGCTGGGCAGACGCGCATTCCTCCGAGGCCGACCCCAAGACCACGCACCCGGTCGTCGATTTGATGCCGGATCAGGCGCAGAACCTCGACCATCTGGGCGGCACGTTGCGGCTGGGCGGGTATGCCTGCGACATCCAGACGCGGTCGCTGGCGCACCGGCTGTATGGGGAGACGCACATCCGGGAGCGCCACCGCCACCGCTATGAGATCCGCAACGACTTTGTGCCGGCGCTGGAGGCGGCCGGACTGCGCTTTACGGGTTACAACCCGGAGCGGCATCTGGCGGAGATCGTGGAGCTGCCGGGACACCCGTTTTATATCGCGGTGCAGTTCCACCCCGAATTCCGTTCCCGGCCTGACCGGCCACATCCCCTGTTTGTGGGCTTTGTCCGCGCGGCACTCGAGCGTGAGGCAGGGGCAGCCGGTTGAAGCGATCACGGCGCGCGCGACGCCCTGTAACGTCTCCGTTGCCTGGCGGCGGACGCCTGCCGCAGGGCATGGCGGGGGACTGCCGGGTGGGCCCGGAGGCCGGATGGGATGCCCGCGATTCGGGCCGATCCGCGCAATGGCGTTGACTTCCCTGCACGAACCGTATATAATATGGTCATATTACAACACTCCCTTTGAAGTTTTCAGGAAAGCGGCCGTCATGGCCCGCCGAAGGAATGACGCTCTCAGGCGCCCCGCATGGGGCAGGACTGAAATCGGAGGGGACTCTGGAGAAGCCCGCCGGCGTGGCGGGGGCCGAAGGTGCAAGGCGTGTGCGGCGGGTGGCGCGGCGCATGCCGAATCTCTCAGGCGAAAGGACAGAGTACCGGACGGAACAACGGGCCGTATAGGCCCTGTAAAAGGGAGCGGCGCCCGCGTGGCGCGGCTCCCGCATTTTTTGGGGAAGGACGGAAGGAAAGCGGACGCCTATGGAACAGAGCATTGTGAACACGCTCCGCCTGATTGCGGAGCACGACCCTGCCGTGGCCGAGGCGATGGAAGGGGAACTGCAGCGGCAGCAGCGCAACCTGGAGCTGATTGCCTCGGAGAACCTGGCCTCGCCGGCGGTCATGGCGGCAATGGGCAGCGTGCTGACCAATAAATACGCGGAGGGATATCCCGGGAAGCGGTATTATGGCGGGTGCGAATACGTGGACGTCGTCGAAAACCTCGCCATTGAGCGCGCCAAACAGCTGTTTCATGCCGAGTTTGCCAACGTCCAGCCGCATTCCGGCGCGCAGGCGAACCTGGCGGTCTATTTTGCGCTGCTCAATCCCGGGGATACGGTGCTGGGCATGAGCCTGCAAAACGGCGGGCACCTGACCCACGGCCTGCCGGTCAACCTGTCCGGCCGGTACTATCATTTCGAGTCCTACGGCGTGGACCCGGAGACGGGCCGCATCGACTATGACGAGGTGCAGCGCATTGCCGAGCGCGTGCGGCCAAAGCTCATCGTCGCTGGCGCGTCGGCGTATCCGCGCGTGATCGACTTCGAACGGTTTGCCGCCATTGCGCACGGCGTGGGCGCGCTGCTCATGGTGGACATGGCGCACATCGCGGGCCTGGTCGCCGCGGGGGTGCATCCGAGCCCCGTGCCCTATGCGGACGTGGTCACCACCACGACGCACAAGACGCTGCGCGGGCCGCGCGGCGGCATGATCCTGGCCAAAGAGGCGCTCGGGCCGGCCATCAACAAGGCGGTATTCCCCGGCACGCAGGGCGGGCCGCTCATGCACGTCATCGCCGCAAAGGCCATCTGCTTCCGGGAGGCGCTGCAGCCTGCGTTTGCGGACTACCAGCGGCGCATTGTAGAAAACGCGCAGGCGCTGGCACAGGGGCTGTTGCGGCGCGGGATGGATCTGGTCTCCGGCGGCACGGACAACCATCTGCTGCTGCTCGACCTCAGGCGGCTGGGGCTCACGGGCAAAGAGCTGGAAAAGCGGCTCGACACCGTCTATATCACGCTGAACAAGAACACCGTGCCGAACGATCCGCAAAAGCCGTTTGTCACGAGCGGCGTGCGCATCGGCACGCCGGCCGTCACGACGCGCGGCCTCGGCACGGCGGAGATGGATGTGATCGCGGATTGCATCTACCGCACGGCCACGGACTATGACAACAGCGCCGAGGAGGTGCGCCGGATCGTCACGGAGATGACGGACCGTTTCCCGATCTATGCATAACCCTTCGCTTAGGCAGGCGAAATCAGCAGGCCGTCCGCAGACATGCGGACGGCCTCTTGATGCGCCAAAACCGGTTCGTGGCCCGATTGCCCCTGTGGGAGCCGTATGTTTCAGGGTTAAGATTCGATATCCAGGTCGTTCAGCTGCGAGATGAGCTCTTTTTGCCGCTCATAGAACAGCAGTTCCCGGTTGTGGGCGAAGTACTCGGCGCAGCCGTGGCGGCTGATGAAGCGCGCGCTGTAGTAGCCGGCCGTCAGCTCTGTCACGAGGATCAGCATCTCCTGCCCTTCGCCGAACACCGCCTCCACAAACCGGAACAGGTTGGACAGCCGCTCGCCCGTCTTTGCGGCGCCGGCTTCAAACGCGGCGACCTGCCGGCCAAAGCGCACCTGGATCAGGCCAAACGCCGCGGGCGCATCCTCTGGCTGCTCCTGCAGCAGCAGGTCCCGGTAGGCCTGCAGTTCGACGATCTGCTGCCGCAGGTCGTCCTGCGCCTCGCGCGAAAGCGCGCCGGAGCGTGCGCCGCGGTCTAGCTTGTCGTGGCGCGCGGCGATCTGCTGGTCGAGCGCGGCGACCGGCTCCGCGCCGCGTTCCAGTATGGCCTGCTTGACCTCGCGCAGCGCCTGTTGCAGCGCGCTCAGGCGGTCCTCCTCCACGACGCTCATGCGCAGGTGCGCCGTGATGGCGGACAGCAGCAGCCCCAGCAGCGCCAGCCGCTCGTCAAAGCCGGCCATGCGCGCGCGGTTTTTGACCTCGTCCGGGGCCTGCCCGTCGAGGATTTCCGCAATGCGGTAATCCGACTGGTATTTGCGATACAGGTCGTAGTAGATGGCAAAATCCTTTGCGATGCGCGGATGCTGCAGATACTGGCCGATCAGTCGTTCATCCACGGGCAGGTTGTGCTGCTCATACAGCTTGATCATCTCCGACAGGTCGTCCCAGCCGCGGGCCGTGACGAACAGTTTGCCGCCGACGGCCGATTCCACCACATAAAAGTCATCCTGTTTGGCGGCCAGGTACGTGAGCACGGAAGCGTGCACGCCCTTTTTCCAGGCATATTCCCGCCAGGTTTCGAGATCCGGCTCCACGTCGATCCGCTTGAGCCGGTCCCACGTGACGATGTCCAGCTCGCGCACGGACTTGTTGTACTCGGGCGGGTTGCCGGCGGTCACCACGATCCAGCCGTCCGGCACGCGGTGGCGGCCAAAGACCTTGTATTGCAGGAACTGCAGCATGGGCGGCGCGAGCGTTTCGGACACGCAGTTGATCTCGTCGAGGAACAGGATGCCCTCCTGCACGCCCGTATCTTCCATCATGTCGTACACGGAGGCGATGATCTCGCTCATCGTGTATTCCGACACGTCGTACTGCTTGCCGCCGTACAGCTTGTGCGTGATGAACGGGAGCCCCAGCGCGCTCTGGCGGGTGTGATGCGTCATGGAATAGGACACGAGCCCAACGCCGAGCTCGGAGGCGATCTGCTCCATGATCGAGGTCTTGCCGATGCCCGGCGCGCCCATGAGCAGCACGGGGCGCTGCTTCTCGATCGGGATGACGTAGTTGCCGAACGCGTCCTTGGTAAAGTAGGCGGTCATGGCGTTTTTGATCTGTTCCTTGGCTTGTTTGATGTTCATGCTGCTTCCCCCTCTCTGCCGGTTGTGGTGGTTCCGGCGTGTCGTTTACGCCTGCAGGTCGTCGCGGTCGAGCACGAGCCGGATGGCCCATACGGGCACCTTCGGCACCTCGTAGTCGTCCCGCACGAACACGAACGCCGTTTCATAGGCGGGCTGCTGCGCGGGATAGACCCCCTGCCCGTCGGTAAAGTAGATGAGCCCCTTGAGGTTGACAAACTCCCGCTCGGCGAGCATGCGGTCCACGTAGGCGAATACGGGCCGGAAATCCGTGCCGCCAAAGCCCTTGAGCGTCATGCCGGCCAGGTAGGCGTCGAATTCCTCGCGGGAGGTGATCTTCTGCACTTCCTGGATGGCCGCGTCGCACTGGATGATGTGCAGGTTGATCTTGGTAAAAAAGCTCTCCTCCTCGAGCAGGATGTTGTAGGTCTTCTGGATGAAGCGCTGCACCTCGTCGCCCTTGACGGAACCGGAGGTATCGATGGCGATGACGAATTCGCGGATGCGCCGCACTTCCTTGTATTCCAGCGGCTCGATCAGCGGCGTGTTGCCGTACAGCTGCAGGCCATAGGTATAGTAGATGTAGTCGAACTCGTCGTCGTTGATCTGCATGGCCTCGCCCGGCACGGCAAAGCGCCGCAGAAAATCGGTATAGTCGTAGGTTTCGCGCGTGACGGCGCGCAGGTTTTGCATCATCGCGCCCGCGCCGCTGCCGCGCTGCTGTTTGCCGGTGTCGAGATCGACCTGCATGTGCCGGGCAATTTCGCTCCACAGCTCTTCCAGCTCCTCGCGTGTGAGCGGCGGGCGGCTGCCGTTGTCGGCGCCGGAGCCGCCGCCGGGTTGTGGCTGGCCGTAGCCCTGCTCGCCGGCATAACCGGCGGACACGGGCGCGTCGCCCACGTCCGGCGTCTCCTGCGCGCCCGCCTCGGCGGCATCTTCCGCGTCCGGCGTTTCGCCGCTGCCGTCCTCCGGGGCGTCGCCGTCCTCCTGCTCGCTGTCCTCGTCCGGCGTTTCGCCGCCGCCGTCCTCCGGGGCGTCGCCGTCCTCCTGTTCGCCGTCCGCGTCCGGCGTTTCGCCGCCGCCGTCCTCCGGGGCGTCGCTGCCCTCCTGTTTGCCGCCTTCGTCTGGCGCTTCATCGCTGCCATCCCGGGGGGCGTCGCCGTCCTCCTGCTCGCCGCCTTCGTCCGGCGTCTCCTGCGCGCCTTCCTCCGGGGCCTCGTCCTCATCCGTGCCGTCGGCATCCCTGCCGGGGTCCGTCTGCCCGCCGTCCCCGTCCACGTCTGCCTCGGGCGCGTCGGGGTCTGTCGCGTCGCGCGCGGCGTCGCCCTCGCTCTCGGGCACGGGTTGGTACCACAGGTCGTGGTCGTCGGCAAAGAAGGCCTGCCGCAGCTCCTGCAGGGCGGTGCCGTCCAGACAGCGTTCGTTTTTGAAATATCTGTAGATCTTTTCTGCCGTCAGCAGCACGCCCTCGCGCGTGAGCCGCTGCACGATCGGCTGCTGCCGCTCCTGGCGGGCGGCGTTGACGCATGGGAGGGCGAGGCTGTCGATGGCGCACTCGACCGCGATGTCGGCGGCCAGGTCCCAGCAGGCGCGGTCCAGCCGCGGGTCGACAAACGCGTGGCGAAACGCGCAGTGCAGCACCAGGTGCAGGTAGTCGCGCGTGGGCGCCTCCCGTTCGTCGCGGTAGGAGAGCAGCACGTGCCGCGGGTTGTAGCGGAACACCTGCCCGTCGGTGGCGATGTGGCCGTCGTCGCTGCGCTCGAAGGTGAAGCGGCTCAGCGCCGCGTCCAGGAAGCGCAGATGGACCAGCAGCGTGTTGCGCGACAGTAGCAGCACGTCCCGCGCCAGCGCGTCGATCCGGCGGTCCCGCTCATCGTTGTGCTCCATGTTCCCTCCTTGGTGCCGTCCCATGTCAAAGCGACCAGCGGGACGACGGCGAAAAGCCGATGTCCCGGCTCTGGTATTCGAGCAGGTAGGCGGTGATTTCGGCCGAGCCGATCCGCGCCGCCAGCTCGAGCAGCATGTCGATGTTGTCCGGCCGGATGGCGCCGGCCTGCTCCAGCAGCGTCATCCAGCCGGGCTTTTGCAGCTGCCCGATGATGGAGAGCGCCGTGGCGCCGTGGCGCCGCAAAAAGGCCAGGTACCGGGCGCGCGGCTCCTCCTGCAGGTGCTTGGGGCAGGCGAGACGCGACAGCGCGATGACGCACCGTGTCAGATCGGACTCCCGGTGCCGGAACAGCTCGTCGTATGCCGGGAAGTCGAACGGCCCGTGCGGCGAGGCGGCCAGCAGTTCGTAATAGCCCAGGGCAAACATCTGATGCATGTCGTCGCAGGCCGGGATGGGCACGTCCACCAGCGGCAGGCCGTCGGCTGCAGCGGCAAAGCGGATCGTGATACGGCGCATGGGCACCTTCCAGAACAGGTCGTACCCGGGCAGCGAAAAGGGCGAGCGTTCCATTTCCTGGATGCCGTCTGCCAGGGAGAGCCGCTCCAGCGCGTCGCAGCCGTAAAACGCGCCGGCGCCCACCGCCTCCACACTGTCAGGCAAATGCAGTTCCGTCAGGGCGCGGCAGCGGAAAAAGGCGCGCGCGCCGACTGCGCGCAGATCCGGCGGGAGGTGGACGCGCGTGAGCGAAGCGCATCCGGCAAACAGCCCGTCGCCGAGGGCTGTGACGCCGTGCGGCAGCGACGGCTCCACGAGCCCGCTCCCGGCAAAGGCCTCCTCGTCCAGCCGGCACAGCCCGGCGGGCAGCGAAAGCGTTTGGAGGGCGGTGCAGTCCGCCAGCGCACGCGCGCCAATGCCCGTTACCGACGCCGGCAGGCGGAGCTCCCGGAGCGAAGTACAGCCCTCAAACAGGCGGTCCGGCAGCGACGGCAGGCCGGCCGGCACCGCGGCCGCCTCCAGTGCGGTGCAGCCGGAGAAGACGCCGGCGCCCAGCTGGCGGATGTGCGCGCTCAGCGGCGCTTCCCGCAGCGCGGCACAGCCGGAAAACGCGTCGTCGCCAATGGCCGTGACGCTCGGCGGCAGGTCGATCCGCTCGAGGGCGGCGCAGTGGGCAAACTCCCGCTCGCTCACGGCCTGCGTGCCCGCCGGCAGCGCGATGGCGCGCAGCGAGGCGCACCCGGAAAAGGCGGCGGGGCCGGCCTCCGTGGCCGTCGCAGGCAGCGTTGCGCGCTCCAAGCGGCTGCACCCGGCAAAGGCCTCGCGGCCAAGCCGGCGCAGGGCGGAAGGCATTTGCACGTCCGTAAGCGACGAGCAGCCCTTGCACAGGCCGTCGCGCAGCTCGGTCAGGCGGTCCGGCAGATGCAGCTGCCGGAGCGCGCGGCAGCCGGCAAAGGCGTGCGCACCAATGGTGGCGACGCTGTCCGGCAGGCGGACGTCCCGCAGCGCGGCGCAGCCGTCAAACGCATGGTCGCCGATCTGTTCCAGCCCGTCGTGCATGCGCAGCTCCGCAAGCGCCGTGCACCCGTTGAACGCGCGCGTGCCGACGGCGCGCAGGCTGCCCGGCAGCGCGACGGCGCGGAGGGACGCGCAGTTCCAGAACAGGTAGTCGCCCACCTGCTCGATGCCTTCCGGCAGGGCGATACCGCGGAGGGATTCGCAGTAGGAGAACGCGCTGTAGCCGATTTCCCGCACACTCTCCGGCAGGCGCAGATCCCGGAGCGACCGGCACCCGTAAAAGGCATAGACGCCGATGCGCCTTGCCTGCCGCGGCAGGCGCACGAACTGCAGCGACGAGCAACCCCAGAAAAAATAGTCTCCGACGTCCGAGATCCCGTCCGGAAACTGCGCGGCGAGCAGCCCGCTGCAGCCGTGGCACACGCTGTGGCCCAGCCGCACCAGCCCGCCCGGCAGCGCCGCGCCGCGGATCGACACGCAGCCGCCAAAGGCCTCGTCGCCGATCTCCTCCAGCGTGTCCGGCATGTTGACGGACCGGAGCGAAGCACAGTCATAAAACGCCTTGTTGCCGATCGAGCGCATCTCCTCCGGCAGCACGACCGACACGAGGTCCGGGCATCCGGCAAACGCCGAGGCGCCCACCGCAAAAGCGCCGCGCGGCAGAATCACTTCTTCCAGCCCGGCACAACCGGCAAAGGCCTCTTCGCCAATGCGCAGCACGCCCTCGGGCACGGTGACGCTGGCGGCGTCCGTGTCCGGCAGGTAGCGTATGAGCGTGGTATCCCGTATCTCAAAAGCCATGGAAAAAGCGCCGGCGCCGCCTTGGCGGCACACCCTTTCCCGGGCGGGGACGGGCAAGCCGCGCGGCTCTGCGCGGGCAACTGCCGGCCCCGGCGATATTTTTTCCAGTATATCACATTGTGCCGGCCGTTTCCATGCGGCTTGCGGAAAAAGTGGGGCGATTATCGAGAAAAAAAAGAACGGTGCGCCGCAACGATATCAGCCGCGGCGCGCCGTGCGCCTGAAAGAGTGTCAGTGACACCGGCCGTGCCGGCACTGGTGGGCTTCGCCGTGGTGATGCGCCTGGCAGCCTGCGGAGCCGGGCTCGCCGTGGCCGCAGCCGTGGCTGTCTTCGTGGTCGTGGTGCGAGCAGCGCACGTCCGGGTTGTAGGCGAGCGTGCCGGCGACGAGCGCCTCCGCGGCCGCGCGCGCGTCGCCGCTGACGCCGCCGTAGAGCTGGATGCCGGCCTGTTGCAGCGCCTGCTGCGCGCCGGCGCCGATGCCGCCGCAGATCAGGTGAGTTACGCCGTGCGCCTGCAAAAAGGCGGCCAGCGCGCCGTGCCCCGCGCCCTCGGTGGGGACGATTTCCGTCTGGTTGCTCTCGGTGTCGAGGAGCAGGAACTGCTCCGTGTGGCCAAAGTGCGGGTAGACCTGGCCGTTTTCATAGGTGACTGCGATCTTCATGTGAGTTTCCTCCTTGTTTTGGCACATTCAGGTGTTCCGGCCCGCGTCGGCGGCGCACAACATGGCCGCGGTCGACGCGAGGTAGTCTTCCGGCATCTGCTCTATGCTGCCAAGGTCGCACAGCTGGGACAGGGCCGGATCGATCGGCAGCCGCTCCACGTGGGCGATGCCGTGCTGGACGGCGATCTCGTCCAGGTTGCTGCGGCCAAAGATGTCGTGTACGGCGCCGCAATCCGGGCAGCGGAAGCCGGACAGGTTTTCCACCACGCCCAGCACCGGCACGTGCATCATCTCCGCCATGCGGACGGCCTTTTCGACGATCATGCCGACCAGCTCCTGCGGCGAAGTGACCACGACGATGCCGTCCACCGGCAGCGACTGGAACACCGTCAGCGGCACGTCGCCCGTGCCCGGCGGCATATCCACGAGCAGAAAGTCGATGTCACCCCAGGCGACGTCCGTCCAGAACTGCTTGACGACGTTGGCAATCATCGGCCCGCGCCATACGACCGGGTCGTTGCTGTCTTCGAGCAGCAGGTTGATGGACATCACGCCTATGCCGGTGCCGGTGCGGCAGGGGAACAGCCCCTCGTCGTCGCCCTCCGCCCGGCTGTTCAGCCCGAAGGCGCGCGGGATGGACGGGCCGGTCACGTCTGCGTCGAGGATGCCGACGCGAAGCCCCCTGCGGCGCAGCTGCACCGCGAGCGCGGAGGTGACGAGGGACTTGCCCACGCCGCCCTTGCCGCTGACGACGGCGATCACGCGGCCGACATGCGAGCGGGCGTTTGCCGGCGCCTGCAGGCTCTGCGGCGCGGCGCGCGAGGCGCAGTCCGATCCGCAGCTGGCACAGTCATGGTTGCAATTCTGTTCACTCATGTGGCTGGTTCTCCTTCACATCTGGTTTCAGGCCGCAACGGGGCGGCAAAGTTGGGGGCGCCTCCCGGCGCGCCGCGGCGCGGGGACAGGCGTGGTGCGCGTGGCGGGGACAGGCGGCGCCCGTCTCGCAGAGCCGGTAGCTGCCGCCTTCGATGCGCAGTTGCCTGCCGTTGACGATGGCGTCGGCCAGCTTCCTGCGCGCGCTGTCGTAAATGCCGGTGATCGTCGTGCGCGCAACGTCCATCTGCGCCGCGCACTGTTCCTGGGTCAGGCCGCTCAGGTCGATGAGCCGGATGGCTTCGTATTCGTCCACGGTCATGACGACGGCCTTGCCGCAGCAGCGGCGGTCGGCCGGGCCAAATTCGCGCTGGTCCGGCAGGGCGCAAACGCGCCTGCAACGCGTGGGCCTTGGCATGGGCAGCCCTCCTTTCTGACATATGTCGATTACAGTATAGCAGGTTTTTGCCATATGTCAACAACCGGTTTGCAAGCACCCGCCCCGTATGATACAATACGGCATGGCGGGGCCGGGCGCCCCGCGCCCCCGCGCCGCGGCGGCGCCATTTCCCGGGACACGCCGTCCCGCCGAGACGGCAGATCAACATGAGGAAAGAGGGAACGATATGGAAGAGTACAGAGCGCTACTCGACGAAACCTGCGGGCAGCTGCCCAAGGGCGCGTTTTTGATGGTGGACGGCAACCCGATGACGATCGGCTGGGCGCAGTTTGGCGTCATATGGGGCAGGCCCGTGTGCACGGTGTTCGTGCGTCACAGCCGGCACACGCACGCGCTGCTGGAAAAGAGCAACGTGTTTACCGTGAGCGTGCCGGCAGCGGGCACGATGCGGGAGGCGCTGGCCTATTGCGGGTCGCATTCCGGGCGCGACGGCGACAAGCTGGCGGCCTGCGGCCTGTCGCTGCTTGCGCCGCGGGCCGGCGGGGCTGCGCCGCTTGACGGTTGCGCCATACATTTTGAATGCCGCGTGGTCTTTCGCGCCGAGAGCGATCTGGACTGCCTGGAGCCGGGCCTTCGCGCGCGCTTTTACGGCGACAACCAGGCCACGGCCGACGGGGACCCGCATACCCTGTACTTTGGCGAGATTCTCGCCGCCTATCGGGAAGCGTAACGGAGGGAAGGCGTATGTTGGAATTTCGGTATGACACGCAGCTGCTGCTCGAGGGAGAGGGCCTGTCGGAGGACGACATCGGGGCATACATTACCGCGCACATCGCGGGCGACTGCCTGCTCTGCGTCGGGGACGAGACGCTGATCAAGATCCATTTCCACACGAACACGCCGTGGCAGGTGCTCGAATACTGCGCGTCGCTTGGCGACATCTACGACGTGGTCATCGAAAATATGGATCGGCAGGAGCGGGGCCTGCAGGGCTGAGCGGGCGTGCAAAGGACGGCAAAGGAGGACGTGTTGCGCATGAAAGGGGCAGGGAAACGGGCGCTGGCGCTGCTGCTCATGGCGGCGCTGCTGCCGGTGTTGCTGCCGGGGCGTGCCGCGCAGGCGGCGCAGGAGGCGCCGCGCTTTGCGACGCTTACGGACGCTGCGACGTACCTGCGCGAGAGCGCGGAGCGCTGCGAGCCGGTGATCCGCCTGTATCTGGACGACCTTGCGTCGCTCGGGCAGGCGGAGGAGCCGTTGCGCCCCATTTTGGCGCTGACGATGCAGTGCGGCGTCACCGCAAGGCTGCGCTTTGATACGGGCCTGCTGGAGCTCATGCTGCGCTATTATCCGGGCACCCGGATCGTGTATGCGGCCGAGAGCGGGGACGTGGCCAGCCTGTCCGAGCGGGAGCGCGCGACCTATGCGCGGGCGCAGCAGATCGTCGCGTCGGCCCGAGCCGCTGCCGACACGCCGCTCATGCTCGAGCGCGCGCTGCACGACTGGCTGTGTGCAAACGTCCGTTATACCGACGCGCCGCCGGCCACGGCGGAGGCGGATGGCACGCCGACGACGTTTACGGCCGTGGGCGCCCTGCTCGATGGCAGCGCAAACTGCCAGGGGTTTGCGGATGCGTTTTATCTGCTGGGCAAGCTGGCCGGCTTCGACGTGCGCCGCCAGAGCGGGACGGCGGGCGGCGCGGCGCACACCTGGAACACGATCCTGCTGGACGGCCAGTGGTACCTGGTGGACGTCACGAACGACCTGATGGATGCGGGCGTGTGGGACTATCGCTGGTTCAACGTCGGGCTGGACATGGCCGGCGACCACGTCTGGACGCCGCAGGAGGAGACTGCGCCGGTGGCGGCGGCGACGGACTGGTCGAAATTCTTTTACGCTGCTGCAGAGGAGGGCTTTGGCGGGCTCTGTACGGATCTGGGCGGTCTCGCCTACTATGCGTTCACGGCGCGCCGCGACCGTGGGCAACAGACGGTCTACGCCATGCTGCTCAACCGCACCTGCACCTGGGAGGCGCTCAGCGGCGCGCTGCAGACCGTGGCGGACGCGATGGGCAAGCGGTGCAACTGGTACGTCTGGTGCCGGCAGGTCGACGGCAGCACTTATTGCCGCATCGACTGGGCGGCATGGTGAACGGCGGGCCCGAGCGGCCGATGGCGGAAACAGGGCGCGCCGCCCCGGAAGGGGCGGCGCGCTTCGTCTTATGGGTGAATTATACTATCAAGTGCAACACTTTAAGTAAATAAAAGAGTTCATACAGA
>URQH01000005.1 GCA_900549955.1 uncultured Eubacteriales bacterium | reverse complement strand
GCAAGGTCGGAGAGCGGAAGCGTCAGAAGCAGATAGATGGCAATGCCGGCCAGTATTGCGCAAAGGAATACGATCAGACCCTTGCGACCGCCTTTTTTGCGGTTGGCGAGCGCCTGCGCCGAGTCGTTGTTGTCAAACCGGAAGGCGTTGCCGGTGGCCAGATTAAACTTGTTTTTGCCGGATAGGAAGATGTCCTCCTGCCCTTCGGGCAATTCATAAAAGTCATTGCAGTAATTTTTGCTCAGCTTATCCGCAATGACAAAGACTTTTGCGCTTTGTTCGGAAATTTCAAAGGTCTTTTCCTCGCCGTTTTTCAGTTCTCCCAATTTGCGGCACGGCGTGCCGTTGATCATCGTGTCGCCGGTCGGATCTTCGATAAAGACCTTCATCTTCACGAGGCAGGCGACGTACCGTTTCGCGCGTTTCATGGTCAACAATCTCATAGTATACCCCCCTTTTAAAATACTATACCATGCTCTGGCCGGCAAAGCAATGACGGGCTGCAAGCACGGCTTCACTCGCTCTTTGGGCGGGGGGTGAGCCGCTTGACGGCGAACGGCGCGCCTGTATGGAGGAGAAAACCGAAAGGGAAAAGACGCGCGCCCGCAGCGGGACGGCTGTGGGCGCGTACAGGTTCTGCGGGGAGGAAGGGACGGGCGGTCAGCTTTCCGACTGCGTGCAACGGATTTCCTCGGGTGCTCTGCGCCTGCTTGCCGTGTGTGGCTCTCCTGGCATAGAGCGCAAGGAAAATGACGCACAACAGCCATTCTACGGCGGGTTGGACCGTGAAAACGCCCTGCATCCCCAGAGCCGATTCAGTAGGATTACGGGTGGAATAAACAGCACGGCGTTGCGCAGGACCGTAATGGTCAGGGAGTGCAGCGCCTTGTCGAGCGCCTGGAAACAGCTCGTCACCATGTTGATCACGCCGAGCGCGGGCGCAGACAGGCAGAGAACGTGCAGGAACTGCGCCGTCTGTGCGATCTGGGGTTCTTTGTGGAGGGAAATGCCGGCGCGCTGCGCGGGCTGGAACGGGAATCGTTTCGGCTGCACGGCAGCGCATCCTGCTTCAGTTGGCGTTGGAGGGCAAGGTGGAGAAAGCCGGGAAAGGAGCCTATCGACTGCTGGAACGGGAAGCGAACTGCCCTCAGGTGCGGGAGCGCTGAAACGCCCCCGCACCTGAGGGGGCTGCTGTGCCAATGGGCGGGAAGGCGATGGGGAATTTAGGCCTTTGATGGCCGATACAATAGGTATGGCGAGGTATGGCGGCTGAACTGGCCAGCCACTGCATGGCAGCACGATCGTTACCAAAGCGTGCACTTCGGACAGTAGAGAGGGAAGTTTCTTAATTCTGTATCTTCCCGTATCATTGTACGAGTTTTATTGCCGCAGATAGGGCATAATATCCATTCTGTTTTATTCAAAACCTTTGTCCTCCGACCTATTTGGATTTTTGCTTGTTCAAAAGTATTGCACATATAATTACTGCCGCACAGAATATAAGAATTAAGTACCATAGATTTTCAAGGCAAAAACCATTATCTAACATCAATCGGTATCCCCAAGAAGCGGGGAAAATACGCCCTATGGCTTCAAGAAAATCGGGAAGCAAGTCGATAGGGAACATAATCCCTGAAAGCATAATCGAGGGTAAAAACACAAGCTGCGCTATCATTGTCAGCTTTGCCTGATTTTTTACAACCAATCCTAATATACCTCCAATACTCAGCGACACAATGATGTATATGGCAAGCGCAAGAAAGAAAAACGGAAACTGTACTGGCAAAGCCGCCTCAAACAGTATCGGGGCAAGCAGTAATATAATGGCACAGCTAATCATCAAATGCACAAATGCAGAAAGGAACATTGTAACAATACCTAAATATAAAGGTACTCCATTTGCTTTATAAACCTTTTTTACATCACTTCCATAAGTTTCAATCAATGATGGCGGTAACCCAATAAACGCTCCCATTGAAACGCTCATCACAATCATAGATTGTATCAGTGTGCTTCTCATTTCAGGCATAACAGAAGTAAAAATACCACCCATAAGCAGAAAGAAAATAAGCGGAACGATATAGCAGGTTACCAACAAAGATTTACTGCGTATATCCAACTTCCACTGTAATGCTACGCCATATAAAAAACCGTTCATTCTGCTTCCCTCCTTGCCATTTCGATAAAATGCTGTTCCAGCGTGCCACGATCAACTTTAATATCTAATACATGGATTTTTTTCTGTTTTAATTCGCCCAGTAAAGAAATCAAAGTATCTTCGATATTGTCCGTTTCAAAAGTGTTGTCTCCTTGCTGCGTCTTGATATGGATAAAATATTTTCTCCCAACCCTATCGGTCAGTTCCGAAGCCGTACCGCAAAAGGCAATATTTCCGTTATTTAGAATAGCAATGCGGTCACATAAGGTTTCTACTTCCGCCATATCGTGACTTGCCAAGACGATTGTTTTTCCGTGTGATTTGAGCTTTCGGATTTGTTCGTGGAGCGATAGTCTACCCTCGACATCAAGTCCCGCAGTCGGCTCATCGAGAAAAATAACATCGGGATTGCCTATAAGTGCAAGAGCAAGATGTAACCGTCTTTTTTGTCCTGTGGATAATTGTATATACTGCTTCTTTTCCATTTCTTTGATACCAAGACCGTTAAGCATGGTATCATCAATTTTTGTTTTATTCCATTTTGCAAACAGCTTTATAGCCTCCATTGGCTTAATATGGGCGGGCAAAGATGATGATTGTAGCTGAATACCCATTTTCCCGTTTACAGTAATCGCACCACTGTCATATTTTCTTAGACCTTCGATACATTCAAGCGTTGTCGTTTTTCCTGCTCCGTTTACGCCGAGCAGAGCGAAAATTTCTCCTTTTTCAATTTGAAAATCAAGACCCTTAAGAACCATATGACTGCCATAACTTTTCTTTAATTCACGAACTTGTATTGCGTCTTTCACGGTTTCACCTCCTCAAAGGGATTTGTTCCAAGTCTTGAAAAATAGACTTGCAAAGCTGGTTCTAAATAAGCGTTAACGATTTTCTGCCTTTCTTCCCAAGCGTTTGTGGCAGTATCAATATTACCGACTTCCATCAATTTCGGAAGCATACTCATATCGCCATTTGTAAACTCCATAATCAAGCCCCAATATTCTTTTACAACCTGTTGGCATTTTTCGCTTTCGGGCGGTACATTTTCTTTTTGAAGCTGTACGATTTCATCACTTAGGCGGTTAAATCTGTCCATAAAGTCTAAGCCGCTTTCCTTATCAAATTGACTGCGTATATGGTCGAGCGTATCATCATCGAAACGCTTAATAAGATAATAAGAGTCATTCTTCATTTGTAGATTGACAATAATATCTGCATACTTCTTAAAGTTGACCGTCTGCATTTGTAAAACTTCTGCTTTTAACTGTTCTATTGCTGACAACGAAGCCTGAAGCTGTTCTATTTTTTGGCGTATATCATCTGCCTGCTCTGTAAGAGCATTTGCAACATCAGCCGGTGTTTCCAAAGAGATCAACCGCTCTTTTATATCGTCCAAAGAAAAGCCCAGTGATTTCAAAGATATAATCTGATGAAGTGTAATCAAATCTTTATCGGTATAAAGCCTGCGTCCGCCTTCGCTTTCTGCCGATGGGGAAAGCAGTCCTTCTTTATCGTAGTATTGCAGAGTACGGACGGTAACTCCCATTTTCTTTGCCACTTCTCCAACTGTCATAAACCCTTGCGGAATTGCTCTGTATTTTGCCATAATTATTTACCTCCTGACACCTATTATAAATCATTACGCGGCGTCACAAACAAGACCTTTTTTAAAAATTTTTAGGCGGCAAAGATTTTTCTCTGCCGCCTTTCTGTAATTATGCAAAGATGATTTCCTTTTCTATAATCTCCTTTGCACACGCTCGTATGTTATTTATCCTCTGCACCCATTCTAAGGCGTTTTCTGCTTTTAACTGCTCCGTGACACCCTGCGCCCGTTTCATCTGCTCTGTAAGTCTTTCCATACGCTCCTGTGCTTGTTTATCTATATCGGCAAGGTAAGTGTTCAGCCTACCGCTTGTAAGTAGCGTTGTGTATGTATTTCTGTGGTATTCTTTCAGATACCGCAAGTGCCGCTGTCCCCACAAACCGATAGGCTGTTCTTTTTCGGCTGGTAAGATAAAACAAGGAATATAATAATCTCCTTGCAGTTCATACCACAGACCATTTTTATCATCGTAAATATACTTGTCCATTGAAAAATCCTCCGTTATAATATATTCGCACATACATCACAGTTCTCCGATTGCCACACTCTGTTATATCTTGTTATGAGATTTTCTTGCCCTTGCATTTGCCCTTATGAGCAAGGAGGGAAAGAGTAAACTTGTGTGTAACCGTATAAAGAGATAAGGCGAACACATTGCGATAAATCCTTTGTTTTCAAGGCTTTTGGAGGATTTTATTAAAGCACTGTAACCTCTGTTGAAAGGTCATAATTTACTGATATTCAAATTTGTTTTTGAAAAAGCGGATGGCTCTGAGCTGTTTGCCGTAATTTTTTATAAAATATCCAAAAGTGTCTTGGCGCAGGCCGGAGATTGTCACCACATCAATATCAGGATAATTTGTAAGACTGTCAATCTCTTCTTTTGATATTGTTCCACCGCCAATATCCATGTTTGCTTCACGAAGCCAAAGACAGGTATGATTTTTCGTTTTGCAGTCATAATCAAAAGATCCGTCGGCAAAAGAGTCAAAAGAAAATTTCATTTGTTTACCTCCTGTTGGGGAAAAACAAGAAAGGGGTTCGGAACTCGTTCGGCTCCGGGTACAACTCGGTTAGTGTTTATAAACAGGCAAATCCAAGAGAAAGATGTTGAAAAAAGGAGAGTCTCAACTACGCGTTTGCACCTCGAGGTTCTCGACTGGAATATCGCAACAGGATAGATGCTGTGGCGTTCCGGCCTGCACCCAAAGCCAAATCGAAGCCCGCCGAAGGGGGCCCGATGTGCGTTTCATTGTATAGTATCCAGAACTTGAACACCCCAACGTTCCTGATCACTTACTTGATAAACGTGTGTTTCTCCGTTGAAATGGATATCAAACGCACCATACCAATTTGTGAAGTGCAGCATGGTACCAGAACCGGTACTGCCATCAGGAAATTCTACATGCTCAAAGACAAAATAGACATCCCATTGAAAATCATCCGGCTCTGTCCGATGGATTCTGGTGCCGCGGGGAAACACATCTCTGAGGCTGCGGCAATAGCGCTGTTCATAGAACAGATTGTACAGCGTTTCAAATTCTCCGCTGTTTTTGGCGATGGTAAATTCGGATGGCTCCGCCTGAGTCCCGATTTCATAATACCCCTGAATCTGCGTACATTTGTCAAGCTCCAGCATGGGATAAAGCTCCGAAAGCGTCACGGGTTTTGTATACCAGGCGTAAAAGGCCAGAGCCAGCAGAAGGATAGCTGCTGTGATTCCCAGGGAAATTCTCTTTTTGTTAAGCTTTCTCATCGTTCATGTCCTCCTGTTCCTGGGGCTCACGATTAAGATTCACTGTTGTTTCGGCATAGCCAATGCGTTTGAAAGAAACGGCGAAATCAGCAGAATGAGCTTGCTCTGACATGTTGAAAAAAGTCGGAGCAAGCGATACAAAGCTTGCTCCGTCGTGGTGCCGGAAGTGGGACTTGAACCCACACGGTATCGCTACCAACGGATTTTGAGTCCGTCACGTCTGCCAATTCCATCATTCCGGCCAGTGATACAAATTGTAGCACAACGCAGTGGCAAATGCAAGAGAAAAGGAGCGCCCGCCCTGCGAACTAGAGCCTGCCACCGACGGGCGGATCGCAGCGCGTGCCCGCATTTGGCTGCATCTAATGGCGCCTGGGCTGAATTCAATAAAAAACGGAACAAAGAATCCTTTGTTCCGTTCCGGCATGGTACCCGGTAGGGGAGTCGAACCCCTGTTACCGCCGTGAGAGGGCGGTGTCCTAGGCCACTAGACGAACCGAGCACGCGCGACGCGACTGCGAAAGTTATGATACAGGATATCTGCTTGGTTGTCAAGCATAATTTTAGAGAAGGAGCGCCTTTTCTCCGAATTTTGCTGCGAGCTGCAGAAAATCCGGGCTTTGGGACAGCATCGGGTCCCCGTGGACGCGCATCTGGCGAAACACGTCTGTACACCGATCCTTGTTTTTTTTGGTCATCGCGGGGCGCACCGACCGGACGGCGGATGCGATAAAGCGCGCATAGGGGCTGTAGACGACCCGCCACCGTCCGGCGGCCAGGCGGACGCACAGGTCGGCTTCTGAACCGGCCACTTCAAACGTCTCGTCAAACCCGCTTAGCGACAGGAACTGCTGAGTGCGCACCATCCACGCGCCGCTCACGGCGGAGACGTTCCGTGTGCAGTTTGTATATCGGTTTTGTGCGGCGTCTCGCAGACTGTCCACGCGCCCTGCAAAGGGCGACACTGGCAGGTCGGACAGGCCGAGCGCCAGCCCTGCATGCAACAGCCGGCCGTTTTCATCGACGATTTTTCCGCCCGCTGCGGCAGTGCCGGTTTGCAGGCACTGTTCCAAAAGCCGCTCTATGGCGTCGTGTGCGCCAAGCGTGAGCCCGGCATCGAGAAACAGCAGCAACTCCCCGTTGGCCAGCTTGGCGGCTTCGTTGCGCAACACGGTCAGGCGTGGCTCCTCCGGCAACGAAACGACCGTCGCCGCCCGGTTGGCCTGCAGCGCCTCATAGTAGGCGCGCGTGCGCGCATCTGGCAGCGTGCCATCGGCGACGAGCAGTTCATATCGCCGGTAGCTGCTGCGCTGCTCCACAGATTCCAGCGTACGCCGCAGGGCGTTCGTGTCGCCCTCGTTGACTACGATGACGCTGATTAGCGGATTGCCCCGAATACCGTAACGCACGTCAAAGCTGCCGATGAAGGGGCCCTCCTGCACCGTACCCTGGCGGCCAAACAGCGGCAGCGCCTCCGCTACGATGCGGCGGTTGCAGCAGGGAGGAGTGGGCGCGCCCCGGAAGAGCGGGTGTGGGATATGGTAGGCGCTGCCCGCCTTTGCGGCCGCGCGCAGCGCGAGCGAATAGAGCGCGTCCGCGTCCTCCCGCCCGTCATGGGGCAGTTGCCGCAGCAGGCGTTCGGACAGGACGACCGGAGAGCCGATGTAGTTGGTTGCCAATAGCGTGTCCGGCGAATAAGCGGGGCGGAATATGGGGGTGCAAGCGCCGTCCGATCCTTTGCACAGCGCGTCGCCATACAGCAGCTCCACGCCGGCGTTGGCTGCGCGGCGGATGAGCGTGGCGGCGTCTCCGGTGAGCGCGCCGCCGGCCGAGAGCGCCAGGTATGGGCCGTTCAGCGTGTCGATTCGTTCCAGGTCAAAGCACCTCCCGGTAGGGTTCCTGTAGCCGCGCGCTGCCGGTAGCGCCGGCTATGGTGAGGCCGGCCATCAGGCAGAGGAACCACAGCGTGCGGTTCCAGGCCGGCAGCGGCGCGGCGGCGAGCAGGCTTGCGCGGGTGAGGTCCACCACATAACCGATGGGGGAGAGCCACTGCGCGGCGCCCGGCCCACCCACCAGCGCGACCGGCCAGGCCACGGGTGTGAACCAGAAAAAGAGCGACAGCGTCAGGCGCATGCCGCGCTCCACAAAGCGCCCGAAAAACGGGGCGAACATGGCCGCAAAATAACCTTCTGCAGTGCCGAGCAATAACCCGCAGAACAGGGAGTAGGGCAGCAGATACCAGCGTGGCGACAGGCAGCCCGTCGCGCTGGCCGCAAGGCCTGCAAGCAACAGCCATGGCAGCGCGTGCAGCAGCGCGCCGGCGACGCGCAGCGGGGGAATCAGCGCGCTGTGACACTGGCGGTGCCGTACGAGCGGCGCATACGAAAAATAGGCGGTTGCACTGCCCAGCAGCGCGTTTTCATAGAAAAACCAGGGGGCCAGCCCTGCGGCGAGCCACACCCAGTACGGCGCGCCGTCCTGTATGCCCAGCGGCGCGATGACCCCAAACAGGAACACGCAGGCCACCGCCTGCGCCGCATCGCTCAGCAGCGGCGTCCAGTATCCGCGCAGCCTGCCGGCCAGTTCTGCCGATAACAAAGCTATCCATTCGCGCATGGGCTTAGCATGCCCGCCGCTTGCGGGGCTATACGGACGGGCGCGCAAAAGACGCCGTTTGCCAGCCAAATTTTCCGCTTGCCCGCCTCTGCACCGGGCGGCGTGGGCGGCGGGGAAAACGCTGGACGTGCGGTACGTTTGCGTGCTATACTGTGGGACGATCCTGGAAATTTGCATCGGAGGGCGGTTTGGATGAAGGCGAAGGTGCGGAACTGGGTGGATATCGCAGTGGCGTCCATCAACTATGTACTCGTCAATTATGCGCTGTCCAATTTGGCCATGCTGCTCAAGTCCAACCCGCTGTTCATCCTGTTTTTCGCCTCTGAGATCTGGATGATGCAGGCCTACTGGAAGCGGGTAGAGGCGCTGACACAGCGCAGGGCGCTGGCAACGGCGCTGCTGATTGTCTGCTTTGCGGCGCACATTGCCCTGGTGTATTTTGTCGGGCGGGTCGTCGGCGAGATCGTCCCGTTCCGGTCGTAGCGGCTTCCTGGCCGCCGTCCTGTGCGCGGCGTGTCGGCATATTTTTTGACAGACGGAGGGGCATGGCCAAAGGCCATGCCCCTCCGTCTGTATTCAATCCCGGCAATGTGGCCGCCGACCGGACGGGTCAACGGGCCTTCCCGCCGGTGCGCCTCATTTGACGGGCGCGCCGGTGCGGTCCTTGAGCAGCACGTCGTGCGCGCCGCCCTCGACGATGCTGACGGACGACACGAGCGTGAGCCGTGCGTTCTGCCGCAGCTCGGGGATGTTCAGCACGCCGCAGTTGCACATTGTAGAGCGGATCTTGCTGAGCGTCATGGATACGTTTTCCGCCAGGCTGCCGGCATAGGGCACGTAGGAGTCGACGCCCTCGACGAACGAGAGCTTGGCCGCGCCGCCCATGTCATAGCGCTGCCAGTTGCGCGCCCGCGCGCTGCCTTCGCCCCAATATTCCTTCATGTAGCTGCCGTTGATCAGTACGCGGCTCGTCGGGCTTTCGTCGAACCGGGCGAAATAGCGCCCCAGCATGCAGAAGTCGGCGCCCATGGCGAGCGCGAGCGTGATGTGATAGTCCTGCACAATGCCGCCGTCGGAGCAGATGGGGACGTAGATGCCCGTCTCTTCAAAATATTCGTCGCGCGCCTTGGCCACTTCGATCACGGCGGTGGCCTGCCCGCGGCCGATGCCCTTGGTCTCGCGCGTGATGCAGATGGAGCCGCCGCCAATGCCGATCTTGACAAAGTCCGCGCCGGCCTCGGCGAGGAAGCGGAACCCCTCCCGGTCCACGACGTTGCCGGCGCCGACCTTCACGCTGTCGCCGTAGCGCTTGCGGATAAAGGCGAGCGTCTCGCGCTGCCACTCGGAGTAGCCCTCGGAGGAGTCGATGCAAAGCACGTCCGCGCCCGCGTCCACGAGCGCCGGCACGCGCTGCTCATAGTCGCGCGTGTTGATGCCGGCGCCGACGATGTACCGCTTTTTTGCGTCCAGCAGCTCGGCGGGGTTGTCCTTGTGCACGTCGTAGTCCTTGCGGAACACGAAGGCGACCAGGCGCCTGTTGTCCGCTACGATGGGGAGCGCGTTGAGCTTGTGTTCCCAGATGATGTCGTTGGCCTCCTTGAGGCTGGTGCCCTCGGCAGCATAGATGAGCTTGTCAAACGGGGTCATGAAGCTGTTTACGGGCGTTTCGGGCGCCATGCGGCTGACGCGGTAATCGCGGCTGGTCACGATGCCGAGCAGCTTGCCGGTGGCGGTGCCGTCGTCGGTGACGGCCATGGTCGAGTGCCCGGTGCGCTCCTTGAGCGCCAGCACGTCGCGCAGCGTCTGGTCTGCGCGCAGGTTGGAGTCGCTTTCGACAAAGCCGGCCTTGTGGCTCTTGACGCGGCGCACCATCTCCGCCTGTTGCTCGATGGGCTGCGAGACATAGATGAACGCGATGCCGCCTTCCCGCGCCAGCGCAATGGCCATGCGGTCATCGGAGACGGCCTGCATGATCGCGGATACGAGCGGGATGTTCATCGAGATGGCGCTCTCCTCACCGCGGCGGAACCGGGTAACCGGCGTGCGCAGCGACACGTTGGCGGGGATGCACGCCTTGGAAGAGTAGCCGGGGATCAGCAGATATTCGCTGAACGTGTGCGAGGGTTCGTCGTAAAAATAAGCCATGCATACCTCCGTTGCAAAGTTACCAGGGTGGTCGTATGGGGCAGGGCCGGTGAAAGCCGGCAGACGCCGGCGGGCTCAACCGTTGCCGCCGAATTGCCGCACCGCGTCGCGCACGCAGTCCAGAAAGCTCTCTTCCCCAAAGGTGTTCAGCTTGAAAAATACAGCCTGACTGCCGCCGGACGTGATGGCGCTCAGCAGCACGCCCGGACCGTCCTCGAGCAGCGTCACGTTCAGGCTCACGCGGTTGCTTCCGATCACGCTATAGCGCTCGTATACGCGCACCGCACAGCGGTGGCCGCCTGCGGAAAAGTCGCTGCCGTCCTCGCGGCTGGCAGAGACGCTGCCGCGCAAAATGGCGGTGTCGATTGCATTCAATACGGCGTCAAACGGCGCATGCAGCCTGCATTCCAGTTTTGCCATGGTGGTGGGTCTCCTTTCATCGTGATTGCGGCGGAAAACAGGATCAACCGGCAAACAGCAGCACGATTGTCATGCACAGCAGCGACAGCAGGATGGAGATCGTGTTCCAGCTGCTCGCCAGGCCGACGTCTAAGCCGCGCTCGCCGGTATAGGCCGGGCTGATGGACGACACGGGCGCAAAGGCCGCGAGCGCCACGCCGAGCCGGATGTCAAACTCAAACGGCAGCAGATATAAAAACCCGAGGCAGAGCACCAGGGACAGGCCGATGCGCACGGCCGCCGCCTTGGCGAGCCAGCGGAGCTGGTCGCGGCGGAACGCCAGGTTGACGCCAAGCCCCAGCATGAACATGGCCAGAAAGCTGTTGGCAGAGCCTACCAGCTCGGCAAACTGCAGCACCGGCGACGGCAGGCGTATATCCAGCACCGCCAGCAGCAGCATGATGAGGTAGGTGAGGATGGTTACGCTGCGGACGAGCCGGCGCAGCACCGGCTTCAGCTGCAGTTTCCCGCCGGTCTGCATGGCGGCGCACACCGCGTTTGTGCCGCCGGTCGCCCAGATGGCGTTCCCGGCGTCGAACATGCAGGCGGACACCACTGCGGTCGGCCCCAGCAGGCTGGACACGTAGGGCAGCGCAAAGCAGCCGATGTTATAGCCGGAGAAGTTGAGCATGTCGAATATCTGCGCCTGCCGGCCCTGCCGCCGTCCGGTCAGATAACCGATGCCGACGAACAGCGCGTTGCACAGGAATCCGGCCGGAAACATCCACAGCAGGGCGCCGGATACGCTGATGTGCGCAAAGTTGGTGATGACCGCGCACGGCAGCGTCACGTTGAGCACGATGCGGGAGACCACGAAAAAGGCCTCCTTCGGCAGGAAGCCGGTGCGCCGCAGGATGTGCCCGAGCGCGATGATCGCGAGCAACAGGCAGGCTCTTGTCACAATTTCTTGCATATAAAAAAGTATACCGCGTTCCGGCGTGCTCGGCAAGGGGGTGTTTTCATCCCCAGAGGATGATTGCGAGCGCAAACGCGGCGAGCGCGGCCGGCAGCTTTTTTCTCGTGGCCGCGAGGCAAAGCGGGGAGGCCAGCAGCATGCCGCCCAGGAACAACAGATAGGCGGCGGTAGACGGCGCGGGCACGTCCAGCGCCAGCGCGCCGCCGGCGTAGGCCACGCGCAGCATGAGTTCCAGCGCAGCCTGCGGCAGGATCGCGAGCGCCGCGCCGAGCGGCATCCACACGCAGCTGATGAGCAGCGCAAGCGCGGCGGGTACCAGGAACAGCGGCACGAGCGGGAGGATCAGCAGGTTGGCGGCGAGGGAAGCCACCGATACGGTTTCAAAGAACCGTGCGTTGGCGGGGATCGTAGCCAGAATCACGGACAGGCCGGTGGCCAGCGCGCTGGCGGCCTGCTGTCCGAGCACGGAAAGGGGACGCACGAGCAGGGGCCGCAGCAGGGCAATGCCGAACACCGCGAGGAAGGACAGCTGAAAGCTGGCGTGCCAGAGTGCAAAGGGCTGCAGCAGGAGCAGCAGTACAAATGCGAGCGACAGCGAGGAAGGCAGGTCGAGCCGGCGGCGCAGCGGGACGGCGGGCAACGTGCAAAGCAGCATGACGCACGCGCGCAGCACGGATGGGGTAAAGGCGGTCAGGGCGGCATAGGCGAACAGGCAGACGGCGAGCACGGCAAACCGCAGCCAGATGCGGCGGATCAGCCGGAGCGGCAGCAGCAGCGCCCCTGCCAGCACGCCCACGTGCAGGCCGGATACGGCGAGCAGATGGGCGATGCCGACCGCCCGGAATTGCTCCACCGTCTGTCCCTCCGTTTGGGCCAGCGAGCCGCCCAACAGGATGCCGCGCGCCAGGCTCGCGTGCTCCGGGTTGGGGAAGAGCGCGTCGATACGCGCGGCGACCGATGTGCGCAGATCGAGCAGCAACCCATAGGCGTCGCGCTGTGCCGGTTCCACTTGCAGCGTAGCGGCGTCGCCCTGCGCAAGGCAGGCAATGCCCTGGTACCGATCGTAATAGAGCCAGTCTGCATCCGGCGTGCGCAGGCGCGACTGAACCAAGAGCTCCTGCCCGTAGGCGAGCCATGGTGCGCCGGACAGCGTCAGCTGTACGCGGCCCCGAATGGACGTGCCGTCGAGCGCCGCCTGATCCAGCAGCACGACCTGCGCTTGTCCTTCCCGCTCCGGTGGTTCCGCAATTCGGCCGGTCAGCAGGCCGCTGCTGGCAGCGGGGGCGACGGGGCACTGCAGCGTGGCGCTGAGCAGCGACGCGCAGGCAAACAACAGCACCGGCAGCGCAGGCCGGTGCAGGCGGCAGGCAGCGAGCGCGAGCAGCAGCAATACGGCAAGCAGCGCAGGCGCCGCCTGGCGGTCGCCCGCGCCAAAGCACAGCAGGCCAAGCAGCGTCCCCAATGCGGCAAGGCAAAGCGGACGCCTGTGAAATAGGCGCCTGTCTGGCGAAATATGGTCTGCGGTTTGCGTCAGAACCCGTTGCATGCGGCTTCTTTCCCCGGCCGATCGGCCGGTGGGACCAGGAAGAAGAAGATAGGGGAGGAAGCGCCGGCCAGCATACGGCGCTGCACAGGAATTTCCGGTACCATCGGGACAGGTAAACACAGGCTTGCACGCCTATGAGGCGGACGTGGGCATGTCTCAGGACGTTGGCCGCGGATAGGGATCCGGGCAGTCTGTCAGCCCGGCGAGATAGTCCATGCTGGTGTCGAGCGCCAGAGCGATCCGGCGGCACTGTTCATAGGTCATGTATCGCCGCCCGGTCTCGATTTTGGAGTAATCGCTCTGGTCTATGCCGGTCAACAACTGCATTTGAATCTGGGTATAGCCGCGCGCAACGCGGAGTTTCTTGAGTCTCGTTGAGGTCATCACGCCTTCTATTATGGCAGAACGACCTAAAAGCAATTAGGGTGAAATAGACCTAAGACATTGCCGCTATGGCAAAAGCGGCCACCCGGCTTGGCCGGGCGGCCGCATAGAGAACGGGGAGCGGGAAACCGGTCACGGGAGATACCGGTGCGTCAATGCGCCGAGAATGCCCACGCCGCGCACGATCGCTTCATCTGAAGGCATGGAATAGTTGATGCGAAAGCCATTGGCCGGGCGCGTCTGGTCGGTGGAAAAGGCCATGCCGGGGACACAGGCCACGCCCGCATTGGCGGCCTCCTCGACAAACGGGCGGGAATCTGTGCCGTCCGGCAGAAAGGCCATGACAAACATGCCGCCCTCGGGTCGGTTAAAGCGTATGGCGGGATGGAACTGTCGCTCCATCTCCCCAAGCATGAGGGTGCATTTGCTGCCATACAGCGCGCGCAGGCGCGCCAGGTGCGCTTCAAAGTCGAAGCCGGTCATAAACCGGTGGGCGATGTACTGGAAGAGCGTGGCCGTGTGGACGTCCGCGCACTGCTTGGCGGCGAGCATACGCTCAGCCAGCAGGGGCGCAGCAACTGTGTAAGCCAGGCGGAACGCGGGGGCGAACACCTTGGAAAAGCTGGCCGTGTAGACCACGCGCCCGTCGGTATCCAGGCTCTTGACCGGCGGCACGGGCTGTCCGGAAAAACGCAGCTCGCCGTATGCGTCGTCCTCCAGGATGATAAAGTCATAGGCTTGCGCCAGGCGATAGATGGCCGCGCGCTTCTCTGCGCTGGTGGTGAAGCCGGTCGGGTTTTGAAAGTTGGAAATCATGTAGAGGAGCTTGACCCGGGGCTCGCGGCGCAGCGCCGCTTCCAGCGCAGAAAGATCCATGCCGTCCGGCTCCATCGGGATGCCGACGAGCCTGGCGCCATAGGCGCGGAACGAATTGAGATAGCCCACAAACGACGGCTCCTCTACCAGCACCGTGTCCCCTTCGTTGACCAGCACATGCGCCAACAGGTCGGCCGTCTGCTGGCTGCCGGTGGTGGTAAACACCGTATTATGGGAAAAGTCAAATCCGTACTGTGCGGCCAGCCGGTCGCGCAGCGCATCCAGCAGCGGGGCATAACCTTCCGTGGCGCCGTATTGCAGCACGCGCGCCGGGCAGGCTTCCAGCGCTTCGGCGGCAAGCGCGGCGATTTCCCGCACGGGGAACGCATCGGCTGGGGGATTACCACCGGAGAAAGAGATGATGTCCGGCGCGGCCGTGCGCGCAAGGATCTCGCGAACGGCGCTGTCGTCCACGCCGGCCATGCGGGTTGCAAACGATACTTTCATCTGAGGCCTCGATCAGTAAAGAATATATGATTATTATAGGCCGCCAGGGAACCCCTGTCAACGCGGGGCGTGCAACGGATCTGCCGGTTTTGCCGGGAAAACAGGGCTTCACAAGCCGAGAATGCTGTGATATAATAAACAAAACTTTGGAAGGGAACCAGTTGACGGAACATGGACGACGACAGTAGCGACGGAAACGAAGCTGCCATCGGCCCGAATTGCATCGAAGTATTGATCCGGCATGATCTGTATCGTGGCGTTTGCCGTGTGCGGAGCATGTTTTTTTGCTATGTCAAAATGGACGACCCTTCCGGCGAGTGACCGACAAACAGGAGGACGACGTTGGAAAGTTCCATAGGGCTATCGCTGCTGTTGCAGCTGATTCTCATCATATGTAATGCGGTATTTGCGTGCGCGGAGATTGCCGTCATCTCGATGAACGACAACCGGCTGGCCAAGCTGGCCGCCGAGGGCGACAAGCGCGCCATACGGCTGGCGCGCCTGACCAATCAGCCGGCGCGCTTTCTCGCCACGATTCAGGTGGCCATTACGCTGTCCGGTTTTCTGGGCAGCGCGTTTGCCGCGGACAATTTTTCCGATCCCATCGTGGAGTGGCTCGTAGGCGCGGGCGTGACGATTGCCCCCCGCGTGCTGAATACCATTGCGGTCATCCTGATCACGCTGATCCTGTCCTATTTTACGCTGATCTTTGGCGAGCTCGTGCCAAAGCGCATTGCCATGAAAAAGGCGGAGCAGCTGTCGCTGGCGATCTCCGGCCTGGTGGCGTTCATCTCCCGGCTGTTTGCGCCCATCGTGTGGCTGCTCACCGTTTCGACCAACGCCGTGCTGCGCCTTTTGGGCATTGACCCGAACGAGAAGGACGACGAGGTCAGCGAAGAGGAAATCCGCATGATGGTTGACGTCGGATCCGAAAAGGGCGTCATCGATGCGGACGAGCAGATGATGATCCAGAATGTGTTTGAATTTGACGATCTGGCCGTGGAGGAGTTTGCGACCCACCGCACCGACATGGTCGTGCTGTGGGAGGACGAGACTGTCGACCAGTGGAACCAGACCATCCGGGAAAACCGGCACTCGCTGTATCCGGTGTGCGGGGAGACGGCGGACGACATCATCGGCGTGCTCAACGCCAAGGACTATTTTCGTCTCGAGGACCGCTCGCGGGAGACGATCCTGCGCGAGGCGGTGCGCCCGGCCTATTTTGTGCCGCAGAGCATCCGCGCAGACGCGCTGTTCCGGCAGATGAAGAAGACGCGCAACCACTTTGCCGTGCTGCTCGACGAATATGGCGGCGTGCAGGGCATCGTCACGATGAACGACCTGCTGGAGCAGTTGGTGGGCGACCTGGACGACGACACGAGCGCGCCGGAGGAGCCGTCCGAGATCCAGCAGCTGGACGAAAACACGTGGCGTATCCTCGGCACGGCGCCGCTGGATGAAGTGGGCGAGCAGCTGCAGGTGACACTGCCCACCGACGAGTACGACACCTTTGGAGGCTTTGTGTTCGGCAGCTATGGCCTGGTGCCGGATGACGGCACGCAGTTCGAGCTCGACGCATGTGGGCTGCACATCAAGGTGGTGGAGATTGCCGAGCATCGCATCGAGCAGACGCTGGTCTGCCGGCTGGGGGAGACGCAGCCGGCCAAACAGACGGAGGATTGACGGTGCGCTGTGCCGTAGAGGCGAAGGGGCGGCCAGGGCGGCCGCCCTTTGACGTACCGTGGGTGACGCGAGAGCAGCTCGAGAAATCTCATTGGCCAGGCAAACGCTTATTGAGTATTCGGAAAAACGATGATATACTTATTGCGTATGCATAGAATGGAGTGAAGTTGGATGAAAGTCACGGTCAAGGATCGCAGGATTCCGTCGGCCACCGGGTTGGGAACGACCCGGTACCGGCTGTGGATCCCGGAGGATCCCTGCGCCGCCGTACAGATTACGCACGGCATGGCGGAGCATGTCGAGCGTTACGATGCGTTTGCCCGCTATCTCGCTGCGCAGGGCGTGCTGGTCTATGGTCAGGATCACGCCGGCCACGGCAAGAGCACGCCGGATGCGGCGCGCGGGTTTTTTGGCGTGGAAAACGGTTGGGATGCGCTGTTGCAGGACATGCGGACGCTGCTGGACCTGACCCGGCGCGACTACCCGGCCATCCCGTACGTGTTGTTTGGGCATTCGATGGGGTCGTTTCTGGCCCGCGCCTATGCGGGACGCGACGGCGAGGATTTTGAAGCGTATATCTTTTCCGGCACGGCCGGCAGAAACCCGATGCTGGGCTTGGCCAAATGGCTCGCAAGGCGCGAGATCCGGCGCCATGGGCCGGATCAGCCGAGCGAACTGTTGAACCGTCTGAGCTTTGGCGCCTATAACAAGGCCGTCGGCGGGAGCCGCACGGCGTTCGACTGGCTTTCACGCGACGCCGCCGTGGTAGATCGCTATGTGGCGGACGAGGGCTGCGGGTTTGTGTTCACGGCGGCCGGCATGCGCGACTTGTTCGACGGGCTGAGTGAAATCTCGAGCGCGCAGTGGGCGGCTCGCGTGCCGGACAAGCCGATTCTGCTGATTTCCGGCGCGTGCGACCCGGTGGGTGGCCGCGGTGGGAAGGGCGTGAAGCAGGTCGCCGGATGGCTCCGGCAGACCGGCCATACGGTGGAGTGTAAGCTTTATCCGGAAGCGCGCCACGAAGTACTAAATGAGCTGAACCGGGAAGAGGTATACGGCGACATTGCGCTGTTCCTTGAAACGGTGGAAACGATGGGGGAATTGCCATGAGCGTATTGGTCTACCGGGACAAATCCATTGCCGGCGCCGCTGCGGCCACATTGCTGGCCGCGCAGGTGATCGAAAAGCCGATGAGCGTGCTGGGGCTCGACTATTCGGAGGACATCGCACCGGTCTATCGCGCGCTGACCCGCATGACGGCAGACGGCCTGCTGGACTGGAGCGATATCACGGCTTTCGCGCTGTCGGAACACGTGCGGGCGGACGGGGCGCAGTCCATCGCGTCGCGCATGCAGACGCTGTTTTATGAGCACGTGAATCTCGACGCCGGGCGCCGCTTTACGCCGGATGCGGAGGCGGCGGATTGGAGCGTGGCCTGCACCGACTATGAAGACGGCATCTTGCGCGCGGGCGGGATCGACCTGACTTTCCTGGCCGTTGGGCCGGACGGCAGCATTGCTTACAACGTCGGCGCGCCGGAGCTAGCGCCGGTGACGCATGTGGAGCGGACGCAGGACGGGCGCGTGGTGACCGTCGGGCTGGGCACGGTCATGGGCGCGCAGAAGATCGTCGCCTACCTGGTGGGCGGCGACAAGGCCGCCATGGCCGGGCAGATTCTGAACGGGCCGGTGACCCCGCAGGTGCCCGCGACGTATCTGCAGCTGCATGCCAACGTCGTGTTCCTGCTGGACGAGGCGGCTGCGGCGCAGCTGTGACCGGGCATGCAGATTTTTGACGGCGGATGGCAGGAAATGGAGGCGGCGGTGGCGGCGTGCCGGCGTTGCCGGCTGTGCGAAACGCGCACGCTGACGGCCTTTGGCGAGGGGAACCCACATGCGGACATCATGCTGGTGGGCGAGGGGCCCGGGCGTGAGGAGGATCTGCAGGGGCGGCCCTTTGTGGGGCCGGCCGGGCAGCTGCTCAACCAGATGCTTGCCTCCATCGGGCTGTCGCGGCAGGATGTGTACATCGCCAATATCGTCAAGTGTCGCCCGCCGGGGAACCGCAACCCGGAGGACGACGAGGCGGCGGCGTGCCTGCCCTATCTGAGAAAGCAGTTTGCGCTGGTGCGGCCGCGGATCCTCGTCTGCCTGGGCGCCGTGGCGGCGCGCTACCTGTATGACCCGTATGTGCGCATCACGCGTGACCGCGGGCACTGGAAGGAGCGCGCGGGTATCCAGATCCTGCCGACCTATCACCCGGCGGCGCTGCTGCGGGACGAGCGAAAGAAGCGCGAAGCGTGGGAGGATCTCCAATCGCTCCGCGACCGGTATCAAAAGCTGACCTGAACAAAGGAGGATTTTATGTCAGGACATTCGAAATGGGCAAACATTAAAAATAAAAAGGAAAAGACCGACGCGCAACGCGGCAAGGTGTTTACGAAGATTGGCCGCGAGATTGCCATCGCCGTCAAGGAGGGCGGCGCCGACCCGGCCAACAACAGCAAGCTGCGCGACGTCATTGCCAAGGCAAAGGCCAACAACATGCCGAACGACAACATCACCCGTTCCATCAAGAAGGCGGCGGGCGAAGGCGGCTCGGTCAACTATGAGGAAATCACCTACGAGGGCTATGGCCCGGGCAATATGGCCGTCATCGTCGAGGTGCTCACGGACAACCGCAACCGCATTGCCGCGGAAATGCGCCACATCTTCGACAAGAGCGGCGGCAACCTGGGCGCAAGCGGCTGCGTAAGCTGGATGTTCGACAAGAAGGGCCTGATCGTCATCGAACGAAGTGCCCTGCTGGATGAGGACGAGGTCATGATGCAGGCGCTTGATGCAGGCGCCGAGGACTTCAACGCGATGGAAGACGCGTTTGAGGTGTATACCGCGCCGTCTGATTTTTCCGCCGTGCGCGAGGCGCTGGAAGCCGCTGGTTACACGTTTATCTCCGCCGAAGTACGCATGATCCCGCAGAACACCGTCAACGTAGACGACGCGGAGACGGTCGAAAAGATCGAGCGGTTCCTGGAGCGGCTGGATGACAACGACGACGTGCAGGAAGTCTATCACAATGCCGTGATACCGGACGAGGACGAGGATTGATCGGGCATTGCGCTTTTTGACTGTATCGTTTATAATACAACAATCATGATCGAAGGAGGCACAAACATGGCTGCTGAAATGGTGAACGCACTTGGTAAGATTACCATCAGCGACGATCTGGTCGCCAGCATCGCCGGCTACGCTGCCGTAGAAAACTATGGCATTGTGGGCATGAACGCCAAAAAGGCGGGGGACTCCATCATCGAGCTGTTTGGGGGCGACAATCTCAAGCGCGGCGTCAAAGTCTCGCTGCTGTCGCCTGACACGGTCGCCATCGACCTGTATGTGACGCTGGAGTACGGCGTATCGCTGCCCGCGGTCGCGCAGAACACGCGGAGCAACGTCAAATACCGCGTGGAGGAGATGACGGGGCTCAAGGTGCAATATGTCAACATTCACGTGGAGAATATTCGGGTCTGACGGGAGCGTCCAGACCTGGATGGAGGGAAAATGAATCAGGTATCTATCAGCGGAGCGCAGTTCCGCGATATGATCGTCGTGGGCGCCGCGCTGCTTGAGCGCAACCGGCAGGCGATCGATGCGCTCAATGTATTTCCCGTGCCCGATGGCGATACGGGCACCAATATGACCATGACCATGCAGAGCGCGGTCAAGGAAATGCGATCTATCCCGGACGACGCCGACGTGTCCACCGTAGCCGATGCGCTCTCCATGGGCGCGTTGCGCGGTGCGCGCGGCAATTCGGGCGTTATTTTGTCCCAGCTGTTCCGCGGCTTTTCGCGCGCCTGCAAGGGCGCTTCCGTCATGGATGCACAGCTGCTGTCCAGCGCGCTGACGCTGGGGTGCGAAGCGGCCTACAAGGCCGTGATGAAGCCTAAGGAAGGCACCATCCTTACCGTTTCGCGCATGATTGCGGAAGAAGTGGCTGAGCTTGCGGCGCGCGGCGCGAACGTGTACGGCCTCGTGGATGCGATGATCGAATCCGGCGAGCGCGCGCTTGCCAAGACGCCGGAGCTGCTGCCCGTGCTCAAGGAAGCAGGCGTGATCGATTCCGGCGGCAAGGGGCTGCTGACGATCTACAAGGGCTTTAAGCTCTCGCTGGACGGGGACGAAATTCCGGACTTGCCGGAAGCGGCCGAAACGGAGCAGGCTGCATCCGGCGGCGCTGCGGCGGAGATGGAAGGCGTTCCGGAAGAGAGCATCGAGTTTGGCTATTGTACGGAGTTTTTCATCGTGCATCTCAATCCGGCATTCCGGGAGGCAGATCTGGATGTGTTCCGCGACCACCTCATGAAGCTGGGCGATTCTGTCGTCGTGGCCTATGACGCGGACATCGTCAAGGTGCACGTCCATTCCAACGCGCCCGGCAAGGTGTTGCAGATGGCGCTGCGCTTTGGCGAGCTGGACCATCTCAAGATCGAAAACATGCGCGAACAGAACCGCGAGTTGCAGGCCGAGCGCAAGCGCAATGAGAAGGAGTTTGCCATGGTCGCCGTCAGCGCGGGCGACGGGATTGAAAGCGTGTTCCACGAACTCCTGGTGGATTACGTTATCGCCGGCGGACAGACCATGAATCCGAGCATCGATACCATCGCCGGCGCCATTCGCAAGGTCAACGCGCGCAACGTGTTTGTGCTGCCGAACAACAGCAACATCATCTTGGCGGCGCAGCAGGCGGCGGAGCTGGTCTCCTGCAATGTGATCGTGCTGCCGACCAAGACCATCCCGCAGGGGATCGCGGCCGCCATGGCGTTTAACGGCGCGGTGGACGTGTCGGCCAACGAACGCGCCATGACCGAGGCATTCCGCGAAGTCGTGAGCGGCGCCGTGACGTATGCGGTGCGCAACACGAAGTTTCATGGCGAGGACATTGCCGAGGGCGATATCATCGGCTTGATGGACAACGACCTGTGCTGTGTCGGCACGGCCGTGGACGGCGTGACCGCGGAGCTGCTGCGCAAGATGGTCGAAAAGCGGGGTGAGCCGGATGCGGCGATCACCGTGTTTTATGGCGAACAGGTGGACGAGGCGAATGCCCAGGCCCTCATGGAGCAGTTACAGGGGGAATATCCGGATGCGGAATTCATCGTGCAACGCGGGGGTCAGCCCTTATACTATTATTATTTGTCAGTCGAGTGACCGGAGACTGGTCGGCGGGCGGGTACACCGCCCGCTTTTTTCAGAGGTGGATGGATGCTGCAATCCGGCGTGGAATCGCTCAAGGGGATCGGGTCGGTGCGCGCGGCCCAGCTGTCCAGGCTGGGGGTGCGCACGGTGGAAGATCTGCTCTTTTATCTGCCGCGTACCTATCGCGACTATTCTGTTGCGCTGCCCGTGGCGGTGCTTCGCCATGGAATGGATTGCGCGGTGCGCGTGCGGCTCCTGTCGGAACCGACCTGCGCCTATTTTCACGGCCTCACGCTCGTGAGCGCAGAGGCGACGGACGGCACGGGCAAGCTGCGCCTCAAGTGGTATAACCAGCCGTATCGGCGCGGCCAGCTGCACGCCGGCGATACCGCCGTGGCCTGTGGCCGCATCGACGCGCGCAAGGGGCTGTCCATGCTCAACCCGTCGTTGTCGACGGCATTGCCCGGGTTATTGCCCGTCTACCCGCTGGCGCAGGGGCTTACGCAGCGGGCGCTGCGGGAGGCGGTGGAGCGTGCGCTGCCGGCCGTGCACGAACTCCACGACCCGTTCCCACAGGCGCTGCTGGACCGCTACGCGCTCTGCCCGCTGCAGCAGGCGCTGCTTGACGCGCATCACCCTGCGTCGCGCGAGGCGCTGTCCGGCGCGCGCCGGCGGCTGGCGTTTCAGGACGTGCTGTACTACCTGCTGAATGTCGAGCTGCAAAAGCAGGAGCGCCGGCGCCACACCGGCATCTCGTTCGACTGCCGCGGCGTGCGCGAGCGATATTTGCAAAAGTTGCCGTTTGCGCCGACGGGGGCGCAGCTGCGCGTCATGGAGGAGATCGCAGGGGATATGGCGGCGCCGTCGCCGATGAACCGGCTCTTGCAGGGCGATGTTGGCTCCGGCAAGACGGCCGTGGCGCTGTATGCGCTGTGCGTGGCGTGTGCAAACGGATATCAGGGCGTGCTGATGGCGCCGACGGAGATCCTGGCCGGCCAGCACTATGAGACATTGCGCGCCATTTTTGGGGACGCCGTGTGCCTTTTGCGCGGCGGCCTGCCGCGCAAAAGGCGCGCGGAGCTGCTCAGGCAGATTGCGTCCGGCAGGGCGCTGGCCGTCGTTGGGACGCATGCGCTGTTGCAGGAAGACGTTCGCTTTCAGCGGCTGGGACTCGTGGTGACGGACGAGCAGCATCGCTTTGGCGTGGCGCAGCGCGCGGCGATTGCCGACAAGGGCGTGCGGCCGGACGTACTGGTCATGAGCGCAACGCCGATCCCGCGGACGCTTGCCCTGCTGCTGTACGGCGATCTGGACGTGTCGATACTGGACGAGCTGCCGCCCGGGCGAAAGCCGGTCCGGACGAGCTTCATTCCGGAGCACCGCCGCGAGGATATGTATGCCTATCTGGCGCGGCAGGCGGCGCAGGGCGTCCAGTCGTATGTCGTCTGCCCGTTTATTGATGCGACCGAAACGACAAACGGCCGCAGCGCGGAGGAACTGTATGCCGAGCTGCAAAAGCGTCTGCCGGGCGCGCGTATCGGCCTGTTGCACGGGCGGATGCGCCCGGCCGAAAAAGAGGCGGCCATCGAGGCGTTCCGTCGAGGCGAGGTGGGGATCCTCGTCACGACCACGGTCATCGAGGTGGGCGTGCACGTGCCAAACGCATCGATCATGGTCGTCGAGGGCGCGGATCGGTTTGGGCTGGCGCAGCTGCACCAGTTGCGCGGCCGCGTGGGCCGTTCCGACGCGCAGGCGTATTGCTTTTTGCTGTCGGACAGCGGCAGCGAGACGGCGCTGGAGCGCCTGTCGGTCATGACGACGACGCACGACGGCTTTGTGATTGCAGAGCACGACCTGGCGCAGCGCGGACCGGGCGACTTTTTCGGTACCCGGCAGCACGGCGAGAGCGGCGTGAGTCTGGACGTGGATACGGCGCTGCTGCAACAGGCGGCCGAAGCGGCGCACGACGTGCTGGAGCGGCCGACGGCCGGCAACGAGCAGCTTTTGCAAGCGGCGCAGGAACGGTATACGGCCCGGTTTTCCCACATCGTCATGAATTGACAGGCACGTATCCAAAGCGATTGCGGTTCTTTTGAAGGCCGCTGCCCTTTTGGGCGGCGGCCTTCATTTTTCGTGTTGTGACGTCGGCATGTTTTGTAGATTGCTGTATAAATTTCCAGTCATATTTGCTCGATTTTTACGCAAATTAAGACCACATCCGAAAAAGGAGGTGAATTCGATGGCACGGAATGGCGCACTTGTTCCCGAGGCGAAGACGAAGATGGACAGCTTCAAGACCGAAGTTGCCAACTCTCTGAACGTCAACCTGAAGCAGGGTTACAACGGCGACCTGACCTCGCGTGAGGCGGGTTCTATCGGCGGCGAAATGGTGAAGCGCATGATCGCGTATGCGGAAAAGAACATGCACTAACCGGATCAGACACACTTTTGGATGAAAGGAGAACGTCACTATGGCACGAAATGGTGCTTTGGTGCCCGAGAGCAAGACGAAGCTGGATAGCCTCAAGACGGAGGTTGCCAACTCTCTGAACGTCAACCTCAAGCAGGGCTATAACGGCGACCTGACCTCGCGTGAGGCCGGTTCTGTCGGCGGTGAGATGGTGAAGCGCATGATCGCTTATGCGCAGAACAACATGAACGGCAGCAACATGGGTCGATAACGAACCAGGACGAAGCGGACGCCCGGCGCAAGCGCGCCGGGCGTCCCGTTCTCGTGCCTATTTTACGGTTGTTTTACGGTTGCCAGTCTACAGTTCATTTTCCACCATGCGGTAGCCGACGCCGACTTCTGTAAAAATATATTGCGGTTCTGCGGGATTTTTTTCGATTTTGCGCCGGATGTTGGCCATATTCACGCGCAGGATCTGGTTGTCGGAACGGGCATAAGGCCCCCACAGCTCCCGGATGATGTGGTCATAGGTCAGCACGCGGCCTGCGTTTTGCCCGAGCAGCGCTACGATGCGGTATTCGTTGTGCGTCAGATGTACGTCCTTGCCGCTGAGGAGCAGCCGGTGCCGGTCAAAGTCGATCATCAGCTCGCCTGCGCGGAAGATGCCGGTCTGCGCGACGCTCTCATCGGAGGCGAGTGTGCGAGTATGGCGCAGCGCGGCGCGGATGCGGGCCAGCAGCTCGTCAGTGCCGAAAGGCTTGGTGATGAAGTCGTCTGCGCCCAGGTCGAGCGCTTCGACCTTGTCCTGTTCCTGCATACGCGCGGACACGACCACGATGGGGAGTTTGGACCATTGCCGGATGGAACGGATGAGCTCGACGCCGTCCATGTCGGGCAGGCCGAGGTCGAGGATGACCAGCGTGGGGCAGTGCGAAATGACCATGGCGTTGGCCTCCGCGCCCGTGCGGGCGAGAAGCACGTCGTAGCCGTTGGCCGTCAGTACGGCCTTGATAAAGCCGCTGATGCTCTGCTCGTCTTCCACCACCAGGATTTTGACCTTCATAGCGATCCTTTCGTGCAGCCGGAAATTTTTTTCATGATACCATTGACGCGCATAAAGAAATCGTTAAGAAATGGGAAGCATCTCTTCGCACGGCAGAGAAAAGCGGAACTCTGCGCCGCCTTCCGGCCGGTTGCGCGCAGTCAGCTTGCCGCCGTGCGCCTGAACGATCGTCCTGCAGACGGACAGGCCGATGCCCATGCTGCGCTGGTTGTCCACCGTCTTGCGCTCCGGGGCGACCTGCAGGTAGCCGTCAAACAGGTGGGGGAACGCGGCGTCGGCAATCCCCACGCCGTCGTCGGCGATCGTAAAGACGGCTTCGCCCGGCGCGTGGGTGACCCGCAGCTCGATGTGCGACACCCGTTCGCCGTGAATCGCTGCGTTTTCGAGCAGGTTGTTCAGTACCTGCAGGATCAGCAGGGCGTCCATCGGTACGAGCAGCATTTCATTCGGTACGGAAACCGAAATGGGAAGCTGGGGAAAGCGCTTTTTGAACTTGCGCACCGCCTCGCCCACGATCTCTTCCGGCGCCTCCAGCTTGGTGTTCAGCTTGGTGTCGCGCACGCCGACGCGTGTGATGGAGAGCAGATTTTCCACCATGCGGATCAGCCATTCCGCATCGGCCACCACGTTTTGCAGCAGCTTGCGCCGTTCCTCGTCGCCAAGCAGCGAGTCGTTGTCGAGGATGGCGTTGGCAGAGCCGACGATGGCGGTGAGCGGTGTACGCAAATCGTGCGAAATGGCACGCAGCAGGTTGGCGCGCATGCGCTCGCGTTCGGCCTCAATGCGGAGCCGCTCTGCCTGCTTGATGCGCGTCGTCATGGCGGAGGTCAGAATGGAAACGATCAAAAAACAGAGGAAAGTGAGCGGATAGCCCTCGATGGTAAAGTTGAACGCCAAATAGGGGTAGGTGAATATGTAGTTGACGCCGAACATCGCGGCGATGGAGGCCAGGATGCCGAACAGGTAGCCGTTGGTCAGGCGCGAAATGACCAGCACGGAGAGCACGTACAGCAGCGAGGCATAGCTGCTGGCTTCGCCCACTTCGTCGAGCAACATACACAGCAGTGTGGTCAGCAGCAGGATGAGCACGGTGATACCGGCATCTCGTAGCGCCAGCAACAACCGTCTTTGGAGCGCGGTCTTGTTTTGCGGCATGGCGGTCGTCCCTCCCCGGCCCATTATAGCAGACGGAGAAGGGGACGGTCAAATCCGCTTGTGTTACGCCTGCTCAGGCTTGTCCGGGCTGTCGGCTGCCGGCGGATCGGCGGGCGCCTCGTCCTCGTCCGTATGGCGGCATTCGTCGCGGGTCTTGGAAAACAGGAAGCGCTGCGCGATGTACAATCCGCCGTAGCCGGAGAGCATATAGCTGACCGCGCAGACGATCAGATACAGCGGCAGGCCCTCGCCGCCAAACAGCTCCACGCCGAGCAGCAGGGAAGCGAGAGGGCAGTTGGTCACGCCGCAGAATACGGCCAGGAGCCCGAGCGCCGCCGCACACGCCGGATCGATGCCCAGCAGTCCGCCCAGTGCGCAGCCGGCTGTCGCGCCCACGAAAAAAGAGGGGACGATCTCGCCGCCGCGGAACCCGCTGCCCAGCGTGACGGCCGTGAACAGCAGTTTGCATGGCGCGTCATACCAGTGTGCCTGCCCGGCGATGGCGGCAGCAATGATTGTGCCGCCCGCGCCATTGTAGTCGCGCGTGCCGGCGATCAGCGTCAGCAGGATGACCGCAGCGCCGCCGACCATTGCGCGCACATAGACGTTTGGGAAAAAGCGGCGGAACAGGCTGCCGCTGCCGTGCAGCACGAATACGAACAGGATGCTGATGCAGGCGGCAATGGCGGCAAGCAGCAGCGCCTGCCCGAGCAGCAGGGGCGTAACGGCGGGCATGGTGACGGCAAACTGCGTGGGCGACAGGCCGCACAGCCGTGCCAGCAACGCGCCGATGAGGCTGGCCAGCGTACAGGGGACGATAGCGGCATAGTGCATGGTGCCCACCGTCGTCACCTCGAGCGCAAAGACGGCGGCGGCGACTGGCGTGCCGAACAGCGCCGAAAAGGCGGCGCTCATGCCGCTCATGACGAGCACGTGCCGATCCGTTTCGTCCAAATGGAACGGCTTACCGAGCAGATAGGCCAAGCTGCCGCCCAGCTGCAACGCGGCGCCCTCCCGACCGGCGCTGCCGCCCAGCAGGTGCGTGACGCACGTGGAGAGGAAGATCAACGGCGCGGTCACGGGAGGGATCGATTCCCGGCTGCGCACGGCGGACAGGATCAGGTTGGTGCCCCGCTCGGCCTCTTTGCCAAAACGCCGGTAGAGCCAGGCGATCAGCAGGCCGCCGGCGGGCAGCAGGTACAGCAGCCACGGGACGGCATTGCGGCACTGCTCCACCCAGCTCAGGCAGACGCCAAACAGCGCTCCCACACCGCCTGCCAGCAGGCCGACCGGCAGCGCAATGAGACACCAGCGCAAAAAGGCGTAGCCGGCGGATTGCCGAGCGTGTTCAAACCGGGTTGGATGCATACCTTTCCACCTCCCATCGGGTTTGCGTCCGTATCATGATACAGGCCGCGGCAAATTTGTCAAGCCCCGGCCGTGCCGGCGGGATCCTGTACGGGCGCCAGGTCCTCGCTCGTCAGCTGGCGCGGCGCGCGCCGGCAGAGCGTGTCGTACACGGCCGGCACGACAAAGAGCGTCATAAACGTGGCATAAAGCAACCCGCCGATGGAGACGATGGCAACGGGCTGGATCAGGCTTGCGCCCATGCCCCAGCCAATGGCCAGCGGCACGAGACCCAGGATCGTGGTCAGCGCGGTCATCAGCACGGGGCGCAACCGCGTGCTGCAGGCGGTGACGACTGCCTCGCGCCGCTCCATGCCGCCCGCACGCAGCTGGTTCATGCAGTCGATCAACACGATGCCGTTGTTCACGATGATGCCCACGAGCAGCACGAAGCCGATCATCGACACAATGCTGATTTCAAACCCCGTGATGAGCAGCGCGAGCAGCCCGCCGGTGAAGGCGAGCGGAATGGTCATCATGACGATGAATGGGGACAGCAGGGACTGGAATTGCGCCACCATGATCAGATAGACGATGACCACGCCGAGAATGAGCATCAGCAGCAGGTCGTTCATGGCGCTCATGATCGTCTCGTTTTCACCGTCAAATTCGACGCGCACCCCGTCCGGCAGCGCCAGATCGCGCAGCGCGCGCTCTGCGTCCGCAGTGACCAGGGTTACGTTATAGCCGTCTTCCAGTTCCGCCGACACGGAGGCATAGCGGCGCTGCAGCGAGCGCGAGATGGACTGCAGCGTCTCCGACTCGGTGAAAGTGGCGATGTCGGACAAGGGTACCCCCCGCTCCTCTCCGGCAGTGCTCGTAGCGGTCAGCACGAGGTCGCGCACGTCGTCCGTGGTCACGGACTCCGTGGTTCGCTGCACGACGACATCCAGCCCGTCCACGCTCGTGGCGGTGGCCTCCGTGGTCAGCTGCAGCGCAATCTGCTGATAGACCTGCGCGACGGTCAGTCCCTCCTGCATGGCCTTTTCCCGGTCGATGTGGATGAGCAGCTCCGGCGTCGCCTCCTCCTCGCCATTGGAGACGGAGGCCACGCCCTCCACTTCGCTGAGGCGCGCGGCGATGTCGCGGGAGGTGGACAGCAGCGCGTCGAGGTCCTCGCCATAGATGCGCACGGTGATGCCGCTGCCGCTCAGCATGCTCAGGTCCATCGACGAGCCGGACACGGAGACGGTGCAGGGCAGGTCGTCGCACAGCTGCTGCATGAGGGGCGCGAGCTCGGTGCTGCTGCGCCAGGAGCCGGACAGGACGATGTACATCGTGGCTGCGTTGGCGGTGCCGCCGCCGGCATCCCCAAGGCCCAAAATGCTGCCCATGCCGCCGGACTGCATGGCGCCCACGGTCTCTACCTCCGGCAGCGCTGCAAAGCGCGAGGCGATCTCGTCGCAGACCTCGGCGGTCTCGTCGAGCGTCGCATCCTCGTCGAGCGTGACGGAGACACTCATCTGCGTGCTGTCCATGGCGGGCATGAACGTAAAGCCGCGCGAAATGGCCAGCACCGCGGAGAGCGCGAGCAGGGCGACTGCGCCGAGCAGCACGACGGCCTTGTGGCGGAGCACCGCCTGCAGCGCGCGGATATAGGCACCCTGCAGACGCGAGCGGTTGGCGCTGCGCGGGCTCATGCGCCGCAGCAGCCCGCTGCCAATGGCGGGCACGAGCGTGAGCGCGACGATCAGGCTGGCCAGCAGCGAGTAGGTGATCGTCAGCGCCATGTCGGTGAACAGCTGCCGCGTCATCCCCTCGACAAACACGATGGGCAGGAACACGCACACCGTGGTCAGGGTCGAGGCGGTGATGGCGCCGCCCACCTGCGTGGCGCCGGAGATGGCCGCCCGGTAGGGCGGGACGCCCTCGCTGCGCAGACGGTAGATGTTTTCAATGACGACGATGGAGTTGTCCACCAGCATGCCGACGCCCACCGCGAGGCCGGACATGGAGATGGCGTTCAGTGTGACGCCGGAGAAGTACATCAGTACGATGGCAAACGTGACGCTGATCGGGATGGAAAACGCGACGATCAGCGTCGGCCGGAGGTCGCGCAGGAACAGCAACAGGATCAGGATGGCCAGCACGGCGCCGACTGCGAGGTTTTCGAGCACGGAGTTGACCACGAGGCGGATGTAGTCGCCCTGATCCATGAGCGGGGTGAACTGCAGGCCGTCGTTTGCCGCCTCCAGTTCGGCGAAGCGGGCGAGGAGGTTTTCCGACACCGTGGCCGTCGCATAGTTGGACTGCTTGTAGAACGCGAGCAGCACGCCGTCCTCGCCGTTGATGCGCGCGTAGGTTTCGGCGGCGTTGTCGAGCACGAACACATCCGCCACATCGCCAAGGCGCACCGGCTCCAGTCCGTCGAGGCCCAGGTCGAACAGCACGAGCTCCCTGAGCTCCGATACGCTCTCGAGCGTGTCCCCCACATAGACGAGCCAGCGGACGTCCTCCTCCGTCGCGTATCCGGCCGGCATGGCGAAGTTCTGCGCGCTCAGCAGGGCACCGACCGTGGAGAGCGTCACAAACTCGTTGGCGTCGGCGGCGGCATAGGCGTCCTCACGGGCGCTCTCCAGCTGCTCCTCCGCTTCGTCCAGCTGCGTCTCGGCCGCGTCCATCTCCTGCCGTGCAGAGTAGATCTGGCTCTGCCCGGCGTTGAGCTTTTGAAGCGCCTCGTCCAGGGCGGTTTCGGCGTTCGTTTGCTCCTCGTCGAGCTGCTCGAGCGCAGACTCGATGGCGTTCAGGCCGATCTGCGCCTCCTGCAGCTTTTCAGACAGCGCCGGATACGTCAGTTTGGCCTGTGCAATTTCCGTTAGCGCCTGTTCGAGCTGCGCGATGAGCGCCTCCTCCTGCGGCGTCGGCTCCGGCAGCGCCTGCAGCGCGGCAAGCTGCGCTTCGACATCGGGCTCGGTCGCCATCAGCGCGTCGAGCTCGCCGACCTGCAGCTGCAGCTGGGCCACGGCGGCCGCCATCGTCAGCCGCTGCTTTTCCAGCTCCGCCCGTGCGGCGGCAAACTGCTGCTCTGCCGCTTCGGCGGAGGCGTTCAGTTCGTTCTTCCCGCTCGTCAGGCGGCTCTGGCCGGAGGAAAGCGCCTTTGCCGCGTCCGCCAGCTCGGTGCGGCCGTCCAGGATCTCCTGCTTAGCCTCGGCAAAGCTGTCGTCGATGGCGGCGCGGATCCGCTCATTCAGCATGTCGATGCGGTCCTGCCGGAACGCCACCTGGATCTGCTCGGCCACCATGCCGCTGGCGGAGACAGAGGCCACGCCCTCGGTGCCCTCCAGTTGCGGGAGCAGCGTCTCCTCGACAAAGGCGGACAGTTCGAGGGTGGAATAGCCCTCGCGCGCCACGGCGGAAACGTTGACCGGCAGCATATTGGGGTTGATCTTCAGGATATACGGCTGGCTCACCGCGTCGTCCCAGTTGCTGCCGAGCTGGTCCAGCTCTTCGCGGATGTTCATCGTCGTGGCGTCCATGTTCGCATCCTCTGAAAACTCGAGGATGATCATGGACACGTTCTCAGACGAAGTGGACTGTATGTCGGCGAGGTTGTCGAGCGTCGCGACGGACTGCTCGATCGGCCGCGTGATTTCAGATTCCACCTGTTCCGGGCTGGCGCCGGGGTAGCTGGTCACGATCACGACGTAAGGAAAGTCGAGGTTGGGGAGCAGGTCGGGCGTCATGCGGGTAAAGGCGACCACGCCGAGCATGATGACGAGCACGACCGCGACGAACACGGTCATGGGCTTTTTGACGGAGAATTTAGAGAGCATGGGGCAGGTCCTTCCTTTGCAGCATGCCGCGCTGCAAGATGGTCAGTTTCCGGTCGAACGACCGGAGGATGGCGTCGGCGTCGGTATCCGGGGTAAACAGCTCTGCAATCGCGGTGCGCAGCAGCGAGAGCAGCATTTCCAGCATCAGCGGGAAGTCCTCTTCCGATTCCAGAGACAGGGCTGCGCGGTCGAAATACCGGTCGAACCACTCCTGCATTTGCTGCAGGCTGGCGCACGGCAGATGGCAGTGCGTCAGGCAGCCGCTGGCGCTCAGATGTGCCAGCAGGTTCGTGCAGAATATGCGGCTGCCGGAGGCGGCGCCGCATTCCCGGATCCAGCGCAAAATCCGGCGCAGCAGCTCAAACGGATCGCCGTGGCAGGCGGGCGCGGTGGCGGAGATGAAATCCGCAATGTGGCTGCGCACGGAGTCGAGCAGGAACTGGATCAGGTCGTCCCGGTCGCGGAAATATTGGTAAAAGCTCCCGCGGGAGATGTCCGCTCCCTGCACGATGCGGTTGATGGACAGCTCCGTGACCGGCACCCGTGACAATTCGTCAAAAATGGCGGCGAGGAGCCGCTCCCGCTTCTGGGCAGGGAGCCGATAAAAGGTATCTGTCGGCATGTCGCGGCCTCCCAAAATAATATGACACGCTGTCATATGACAGCGTGTCATATTATAAAACCCGCGGGTTATGCTGTCAAGCGGCGAAGCACGGCGTGCAACGGCTTGAACAGCGCGATGCACAACACAAAGTTGCCGATGCAGTGGGAAATGTCAAACGGAAAGCCGGCGATCCAGGCGGCGAGCATGTTGCTCCAACCGCCGACAAAGAGCATGAGGACCGCGTAGAGCAATCCGAACGACAGGCCGAATGCTGCCGAAAACAGCGACCAGCCTACTACCGATTCCCCAATGACGCGCTTGAACAGCAGCACGAGCACCGTCAACAGCGGCCAGACATAGAGATAGAAGAACCACCAGAGGCCAAAGCCATAGGTCAGCCCTTCAAGCAGGATGAAGGCCGCCACGCTCCAGAGCGCGCGATATCCAAAGCACAGCGTGAACAGGATGATGAGCAGCGTCACGCCCTCGATGTTGGGCAGCGCGGCAAGCGCCACCTGCACGCCGTATAGCAGCGCGCTCGCGGCGGACAGCAGCGCAATATCCCGCACCCGCAGCGGCTTTTGCGGCGCTCCCATTGGCTTACCAGCCCGTGGTCAGCGTGATTTCAAATGTGTCGCCGTCGGCAATGGGCGTCGAGTCTACGCCGGTATTGACTTGTTCGCCACCCTTGGTGAAGCACCACCACTGCTGCTGCGACTCGTCTGCCGTGACGCCGTTGACGGTCAGCACGTAGAGGCCGTGTTCGGATTCCGTGCCTTCAACGAGGTTTTCCTGCTCGAGCGCGCCGCGCAGGTATTCCGCATCCGTCTGGATGGTCTTGGTCTCGGTGCTGTCCCCGTTGACGATCTGCACCGTGATGGTCTTGCTGCCGGCGACCGGCTGGTTGGAATTGCCGTAAACGACGGCAAAGATCACGATGAGCGCGACAAGCACGACGCCTACTACGACATACCAGAGTGCCTTTTTGTTGGCTGGTTTCGCCTGTTCCATAATTAAAAAACTCCCTTCACATATTCCGAACTGCGAAGGGAGTTGCGCGCAACAAAAACAGACCATGCGCCACCGCCCACCGCAGAATCGGCCCAGATACGGCGCCTTGGCGCCGGGTGGGGAGAGGTCTTCCGACTTGGTATCATCCGGATCGCGCGCCTTCCCATGCGGCCCGCCGCACAGTGGCATTTGGCGCGACCCGTCCGCCTTACGGCAGCGGGGGCTGTAACGGACTTGCACCGTTTTCCCTGTTCCTCACTTATATATCAATATAACCAGCCTGTCGACTTGTGTCAAGTGGAGGCAGCGGGGAAAATGGCCTTGCACGGCACAGATTCACCGCGACAGGCGCTTTTCAATCGCGGCGACGCCATAGTACATGACGGCGGCGAGCAGGCAGAGGACGACGATGCTGGCCATGACCAGGTCGAGCTGAAAGACCTGGCCGCCATAGACGATCAGATAACCGAGCCCGGCCTGCGACACGAGGTATTCGCCGACGATGACGCCGACCCAGCTCATGCCGACGGAGATCTTCAGCGCGGCCATCATCGTCGGGACGGCGGCCGGCAGCACGACCAGCGTGAAGATCTGCAGCTTAGTGGCGCCCAGCGTGCGCATGAGCAGCTGTTTTTCGCCCGTGATATCCATAAAGCCGGTCAGCACGGTCACGATCGTGACCACGAGCGAGATCAGCACCGCCATGACGATGATGGAGCCGACGCCCGCGCCGATCCAGACGATCAGGATCGGCCCGAGGGCAATTTTAGGCAGGGCATTCACAATGACGAGATAGGGGTCGAGGATGCGGCAGGCGACCGGGCTCCACCACATGGCTGCGGCGATCAGCGTGCCCGCCGCCGTGCCGATCAGAAAGCCGGCCACGGTCTCGAACAGCGTGACGCCGATGTGGGTGAACAGCTCCCCATCCTGTAGCAGCCGCACGATGGTGGCGGCGACGCGAGACGGGCTGCTCGTGATGAACGGGTCGATCCAACCGAGCCGCGCGGCCAGCTCCCAGAGGCCGATCAGCGCGACGAGGATGGCATAGCGCATGCAGGTGATAAAGCGTTCGCGCCGGCGCACGCCGGCGAGATATGATTTTCTGGCGGGTGACAGAACGGGTTCAGACGCCATGGTGTTCCAACTCCTTCCAAATGGTATTGAACAGGCCGGCAAATTCCGGCGCGTTGCGCCGCTCCAGCGGGGAATCGGGCGCAGACAGCTCGACCCGGTGTTCCGCCTTCAGGCGCGCGGGGCGGTCGGAGAACACCAGGATGCGGTCGGACATGGAGATGGCCTCCGAGATATCGTGCGTGACCAGGACGGCGGTCTTGTGCTCCCGCCGTATGATGCCGAAGATTTCGTCGGCCACGCGCAGGCGCGTCTGGTAGTCGAGTGCGGAAAACGGCTCGTCGAGCAGCAGCAGCGAGGGATCAAAGGCGAGCGTACGGATGAGAGCCACTTTTTGCCGCATGCCGCCCGACAGCTGGCGGGGATAGTGCCGCCGGAACGCGCTCAGGCCATAGGTGTTGATCAGCCGGAGCGCGTGCTCCTTCCGCTCCGGGGTCAGCAGGTGCTTGACCTGCAGCGAGAGCAGGACGTTTTCCTCCACCGTGCGCCAGTCCAGCAGGTGGTCCCGCTGGAGCATGTAGCCCACGCTGGAGTTGCAGGTGCCGGCAGGCTTGCCCATGACGAGGATGCTGCCGGACGTCGGTTGGATCAGGCCCATCAACAGCGACAGCACGGTGGTCTTGCCGCAGCCGGACGGCCCGATGATGGAGACAAATTCGCCCTCTTCCACGGAGAAGGACAGCCCTTCCACGGCGAGCGTTTCCGCGTGCTGTTCCTGGTAGGAGAGCGATACGTTTTGTATATCTACGATTGAGGTATTCATGACAACCCTCCATGAGTTTCTTCAATGCTCTATACTATGAGGAATTTTGTCGTGGCGTGTAGAACGTTTTGGAGAAAGGCCGCATAGGAATAGGGTAGGAGACGGAGGGGGAAAGACATGCAATGCTTGCGCCCGAGAAAGGAAGAGCCGTGTGCCTGCCGGGGGGGACGCCGCTGCAACAAAAAAAGCCTGTGCGGCGTTTGCTGTATCCTCACAGGCGTGCTGGTATTGATTTGTTTTGCGCCGGAATGGTTTGTCGCGGTGCTGGTGGCGTTCTTGCTGATGGCGATCGGCGCGCTGCTGCTGGGGTTCAGATAGCCGCCAGCAGCTCCAGCAGGGCGTCGAACGGGCATACGACGCGTTCGACGCGCGGGTGGTGATAGAACACGCAAAAGCCGTCCGTACCGTCGAACGGCGCGGGCGAATCCGACCAGACGAGGATGCGCCGCGCGCGGGGCGAGGCGATGGACATGCCCAGCTCGGCGTGGGTGCCCTTCCCGCCCGGCAGCAGGAGCAGCACGAGATCCGCCCCGGAAACGCCGGCGGCTTCGGCGCAGGCGACTTCGCGCTTGCGCGCGGGCGGCGCGTCCTTGACGCTCGCGTGCCCCGTCCAGTCGTAGGTGCGCCGGTGCCCGTGTGCGGCGAGGACGGCGGCGGCCTCGTTGACGCGCGCGCCGTTTTCCACGCCGCTGGCAACATAGAACGTCATGGCTGCTCCTCCGAATGGCCTGCACGCAACCCGGGGCCGGGGTCGCCCAGCTTCCAGTGCTTGCGGCACAGGCTGATATAGCGGTCGTTTGCGCCGAGGACCACCTGCTCGCCCTGCTTGGTGATGCCGCCCCGGCCGTCGAGCCGCGCGTTGTAGGTAGCTTTTCTGCCGCACCAGCAGATGGTCTTGACTTCTTCGATCGTGTCGGCGTGCGCCAGCAGGGCCTGGCTGCCCGGGAAGAAGTTCCCCTGGAAATCCGTTCGCAGACCATAGCAGATGACGGGCACGTCGCAGTCGTCCACGATGTCGGTCAGCAGATCCACCTGTTCGCGCGTGAGGAACTGCGCCTCGTCGATGATGAGGCAGTCGTAGGCGTGCGCGCGCACCGCGTCCAGGTCGAGCTCATCGAACAGGATACATTCGGCGGAAAGGCCACAGCGGGAAGAGAGCGTATAGATGCCGTCCCGCGTGTCGACCGACGGCTTGATGAGCAGCGCGTGCTTGCCGCGCTCGTGGTAGTTATACCAGACCATGATGGCGTTGGCGGTCTTGCTGGACCCCATTGCGCCGTAGCGAAAGTACAGTTTTGCCATATCGGTTCCGGCTCCTTATCGTTGCCCCTTGTCGTAGGGGATACCCTCCGCCTTGGGTGCGCGGGAGCGCTTGCTGGTCAGGATGAGCAGGATCATGGTCACGATGTACGGCAGCATCAGGTAGATGTACTCGCTTGCCTTGATGGACTCAAACTTTGGCAGGAACGGGATGCTGCTGCTGTACGAGCCGAGGATCTTGAACAGGGCGAAGAAGAGCGAGGCGCCCAGGATGTTCCAGGGCTTCCAGTTGCCGAAGATCATGACGGCGAGGGCGAGGAAGCCGTAGCCGGCGACGGCGGACTGGAACGCCGAGCCTGCGGCCAGCGTGTAGGCGAGGCCGCCGATGCCGCCCAGGAACCCGGAGATCATCACGCCGGCGTAGCGCATGCGGTATACGTTGATGCCCACGGAGTCGGCCGCCTGCGGATGCTCGCCACAGGCGCGCAGGCGCAGGCCGAATTTCGTCCGGTACAACAGCACGACCGCCACGGCAAACAGCACGATGGCCACCGGGGTGGTGAGGAACATGCTCTTGAACAGGAAGTTCTGGAAAAAAGTGTCCTGTGCGGCGATGCCCAACGTCTCCTGCGTGATGCGTGTCCACGTGGGGATCAGGATGTTGGTCTGGCCCTGTCCCTGGATGGCCCAGGTCAGCGTGATGGCAAAGGCGGGCGCGAGCATGTTGAGCGCCGTGCCGCCGATGGTCTGGTCCGCCTTCAGGTTGACGGAGGCAAACGCGAGCAGCAGCGAATAGAGCACGCCGGAGCTGCCCGCAATCAGAATGGCAATGGCCATGGCTTCCTGCGGGTTCGCGGGGCCGAAGCCGGACAGGTCCGCCGCGCGCAGATACAGCGTGCTGCACAGCGCGCCGACGATCATGATGCCCTCGAGCGCGATGTTGATGATGCCGCTGCGCTCGGAGAACATGCCGCCGAGCGCGACCAGCAGCAGCGGGACGGCAAACAGCACGGTGGCGGACAGGACGTCAGCTAAGATACTCATGGGGCTTCAACCTCGCTTTCCGGGACAGAGTCGGAGACGGGTATGGCCGGCGCGCCGGCCGTTGCCGGGTCGCCGGGAGCCTCGTCGTTGGCATTGCCGTATTCGTGGAGTTTCCGGCGGCTCAGCAGCTCCCGTACGAGCAGCGAGAAGGCCGCAAGATAGATGATGACGGCAATGATGATGTCGATAATCTCCTTGACAAATTCCGGCTGCATGGCGTCGCCGCCGACCTGGATGTAGGAGACGAACAGCGCGGAAAAGATCGTGCCGAGCGGATGCGAGGAGGCCAGCAGCGCAACCGGGATGCCGTTGAAGCCCATGTTCAGCAGCGATTTGAGCAGCGTATACTGTCCCGTGCCCGCCAGATAGTACAGCCCGCCGCCGATGCCGGACAGCGCGCCGGCGATGACCATCGAGAGGACGATGTTGCGCTTGGCATTGATGCCGGCATAGACGCTGGCGTTGCGATTGAAGCCGCAGGCCTTGAGCTCGTAGCCAAAGGTCGTCTTGGAGAGCAGCACCCAGATGATGACCGCAAAAAAGATGGCGATGAAGATGCTGATGTTCATGTAGTTGCTGTTCATCAGCTCGTCGAGCCCGAGTTTGGGGATCAGCGCGGACGGGTTGGCCGTGGCGAGGCTGGCCGTCCGGTCGGTCTGTGCCGCGCCCCAGTATTTGGCGAGCATCATGGGCAGGTTGGAGATCGTCAGGTTTACGGAGAACATGGCGATCCAGTTGAACATGATCGAGGTGATGACCTCGTTCACGTTGAACAGCGCCTTGAACAGGCCGGGGAACACGCCCCAGATGGCGCCGCCGACCATGGCGGCCAGCAGGCAGACGTACCAGGGCATCTGGAACTGGATGGCGAAGATCAGCGCCACGCCCGCGCCGACGGTGTATTGCCCGGACGCGCCGATGTTGAACAGGCCGGTTTTAAAGGCAAAGCCCACGGACAGGCCGGTCATCAGCAGCGGCGCCGCCTGGTAAAGTACCTTGGCCAGCTTGTCCAGCGAGCGCACGCCGGCGCTGATCAGGTTGATAAACCCGCGGCCGGCAAACGGCGGGTTGAGCAGCACGAGCAGCAGCAGCCCGAACAGCAGGCCCACGCCGATGGAGATCAGCGAGGCCAGAAAACTGGTGGCCCCTGGAATTTGCAGTTTGCGTCTTGGCTTGTTCATGCCTGCGTCACCTTCCCTTCCGGTTGTCCCGGCCTTTGCCGTTTTGCGCCCGCCATGTAGAGGCCCAGCTCTTCGACCGTGATCTGCTTCGGGTCAAACTCGCCCACGATTTCGCCTTCGTACATGACCAGGATGCGGTCGGAGACGTCCATCACCTCGTCCAGCTCGAGCGACACGAGCAGGATCGCGCGCCCGGCGTCCCGTTCCTGCACGAGCTGCTTGTGGATATATTCAATGGCGCCGACGTCCAGGCCGCGCGTGGGCTGGACGGCGACGAGCAAATCGGGTTCCTTGTCGATTTCGCGGGCGACGATGGCCTTCTGCTGGTTGCCGCCGCTCATGCTGCGCGCGAGCGTCGTCGGCCCCTGTCCGCTGCGGATGTCGTATTGCGCGATCAGCTTTTCGGCATAGTCGCGGACTGCCTGGCGCTGGACGAATCCGTTATGCTGGAACTGCGGTTGCCAGTAGCGTTGCAACACGAGGTTGTCTTCGAGCGTATAGTCCAGCACGAGCCCGTATTTGTGCCGGTCCTCCGGGATGTGGCTCATGCCGAGCTTGCTGCGCTCGCGGATCGGGGCGCGTGTGATGTCGTGCCCCTTCAGCCGGATCGTGCCGGCGCTCGGACGTTCCAGCCCGGTCAGCGCGTAGACGAACTCCGTCTGGCCGTTCCCCTCTATGCCGGCCAGGCAGACGATTTCGCCGCGCCGCACGGAGAAGGAGGCGTCTTTCACGGCGTTGTTGTGGTGGAGTTTGCTGGGCACGGTCACACCTTCGACGCGCAGCACCTCTTCGCCGGGCGTCCGGTCTTCCTTGTGTACCTGGAATTCCACATTGCGGCCGACCATCATGCGAGACAGCTCCTGTTTGGTGGTGGATTGGATGTCCACCGTGCCGATGCAGCGGCCCTTGCGCAGCACCGTGCAGCGGTCGGCGACGGCCATGATCTCGTTCAGCTTGTGCGTGATGAACAGGATGGACTTGCCCTCGCGTGTGAAGTTGCGCATGATCTCCATGAGCTCTTCAATTTCCTGCGGCGTCAGCACGGCGGTGGGTTCGTCAAAAATCAAAATTTCATTGTCGCGGTAGAGCATCTTCAGGATTTCGACGCGCTGTTGCATGCCGACGGAGATATCTTCGATCCTGGCGTCCGGATCGACCGCAAGGCCATATTTTTCCGAAAGCGCGACGACCCGCTCCCGCGCTTCCTTTTTCTTGAGGAATCCGGCCTTGTTCGGTTCGACGCCGAGGATGATGTTGTCCAGCACGGAAAAGACCTCAACGAGCTTGAAATGCTGGTGCACCATGCCGATGTGCAGCGCATTGGCGTCGTTGGGGTCCTTGATCTTGACCACCTTGCCGTCTTTTTTGATCGTTCCCGCTTCCGGTTGATAGAGGCCGAACAGGACGCTCATGAGCGTGGATTTGCCCGCGCCGTTCTCGCCGAGCAGCGCATGCACCTCTCCCCGCCGCAGTTGCAGCGAAATGTTGTCGTTGGCCTTGATGCCGGGGAATTCCTTTGTGATGTTCAGCATTTCTATGACGTAGTCGCTCATGAAACCCGTATCCCTTCCCTGTTAAAGTAGAGGCGATGCGATGGAAATGAAGTGGGGGCTGGGCTCGATGCCCAGCCCCATTTTGGATGGTTCAACTGTGGTGTTCCGTTACTCCTGGTAGTCCACGGTGATCTGGACTTCCGGATGGTTCTCGGTGTCCTTGGAAACGACGACTTCGCCGCTCTTGAGCTTGGCCAGCACTTCCTCGTACTCCTCCACCGTGAAGGTCTGGAATCTCCAGGAGCCCTCGGCGGTCGGCAGGCCGACGGCGTCCTCAGCGGCGCCGAAGGTGATGCCGTGGCCGGCGTACTCGTCGGGCAGCGTGCCGCCGTTGTCGTTCCACGCGGTCAGCGCGGTCTGCACGGAGACGTACAGCGCCTTCATGGCCGAGGTCACGACGCGCTCGTTCAGGTTGCTCTGATCGACGTCGACGCCGATCAGCTTGCCGTCAGTGGTTTCTTCAGCGGAAGCGATGGCGGAGAACACGATGCTGCCGCCTGCGGCGAAGATGATCTCGGTGCCTTCGGTGTACCAGCCGGCGGTCTTCGTCTTGATGTCGTCCGTGGGAACAAAGGAGCCGGAGTACCAGTACTTGATTTCCACATCGGCGGTGTTGCCGAGCTCGACGGCAGCGGCGTTGGCGCCCTGCACGAAGCCCTCACCATAGCGGATGACGGCCGGCACAGCCATGCCGCCCAGGTAGGCCAGCTTGGTGTAGCCGTCCTTGACTGCGGCATAGCCGGCCAGGTAGCCGGACTGCTCTTCCTGGTAGGAGATCAGCACGGTGTTGGCCGTGGGTTCCGCGACGTCGGGGGCGCTGGGGTTCGTTTCGGCCGAGGTCATATCGATGCCGATGAAGGTGACGTCCGGATAATCCTGCGGAACAAGGTTCAGCGCGCCGGCGAACAGGTAGCCGGGCAGCACGACGACCTTCGCACCGCGGTCGATGGCGGTCTTGATCGTTTCTACACGGGCTTCATCGCTGTCCTCGGAGGGACGGTAATAGTTGTAGGTCTTGCCGTTGGCTTCCGCCCAGTCCTTGGTGCCTTCCCAGGTGTACTGGTTGAAGGACTGGTCGTCGATGTTGCCGACGTCCGTGACCAGGGCGACTTCATAGCCGTCGGCGGCGGTGTCGTCTGCATCGCTCTCCGGCGCCGTGGTCACTTCGGGGGCGTCCGTATTGGCGTCACCCGAGGGCTCTTCGGCCGGCTGCTGTGTGCAGGCGACGAGCGAAAAGGCGAGGCAGAGCGTCAACAGAATTGCGATCCATTTCTTCATACTGCTTTCTTTCCTCCTGTCATTTTGATGTGGAACCGCCGTACAACGTGTACGGATCAGTCCCATATCTGATGACATTCTATCAGACATTTTCGATTTTGCAAAGGACAAATGTCCTGTGAGGACTATATATTTTATTACAAAAAAATTCCCAATATTGAGGAGGATCGTCAGGTTGCGGGCGGAGAGGTGGCAGGGGCTATATTCCGTCCGTGTGATTCCCATTTTTTTATTGACTTCATGCATGCGCTCGATTATAATACTCGATAGCGTCTTCGCGAAGAAGAAGTGTCGCAAAAGAGGGGAGGGAAAAGGGAATGGAAATTCGTGTCGGTGAAAACGAGTCCCTGGAAAGCGCTCTGAAGCGATTCAAACGCAAGTGCGCCCGGTCTGGCGTCTTGGCTGAGGTTCGTCGCCGTGAGCATTATGAAAAGCCGAGCGTGAAGCGCAAAAAGAAGGCGGAAGCCGCCAGAAAGCGCAAGTATTAAGATTTGGATTTTGAGGAGAGCGTGATCTGCACGCTCTCTTTCTTTTGTTTTGGTTCTGCCGCTGGCCGCAAACGCATAATTTGTCGAAGAGGAGGAGGTGCGGGCCAATGCTGAACAAGACGTCCTTTTGCGAGCTGCGCCGCAAGGAAGTGATCAATGTGTGCGATGGGGCGCGGCTCGGACACATCTGCGACATGGAACTGGATATCTGTTCGGGCATCGTGTTGTCGATCCTGGTGCCGGGGCCGGCGCGTCTGTTTGGGCTGCTGCACAGCGAGGAGGAGCTGGCGATCCCGTTTTGCAAAATTAAAAAGTTTGGCGAGGACGTGATTTTGGTAGAAATCGACCCCAAAATATGATATGCTACCATATATAGAATGCGAAGGGTGGAGTACCAATGAAGTGCAGATATTGTGCGGGTACGGACAGCAAGGTCATCGACAGCAGGCCGACGGAGGACGGCAGCGCGATTCGCAGGCGGCGCGAGTGCATCAACTGCGGGCGGCGGTTCACGACATATGAAAAAATAGAAGAGTTGCCGATCATGGTCGTCAAGCGCGATGGGCGCCGGGAGCCGTATGACAGCGAAAAAGTGCGCGCCGGCATCCGTAAGGCGTGCGAAAAGCGGCCGGTCGCTGCGGCCGAGCAGGACAAGCTGGTCGAGGACATCACGCGCGAGGTATACAACACCCTGGCTTCCGAAATCTCCACCACAGATATCGGCGAGATCGTCATGAAGCGGCTCAAGACGGTGGACGAGGTGGCATACGTGCGCTTTGCGTCCGTCTACCGGGAGTTCAAGGACACGCAGACATTCCTCGCCGAGCTGCAGCGCCTGCTGGATGAAAAACAATGACGCAGCGCGAAGCGTTTCTGCGGGACTATGGCAAACTTGTCCGCGGCTATGAATATGAGCAGCGGCCGGGCGGCGTGGGCATCTACCGATTGCCGGCGCTTTCATCGCTGCCGTTTGTGCGCCACGGCTTCAGCGCGCGCACCGGCGGCGTGAGCGAGGGGGCGCTGTCGTCTCTGAACCTGAGCTTTTCCCGGGGCTTTGAGCCGCGGGAGCGCACGATGGAGAACTACCGCATTTTCTGCCGCGCGGCGGGGATTGCGGAAGCGGATATGGTCATGGATACGTATGAGCACGGGGCGACCGTGCGCCGCGTTGGCGCGGCGGACCGGGGCGCCGGGTATACCCGGCCGCCGTTGCCGCCTTGCGATGGACTGGTGACGGACGAGCCGGGCGTGACGCTCGTGACGGGGCATGCGGACTGCATGGCGTTTTTTGCGGTCGATCCGCATAAGCGGGCCATTGGGCTGGCGCATGCCGGCTGGCGCGGCGCGCTCGCCCGCATCGGCGCGGCGCTCGTGTCGGAGATGGCCGCGCAGTTTGGTTCGCATGCGTCCGAGCTGCTCGTGGGCGTGGGACCGTCCATCTGCCCCCGGTGCTTTGAAGTAGGCGTTGACGTGGCGGCGCAGTTTGCAGCGGCGTTCCCACAGGCGGACTGCTGCCGTGCGGGCCGGCCGGGCAAGGCGTATGTGGACCTGTGGCGGGTGGCGGCGGCGCAGTTTTTTGAAGCCGGGGTGTTGCCGGAGCACGTTTCGCTCATGGAGGTGTGTACGGTGGAGGATGCGCGCCTCTATTCGCACCGGCGTGATCATGGGCTCACCGGCGGCATGGCGGCGTTTCTGACGCTGGCCGAAGATTGACAGAGCGGCTGCCGGACAGTATAATATGACGGTTAACTAACCTGATGAGGTGATATACAAATGAAGCGTTCTACCCTGATCTGTCTTGTGCTGGCGCTGGCGCTGGCCGCCATGCCGTTGCTGGCCGGCTGTGCCGCAAAGGACAACCGCGTGGTTGCCCGGGTCGGCGACCGGGAAATCACGATGCAGCAGTTTACCAACGCCTATCACAACAACGAGGCCTATGCCGTATACTATGGATACGATCTCTCGACAGACGAGGGGCTGGCAGATTTCCAGGATTATATTCTGGATCAGCTCATCAACAGCGAGATGCTGCTCTACCAGGCGGATCAGGCCGGCATCACCCTGACGGAGGAGGAGGTGGCCGAGGCGGAGACGACGGGCAAGGAATCCTACGATGCGTTTTATGACCAGTTTCTGCAGGCGGCTGAGAACGCGGGCGCGAGCGACGTCCGGGCCTATGCCAACAAGCTGTTGACGGACGCGCTGGTGGACAACGGCATGACCGTGTCCGAGGTCAAGCAGTCGTATCTTGACAGCGCCCGCGATAACATGATCATCGAAAAGCTGCAGAACCAGATTCTGGACGAGGTGCAGCCTACGGCTGAAGAACTGCGCGCGATGTATGACGAGGAGCTGGCCCAACAGCAGGAGCTGTTTGACGAAACGCCCAGCTCATATTTCTCTTATGCGACCTCCGCGGCCTATGGTTACAGCTGCATCCCGCTGTATGTGCCGGAGGGGTTCTTCCGTGTCCGGCAGATCCTGGTCGCGGACGAGGAGACGGCCAACGAAGTGCTGGAAAAGCTCGAGGCGGGCGAGGATTTTGAAACGCTGCTGGAGGAGTACAACACCGATCCCGGCATGGAGAGCGAGGCCTATGCGAACGGCTATCTGGTCGGCGAGGGCGCCAATTTCATCACGGAGTTTCTGGATGCGGCGCTTGCGCTGGAGAACGATGGCGACGTGTCGCCGGCTGTGCAGAGCAGCGAGGGATATCACATCATCAAGCGGGTGAGTACGGAACCGTCTCGCGTGATCTCCTATGAAGAGCAGCAGGAGTCGCTGGACGCCTATTTTACTAACGTGTTGAAGAACGAGCACTACAATGAGGTGCTGAACGGCTGGCTGGAGACGGAAGGGCTTGTCACCCGCGATGAGTCGCTTTACCGTACGGTTGGGAAGTAAAAACAGTGGGTCACGAGATTGCGCCGGGCGAAGTTTCGCCCGGCGCCTTTGCGTGGTGCGGAAGCACAATTCTGCCAAATTCTACGCAGAAAGTGAAGATAATTTGAAAATCGCCGCCGCGCACTTGCGCCGTATGAGGACACCCGCTATAGTATTGAGCAAGAGTTGAGAATCGGCAGAGGTATGGCTATGGCATATATTGAAATGCGGGATGTGAAAAAGCAATATAACATGGGCGAGGTCGTGATCGATGCGCTCAGCGGCGTGAACTTCGAGGTGGAGAAGGGCGAGCTGTGCGTGGTGGTGGGTCCGTCGGGCGCCGGCAAGACGACGCTTTTGAACATCCTGGGCGGCATGGACAGCGCTACGAGCGGCGAGGTCATCGTGGACGGCGTGCATGTCGAGCACTATTCCAAAAGGGAGTTGACGCTGTACCGCCGCAGCATGGTCGGATTTGTGTTCCAGTTTTACAACCTGGTGCAAAACCTCACCGCGCTGGAAAACGTGGAGCTGGCGGCGCAGATCTGCAAAAACCCGCTGCCCGCGGAGGCCGTGCTGGAACAGGTGGGTCTGAAGGACAGGATGCGGAATTTTCCCGCGCAGCTCTCCGGCGGCGAGCAGCAGCGCGTGTCCATTGCGCGCGCGCTGGCCAAGAACCCGAAGCTGATGCTGTGCGACGAGCCGACGGGCGCACTGGACTACCAGACCGGCAAGCAGGTGCTCACGCTCTTGCAGGACACGTGCCGCAAACAAGGCATGACGGTCATCATCATTACGCATAATGCCGCGCTCAAGCCCATGGCGGACCGCGTTATCCAGGTCAAGAACGGGACGATCGCCGGGCACTATCTCAACGAACATCCCACGTCGATCAGCGAGATAGAATGGTGAGCGGCGAAAGCGGGGCGACGGCATGAAGACGCGGTATCTTTGGAGAAATTTACGCAGGGAAATCCAGCGCACGCTGCTGCGCCTGCTTTCCATTTTCAGCATTTCCGCCATCGGCGTCGCCTTTTTCACGGGCATCCGCGCCTCCGGCCCGGACATGAAACTGACGGCGGACAACTATCTCGATGAAGCGCGCCTGCCGGATATTACCGCTATGTCTACCGCGGGGCTGAACGAGGACGACATCGAGGCGCTCGAGGAAATTCCAGGCGTCGAGACCGTGGAGCCGGTGTTGACCGTGGACGCGCTGATGCAGCGCACCGGCACCGACGAGGTCGAGTACAACATCCACATGCTTTCCCTGCCGTTTCCGGAACTTCTGGAGCATCCGATGACGTTCTCCCCGCTGCCGGACTATGGCATTGACACCGAGCGGGACCACCTCGACCGGTTACAGCTCATTTCCGGCCGGTTGCCGGAGGACGATCATGAAATTGTGCTGGACAGCTTGCTGCAGGAGAAGGGCTTCCAGATCGGCGACAGCGTGACGCTGACGACGTCCGGCGGGAGCACGGAACTGTATGTCACCGGTTTTGTGGAATCGGCCCGGTACATTTCCAATTTTGACCGCGGCACGAGTACCATTGGCAGCGGCAAGAGCGATGGGTTTGCCTATGCGTCCGGCAACGCGATCGGCAAGCTCGGTTCGCGTATGCCCATGATGGCGATGTTTGCCGCCCGGTATACGCAGGTGGAGATCTCCGTGTCCGGCGCGGCGGCGCTCAACTGCTTTTCCGACGAGTACGAGCAGCTGATCGACGAGGTCGTGCGTCGCATCGAGGCGTATGGGGACACGACCGACGCCACCTGGTATGTCCAGACCCGCAGCAGCAACCCGGGCTATTCGGACTATTCCGCCAACACGGACCGCATTGCGGCGGTCGGCATGTTTTTCCCGCTGATCTTTTTGATCGTGGCGGCGCTTGTCGCGCTCACGACGATGACGCGCATGGTCGAGGAACAGCGCATCCAGATGGGCACGCTCAAGGCGCTGGGCTATTCGCAGTTTTCCATCATGTTACAGTACCTGATGTATGCGATATTGGCCAGCCTGGTGGGCAGCGTGCTGGGCAGCCTGCTCGGGTTCTGGCTGTTCCCGACCGTCATTGGCTCGGCCTATGGCATCATGTACCGGTTGCCCAATTTCCAAACGCCTTACTGGGCCGATATCGCCGTTCTTTCCATATTGGCGGTGGTGGGCTGTGTGACGCTGGCAGCTGCGCTGGTCAGCGTTTCCACGCTGCGCGAGGTGCCGGCATCGCTCATGCGTCCGAAGGCGCCCAAGCCCGGTAAGCGCGTGTTCCTCGAGCGAATCCCGTGGCTCTGGAAACGGCTGAACTTTACTGCCAAGGTCACGGTGCGCAACCTCATCCGGTATAAGAAGCGCTTCTGGATGAGCGTCATCGGCATTGCCGGCAGCTGTGCGCTGCTGCTGACCGGCTTTGGCCTGTCCGACTCGATCTACGGGATTGCGGAAAAGCAGTTTGAGGAGATCTGGACGATGGACATCCAGGCGTATACGTACGACGCCATGTCCCAGCAGGAGCTTTCCGACCTGCTGGCCTCACAGGACGACGGTTCCTTCGGGCACGTCTCGTTCTTCTATGAGAAGACGGTCAAGGGCGGCGCGCCGGACGCCGCGGATTCCGCGGAGATCCACCTGTTTGCCGTGCACGATCCGGGAATCTTTGCGGAGCTCGTACATCTAAGGGATACCGCCGGCAACCCGATCGAGCTGACGGATGCAGGCGTAGTCATCACGCGCAAGCTGGCGGAGCTGTACGGGCTGTCCGTCGGCGACACGCTGTATCTGGAGAGTGGGTCTTCCGAGTACGAGGTGCCCATTTCGGCGATAGCGGAAAACTATGTGTATCACTATGCCTATTTTACGCCGGCGCTGTATGAACAGGTGATGGGGGAGCCGCTGCAGTACAACGGCATCATGGCCAACATCGACGGCCTGACGGAGGAAAATGAGGACGAATGGGCGCAGCGCATGCTGACCGACAAGCGCGTGTATTCGGTCGTCTTCCTCAGCGACATCTTTGACACCATTTGGGACAGCCTGAGCGTGCTGAACTATGTCATCGGCATCCTGATCCTCTCCGCGGGTGCGCTGTCGTTCGTGGTGCTGCTGAACCTGACGAACATCAACATCACTGAGCGCCGGCGCGAGCTGGCTACGCTGCAGGTGCTGGGCTTTACCGACCGCGAGATGTACGATTATGTGTTCCGCGAAAACAACTCGCTGTCCGCCATTGGCGCGCTGCTCGGCCTGCTGCTTGGCCGCGTGCTCCACCAGTTTGTGATTGTGACGTGCGAGGTGGATATGGTCACGTTTGTGCGGGAGATCATGCCGCTCAGCTATGTCTACAGCCTTGCGCTGTCCGTCGTGTTTTCCCTGACGGTCAATCTGCTGATGCGCAGGAAGGTGCGCTCGATCGATATGGTAGAGTCGCTCAAGAGCGCCGAATGAGTGCGCACCGCCCCGCACAAAGACAATATGATCACATTGGAGCGTATGAATCATGAAAAAGAGTGTCCGTATCGTTTGCCTGATTCTGGCCGCCCTCATGCTTCTGGGCGGCGGAGTCGGCGTGATTTCTGCAATACTGGGAGGTTGAGACGATGAAGCATCTGCTGGTAAAACGCGTTTGCTGCCTGTCGCTTGCGCTGTTGTTGTCCGCGATCGCTTGGCCGCGCGCAGCAGCCGCCGAGCAGCAGGAGCCGCTGGACCGCAGCGAGACGGTCTATGTCACGGCCACAGCGTCCGGCGAGGTCTCTTCCGTCCTGTCGAGCGTTTACATTGTCAACCCGGATGGACGGGAGCAGCTGACTGACGTGTCCAACTTAACGGATGTGCACAACATCCTGGCCAACGAAACGCCCAAGCGCAATGGCGACGCATGGGTGTTTGAAGCGGACGGCGAGGACGTGTGCTACCAGGGCGTGTCGGAGGGGCAGTTGCCCTTTACCATGGCGGTGACGTATGAACTGGACGGGGAAACGCTGACTCCAGAGGAGATTGCGGGAAAGAGTGGCCATGTGCGCGTGACCGTGACGTACACAAACGAGTTGCGCAATACCGTGGAGCTGGGGGAAGAGACGCTCTCGCTGTATACGCCGCTCAACATTGTCACGATCATAGCGCTCAGCGATGATTTTTCTTCCGTCCAATGTACCAATGCGCACCTGCTTTCCGATGCCGGGAGCCTGTCGGTGTTTGGGATCACGTTCCCGGGCATGGCGGAAAACCTGGATACCGACGCGACGGACGAGCTCAGCAACAGCCTGAGCTTTGAGGCGGATGTGACGTCGTTCGAGCTGGATTCCATCATGGCCGTTGCCATGCCGGATATTTTTGAAGACAGCGATCTCAGCCGGCTGGATGAGCTGCAGTCGCTGGTCGATGGCGTAGACGAACTGGAGGACTCCGGCAACCAGCTTGCCTATGGCGCCTCGAAGGTCTATTCCGGACTTTCCACGTTTGCCGATGGCGTGAACGAATTTGCCGGCAGCATGACCGACCTGGCGGATCAGGCGGCGGCAATGGGCAGCATGGCCTCCGGCATGGAGAGCAGCCTCTCCGGAACCGTCGGGCAGGCGGGCAGCTCCATCCAGGGCGCGCTGACCGCCATTGGCCAGGTGCAGGCCGGCAGCGCGGATGCCGTGGCGGATCAGGTCGTCGCTGCCATGGGCGGCGAGCTTTCCGCGGAGCAGGAGGCGCAGCTGCGTAGCGCGATCACCGCCGCCTGGAACCAGCAGGTCGGACAGATGAGCAGCCAGCTGGGGGAGGTGAGCGGACAGCTGACGCAACTGCTGGGTTCGCTCTCCACGTTGCAGGGGGTGCTCGGCAGCCTGTTGGGCGGCGTGCAGGAGCTCAGCAGCGGCCTGCAGGCGCTTCCCGCCGGCATGCAGTCCCTGAACGATGGGCTGACCGAGCTGGTGTCCGGGGCGCGCGGGCTGTCCAGCGGCATGCGCCGCTTCTGCAACGAAGGGTTGGCGGAGCTGTCTGAAAACACGGACGGCATTGCGCTGGCGCTGGATCGTAAGGACTCGATGCAGGCGCTGGCGGAGGCCTATACCAGCTTTTCCGGTGATCCGGCGGCCTCCAGTGGGTCAGTCCGTTTTGTCGTCACGACGGACAGCATTTATGTGCCCAACGTTACGCCGGCGCCCGATGCGGAGCAAAGCCCCGAGCCGGAGGAAACCGCGGGATTTTTCGGGACGATCTGGAACTGGATTTCCGGCCTGTTTGGCGGCTGAGCCGTCGCGTGTTGCGTCCGCCCGGCAACGCCTGGCGGACGCCGTTTTTCGAGATGTTTGAACGGGGCACGACCTCCGCAAACTGGTTGACAGTGGCATCTGTTTTTGCTATACTGCTATAGGTGCGTTCAAGGAGAGATGTCCGAGTGGTTTAAGGAGCCGGTCTTGAAAACCGGTGATGCTGAGAGGCACCGTGGGTTCGAATCCCACTCTCTCCGCCAGCATCAAACGAGCGTATTTGCGGAGAAGTACCCAAGTGGCTGTAAGGGGCTCCCCTGCTAAGGGAGTAGGCTGGGGTGACTGGCGCGAGGGTTCGAATCCCTCCTTCTCCGCCAATGGAAAAACCCGAGATCTCTAATGATTTCGGGTTGTTTCTTTTTCTCAGGTACCCACTTTTTATTTTTCGGATATCATTTGTTTAAATGCGTGGCCGATGTATTGCGCCGCACGTTTCATATCGCCTTGCTTGTCGTGACTATAAATTCCGGTGATGTCCATAGATTTACCGTGACCGACCACCATTTTTTTCAAAGCGCCAGGCATTTCATCGACGATTGAAACAAAGCCTTGAAGCATGCGAAGGCAGGAATTTTTTCGTACAATTAGTAATTAGTATAATATAGATGTGGAAATGCGGTGCAACAACGCCTGACGCATGAAATGGTTGCCGCGTTTGAGCCGTCAGATTTCCAGTTTTGGTTAGCCTTGCTTGCCGTGTTTCACGGCGGTTACCGTCTCATTTGCTGCATTTCAAGAATGGCCAATCGTACTTTGATGAGAGGATGGAGAGCTGACATGAAGCAATCGAGCGATAAATTCAATAAGTTTCTGCATCCTAAAATCAAGATTCGCCTTAAGGCGGAATGGATGATCGTATTTTGTGTGATGGTGGCGATGTCGCTATATCCCAGCTTTCAAGAGTTTAATGGCGAGATTTGCCTGTATCCAAGCGGTTTCGCAGCGGATGACGCGGGGACGGTGTATATCGGGAAGGACGGGGAGATCCTCTGCGTCTATCCGGATGGGACAACCAGAGAGCTTCGTATCCCCCATTATAGAGGCTCCTATGGCATGACTGTCGAGGGGAATGTAATCCTGATCGGCCGTTCCTATGGCCTCGACGGGTACCAGTTGAATCTTTTGGATGGGTCGGTCGAACCGGTTATGTTCGAATCTCCCATGGAAGTCGGAAGCTGGCTGTATACGACAGAGAGCGGGGATGTCTACCGGATGAAAAACTGGTCGCTTCGCTACCGCATCGAGCGTCAGCTGCCAGACGGCACGTGGCAAACCGTCTATATCATGGAAGAGCGTGAATTTTACATGAAGTTCGTGCTGCTGTTCTCCAATGTCATTGGACTGTCGGTACTCTTGCTGTTGATGCTGTGTTCTGCGTGGACGCAGGGGTATTTCGATGGAAAAACGCACGGCAAACCGTGGAAGATTCTGGTCAAGGTGACGTTGCCGCCGGAGGGCGGCCAAAAAGACGGGACCTGAAGCGAGCTTCAGGCCGGGGCGGCTGTTGCCGCCCCGGCCATGCGAAAAAGGGCTGCCGCGCTGTGATACTGCCGGGCGGCGCGCGGGGCATATGGCGGGTCCATTCGGGCGTTTGGACAGGGAGGGGGCGCCGATGAGACGGCCGCGCGCTTGCCTGCAAAAAAAGGGACAAAGCGGTTTGCTTTGTCCCTGCTTGGTGGAGCATATCGGATTCGAACCGATGACTTCCACACTGCCAGTGTGGCACTCTAGCCAACTGAGCTAATGCCCCAGGCGCAGTAGCTATTATAGAGCATCTTTTCCATTTTGTAAAGATGTTTTTCGAGGAGATTTTGCAAGAGGGAACTGGGCACGGTTGGTACAAATGTATGAATTTTTTTGGGAATCCCACACAACCCCTCCCGAGTATGGTATACTACCCAGGTGTAAAAGGAGGGTACTGTACCAATGGCAGATATCCGTGGCTTCTTCTCCGGATTAAAAGATAAGCTGGTGCGGACGGACGCGCCGGCCCAAACGGAGGAGGTCCCGAAACTGACCGGCAAACAGCCGCTCTTTTTGAAACAGCGGCCGCAGCGTCCCTTTGCGCTGGCGGTCTTGTTTACGACGCTCAAATTACTGGTGTTCGCGTTTATCGTGGTGTGCTTTGCAGGCCTTGGCATTCTGGTGGGCATCGGGAAAGCGTATATCGAAACCACGCCGGAGATGGATGTGGCACAGCTGACCATTTCGGATCGGACCTCGTTTTTATATGACAAGAACGGGAAGCTCATCACCTCCATTGCAGACGTCGAATACCGCGACTGGACGGACATCGAAGACATGCCTGACATGCTCAAGAACGCGTTTATCGCGGTGGAGGACGTCCGCTTCTACAAGCACTCGGGCGTCGATTTCAAGCGCCTGTTCTCCGCGGCGCTTGAGGTGCTGGGCAACAGCAATTCATCTGGCGGTAGCACTATCACACAGCAGCTGATTAAGAACAAGATCCTCGGCACGCAGCGCAACTACAAGCGCAAGATCCAGGAGGCCTATCTGGCGCTGCAACTCGAGAAGATGATCAGCAAGGACGACATTCTGGAGGCCTATCTCAACGACATCTACCTTGGAGAGTCCAACTATGGCGTCAAGACCGCGGCCATGGACTATTTCGGCAAGGAACTTTCAGAGCTGACCATCCGCGAATGCGCGATGCTGGCCGGCCTGACGCAAAGCCCATACAACTACAACCCGCGCCGCAACATGTATGTACGCGACATGATGGAGATCACCGACAACCGGACGGACCAGGTGCTCTCGCGTATGTACCAGGCAGGGTATATCAACGGCGAGCAGTATGAGGCCGCGCTGCAGGAGGATGTGTACATCCTGGAGGAGAGCGAGCAGAAACAGATGTACGACATGGCGTACTTTGTCGAGTATGCCATCTATGACGTGGTGACCCATTTGCTTGCGCAGCGCGAGCTGCCCGATACGCAGGAGAACCGGGATACCATCGAAAACGAACTGCGCACCGGCGGGTATCACATCTACACCACGGTGGATCCGGACATCCAGAACACCGTGCAGGAGACGCTCTCCACGTGGGAGAACTATCCGACGCTGGCGGACAGCAGCAAGGCGGTCACGCAGGAGACGCTGTCCGACGGCGCGGTGATCACGACCAAACAGCCGCAGTCGTCCGCAGTCGTGATTGACTATCATACGGGTGAGCTGCGCGCCGTGGTCGGCGGGCGCGACGAGCCGACCATCCGCCGCGGCCTGAATCGGGCTTATCAGAGCTATACGGAAGTGGGTTCGGCCATCAAGCCGCTGGCGGTCTATGGACCGGCGTTGGACCTGGGGCTTTCTCCGGCGTCGATCATCGCCAATATGGATGGCGCAATCGAGGGCTGGAACACGCAGAAGGGATATCCTTCGGGCGGGCTGACGAGCCGTTACGGGCCTGTGACGCTGCGCCGCGGCCTCATGTCCTCGCTGAACGTCGTGGCGGCGCGCGTGCTGATGCAGCACGTGGGCATCGACGTGGCGGCCGACTACCTGCTCCAGCTCGGGGCGGACGAGGATCAGATCAACCGTGATGGGTCCGGCCTGGCGCTGGGCACGTCGGGGTTGACCCCCATTCAGATGGCGGCTGCCTATGGTGCGATCGCCTCCGGCGGCGTGTACCGCGAACCGCTTTCGTTTACCAAGGTGCTCGACTCCGATGGAAACGTCATACTCGACGCGGACGCCGTGCGCGACACGCACCGCGTGTTCCAGGAGTATACGGCGTATTTGCTGGTCGACATGATGACCGACGCCGTCAAGTCCGGCACCGGTACCAAGGCCGCGATCGACGGGATGACCGTGGCGGGCAAGACGGGTACCAACTCGGACTATGCCAGCGTGTACTTTGCCGGCATGACGCCATATTATGCCGCCACCGTCTGGATTGGCCACGACTATCCGGCCAATAAGCTCAAGGGCGGCGCCGATGGCGGCGCATATGCCGCGCCGCTCTGGCAGGCGTTTATGGAGCCGATTCACGAGTCACTCGAGAACAAGAGCATCATCGACGCGGATCCGACCTCCCTAGGCCTGGTCAAGTGTACGGTCTGCTCCGTGTCCGGCCTGCTGGCGACGGACGCCTGCCGCGAGGACGAGGATCACAAGCCCGTGACCGACTGGTTCGTGTCCTCGTCGCGGCCGACCCAGTACTGCGATATGCACGTGAGCGTGTCCATCTGTTCGGAATCTGGCGCGTTGGCCACGCAGTTCTGCCCGGCAGAGCAAACGCAGACCGAGAGCCGCATCCTGGTGCGGCCGGACTCACAGTTCTATGCGTTTGAGGATGAGTACCTGTTTAAGGGGCTGCCGACGGGGGTGCGCACGACGCTGTCCATCGACGAGTATCTGGCGTCGCTGCCGACGTGCACCCTGCACTCCGAAGGCTCCCTTGGGGTATTTGAACTCAAGGCGCGCGCAGAACAGCTCATTGCGGAGGTGCAGTCGTTCCTGGGATCTGCAACTTCTCTGGAAGAGACGCTGCGCACGACGCTGTTGGACGATATTTCGCGGCTGCAATCTGCTCTGACCGGCTATGACTATGCGCAGATTGAACCGCTGGTCAACGCCCTGACGAGCGACTTTGAAAGGATCAAGGGCGGCGTGGTAGAAACGCCGACGCCCATCGGGTGAAGCGATGACGTTGACAGAGCGTTATGAAGCGGAACGCGCGCGTCTCTTGCAGGCGGAGGCGGAGGGGCCGGCCGGGGAATACCGCTTTCCCGTGTTTGGCGAGGGCAATCCGCATCCGGTTGCGCTGTTCATTGGCGAGGCGCCGGGCGCGGAGGAAACGAAGCTGGGACGCCCGTTTGTCGGCAAGGCCGGCCGTCAGCTCGACGCGCTCCTGGAGCAGGCCGGGATAGACCGCAGCTCGGTTTACATCACCAATGTGGTCAAATACCGGCCCGTAGTGCGCTCCGCGCGCAGCACGCGCAACCGGACGCCGGGGCCAAAGGAAGTGGCCGCCGCGCTGCCGCTGCTTCGGGAAGAACTTGCCGCAGTCCTGCCGCAAGTGGTCGTCACGCTTGGAAACGTGCCGCTGTGCGCCATGTTGCAGCTGGCGGGGGAACCGCGCCAGGTCATCGGCTCGTTGCATGGCCGCGCGTTGCCGCTCTGCCTGCCGGAGAGAACGGTGGACCTGTTTCCGCTGTATCACCCGGCCAGCGGCATCTACAATCGCGCGCTCGTGCCGGTCATGGAGCAGGACGTGCTTGCCCTTGGTGAACATTTGGTGAAACGCAAGTAATTGTTGGGCATTTTGCCGCGCTTTGTGCTATACTTTTCTCATTGATGCAGCAAATGTGAAGGAGACTGTCCGGTATGTCACAAAAAATTTTAATTGCGGACGACGATCAGATCGTCCATGAAGCACTGGGGATCTATCTGCGTGCGGAGGGATTTGAACCGGTAGACGCATTCGACGGAGAAGCGGCGCTTGCCGCGATCACGCCGGAAGTCGTGCTGTGCGTGCTGGATATCATGATGCCAAAGATGTCCGGCATCGAGGTGTGCCGCGAAATCCGCAAGAATTCCCAGCTGCCCATCCTGATGCTGACGGCCAAGGGCGAGGAGATCGACCGGATTGTGGGGCTGGAGCTCGGGGCGGACGACTATATCGTCAAGCCGTTCAGCCCGCGAGAGGTGGTTGCGCGCATCAAAGCGGTGTTGCGTCGCACGAGCGAGCACCCAAAGAGCGATAACAGCGTCATTTCCTACAACGGCCTCACGATCGATCTCAAGAGCTATACCGTCACGCTGCGGGGCGAACCCGTGATCTGCACGCCGAAAGAGATCGAAATCCTGTACATGCTGGCTTCCAATCCCGGCCAGGTATTTACGCGCGAGCAACTGCTCTCCCGCGTCTGGGGCTATGACTTTGCCGGCGAAACCCGCACTGTCGACACGCACATCAAGCGTATCCGCGCCAAACTCGACTCGACCGGCCTCGGCTGGAGCATCAAGACGATCTACGGCGTCGGGTATAAATTCGAGGTCGAATGAACCCGGTTCGCAGCGTCTTTTTCTGGCGCGTACTTGTCATATTGGTCATCGCTTTGCTGCTGGCGAACGTCGTGTTGCTTGCAGCATATGCTTATATTGGCCGCAACACGTATCTTTCGATCGAGATGGACAACCTCGAGCCGGAGGCGGAGATCACGCGGCAGATCTATGAAGAATACAAAAATGGCAACCTGACCGAAGACGGCTTTCGCCGTTTGATCGACAAGCAGACCATTGCCAGCCAATCTGCCGTGCTCATTGCAGACGAGCTGGGCAAGACGCTTTTGGCGAGCTACATCGGCAGCGATGTGGAGGTGGCCGACTTTGGCGCGTATTTCGACGCGGAAAAGCAAAACGTGCTGAAGGGGCAGACCGTCAAGAGCGACAATCTGGTGTTGCTCAACCGCGAATCCGCCATCAGTGTCGGCGTCCCGATCCGGGACGCAAGCGGACAGGTGACCGGCGGAATCTTTATCATCAAGCAGATCAAGCGGATCCAGTCTGCCTATTCCCGGCTGAACGACGTGCTGGGATTGACGATCCTGTTCGTGTTGCCGCTGATTACGATCCTGGCGGCCTATAGCACCAACCGCGTGTCCCGCCCGCTCAGCGCGATGGCCAACGTCGCCATCGCCATGTCGAAAGGCCGGTTTGACGTCCGGGCGGACGAAACGGCGGCAGGTGAAGCCGGCATCCTGGCGCGCGCGCTGAACACGCTGTGTGAAAACCTGTCGCAGACCATTTACCAGCTGCAAAGCGAAAAGCGTCAGCTGAACCACATCCTGTCCAGCTTTACAGACGGCGTGGCCGCGATCGATCGGCTCGGCTGCCTGACGCACTATAATCCTGCGCTTAAGAACATGTTTGGCGCTGTGGACGTGAATACGCCCATGGATCTGGTTCCGGACGAGGCGGTGTGGCGCGTATTCCGGGATGTGTTTGAAACTGGCGAGGCGCAGACGATGCACTACAACATGCCGGGCGACCGGAAGCTGTGGATCTCCATCGTGCCGGTGACCGGCGAGGACGGGGAGTGTACGGGCGTGGTGGGCCTGTTCAAGGATGTGACGGAGTTTGAACGTCTGGAGCAGACGAGACGCGACTACGTGGCAAACGTCAGCCACGAACTGCGCACGCCGCTGACCGCGGTGCGCGGCCTGCTCGAACCGCTTGCAGACGGCATGGTAAAGGACGACGAGACGCGCCAGCGCTATTATCAGATCATGCTCCACGAAGTGCTCAGGCTTTCCCGGCTGATCACCGACCTGTTGCAGCTGTCGCGGTTGCAGTCCGGCACGGAATATATGGAAATTTCTGCGGTGGACATTGGGGAACTGCTTGCGGAAATCCATCAGAACTATCTGCGCGAGGCGGAGCAGCGCGGCATTCGACTGGTTTTGGATGCAGACAACCTCCCCTATGCGATGACCGACCGCGACCGCATCGAGCAGATCCTTGTGATCCTGATCGACAACGCCATGCGGTATACGCCGCGGGACGGCACCATCACGCTCTCGGCCACGGCTGGCGAGCTCATCATCGTGTCGGTGTCCGACACGGGCTGCGGCATTGCGCCGGAGGAGCTGCCGCACCTGTTCGAGCGGTTTTACAAGGTGGACAAGTCCCGCAAGGAGGGCGGTACCGGGCTGGGGTTGTCCATCGCCAAGCAGATCATCGACAAACTCGGTGAGCGCATCTATGTGGAGAGCACGGTGGGCGAGGGCACGAGCTTCCACTTTACGCTTAAGAAGTATGTGAGCAATGCCATTGCCCTGGGGCCGAGCTCGTCCAACGTTATCTATTCGGACGAGGGCGAAACGCTTCCGCAGAGGATGGACGCAAACTCTGAGGATGCGCCCTATGAAGTGATCGAGCCGCGCCACACGAAGGGCCGCGGCGGCCGGCGCAAACAGTAACGGGGGAAGTATCTTTGCCCCTTTTTCGGCATATGCTGTGACAGGCATTCCGGGGAGGGGGGCATTCCATATGGAGTATCGGCGGCGCAGGCGCGCGTCGCGGTTACCGCGGCGCGCAAACTCGTTATGGGGCGCGGTGGCGTGTATCGTGATCGTCGTGGCGGCGGTCGTCTATCTCGTCGGAATTTCCGGCGCGGGCACGTGGCTGGCGGAGCACGTCGTGGCGCCGGTATTTCAGACGCTCGGCGTCGTCGGGGACGGCGGGGAGGCGCAGCAGGGCGAGGACGGGGCGGATGCGTCCACGACCGTCTCTTCCGAGCTGCTCGAGCTGCCTGCCATGACCTGTTACACGTTGCAGATGGGCGTTTACACCACCGAAAGCAACGCTGAAAAGCAGTCTGTGGCGCTGCAGGAGGTCGGTGCAGGTGGATATATTGTGCAGGATGGCGACCGGTACCGCGTGCTGGCCGCCGGCTATGCGTCGCAAGAGGAGTTGCAACAGGTGCGCGACCAGCTGGCGGCGGAGGGCATCGACAGCGCAGCCTATTCGCTGACTGCTGCGCCGAGCAAGCTCGTCGTCACCGGCACCGGTGCGCAAGTCGACGCGCTGGAACGCACGTTAAATGGTCTGACGGAACTGCAGAGCACCCTGTGCGAACTGGCCATCGCATTTGACCGGGACCAGCAATCGGTGGAAGAGGGGCAGGGCAGCATTGCGGCCCTGGCCAGTACCATGGAGGGGTATCTGACCGACGTGGCTGCCGTGTCGACCGACCAGGCCGTGATGGTCAGCCTGGCAGACTGTTGCCGCGACATTCTGGCGCAGCTCCAAAAGGCGGCTGCCATGCCGGAGGACGACCGGGCGGCGTTTACGGCGTATCTCAAGTATACGTGCCTGTTCTGTGCGGAGGCTTACTGTGCGTTCTGCGACGCCGTATCCGCGCTGGGGGCCGCGGCCTAGGCGCCACATTTTGGACGAAACAAGGACAATTGTGGCAAGGTGATGCGCATGATTTACATGCGCTTTTTATTTGTTTATAATGTAGGCATGAAGTAGACGGTCGTGCGCGGTTCGCCAGGATTGCGTACGCAAGCCGGCGTTTGGCGCTGTTTCGCGCTGCCGGCGGTAAAATTCCTGCGACGGACGGCGCATATAAAGGAGCAATCGCATGGCAGCAAAGGCACCCCGCATCCTCATCTGCGACGACCAGCCGATCATCCACGAGACGCTGGGCGCCTACCTGGACAACGAGGGATTTCAGCATTCCTCCGCTTTCGACGGCCTGCAGGCGCTGAAAATGGCGCAGAGCGAGTCGCCGGACCTCATTCTGTTGGATTTGATGATGCCGGGCATGTCCGGCACGGAGGTGTGCAAGGAAATCCGCAAGACCAGTTCCGTACCCATCATCATGCTGACGGCCAAGGGTGAGGAGATTGACCGCGTGCTGGGGCTCGAATTTGGCGCGGATGACTACATCGTCAAGCCGTTTTCCGCGCGGGAGGTGATCGCGCGCATCAAGGCCGTGTTGCGTCGCACGAGCGCCGCGCCGGAAGAGTCTACCGCGCAGACCATCCGGATGGACGGGCTTGAGATCAGCCTGTCGAACTACGAGGTGCGCATTGGCGGCAAGCAGATCGACTTTACGCCCAAGGAAGTGGAGATCCTGTATCTGCTGGCCTCCCATCCGGGGCGCGTATTCGACCGCGAGCAGATTCTGTCGAAGGTTTGGGGATACGATTACTTTGGCGATACGCGCGCCGTGGATACGCAGATCAAGCGCATCCGCCAGAAGATGCCGGCCGAAGACTGCAAGTGGGGCATCCGTACCGTGTATGGCGTGGGGTACAAATTCGGATTGACCGAGTGACGATGGACGGGGCTGGATGAAAAAAGGGTCATTTTTTCGGAAACTATTGTTATACCTGCTGTGTGCCTGCCTGCTGACGGCGGCGTTTTCCGGCGCCATCTACGGGTTTACCGCTGTGCATATTCTGACCGATCGCATCGCGCAGGAGTTGCTTTCGCGCGCCGTGTCGCTCTCCGTGCTGTGTTCGGGCTTTATCGACGGGCGAGTCGTATTTGATTCGTTTTATGGGTTTGTCTCTTCCGAGCTGCGCGGGGCGCGCGTCTATATTTATGACGGGCAGGGCAACCTGCTGCTGGGCTCGGCAACCGAGGAGAAGGAAACGACAGGCGAGACGTATGCCGGCCTGGCCGCGCAAATTCTGCAGGGCGGCAACGGTGTGGCTGCAACCAGTGTGAACTGGCGCAGCGGGGTGATCGCCGTTGCGGTGCCGATCATGGATAACCTGAGCCGGACCAACGGCGTCGTAGTGCTGGCAAAGCCGGCGCGGGAAGTGCGCGGGGCCGTAGGCCAGCTGATCGGCGCCATGCTCCTAAGCATTGCCGCGTCCGCCATCGTGATGCTGTTGCCCGCCTATTTTGGCTCGCGCCGCATTGCATCGCCCATCCGGCAGATGACCGCCGTTGCGCTGCGTATGGCAGGCGGGGACTTTTCTGCGCGCGCGGACGAGTCGTTCCGGGGCGAGATCGGCATGCTTGGCGGCGCACTGAACCATCTGTCCGGGGAGCTTTCGAACACGATCGGCAATTTGGTGCTGGCCAGGAGCCGCCTGACCGCTATTTTAACGGGCATCGATGACGGCGTGGTGGCACTCGGCGCCGATCTGCATACCGTCACCTTTTGCAACCCGGCCGGCAGGCGGCTGCTGCGCGGCCCGGACGACGTGTCGTTGCTGGACGCGTTGCCGGAGGCCATTGGCGACACGCTGTCTGCCGCGCTTTCCTCCGATACCGCCGTACAGACCAACTGGACGGTGGGGGAGCGGGAGCTGCAGCTCACCTGTTCCCGCTCGCAAAGCGACACCGGCAGCGAGCCGGGGGTCGTGGTGCTGTTGCGCGACGTGACGGAGGCGGAGCGTCTGGAGCGTACGCGCCGCGACTACGTGGCCAATGTCAGCCATGAGCTGCGCACGCCCATTGCGTCGATCCGCAGCCTGGCCGAGACGCTCAACGATGGCCTGGTGCGCTCGGAGGAGGATCGCACGCGCTATTATGGCTATATTTTGCGGGAGTCGCTGCGCCTGTCGCGGCTGATCGATGACCTGCTGGAGCTGTCGCGGCTGCAATCCGGCACCGTAGCGCTGGAGCGCAGGCCGTTTGATCTCAACGAGCTGCTCATGCAGGTGGCGGATCGCATGCGGCTGGACGCCTCCTACAGCGGGATAGATTTACAGTATGTTCCCGCGGCGTTGCCTCTGTGCCTGTCCAACCGGGATCGGATCGAGCAGGTGTTGGTTGCGTTGGTGGACAACGCAATCAAGTATGCGAGCGACGACGGCATTGTGCGCCTGTCCTGTCGGGAAGAGGGCGGCCGCCTGTGCGTGGAGGTGCGCAACAGCGGCCATATCGGCGAGCGCGACCTGCCGCACCTGTTTGAACGGTTTTACAAGGCGGACCAGGCGCACGCGGGCCAGGGCACCGGTCTGGGCCTGGCGATTGCACGCGAGATCCTGTTGCAGCTGGACGGCACGATCGATGCGGCGAACGACGGGGAGTTTGCGGTGTTTACGTTCACTGTGCCTTGCGTGAGGGGCGCGCCGGCTCTTGCGGAGGGAGCGCAGCCGGCTGGCACCCGTTGCGCGGGGGACATTGCCGCGCCACCGTCGGCTGAGAGAAAAGAAAATTCATGCGATGCATGTAAAGCACACGAGAGGAATGACGATGTGGAAGGAATTTAAGGAATTTGCGTTCCGGGGTAACGTTTTGGACATGGCGGTTGGCGTCATGATCGGCGGCGCGTTCGGAAAGATCGTGACCTCGCTGGTCAACGACCTGTTCATGCCCCTGTTTGGCCTGTTTGGCAACGGGGCGGATCTGGGCGAGCTGTTTTTGGTGCTGGGCGGCGACGGCACCCAGTATGCAACGCTGGAGGCGGCAAAGGCGGCAGGCGCCGCTGTTTTGGCGTATGGCAGCTTTCTTGCCACCGTTGTGGACTTTCTGCTCATTGCGCTGTGCATCTTTTTCATGCTCAGGCTCGTTTCCAAACTGCGCTTCCATAAAAAACAGCAGGAGGAGCCGCAGCAGCCGGTGGCGCCGCGCCTGTGCCCCTATTGCCGGATGGAGGTCGCGGCCGATGCCACGCGCTGCCCGCATTGCACCTCCGTGCTGGAGGAACCGGACGCCGGTGTAAAGGACTGATGGAACGGCGGGATTGGCGGGCGCAGCGATCTGCGCCCGCTTTGTGTCCGGATCGTCCGGCGCGTATTGCCCGCGTTTGGCTGGCATGGTATAATACGGACAATCTGAAAAAGGAGCGTAACAGAGTTTGAAGAGATGCGCGGTTGGCGGTCAGGCGGTGCTGGAGGGCGTGATGATGCGCACCCCCACCGGCGGGATCGCGCTTGCCGTGCGCAGGAGCGACGGCAGCATCGTCAAGGAATATACGGAACATCCCAGCCGCGCCAAAAAGGGCACCTTTTTGGGGTGGCCGGTCGTGCGTGGCGTGGTCGCGTTCGTTGAGGCGCTGGCTACCGGCATGCGGGTGACCATGCATTCGGCGGAATTGTTTGGCGAGGCGGTTGCCGACGAGGAGCCGTCCGCGTTTGAAAAGTGGCTGGCGGGCAAGCTCGGCAAATCCGCCATGGACGTGACCATGGGCATTGCCGTGGTGCTGGCCGTGCTGCTGGCGCTGGGGCTGTTCTTCTTTCTGCCCTCTCTCGTGACGCAGCTCATCCCGTGGGCGGACGCGACGCGTACCATCTGGAAGAGCCTCGTGGAGGGCGCCGTGCGGCTGTTGATCTTCATCCTGTATCTCGTGGCGATTTCCTGCATGAAGGATATCCGCCGCCTGTTCATGTACCATGGCGCCGAGCACAAGGTCATTGCCTGCTATGAGCATGAGGCGGAGATGACGCCGGAGAACGCGATGCGGTATACGCGCCTGCACCCGCGCTGCGGCACGAATTACCTGTTTCTCGTCATGGCGGTATCCATCCTGTTCTTTGCAGCGCTGCCATACAGCGAGAATTTCCTGCTGCGCTTTGCCACGCGGATCGTCTTTTTGCCGCTGGTGGCGGGGCTGTCCTATGAAGTACTCAAGCTGGCGGCGGCAAGCGACGGCTGGTTGGCGCGCGCCGTCCGTGCGCCGGGCCTGGCGCTGCAGTATCTGACGACGCGCGAGCCGGACCGTTCGATGCTCGAGGTGGCGCTGGCGGCGTTTGAGCTGGCCATGGACCCGACCGGCGCGGCGGCGGGAGAGGAAGCGGCACGGGCCGGCGGCGCGCCGGACGTGGATGGAACGCCGAACACCGAGGCAGCCGGCGCATCCGGGGCGGATGCGGTGCCGGGAGCCGGAACCGGCACTGACGCAACCGGCTCTGAGGAGGATGGCGCCGGGGCACCGGACGTGACTGTTCCGGCGGACGCACCGGCAGACGGCGGCAGCGCCGGTCCGGCATGACGGTAGCGGAGGCCCTGCGGCAGACCGCGCGGCGGCTGCGCGCGGCGACGGGAGAGGAAGCGGCGCAGGAAGCGCGCTGGCTGGTTGGTCACGTCCTGGGCCTGCAACCGGCCGAGCTGGCGGCCAGCCGGCTTGCCACGTGGCTGCCGGAGCAGGCGGCTGCGCTCGAAGGGCTGCTCCAGCGGCGCCTTATGGGCGAACCGCTGCAATATATTCTCGGGGAGTGGGCGTTTATGGGCCTGCCCATGCGCGTGCGCCCCGGCGTGCTGATCCCGCGTGCCGACACGGAGATTTTGGCCGAGCGCGCGGTGCAGCGGATGCGACAACGCGGATACCGTACGGCGCTGGACCTGTGCTGCGGCTCCGGCTGCATCGGCATCGCGCTTGCACGGTTTTGCGCGGCGGAGGTGACGGCAACGGATTTGAGCCCCGCCTGTTGTGCGCTGGCGCGGGAGAATGCCGCGCAAAATGGCGTGCAGCTGGACGTGCGGCAGGGCGACCTGTTCGATGCGGTGAAAATGCAGGAGACCTTTGACATAATTGCATGCAATCCCCCGTATCTGGATGCGTCCGACCTGGCCGGGCTGCAGCGCGAGGTGACGTTTGAACCGCGTCTGGCGCTTGACGGCGGGCCGGACGGCCTGGATTTTTATCGCCGCATTGCCGCCGCATACCGCGCATACCTGCGACCCGGCGGTACGCTGCTGCTGGAGATCGGCAGCACGCAGGCGCAGCCGGTGGCCAGCTTGTTTGGCGGCGGGGAATTGCTGCATGATTATGCCGGCAGGCCGCGCGTGCTTGAAGTGTGCGAGGCACGGCCCGTATCGACGGAAGAAAGTGGACGGAACACATGCTGGAAAAGCTGAAGAGCATTCGTGACAGATTTGAACAGCTCTCCGACCGGATTGCTGCGCCGGACGCCATGCAGGACATGGAGGCCTGGCGCGCGCTGGTCAAGGAGCATGCCGCGCTCGAGGAGATCGTGACGGCCTTTAACGCGTATGAGCAGACCCTGCGTGCCTGCGAGGAATGCCGTGCGATGCTGGGCGAGCACCTTGACGCGGAGATGAAGGAGCTGGTTCACGAGGAACTGGCGGAAAAAGAGGCGTTGGCGGTCGCCCAGGAGGTCGCGCTGCGGGAATTGCTGCTGCCGAAGGATCCGAACGACGAGAGGGACGTCATTTTGGAGATCCGCGCCGGCACGGGCGGCGACGAAGCGTCGCTCTTTGGGGCGGATCTGCTGCGCATGTATCTGCGCTATGCAGAGCGGCATGGCTATCGCGTGGAGTACCTGTCGTCCAACTTGACCGACATGGGCGGCGTCAAGGAGGTCGTGCTCTCCATCGGCGGCAGGCGCGGCGCGTACAGCCGGCTCAAATATGAGAGCGGCGTGCATCGCGTGCAACGGGTGCCGGAGACGGAGTCCCAGGGCCGCATCCACACGAGTGCGGCCACCGTGGCCGTGTTGCCGGAGGTGGACGACGTGCAGGTGGAGCTCCGGGATGCCGATTTGCGTATCGATACCTACCGCTCGAGCGGTGCGGGCGGGCAACACGTGAACAAGACGGAGTCGGCCATCCGGATCACGCATTTGCCGACGGGCATCGTGGTGCAGTGCCAGGATGAAAAATCCCAGCTGAAGAACAAGGAACAGGCGTTGCGCGTGCTCAAGAGCCGTCTGTTTGATTATTATCAGTCCAGGCAGGACGCCGCCCTGGCGACGCAGCGGCGCAGTCAGATCGGCTCCGGCGACAGGAGCGAGCGCATCCGCACATACAACTTCCCGCAGGGGCGCGTCACGGATCACCGCATCGGCCTGACTCTTTACCGGCTGGAACAGTTTCTCGACGGGGACATGGACGAACTGATTGACGCGTTGACCGTTGCCGAGCGCGCGGCAAAACTGTCCAGCGAGGAGGCGCAGGCGTGAAAACGCAGGTCATTTCCGTATTGACACAACAGGAGGCCGGCACGAGCCGCGGCGCGGAGATTTTGCGTGCCGGCGGTCTGGTGGCGTTTCCAACGGAAACGGTCTATGGCCTGGGGGCAAACGGGCTGAACAGCGAGGCGGTTGCCGCCATCTATGCGGCAAAGGGCAGGCCGACGGACAACCCGTCGATCCTGCACGTTTCGAAAAAGAGCGACGTGCGCCGCCTGTGGCGCCGGATGCCCAGGCAGGCGCAGCAGCTGATGGACGCCTTCTGGCCGGGGCCGCTGACGCTGATTGCGGAGCGCAGCGACATCGTGCCGGATGCGGTGACGGGCGGCCTGGATACGGTCGCCATCCGCATGCCGGCAGACAAGACTGCGCGCATGCTCATCCAGAAGGCCGGCGTGCCCGTGGCTGCGCCCTCTGCCAATCTCTCCGGCCGGCCGAGCCCCACCTGCGCCGCGCACGTGCTCGCGGATATGGACGGGCGCATCCCGCTGGTGCTCGACGGCGGCCCCTGCCGGTACGGGGTGGAGTCCACCGTGGTGTCGCTCGTCGGTACGCCGACCATTTTGCGCCCCGGCGCCGTCACACGTGAAATGCTGGCGGCAGTGGTGGGGGAAGTGGCGCTGTCGCCCAGCCTGCTTGTGCCGCTGCGAGATGGCGAGGTGGCCGCGTCGCCCGGGATGAAATACCGTCACTATGCGCCGAATGCGGAAGTGATCGTGGTCAGCGGCGAACCGCGCGCGGTTGCAAAAAAGATTTGTGAAATCTATGTGCAGAAGAATTTGCAGGAAAAAAATTGCAAAATTGCAGCAACAGAGCAAACAAAACACTTTTACAATGGCAAAAAGTATGTTATACTGGGTGACAGAAACCATCCGGAGACCCTTTGCGCTTCTCTGTTTGCGGCATTGCGCGAGTTGGACGACGGCGCGGATTGTATCCTGGCAGAAGGAGTTTTACCTGTGGAGGCTGGTTTGGCCTACATGAACCGTCTCCTGCGTGCGTCCGGGTTTCATGTGATCAACGTGTAGATGGGGTATTTTGATATGGCGGAACAGCAAGTGCGTCTGATCGCGGTCGGATGCGACCATGGCGGATTCGACAGAAAAGAGCACGTTGTCACCTATTTGAAGGCACATGGCTATGAAATTACCGACTTTGGCTGTTATGATAAAAACAGCATCGATTATCCGGATATCGCCTTTCCGCTGGCGCAGGCAGTTGCCGAAGGCCGTTTCGACCGAGGGGTTCTGATTTGTACAACCGGTATTGGCATGTCGATTGCAGCCAATAAGGTAAAAAACATCCGCTGTTCGCTGTGCCAGGACACATATGCGGCGGAAATGACCCGCAGACACAACAACGCCAACATTCTGGCGCTCAGCGCCCATGCCAATACCGACGCGGAGACGGATGCGATACTGGACGTGTGGCTCCACACTGGATTTGACGGCGTGTTGCCCGGCCAGGAGCGCCACCTGCGGCGCATCCAGAAGATCGCGGAGTTTGAGAACAGATAAAGGAGGCCCCTTTCATTGTCAAACGTGATTGTCATTGACCACCCGCTTGTGCAGCACAAGTTGTCGCTGCTGCGCGATGAAGCGACGGGGACGAAGGCTTTCCGGGAACTTGTCACAGAACTTTCCATGCTGATGGCCTATGAAGTGACCAGGAATCTGGAACTTCGGGAAGTGGAAATTCAAACCCCGGTTTGCAAGGCAAAGGTCAGGGTTCTTGCAAATGAGAAGCTGGCAGTCGTGCCAATTTTACGCGCTGGCCTGGGCATGGCCGACGGTATGATGAACCTTCTGCCCAACGCGCGCATGGGTCATATCGGTCTCTATCGCAATCCCGACACGCTGATGCCGACCGGCTACTATTGCAAACTGCCGCCGGACGTGGAGGAGCGGGATGTGATCATTGTCGATCCCATGCTGGCCACGGGCAATTCGGCAATTGAGGCGGCGCGGATCGTCAAGGAAGCGCACGCCAAGAGCGTACGGCTGGTGTGCCTGATCGCCGCGCCGGAGGGCATCAGGGCGATGCAGGAGGCACATCCGGACGTGGACATCTACGTAGCCAACGTCGACGACTGTCTCAACGATCATGGTTACATCGTCCCGGGTCTGGGCGACGCGGGCGACCGCCTGTTCGGTACAAAATAACCTGCCAGAACGATCATTGTCTTTCAGTTTCTGCGGCGATGGCCGCTGTAGCGATCGCCGCGGGACTTTTTTTCCCCATTTATTTATATATTTTTGTATCAATACTCTCTTCCAGATATATTTCAAACCACAGTATGGAGGGAAAGTGCATGCGCTCGATCATCGAAGAAATTGCAAATGCGGAAACACAGGCGGATGACATCCGTCAGGGAGCGGTTGCCGAGGCGCGGGAGCTGATCCAGACGACGAAGAGCGAGCTGGAACAGGCACAGGCCGCGCTGGAACTGCAAGAGCGCGACGCCACGCGGGCCAAGCTGGCCGAGGCGGAACAGGCCGGAAAGACGCTGGCCGAGGACATGCTGCGCGAGCTGGGCGAGTCAGCGGACGCCCAGTGCCGTACTGCGCGCGACCGTCTGGATGAGGCGGCTGCCTATCTGCTGAAGAAAGTGCAGGAGATCGCATGATTGTACCGATGAAACGGCTCACGCTTGTGGCGCACAAGTCGGACGAGTCGGACATCCTCAAGGCCCTGCAGCGGCTGGATGCCGTCGAGGTCATCCCGGGCGAGGAGGCGTCTGCCACTTCCGTGCTGGACGTGGCGGAGGAGCGCGTCCAGCGCCTTTCCGGTGCACTGGCCGTTTTGCGGCCCTATGCGGCCAAGAAGGGCATGCTGACCCCGCGGCCGGAGACGACTGTAGGCGCCATTTTGCAGGATTTGCCGGAGGCGTTGTCGTGTGGAGACGAGGTAGAATCGCTCCAGCGTGAGATGCAGCGGATCAAGGCCGAGATGGATAAAAAAAACGGCCTCATTGAAATGTTGCAAGCGTGGCAAAATTTCCCGGCAGACATGCAGGCGTTCCGCAACGCTAAATCCGTCCGGTATTTTCTGGGCCTGCTCGCTTCGGCCGATCTGGACCGGCTGGCAGAGTTGGGCGACGCCGTGGAATATCAGGTGTTTGACGATGGCGCCATCTTGCCCGTGCTGGTGGCGTGCGCGCCGGACGACGCCAAGACCGTGGCTGGGTTCCTCAAGTCGCTGGCCTGGACGGACGTGGCCTTTCCCAAACTGAGCGGCACGCCGGCACAGGCGGCGGCCAGGCTCCGCGCAGACAATGAAACGCTGGAGCAGCAGCGCGCGGAGCTGGAGACGCAGCTGGCGGCAAAGGGCGCCAACAGCCCGCTGCTCGAAGGCGCGCTGGATGCCGCCGTGATCGAGCGCGACCGGGCGCTGGCCGCCTCGGAGCTGTCCCGCACGTCCGCCACGTTTGAGCTGCACGGCTGGGTGCCGGCAGACCGGCTGGAGGCGGTGGAACAGGCCGTGGCCGGCGTGACGGACGCCTATTATCTGTTTGCTCGCGATCCCGAGGCGGACGAGGTGCCGCCCTCGGTGGTGCATAACAACAAATTTGTCACGCCGTTCGAAGTCGTGACGGATTTGTATTCCAAGCCGGATCCGCGCGGCATGGATCCCACGCCGTACATGGCGATCCCCTATACCATCCTGTTCGGCCTGATGCTGAGCGACACGGGGTACGGCCTCATTCTGGCCATCGGGTGCCTGCTGTTTTTGAAGCTCAAGAAGCCCACGGGGATGATGGGCGGGCTGGCGCGCGTGCTGTTCTGGGGCGCTCTTTCTACCATCGTCTGGGGCGTGCTGGTTGGGACGTTCTTTGGTCTGGACTTCGACGTGGCGTTTGGCACGGACAATCTGTTCCCCATCATCCTCGACCCCATGACCGATCCGATCGGCATGCTGATTCTCTGCTTTGGCCTGGGAATCGTCCACGTGCTGTTCGGGTACGGCCTGCGTATCAAGGAGTCCTTCGCACAGGGCGATTGGCAGACGGGCATATTTGACAACCTGTCGTGGATTCTCATCACTGTGGGGCTGTTGACCTGGCTGGGTGGCCCGATGATCGGCCTGAACTTCCTGTATTATCCCGGCATCGTGATGGCCGCGGCGGGCGTGCTGCTGATCCTGCTGTTCAAGGGCAGGGGCAAGCGAAACCCGTTGAAGCGGATGATCTCCGGCCTGGGCGAGCTGTACAACATCTCCAGCCTGCTGTCGGACATCCTGTCGTATGCGCGTCTGTTCGCGCTGGGCATTGCGACGGGCGTCATCGCGTCGGTGTTTAACGATCTGTGTTCGATGCTGATGGGCTCTCCGAACATCATCCTGAAGATCCTTGGCATTTTGATCGCCTGTGCGCTGCTCGTGGCGCTGCATCTGTTCAACATTGCCATCAACACGCTGGGCGCGTTTGTCCACTGCGCGAGGCTCCAGTACGTGGAGTTTTACGGCAAATTCTATGAGTCGGGAGGCCGCGCCTTCCGGCCGTTGGGATATAAGACGAAACACGTGCAGATTACCGAACCATAACACCAACACAATTTAAGGAGGACACAACACATGGAACTCAATTGGGGCACACTTTTTGCGGCGGCCGGCGCGGCGATGGCGGCGGTCTTGGCGGGTATTGGCAGCGCGATCGGCGTCGGCAAAGCCGGCCAGGCGAGCGCGGGCGTCTGCGCGGAGGATCCGGACCGTTTCGGCTCCTGCCTGCTCTTGCAGCTCCTTCCCGGTACGCAGGGCATCTACGGCCTGCTCATCGCGTTCGTCATCGCGACGAAAGCCGGCCTGCTCAGCGGCGCGCCCATCACGGACCCGACGACCGGGCTGCACCTGCTCTTTGCCGCCATCCCGATCGCCTTTGGCGGTCTGCTCTCCGCCATCGCGCAGGGCAATACGGCCTGCGCGGCGATCAACATGATCGCCAAGAAGCCGGAGGAATCCGGTAAGGGCATGCTGATGACCGTCATGGTCGAGACGTACGCGGTCCTCTCGCTGCTCATCTCGTTCCTGCTCGTGAACGGCGTTGCCGTCTGATCCAGGCGGGGGTGCCACGATGGAGATGAACAGCAACGGCGCCAACAAGCTGGCGGAGCGCATTTTGAGCGATGCCCGCGCGGATGCCGAACGGACGCTTTCCGAGGCGCGCGCGAGTGCGGACGCGCTCCGGCGCGAGTCGGAGGCGCGTTTGCAGGCGTTGTCTGCGGACTATGCCGCAAAGCGTGAGGCTGCTGCCAACGCTCTGGTGGAGGGCAGCAGGACGCGCGCGTCGCTCGATGCGAGGAAAGCCGCGCTCGCCAAAAAGCGGGCGGTTATCGACGAGGCGTTTGTCCGGGCCTACCAGGACATGTGCGCGCTGGATGTAACGGCGCGCGGCGCAATCTGCCGCCGCATGCTGGAAGCGGAAGCGGAAGGCGGGGAGACGGTGGTGCCTGCCGCGGCGGACCGCGACACGATTGCGGCCATTCTCCGGGAGATGCCCGATGCCGGGCTACAGCTTTCGGATACCGATGCGGCGATCGATGGCGGCTTCCTGCTCGTTGGCCGCAGCTATGAGAAGGACTGCTCGTTCCGCGCTATCCTCGGCATGCTGCGCGACAGTGAGGAAACGAACGTAGCCGGCCTGTTGTTCGGCTGAGGGGAGGGGTGCGCATGCCACAGTCAAGCTATGTATATGCCTGTGCACGAATCAGCGCGCTGGAGAACGGGCTGCTCGACCGGAAGACTGTCAAACGGATGGCCGACGGCAGCCTGGAGGATGCCATGCGCATCCTGCTGGACGCACGCTACGGCGGCATACCGGATGCAACGGCGGCTGACTGTGAACGCATGATCGAGAACGTCCGCCGTCAGACTGCGCTTGACATTCGCGAGCTCTCGCCCGAGCCGGAGCTGACCGACCTCTTCCTGCTGGCCACAGATATCCACAACCTCAAGCTGCTGATCAAGGCGCGCCTGCTCGAGCAGGGGGACGTGGAGTTTCTCGAAGGCGGGCTCTACGAGCGGGAGCAGCTCAAGACGGCGGTGGCAGAGCAGGACTACCGGCTGCTGCCGCGGCAGCTTGCCGAGGCGTTGAACGCACTGGAAGACCGCCTCAAGGTAGAGGTCCAACCGCAGCGCGTCAGCGTGGCGCTGGATCAGGCCTACCTGGCCTATGCGCTTGCAACGGCGAAAAAATGCAAGGACGCGTTTGCCATCGACTATTTCCGTGCGCTTTGCGACTTTGACAACCTGATCACGTTCCTGCGCCTGCGCGCCATGGGCGGCGCGCGCGAGGATCTGCGCAGCGTGCTGCTGCCGGAAGGCGGCATTCGCCACGATGCGTTGTATCAGGCGTATGAGCTGCCGGAGGAATCGCTGCAGCGCGTGCTGTCGGACAGCCCGGCGCGCGGCGCGCTGGCGGACGGATTGGCCGAGCTGCAGAAGACGGGCAATATCGGCGCGCTCGAGCGGGCGCGGGAGAACTATCTGCTCTCGCTGGTCAGCGCGCACAAGCACGACATTGAATCGGTCTACCGGATCGTCGGCTATCTGCTGGCGCGCGACCGGGAGGCCAAGGCCGTCCGGCTGATCGTTACGGTCAAGCGCAATGGACTGGATGACGCGGTCATCCAAGAGAGGTTGTGTGAGTTGTATGGCTAAGATGGGCGTTATCGGTGACAAGGATTCCGTCATGCTGTTCAAAGCGGTCGGCCTCGACGTGTTTTATGAGACGGATGGCGAGCGTGCAAACCGCTGCATGCACCGTCTGGCGCGCGAAGGGTACGCCGTGATCTTCGTGACGGAAAAACTCTATGCCGCATGTGCGGAAACCATACAGGAGTACAGCGCCGCCGCCTATCCGGCCATCATCCCGATCCCGGACAATCAGGGATCGGAAGGGATTGGCCTGCAGGCGCTCAAGCAGAACGTCGAAAAGGCGGTCGGCGTCGACATTCTATTCAATAACTAAGGGAAGGGCGTAGAACTTATGCAAGGTACGATCATCAAAGTATCGGGGCCCCTCATCGTGGCGGGCGGCATGGCGGACGTACAGATGTACGACGTGGTGCGCGTCTCGGATAGGCACCTGATTGGAGAGGTCATCGAGTTGCGCGGAGATCGCGCGTCCATACAGGTTTACGAAGAAACGGGCGGCATCGGTCCTGGCGAGCCGGTTGTGTCCACCGGCGCGCCGCTGTCTGTCGAACTGGCGCCCGGTCTCATCGAGTCGATTTACGACGGCATTCAGCGTCCGCTGGACATCGTGCGCAAGCAGGCGGGCGACCGCATTACGCGCGGCATCATCGTCGATTCGCTCGACCATGAAAAACTCTGGGACTTTGTCCCGGTCGCGCAGGTGGGCGACGAGCTGAGCGCGGGCGACGTGCTGGGCACCGTCCAGGAGACGGAAGCCGTGCTGCACAAGGTCATGGTGCCGCCCGGCGTCTCCGGCAAGCTGACGTGGATCCACGCCGGCGAAGCCAACATCGTGCAGCCGATCGCCAGGCTGGAGAAGGATGGCAAGACCATCGAGCTGCCCATGCTGCAGCGTTGGCCGGTCCGCCGCGGCCGCCCGTACGCCGAAAAGCTGGCGCCGACCGAGCCGATGATCACCGGCCAGCGCGTCATCGACACGCTGTTCCCGGTGGCCAAGGGCGGCGTGGCCGCCGTGCCCGGCCCGTTTGGCAGCGGCAAGACGGTCGTGCAGCACCAGCTGGCCAAGTGGGCCGATGCCGACATCATCGTCTACGTCGGGTGCGGCGAGCGCGGCAACGAGATGACCGACGTGCTCATGGAGTTCCCGGAACTGAAGGACCCGCGCACGGGGCTGTCGCTGATGAAGCGCACGGTGCTCATCGCCAACACGTCCGACATGCCCGTGGCCGCGCGCGAAGCGTCCATCTACACCGGCATCACGATTGCGGAGTACTTCCGCGACATGGGCTACAAGGTCGCCATCATGGCCGACTCCACGTCCCGCTGGGCGGAGGCGCTGCGCGAAATGTCCGGCCGTCTCGAAGAGATGCCCGGCGAAGAAGGCTATCCGGCGTATTTGTCCAGCCGTCTGGCCGAGTTCTATGAGCGCGCGGGCGTCGTCAAGACGCTGGGCGGCGAGGGGCGCATCGGTGCGGTTTCCGCCATCGGCGCCGTGTCTCCTCCGGGCGGCGACATCTCCGAGCCGGTCTCGCAGGCTACGCTGCGCATCGTCAAGGTCTACTGGGGCCTTTCCAGCAAGCTGGCCTATGCGCGCCACTTCCCGGCGATCGACTGGCTGCAGTCGTACTCGCTGTACCTGGACCGCCTGGAGACGTGGTACAACGAGAACGTCTCGCCCGAGTGGTCGAACCTCGTGCAGCAGACCATGGGCCTGCTGCAACAGGAGAACGAGCTCGAAGAGATCGTCCGCCTCGTCGGTATCGACGCGCTGTCCTATAAGGACCGCATGACGCTTGAGGCCACGCGTTCCATCCGCGAGGACTATCTGCACCAGAATGCGTTCCACGAGGTCGACACGTATACGTCGCCCAAGAAGCAGTATCTCATGCTCAATGCCATCCTGCTCAACTATGAGAAGAGCCTCGATGCGCTGGCGGCGGACGCCTCGTTCAACAAGCTGATCCAGCTGCCCGTGCGGGAGCGCATCGGCCGTCTCAAGTATGTGGCGGAGGATGCGGTGCAGGCCGAATACGATTCCATTCTTGCCGACATGAACGCACAGATTGGCGCTTTGACGGAGGGAGGGCAGCAGGATGCGTAAAGAATACCGGACTATTAAAGAAGTCGTCGGCCCTCTGATGCTCGTGGAGGATGTCTCCGGCGTCAAGTACGATGAGCTGGTCGAGATCGAGCAGGCGGACGGCACCATCCGCCGCGGCCGCGTGCTGGAGATCAATGGCGACAAGGCGCTGTTGCAGCTGTTTGAGGGCTCGCAGGGCCTGCGCATCAGCGATTCCAAGGCGCGCTTCCTGGGCAAGTCCATCGAACTGGACGTGGCGCCGGATATGCTCGGCCGCGTGTTCGACGGCATGGGCAAGCCCATGGACGACGGTCCTGCGCTGATCCCGGAAAAGCATCTGGATATCAACGGCACCCCGATGAACCCGACGGCCCGCGACTACCCGTCCGAGTTCATCCAGACCGGCATTTCCGCCATCGACGGGTTGAACACGCTGGTGCGCGGGCAGAAGCTGCCGGTGTTCTCCGGCTCCGGCCTGCCGCACGCCAACCTCGCGGCGCAGATTGCGCGCCAGGCGCGCGTGCTTGGTACGGACGAGAAGTTTGCCGTGGTGTTCGCCGCCGTCGGTATCACGTTTGAAGAGGCGGATTTCTTCATCAGCGACTTTCGAAAGACCGGCGCCATCGAGCGCACGGTGACGTTCATCAACCTGGCCAACGACCCGGCCATCGAGCGTATTGCGACGCCGCGCATGGCGATCACTGCCGCGGAATATCTCGCATACGACCTGGGGATGCACGTGCTGGTCATCATCACGGACATCACGAACTACGCCGAGGCACTGCGCGAGGTGTCCGCCGCGCGCAAGGAGGTGCCGGGACGCCGCGGCTATCCGGGCTACATGTACACCGACCTTGCGACGATGTACGAGCGCGCCGGCCGCATTCGCGGCAATGCGGGTTCCATCACGATGATCCCGATCCTCTCCATGCCGGAGGACGACGTGACGCACCCGATCCCCGACCTGACCGGATACATCACGGAGGGGCAGATCATCCTCTCGAGAGAGCTGTACCGCAAGGGCTTGACGCCGCCGATCAACGTGCTGCCGTCGCTGTCCCGTCTGAAAGACAAGGGCATCGGCAAGGGCAAGACCCGCGAGGACCATGCCGACACGATGAACCAGCTGTTCGCGGCCTATTCCCGTGGGCGCGACGCCAAGGAGCTCGCAGTCATTCTGGGCGATGCGGCGCTGTCCGACACGGATAAGCTGTACGCCAAGTTCTCCGATGCGTTTGAACAGGAGTACGTCTCGCAGGGGTATTACACGAACCGCAGCATCGAGGAGACGCTCAACCTGGGGTGGAAGCTGCTTTCCATCTTGCCCAAGTCGGAGCTCAAACGTATCCGCGACAGCTACATCGAAAAATACTATCCTGAGGAGGCGTAAGCCGTGGCGGCCATTCAAGCAAAGCCGACCCGCATGGAACTCAGCAACCTGAAGAAACGCAAGCAGGTTGCCGTCCGCGGGCACAAGATGATGAAGGACAAACGCGACGAGCTCGTGCGGCGTTTCATCGTGTATGCGCGCCGCAACAAGGAGCTGCGCGACGAGGTGGAACACAAGCTCTCGCTTGCCATGCAGTCGTTCGTGCTTGCCCGCGCATCGATGAGCGGCGCGGAGATCGAGGAAGCGCTGCTGTATCCGGCCAGGGCCGCCTCCGTGGAGACGGAGACGATGTCGGTACTGTCCATTCCGGTGCCGAAGCTGACGATGGAGACGCAGGAGGGCTATTCCTACCCGTATGGCTATGCCACGACGGGCGCAGAGCTGGACGGCGCCGTGCGGCAGCTCGCCGAGGCGCTGCCAAAGCTGCTGGAGCTCGCGGAGATCGAAAAGGCATGCAGCCGCCTGGCCGACGAGATCGAAAAGACGCGCCGGCGCGTGAACGCGCTGGAGTACGTCATGATCCCGCAGTTTACGGAGACGATCCGCAGCATTCAGATGAAGCTCGAGGAGAACGACCGGCAGAACACGACCCGGCTCATGAAGACCAAGGAAATGCTGGAGGCCAGCCGGTAACGGACGGCAAACGGAATCCCCGTGCCCGCGCCATGCGCGGGCGCGGATTTTTTTGGCCATGCGCGCGCAGACGGGAAGCTGCGGTGCTTGAAAACGCGCGCCGCGGGGCGGGTCGGCGCGGCTGGAGCATGGTTTCGTGCCGGATTCCGGGAACGGGCTTGTATGAACGGGCTTGTATGAACGGGCTTGTATGAACGGGCTTGTATGAACGGGCTTGTA